>NZ_JALKFZ020000153.1 GCF_023243075.1 Frankia sp. AiPa1 | reverse complement strand
AGACGGCGGGCACCGCGGCGGGCACCGCGGCGGGCGGTTCGGCCGGTAGGGCGCGGCTTGACCTCGCCGACGTCGCGTTCACCCTGGCCGGACGGTCCCGCTTCGAGCACCGCGCAGTGATCGTCGCCGGCGGGAGCGACCCGCACGGCCGCCTGGCCGGTGCGCTCGCCGCGCTCGCCGAGGACCGCGACGCGGTCGGGCTCGTGCGCGGCACCGTCTCCCCGGCGCTGGTCGACGCGAAGCTTGCGGTCCTGTTCACCGGGCAGGGCAGCCAGCGTCCGGGCATGGGACGCGCGCTTTACGCCGCCTACCCGGTGTTCGCCGACGCTCTCGACGAGATCTGCGCCGCCTTCGACGCGCACCTCGACCGCCCGCTGCGCCCGGTGATGTTCGGCGGCGAAGGGGACGGTGGCGACGCCGGCACCGCCGACGCCCTGCACCGCACCGCCTTCACCCAGCCGGCGCTGTTCGCCTTCGAGACCGCGCTCTACCGGCTGGTCACCTCGTGGGGCCTGGCCCCGGGGCTGCTCGCCGGGCACTCCGTCGGTGAGCTCACCGCCGCGCACGTCGCCGGTGTCTGGTCCCTGGAGGACGCGGTGACGATGGTCGCCGCCCGCGGCCGGCTCATGCAGGCCTGCCGCCCCGGCGGGGCGATGATCGCGATCCGCGCCGGTGCGGCCGAGGTCGCGGCGAGCCTCGCCGGGCTGGAGGGCCGGGTCGAGATCGCCACGGTGAACGGCCCGACGGCCACCGTCATCGCCGGGGACGCCGACGCCGCGGCGTCGGTCGCCGCCGTCTGGGAGGCCCGCGGGGTGGCCGTGCGCCGCCTGACCGTGAGCCACGCCTTCCACTCGCCCCACATGGACACGATGCTCGGGGCGTTCGGCGAGGTCGCCGCCGGCGTCACCTACCACCGGCCGGGGGTGCCGATCGTCTCGGCGCTCACGGGCGAGCTCGACCCGCAGACGCTGCTCACTCCCGAGCACTGGGTGCGCCACGTCCGCCAGGCCGTCCGTTTCGACGCCGCCGCCCGCCGGCTGCACGCCGCCGGCGCCCGCGCCTACCTGGAGCTCGGCCCCGACGCGATCCTGTCCGCGCTGGTGCCGTCCTGCCTGCGGGACACCGCGCCCGAGGGCACCGACCTCCAGGACGGCGACCTCCAGGACGCCGAGCCGCCGATCGCGGTCGCGGCGGCGCGGGCCCGCCGGGACGAGCCGGAGACGCTGCTCGACGCGCTCGCCGAGCTCGAGGTCCATGGCCTGGACGTCGACTGGCGGGCCGCCGGTGCCGGCACCGGCCGGCACGTCGACCTGCCCACCTACCCATTCCAGCGCCGCCGGCACTGGCTCGACCCGGACGCCCGCACCGCCACCCCCGCCATCCCCGCCATCCCCGGCGCCAAAGGAGCCCCCGAAGCCGCCGGCGAGCGGCCGGGACGTCGTCGCGCCAGCGGGCCCGGCGACCCGTCGACCTGGCGTTACCGCACCGCGTGGCGGGCGCTGTCGGTGCAGGACACCGCGGCGGCGCTCGCGGCCCAGGACACCGACGTCGCGCCGCTGAGCGGGATCTGGCCGGTGCTCGTTCCGGCCGTCGGGATCGACGACCTGGCGCTCACCCACCTGACCTGGATGATCAGCAAGATGGGCGGCCGGCCGGTGCGGATCCGTCTCACCACCGCGGACGCGGACCGTGCCCGCATAGCCGAGCTGCTGGCGACGGCCGCGGCCGAGTTGTCCGACGGGGGCGGGGCGCTCGGCGGAGTGCTGAGCCTGCTCGGGCTGGACGTGTCCGCTCATCCCACCCATCCGGCGCTGACCGGCGGGCTGGCCCTCACCGTCGCTCTCGCCCAGGCGCTGGCCGACCGGCATCCGGACACGCCCCTGTGGCTGCTGACCCGCGGGGCGGTCAGCACCGGCCCGGACGACCCGGTCACCAGCCCCGAGCAGGCGATGCTGTGGGGACTGGGGCGCACCCTCGCCCTCGAACGGCCCGCCGGCTGGGGCGGCCTGGTCGATCTGCCCGCCGAGCTGACCGACGAGGCCCTCATCTGGCTTGCCACCGCGCTGGTCGCTCCCGGTGACGAGGACCAGTGCGCTCCCCGCGGCCAGGGACTGTTCGTCCCCCGCCTCGTCCCGGCGGACAGCGAAACGCCCGCGGCCACCGCAGTTCCCCCGGGGACCACAGTTCCCGCTGACACCGCAGTTCCCGCTGACACCGTCTGGCCGCCGGCGGGCACCGTGCTCGTCACCGGCGGGACCGGTGCCCTCGGCGCGCACACCGCCCGCCGGCTGGCCGCCGACGGCGCCCGGCACCTGGTGCTCGTCGGGCGCCGCGGCGCGGACGCCCCGGGTGCCACCGAACTCGTCGCCGAGCTCACCGCCCTGGGCGCGGCCGTGACCGTCGCCGCCTGCGACACCGGCGACGCCGCAGCGCTGTCCGCCCTGCTCGAGGGCCTGGCCGCCGACGGCACACCGGTCAGTGCGGTCGTCCACGCCGCCGGTCTCACCGGGCGCAACGCCCCGCTCGCCGAGCTGGACCTCGCCGAGGTCGCCGCCGTCATCGCGGCCAAGGCCACGGGCGCGGCCACCCTGGACACTCTGGTTCCCGAGGGTCCGGCGTTCGTGCTGTTCTCCTCGGTGTCGGGGGTGTGGGGCAGCGGCAACCAGGCCCCCTACGCTGCCGCCAACGCCTACCTGGACGCCCTCGCCGCGCGCCGCGGCGCCGCGGGCCAGCCGGCCACCGCGATCGCCTTCGGTCCGTGGGCGGGCGGCGGGATCGGCGACCAGCCGGAGCTGCGCGACTACCTGCCCCGCCTCGGCCTGCGTCCCCTCGCCGCCGAGGGCGCTGTGGCGGCCCTGACCGACGCCGTGCGCACCGCCACGAACACCCTCACGGTCGCCGACGTCGACTGGGACGTCTTCCTGCCCGTCCTGACCGCCGCCCGTCCCCGCCGCCTGTTCGCCGAGCTCGCGGACACACTCGGTGACGGCGCCTTGGGTGACAGCGCCTTCGGTGACGCAGGACGTGGTGCCGGCGCGGGCGGACCCGAGCCGGCAGGTGGCGACCACACGTCCGCGGCCGGTTCCGCCCAGCCGTCGGGTGTCGACTACGCCGGGCTCGAGCCCACACGCCGCGCCGGCGCGCTGGCCGACCTGGTCCGCGCGCAGGCCGCCGCCATCCTCGGTCACGACGACCCCGAGGAGCTCGACAGCACCCGACGTTTCCTCGAACTCGGGTTCGACTCACTCGCCTCGGTGCGGCTCAGCCGCCGCCTCGCCCGGGCGACGGGGCTGCCGCTCAGCCCGCCGGTCGTCTTCGAGCATCCGACCGTCACCGAGCTCGCCGCCCACCTCGACGTCCTGCTCGCCGCGTCCGGGCCCAGCACGTCCGGGCCCAGCACGTCCGGGCCCAGCACGTCCGGGCCCAGCACGTCCGGGCCCAGCACGTCGGGCGCCAGCGCCCCCGGCGCTCCCATGGCCGCCGGGATCGCGTTCCCCGCCGGCCTCGACGTGGCGGACGGCGTGGAGCCGCCCGCGGACCTGGCATCCGTGGCGGGCGCTCCGACCAGCGAGTGGGGCCACCACCTCGCCGCGCAGGCGGGGGCGAGGTTCGGTGCCGGCGGGCTGCTGCCCGACGTCCACACCGGCGGTGCGGGCGGCGGGGTGCGCGAGCTCTACCGGCAGGCCTGCGCCAAGGGCAGGTTCGCTCGCGGGCTCGAGCTGCTGCGAGTCGCCGGGCGGCTACGTGATGTCTACGAGGCGCCCGAGCAGTTCAACGGCCGCACCGCGTCGGTCCAGCTCGCCTCCGGACCCGGCACCATCGCGGTGGTCGGCGTCCCGGCGATGGTCGCTCCGGCCGGGCCGCACAACTTCGCCCGCCTGGCCCTGAACCTGCGCGGTCGCCGTGACGTGTTCGGCCTGAGCCTGCCCGGGTTCGGTGACGGCGACCTGATGCCCGCCACCTGGGAGCTGGCCGTCGAGGTGCTCGCCGACACCGTCATCCGCGAGCTCGGCGACCGGCCGGTGGCGCTGGCCGGCTACTCCTCCGGTGGCTGGCTCGCCCATGCGGTCGCCAGCCGCCTCGAGGCCCGCGGCGGCGCCCCCGTGGCGGTCATCCTGCTGGACACCTGGTTCCCGGACGAGAAGATCCGTCGCAACGACGTCGACGACGAGATCCGCGGCATCGCCATCAACGAGCAGGGATTCGCGCTCATGACCGAGGCGCAGGTCACCGCCCAGGGCGGCTACCTGGACCTGTTCGAGCCCTGGAAGCCGGCACCGTCCAGGACGCCGCTCGTGCTGGTGCGGGCCGCCGAGCGGATGCCCGAACCCACCCAGGCCGAGCTGGACCGGGCGGAGCCCAAGGAGCCGGCCGGACCCGAGTGGGACCTCGAGTACGACACGGTCGTGGTTCCGGGTGACCACCAGTCGATGATGAACGAGTACGCCGCGAGCACCGCCGAGTGCGTCGACGGCTGGCTGCGCCGCCTCGACGCCGCGCACGAGGGTGCCCGCCTGGGCGGTCGCTGACCCCGAACCTCGATCCCCGGACGCTGCTCTACGACACCGCGGCCTCGACGGGCCCGGTGCTCGGTGAGCAGCCGAGGCATCCGGATCACCGCCCCTGCCCGGATTGGCGACGGACACGACGCAGCGCTACCGTCGGTGTCGACGTGGACACGCCTTTGGGGGTCGGGGACATGGCGAAGGTTCGGCACACGGCGGCGGACCGGCAGCGGGCTCGTACGGGGGCCGGTCCGGCACCGGCCGGCGGCGACAGCGCTCGGCAACAGCCTCGGTCGAAGGGCCGCCCGCCAGGCCCGCGCAAGGCCCGCCCGGGCGACCAGGCCCGCAACGCACCGCAGGTCCAGGGCTCACCGCGGATCCCAGGCTCGGCGCGGGTCGAGGACTGGGACATCACTTCGGGCGTCGGCATCACCGCACTGGCTGTGGCGGCCGGCCGGGCGATCGAGAGTCAGCGGCCCGACGCGATGGCCGACGACCCGTTCGCCGCGGCGTTCGTGCGGGCCGCCGACCTGCCAAGCCCGATGCCGACCAGCCTGGATGATCTCGCCGACCTGTCCCTGCCCGACAGCTGGCTCATGCGCGAGCGCTACCTGGGCGTGCGGACGAAGTACCTGGACGCCGTCGTCGAGGCGGCCACCCGCGCCGGGATCCGCCAGACCGTCATCCTCGCCGCGGGCCTGGACACCCGCGCGTTTCGGATGCGCTGGCCGGCGGGCAGCACGGTGTTCGAGATCGACCAGCCCCGGGTGCTGTCGTTCAAGCTCGCCGTCCTCGCCGACCTGGACGCACCGCCCGCCTGCCGGCACCGCCCCGTGCCCGTCGACCTGCGCGACGACTGGGCCTTCGCGCTGCGCGCCGCCGGGTTCGTCCAGGGAACGCCCACCCTGTGGCTGGCCGAAGGGATCGTGCCCTACCTGACGGCGGACGCCGAGCAGCGCCTGCTCGCCACCGTGGACGCCCTGTCCGCGCCGGGCAGCCGCATCGCGGTGGAGGAACCGCGAAGGATCCTCGAGACGGTCTCCGACGCGGAACTGGCCGAGGCACTGAGCCGGTGGGGCGTCGACCTGCGCGCGCTCCTGCAGGACGACGATGGCCGCGACGTGGCCGCGGCCCTGGGCGCACTCGGCTGGGAGGTCGCCACCGACTCCTTCACCGAGGTCGCCGCACGCTACGGCCACACCTTCCCCCCGGACTTCACGGTCACCGGCGACGCCAGCCGCTTCGTCACCGCCATCCGCCCGCGGGCACACCCAGCGTCCTCGCGCTGACGACGTCCTCGCGCTGACGAGGTACTGCGGCCCGACCAGACCGGCTGTACCCGTAACGATCGATCCGGTTACTGTGTGCCCGGATCGGTACGTGTTCGGGGGGAATCATGGCGGGCCCGGCGAGCGCGGCGTCAGTGCCGGCGCGTCAGGTCGTCGAGGTGCGCAGCACTCGGGCGGACGGCCGGACGCGGGTCGGTTCGGGGCTGCTCGTCACCGGCCGGCTGGTGCTCACGGCGGCGCATGTCGTCTTCCCTGATGGTCCGGCGCCAGCCCGTCGCATACGGTTACTCGTCGGCGTCGGACTGACGAAACGGGCCAGGGTCTGGGGACGCGTCGCCTGGTCGGGCAGCTGGCCGAGCCCGGGGCGCCCGCTGGACGCCGCACTGGTCCGGATCGACGATCCGGACTGGGTGCCGCCCGCCATGGACCGGCTGCGCTGGGGGGTGCCGACCGGACGGGCCGGCGGGCTGCGCGCCGAGGCCGTGGGCTTCCCGCGGGTGCTGCGCGGCGCGGACGGCGTCCGGGAGACCAACCATCTTCTCGGCCACGTCAACCCGCTCGGCGGAATGCTGACCGGGCGGTATGACCTGCACGTCGACGATCCGCCGCCGCTGGCCCCGATGGGCGACGACGAGCCGCTGCCCTGGTCCGGGATGTCCGGCGCCGTGATGTTCACCTGCGCCGACCCCGCGGCCACCGCGCCGGTGTGGCTGGCGACCGGCGTGATCGTCGTGGACACCCCGGGGTTCGGCGAGGCGCGGCTCAGTGTGCTGCCGATCCGCCGGGTGCTCGAGGATCCCGATGCCGTCGGCCTGCTGCGGAACGAGTCAGGGCCCACCGACTGGGAGTCGGTGGAACTCGCCGGGCTGCTCACCCCGCCGGCGGTGACCGTGGCGCAGACTCCCGCCCAGCTGCTGCGCGCCGACGCCGAGATCGTGACGATGCATGGCCGCGAGCCGCTGCTGGCCGACTTCACCGCGTGGTGCGGCGACGAGCAGGACAGCGCCGTACGTCTGCTCGCCGGCCCGGGCGGGCAGGGCAAGACCCGGTTCGCCCGGGCCCTCACCACCCGGATGCGCCAGGCCGGCTGGCTTGCCGGTATGGCCCGCCCCGGCGCCGCGTCCCTGGCCGGCCGGCTGGTCGATTCCGAGCTTCCGGTCCTGCTGGTCGTCGACTATGCCGAGACGCAGACCGCGCTGGTAGACGTCCTGATCGGTGCCCTCGCGCAGCGCGGGACACCGACCCCGCTGCGCCTGCTGCTGATCGCCCGTGGCGCCGAGGACTGGTGGGATGAGCTGACCTTCCGCCACGATCTGGCCGACACCGCGCAGATCATCTACCTGCCGTCGGTGGAGAGCGCCGGGGTGGACCGCGCAGAGCTGTTCACCGATGCCGTGCGGGTGTTCACCGATGAGCTGGCCCGGCTCGACCCAGCGGTCGACTGGCCGGGCCGGGCCGCGCGGGTGGCCGTAGGTCGCCCGGAGTTGTCCGACCTGGGATTCGAGGTGGTGCTGGCCGTCCACATGGCCGCCCTGGCTGCGCTCCTCGAGCAGCCGGACCCGCCCGAGCCAGACCCGTCCAAACCCGATCTGCCCGAGCCGGGCACGTCCGAGCCGGGCCGCTGGCTGATCCCCGCGGCGCCGCCCACGCCGCCCACGCCGCCAGTGGCCGAATCCGGCCAGGGCGGCCCGGCGACGGCATCGCCCGCGCAGGTGGCCGACCTGCTGCTGCGCCATGAGACCCGGTATTGGCGGCAGAGCGCGCGGCTGCGCGGCATCGAGCGCTCCTCGGACATCCTCGACCAGGCCGTGGCGACCTCGACGCTGTGTGGGGCGAGCGATCGGGACGAGGCCGCCGCGACCCTGGCCCGGTTACCGGGCTTCACCGGGACGGACGGCGCGGCCCACGATCTGCGCGGGCGGGTGGCGCGCTGGCTGGCCGGGCTGTATCCGCCGCCGCCGGACCGGCCCGGGCAGTTCTGGGGCGGGATGAGCCCGGATCGTCTCGCCGAGCACTTCCTGGCCCGCGCTCTGAGCGGCCCCTCAGGCATGCCCGAGCTTGCCCGCCAGACGCTGGCCGGCTCGTCCGACGCGCAGCTGCACCAGGCGCTGACCGTCCTGACCCGCGCCGCGCCGGCGCACTCGAACCTCGCCCCGCTGATCCGCGCCCTGCTCGCCGAGGACCCGGCGCGACGCGCCCCCGTGGCCCTGCAGGTGGCCGTCGAGGTGCTCGATCCTGAGGCGGTCATCGTCGCGATCTACTCCGTGCTGTCCGATCTCGACCGGGACGTGCTCACCCGCATGGTCGACGCCCTGCCCGGATACAGCGTCCGGCTGCTCGGCCTCGCCGCCCGGCTGCAGTACGCGCACACCACCCGGATCCGGGAACTCGCCCCGGCCCCACCACGGCCCGGATGGTGGCGCCGCTGGCGGGATCTGATCCCCCGGCCGCGCCGGCCGAGCGACGAGGACCTGGCCGCCCATCTGCCGCAGCTCGCGAGCTCGCTGAACAACCTGGGACGCCGCCTGGCCGACCTCGACCGACGCGAGGACGCCCTCGCCGCCGTCGACGAGGCCACCGGAATCTACCGGCGGCTGGCCGCAGCCCAGCCCGACCGCCACCTCGCCGGGCTCGCCGCCTCACTGAACAACCTGGCCCGACGGCTCGGGGACCAGGGCCGGTACGAGCAGGCGCTGGCCACCGTCGAGGAGGCCACCGCCCTCTACCGACGCCTCGCTGCGGACGGCTCGGACGCCCATCTCGCCCAACTGGCAGCGTCGCTGGACAACCTCGCCCGCCGCCTGGCCGACCTGCGCCGCCCCGATGAGGCCCTGACGGTGATGCGGGAGGCGACCGACGCCTACCAGCGGCTCGCCGACGCCCAGCCCGAGCGCTACCTGGCCGAGCTCGCGACGTCCCTGAACAATCTGTCGAACCGCCTGGCCGACCTCGGCCGGATCGAGGAGGCGATGGCCGTGATCGGCCATGCGGTCCGGCTGCGGGAACAGCTTGCCCAGGCCGACCCGGATGCCCACCTGCCCGGCCTCGCCGCCTCGCTGAACAACCTGGCGCTGCGGCTGGGCACGCTGGGCCGCCCGGCCGGGGCGCTGGCACCGATCGGCCAGGCGGTGGCGATCTTCACGATGCTCGACCAGGCCGAACCCGGTGCTTTCGGCGTGCACCTCGCCACCGCGCGCAGCAACCAGGCGGCGTTCGCGCTGCAGAACGGCACAGCCCCGGCAACGGACATCGAGCGGGACACCACCGGCCGGCAGGCCGCCGGACGGGCGGCCACCGGGCCGATGGTGATCGCGCCGGACACCGGCGGACGCGCCGGGGCGGATCGCGCTCAGGCGCCGCTCGAGGAGCTGTGGTGACCGGATCCGGCCCGCCGCAGCCGCCGGTCGGTCGCGGCGACGGCGACGGCGACCAGGCCGAAGGCGGCGCCGGTGAGGCTCACGGCCGTCCATCCGCCCTGGCTGTAGGCGGTGTCGGCGGCCAGGGAGCCGAGCAGGCCGCCGGCGAAGTAGGTGGCCATGTAGGCGGCGGTCAGGCGGCTGCGGGCCTCAGGGCGCAGCCGGTAGATCTCGCTCTGGTTGGTGATGTGCAGCGCCTGCACGGCCAGGTCCAACGCCAGGATGCCGACGACCAGCCCGGCCAGGTGGTGCCCGCCGAGCCCGAGCGGCACCCAGGACACCAGCAGCAGGACGGCCGAGCCGACCGTGACCCGCCCGGCCCGGCCGCGGTCGGCGGCCCGCCCGGCGCCCGAGGCGGCGAGCACGCCCATGAGTCCCAGCAGCCCGAACAGCCCGATCACGCCGGCGGAGTACCGGTACGGCGCCTCGCTGAGCAGGAACGACAGCGGCGTCCAGAGCGCGCTGAACCCGCCGAACGCCGCCGCCCCGTACAGGGCGCGCCGGCGCAGCACCGGCTCCTCGCGCAGCAGGCGCGCCACGGAGATGACCGCCTCGCCGTAGCGGGGCGTGCCCGCCGGCCGGGGTGGTTCGCGGGGAAGCCGGACGGCGAGCACCACGCACAGCGCCACCTGCACCGCGGCGGCCGCCCAGTACGGGGTGCGCCAGCCGCCGAGGTCCGCGAGCCAGCCGGCGACCGTGCGGGCGAGCAGGATGCCGAGCAGCAGGCCGCTCATCACCGTGCCGACGACCTTGCCCCGCTCGGCCGCACCGGCCAGACTCGCGGCGAACGCGACCCCGACCTGCGCGGCGACGCTCAGCACGCCGACGGCGACGCCCCCGGCGAACAGCTGCGCGCTCGACGTGGCCGTGGCCAGCACGACAAGCGCCGCCGCCTGCCCGGCGACCAGCAGCGGGATGAGCCGGCGGCGGGCGACGAGGTCGCCGACCGGCACCAGCAGGCACAGCGCCACCAGGTACCCGGCCTGGGTGACGGTGACGAGCAGCCCGGCGGTCCCGGTCGAGATCCGCAGCGAGGTGTGGATGTCGTCGAGCAGCGGCTGGGCGTAGTACATCGCCGCGGCGCTGAGCCCAGTGCTGACCGCGAGCAGCCCGACGAGCCCCCGGCTGATCGTGGCCGCCCGACCGTCCGGGCCGTTCGTCGGCGGTCGCGCGGCGGGCGCGGCTGTCGCGGCGGGCGAAGTGGCTGCGGTGCGCGCGGGTGTGGGTTCGTCGATCACGGGACCAGCCTCACCCGGCCGCGCTAACCTGTCCAACAGAACAATTCACTGAGTTTGATCTGATCAGCCGATGAACCTGGCTGGCAAGAGGCGAAGGAGAGGCGGATGGAGCTTCGCCAGCTGGAGCACTTCCTCGCCGTCGCCGACGAACTGCACTTCACCCGGGCCGCGCGGCGGGTGAACATCGTCCAGTCGGCGCTGTCATCGTCGGTCGGCGCTCTGGAGCGGGAGCTCGGCGCGAAGCTGTTCGTCCGCAGCACCCGGGCGGTGCGGCTGACCCGCGAAGGTGAGGTCCTGCTCGCCGAAGCCCGCCGGACCCTCGCCGCCGCGCAGGCGGCCCGCGCCGCCGTCGCCGGGGTCGCGGGCGGCATGCGGGGCCGGCTCACCGTCGGCATCATGCAGTGCTTCCGGCGCGGCCTGACCGAGGCGATCGCCGCGTTCCACGCCGAGCATCCGCAGGTCGAGCTGCGCCTCGTCCAGGCGGCCAGCGCCGACCTGCTCGACCGCGTCGCCGCCGGCACCCTCGACCTCGCCCTCGCCTGCGTCTCGCATCCAGCGGGTTCGGCATCGCCAACCGCCCCGACGTCAGCCGGCGCGTCGCCAACCGGCGCGTCGCCAGTCGCCTCGGCTCTCCCCGCGACCGCCACGCGAGCGGCACTCGAGCTGACCCCGCTGGGCGAGGAGCCGATGGTCTTCGCCTGCCACGCCGGGCATCCGCTGGCGGCGCAGGCGTCGGTGTCCCTGGCGCAGGCCGCGGGCGAGGCCTTCGTCGACTACCCGCCGGGATGGGGCGCCCGCACGATCGTCGACACGGCGTTCGGCGAGCTCGGCGTCCACCGCCGGCCGGCCTGCGAGGTCGGCGACACCGACACCCTGCTGGAGCTCGTCGCGCACGGCCTCGGCGTCGCGGTCCTCCCGCCGTGTCTGGACAACCGCCGCCACGACGCACTGCGCCTGATCCCGCTGAGCCCGCCGGCACCGACCTACCCCACCGCGATCGTCACCGCCGCCGGTGCCACCCCCACCGCGGCCCGCATCCTGCGCGCCACCATCCTCGCCCACCAGCCGGCCGGCTGAGTCCCCATTCCAGCCGGATCCCGGCTGTCGGAATGGACGCGCGAGACACGAGAGAGGAATGGGACGTGTCGACCCAGGTTCGGCCACCGGCCCGCCAGCCGTCAACGCGCCAGGTCCCGCTCGGGGATGGGGCGTCGCTATGGACGACGGCGAGCGGCGGCGGGCCATCCGTGGTGGTGTGCTGCCACGGCGGGCCGGGCCTGTGGGACTACCTGGGTCCGCTCGCCGAGCTGCTGGACGACGCGTGCACGGTCATCCGCTTCGACCAGCGGGGCTGCGGGCGGTCGTCCGGAGGCGGGCCGTTCACCATCGCCCAGGCCGTCGACGACCTCGACCGGCTCCGTGCCGCGTGGGGCGTCGAGAGCTGCCATGTGCTCGGCCATTCCTGGGGCGCCGAGCTCGCGCTGCGCTACGCCGCCCGTCATCCGGCGCGCACACGAGGCGTCGTCTACCTCGCCGGCGTCGGAGCTGACAATTCCTACCGCGACCCGTATCGCGCCGAGAGCCGTCGCCGGCTTGGCCCGGATCTGGCCCGGTGGCAGGAGCTCGCCGCCCGCGAGCGCACCCCCGACGAGGAACGCGAATGGTGCCTGCTGCAATGGCGGCCCGACTTCTCCCCGGGCCCCGCCGCGGCCGAGCACGCACTGGCCCTGTGGAACTCCCGTCCCGCGGGCACCGCCGTCAACCTGGCCGCCAACCGCCAGCTCTGGACGGACCGGCTCACGACCAGCCTCCTGCGGGAGGCCGTGTCCGTCACCTCCCCGGTACGCATGATCTTCGGTGCCGACGATCCGCGCCCGTGGACGGCGAACGACCCGCTGCTGGGCGCGCTCCCCCGCGCCGACCGGATCGTCATCCCCGACGCCGGCCACTCCCCCTGGTCCGAACAGCCGCAGGCAACCCGCCGGGCCATCCTCGACGCCCTGATCCGCACCATCTCCACGTCATGACCGCACGACCGCACGACCGCATCACCCCGGCATGACCGGGCCACCCCAACCTCCTGCCGGCATCCCCGCCCCATGACCGACACCACCCCGCTTCGCCGCCCGCCAGGAACCCGGCGACGTCACAAGCCGTGAGACCCGCCGGCGGCCGCCCGGGCAGCCGGGTCACTCTGGTAGGGCAAACCGGACACGGAACCGGCAACTCGGACCACGGTGGTCCCTCTGGACCACCGTGCCGCCCCACCACCGTCACAGACGGCGACCGCCGTCTGTGACGACCCGGCCGAGCGCCGTTCCACGGGGCAGCTGCCGCAGATCTCAGACGCCGGGGGTCGGGGTGCGCAGGGCGGCGAGGGCCTCGGCGTAGAGGGTCTCCTTGATCTGGGCCCGGGAGGGTTTCGTCTTCGCGGCGAGCGGGCGGGCGAGCTCCAAGGCCGCGGCGAGCAGGCCGTCGGCCGAGGCCACGCCGTCGACGATGCCGGCGCCAAGCGCCTGCGCGGCGCCGTAACGCTGGCCGGTGGTCATCGCCAGGTGGGCGGTCGGCGGGGCCAGCCGCGAGCGGATCAGCGCGGACATGCCGGGGGTGAACGGCAGGTCGATGTCGACCTCGGGCAGGCAGAAGTAGCCGCGGTCGGAGCGCATGACCCGCAGATCGTGGGCCAGCGCCCACATCGCGCCGGCGGCGAAGGCATGGCCGTTGAGCGCGGCCACGGTCACGACCGGCGAGGCGAGCGTGCGGGCGAACAGCCGGTGGACCCGGTCGAGGTAGGTGCCGACCTGGTCGGTGTGACTGAGCAGCCAGTCCAGCGCCAGGCCGTTCGACCAGAAGCGACCGCTACCCACCGTGACCAACGCCCGCGGGCCGTCCGCGGCGGCGGCCTCCTCGATCGCGGCCTCGACGGCGTCCAGCCAGTAGGGGTGGAAGCGGTTCTCGTCGTCGGGGTCGAGATGTAGCACGAACACCTCGCCGTCGCGCTTCATCGTCGGCATGGGCCGAAGGTACCGCGCTGACCTGTGCGTCCCTCGCGAAGGATCGCGTGTCGAAGGTGCCGGATTGCCCCAGAATCCGGCCGCTGCGACCCGGTTGGGCCGCAGCGCACCTGGACCCGTTCAGAGCGACAGGTGGGCGTTGACGGCCCGGGCCCGCTCGGCGAGGTCCGGGAGTTCCACGACGGTGACGCCGGCCGCGGTGAGCTGTTCGTAACCCTGGCAGTCGGCGACGAACAGGCTGGGCTCGCGCCAGGCGATAACCACCCGGGGGATCCCCGCCGCCAGGATGAGCTCGGTGCAGGTGCGTGGCCGGGACCGGCGCTGCGAGCAGGGTTCAAGGGTGCTGTAGATCGTCGCCGTGGCGAGCCGCGGGTCGTCGGGGGCGACCTTGGCGAGCGCGGACTCCTCGGCGTGCACCGTGTCGTCGACCTCACGGGAGAACCCGAACGCGATCTCCGCCCCGTCCTCGTCGACGAGGACGGCCCCCACCGAGTAGGCGCCGGTCGCCGGGGGGCATCGACGGGCGAGGTCGATGGCCCGGTTCATCCACCGATGGTCGTCAGGCGCAGGCATGGACGGCTCCTCCTTCCCTGGATGCGGCGCCTTCCCTGGATGCGGCGCCCCGCGACGGTGGCCGTGGCCCCTCGCCTGGCAGCACTCGTGCACCGACCCCGCACAGGACCACGGCGGTACGCGCGGCGCAGCTCTTGAGCGAGGAAGCTGCAAGCCGACAATCGCCAGAGCGACCATCCGATCTGCCGCAGCGAGGCGCGGGTCGCCTCCATCGAGGGATTCTTCCGCCAGGTGCCGGGCTGACGCGAGTATGTCTGGATGTCTACTGGTGGGCGGGGCGACCACACCGAAAGCAACACCCTGGACGCACACACCCCACCCCGAACGTGGTCCGCATGAGCCAGCACGCGGACGGCGGCCTCATGGCCACCAAGCTGTCACGACAGGCGGCGGATCCGCCAGAGGGACAGGCCGGCCAGTGCCGCCGCGAGGGTGAGGAACAGACCCGTCTCGGCGCCCTGCAGTGGCCAGTAGTGGCCGGCCGGCTCGTAGGTGAAACGCTGCCGGTAGCCGTGTTTCGCGATCTCGGCATCGCACGTTCGGCGATAGGCCTCGGCCCGTTCGGGGCTCGGTCGCCCGTCGGGCGGAGGCAGGCAGACCGCCAGCGTCGACGACAGGTTGGTGACGACGCGGCCGTCGGCGCCGATGGTCCGCGCGGACAGCAGCCAGGCGCCGGGGTGGTCGAGGGCGACGATCAGCGCGTCGATGTGGCCACCGCCGGATGGCGGCCCGGTGCCACGAAAGCCCTCCAGGCTCGACGGAGTGATCGTGACAGTGTCCCGCCTCGGCGGGACGAGATGCGTCCGGACCGTCAGGGGCACGGCGATCTGCACGGCCACGAAGAGCGCGAGGGTCACCGCCATCGCGGGCACCGTCCGTCGGACGAAGGCGCCGACGGTGACGCCGAGCGCGAAGGCGAACGCGGCGTAGCCGATCGCGACGACACCTCGCGCGTCGAACACGACCGGTGTCATCCGCGCGGTGGACAGCGGACCGGCGCCGCCGTGGGTGGCGCTGACGGCCTGGTCGACCGGGCCGCACCACCAGGTCATCGCGAGGCCTGCCGCGGCGGCGGCGACCATGGCGGCGAGCCCGGTCAGAGCGAGTTTCGTCGCCAGCCACCGCGTGCGGGTGACGCTCTGCTGCCAGACCAGCTGATGGGTACCGGCCTCGAGTTCACGGGCGACCAGCGGGGCACCCCAGAACATCCCGATGACCGCCGGCAGGGCGAGCACCACGACACAGCCGACGTCGTACGTCCAGCTGTCGGCCCGGTTCGCGCCGGCGAGGTTGAGGAAGTCGTCGCCGGCGATGTCCGCGAGGTGCGCCAGGCGCGGGCCGGTGACCGCGAGGGCGACCGCGAGACCGACCAGCGCGCCGAACACCGTCACGGCCTGCGCGCGCAGCTGGCGCCAGGTCAGCCAGGTCATCGGACCGCCGCCAGCACGCGGCGCGACCCGTCCTCGGCCGGTGGTCGGCTCAGGTAGGCCAGCACGAGATCCTCCAGGTTCAGCGGGGTCACCGTCCAGGACGGGTCGTGGATCGGCTGCTCGGTGCGGACCAGCAGGGTGCTCTGCCGCTCGGTGTGGCTGGCGGACAGAACGTGCTGGTTGGCCGGGAGGGTGGCGGGATCGCGCCGGGGACCGCTCAGCCGGTGATGGGTGGCGAGCAGGTGCTCGATATCGCCCGCCACCGCGACCTGGGCGCCGATGAGCACGACGAGGTGGTCGCAGGTCCGTTCCAGGTCGGAGATCAGATGGGAGGACATCAGGACGCTGAGCCCGTGTTCGGCGACCGCCTCCATCAGGTCCTGCAGGAACGCTCGCCGGGCGAGCGGATCCAGGCTCGCGACCGGCTCGTCCAGGACGAGCGCCGCGGGGCGTTTGGCGAGCCCCAGGGTGAGGGCGAGCTGGGCCCGCTGCCCGCCGGACAGCGCGCTGGCCCGGCTGTTCGCGTCCAGGCCGAGCCGGCGGATCCGGTCTCGGGCCAGCGCGTCGTCCCAGCCGGGGTTGAGCCGGGCGCCCAGGCGCAGGTGATCGGCCACACTCAGCCGCGGGTAGACCGGGCTGGCCTGGGCGACGAAGCCGACCCGGGCGAGCTGCGCCGCGCCGCTGCCGGGGCGCCCGCCGAGCACCTCGATCTCGCCCGCCGTCGGCGTCAGCGTGCCGACGGCGAGGTTGAGCAGCGTCGACTTCCCCGCTGCGTTCGGACCGACCAACCCGACGACGCTGCCGGCCGGCACGTCGAGGGTGCAGTCGGACAGTGCCCAGCGCCGCCGGTAGCGCTTGCCCAGCCCGCGGGCGCGCAGGAGCGCGGTCACGCTATGTCCTTCGCGGCGTGGACCTGCGCGGCGTGGTCCTGCCCGGCGTGGTCCTGCCCGGCGGCGTGCTCCGCGGCGGTCGAGCGAAAGGTCGTCGTCATCAGCGCCTCGATGCTTTCCTCGTCGAGTCCGGCCCGGCGGGCCTTCGCCAGCCAACGCCGCAGCTGCGCGCGCAGGGGTCCGTGCGCGGCGAGCGTGGCGTCCGCAAGTGTCCGCGTGACGAACGTGCCGACGCCGGGCCGGGCGGCCACCAGCCCGTCGTGTTCGAGCTCGCGGTAGGCCTTGAGCACCGTGTTCGGGTTGATCGCCAGCTTCGCCACCACGTCCTTGACGGTCGGCAGCTGATCGCCCTCGCGCAGCAGGCCCAACCGCAACGCCTGCCGCACCTGCCTGACCAGTTGCAGGTACGGCGACACGCCGGACCCCGCATCAAGATGGAACTCGATCACCGAACCCCCATCTCCGTTCATCTAGTGTGATAGCACATTAGATGACTAGCCGGCTAGGCCGTCAAGAGGAGGCAGGCCTGGTTCCCCACCCGGGAGTCGGGTAGCCGGGCCTGATGGCCGGCGAGCGTCAGCACATCCCGGACGGCGCCACCGGAGGCATCCCGCTACGGGACTCCTCCGGTGGCGTGAAGGAGCATGCGGCTCGTTCAGCTGACGCCGGCGGCTCGCAGCAGGGCGGTGGTGACGGCCGCCGCTACCACGACCACCGCGAACGGGGTGCGTCGCCAGGCGAGCAGAGCGCCGACACTGACGCCGACGAGCCGGGCAGGGCCGGCGAAATGATGTCCGACGATCAGGGTTCCGGTGGCCGCGACCGCGGCGAGTAGTGCCACGGCCGCGCGGGTGGTCAGCCGCTCCACCGACGCGGGCAGCGTGACCCGGCTGCGCAACAACGGTCCGGCGGCCCGGCAGGCATACGTCCCGACGCCCAGCACCGCGGTCGCCACCAGCAGCGCCGGGGTACCGATCATCGGCCGCCCTCGCTCGAACGGCTCCCGGCATCCGGTCCTGGCTCGTCCACGCAGTGCGCTCCCAGGTCAGCAGCGGTGTGCGGGCTTGGATGACGGGCGGGACTTGAGCGCCGGATACGTCCCGTTCGGCCGCGAAGTCCGGCGATCAGGCCCAGCGGTGCCAGCACGACCGGAAGCCCGGCAGGCAGGACTGGGGCGGTGCCGACGGCCAGGGCGGCTCCGGCGAGCGCACCACGCCGGGTCGGGGCATCGCGCAGCGCGGGCAGGATCAGGGCGATCAGGACGGCGGGGAAGGCTGCGTCCAGGCCGAAGGCGTCGGTGTCGGGGACGGTGGCTCCGGCGTACGCACCGGCCAGCACGCCGAGGTTCCAGCAGACGAACAGCCCGACCCCGCACACCCAGAACGCCGCGCGGTGCCGGCCCGATGGGCGCCTGGCCAGCGCGAACACCACCGTCTCGTCGACGAGCAGATGACTGCCGACCAGCCGGCGCGCCCAGCCGGAGCCGAGCGCGTCGCCGATGGCGAAGCCGTACGGCAGGTGCCTCGCGTTGACCAGCAGGCAGGCGAGCACGGCCGACACCACCGGACTGCCGGCGGCGAGCAGTCCGACGAGCAGGAACTGCGACGCCCCGCCGAAGACGACCACCGAGAGCAGCACCGGCGCCCAGACCGGCAGCCCCGCGCCCACCGCGATCGCCCCGAACGAGGCTCCGACCAGCGCGTCCGCCCCACAGACCAGCGCTGCGTCGCGCAGCAGCTCCCGATCCTCCCGCCATGCCACCTGTCGGCCTCCGCCCCTCGATTCCGCGATCAGATTCCGACCGCGAGTGGGCGGGGGGTGTGCGGCGACGCGGTCCGTGTCGCTTCTGCGGGACCAGATCTGGGCATAACCACCTTCGTAACCCTGTAGTAGGACCACCGTGCCCCGCTCGACCCGCGGCTGTCGCGCCCGTTCAGGTCAGGGCGGCCACCGTCGCCCACTGCGGGGCGACGGTGGTGCCGTCGACGGCCAGGCAGTAGCCGCCGTCCTCGTCGAGCTGGGTGACGAGCAGCGCGAGCAGGGTCTGCAGGCGAGCGAGCCGTTCGCTGCCGGCGGCGTCCGGTGCGCGCAGTGCCTCGGCGAACGGGTCGAGCCAGCGGGCGAACGTCTCGTCGTAGTGCTCGTGGAAGTAGGCGAAGCCGACGCAGACGGTCGAGGCCCGGTCGGGGCCGCGCATCAGCTCACCGATCGCCCGCTGCTCCTCCTGCCAGAGCATGAACCGCGGCGCCCGGCTCGGCCCGGCCTTGTCCACCAGAATGCTGGCGCCGCGCTCCGCCGCGCCGGCCCCGGTACCGCGCCCGGCGCGGGAATCACCGGCGGACTCGCCGTTGCCACCAGGCCAGAGGCGCTCACCGGCGTCCCGATCACCGTCGGCTCCGTGGCTGCCGCCGGTCTCGCGGTCGCCACCGGAGCCGCCGGAGCCAGCGGCACCGCCGGAGACGCCGGAGACGCCGTCATCGTCGTAGCTGTCGCTGGCGAAGGCCCGGCCGATGTCGGAGAGCAGGGCAGCGACCAGCTGGGTGTCAGCGGCGCTGTCAAATCGCAACAGCGCAAGGCGGGAGTAGAGGATCTCCAGGGTGCCGAAGTAGCGGGCGACGCAGTACAGCGACCCGAGCACCGCGAGACGTCCGCGGGGCTGGGTGGACGTCAGGTACCTGGTGAGGGACCGATCGCGGATCGTGTGCAGGCGGGCGCCCAGGTCGACGACGGCGAGCAGCAGCGGCTCGCGGTAACGGTCGAGTTCCGCCTTGGCCGCGGACCGCTTCTCGGTGTCCCGGGCCGAGCGCTCGAATTCGTAGCGCATCCGTTCCAGGTCGACGCCCTGCTGGCGGGTCCACACCGATGCGCCGACGGAGACCGCGACGCTGGCAACGGAGGTGATCAGGGCAGCCACGATGCCCGCGTCCACGGCTCCTCCGTCCCCCCGACGAACCGCGGCGCATCGGCAGTCTCAGCCGATCGGCGCCCGCTGCTGATCACCGCGGAACAGCGTATCGCGCCATGCGACCGACGGTGCAGACGTTGGCAAACCAACCCAGAATCTGACCGCCTTGCGCGCAGACCGCCGTCCCCACCGCCAACCTCGGAACGTCGCGTCACCGTCAGCTCCGGTCCTCACTCCCCGCGACCCCTCTCTCCACCACCGACCCGCCACCTCCTCCCTCGCCACCGCCCGTGACAACGGATCAGCCCCGGAAAGCGTCCATGTCGCTTCTACCGGAGCACCAAGGTACAAATCCGACGAAAAAGCCGGTAGAAGCGACATCCTGCAGCAACGGCAGCGGAACTACCTGCGCGATCCATCACGGATTGTGAGATTTACCGAGTGAGCGTGAGGCGAGGCGGAGATCCACGAGAAGCGGCCAGTGATCTCTCGCCCTCGGGACATGCGGCGGCCTGGTCCGGCCGGGCTGGCAGGCGCGGGCCACGCGGCACGCAGACCGCAGGCGTCACCCGCGCCGACGCGTAGAAACAGTCCGTACGGGCATAGGCACCATCGGCGACGGTTTCGCGCCTGTCGCGACGGGCCGGGCCGGGCGCCCACACTGTCCCGCTACGGAAGGAAGGATCATCATGACGACCACTGCGGAGCGCGGATCGGTCACCGGAACCAAGGACGCCCAGTACGACCTGCTGTGGTTCACCGAGGTGTGCCTGGACAACGCCCTGCGGCTGGAGACCTACATCGCCGACGCCGAGCGCGACGGCGATCGCGAGCTCGGCGACCTGTTCCGCCGCGCCCAGGCCGAGAGCCGCAAGGGCGCCGAGCAGGGCAAGCAGCTCCTGCGCGGCCGCCTCTGAGCCTGCGCCGCCGGGTCGTCCGGGCCGAGCCCGCAGGCCGCACCCGGGACCGGCCCGGCGGCACGCTCGTATCCGCCGAGCTCGCCCGGCCGCGGATCACGTCCAGCACCTTCTCGTCCAGCACGCTCGCGTCCAGCATCCGCATGTCCGGCACGCTCGCGTCCGGCGGACATTCCCCTGATGATCAGTGCACCATCAGGGTGAGGGCCGCGGTGTGCAACTCGCCCTCGGCGCGGAACTGCAGGTAGACCCGCCACGCGCCCGCGCGCGGAAGCTCGGCCGCGAAGGTGAGGGTCGGCCCGCCTCCACCGGTGGCGCCGGGCCCGGTGGCGCCGGAGCCGATCGGATGAAGGTGCGCGAAGGCAAGATCGCGCTCATGGAAGGCGCTCAGGTGCGCGAAGCTCGCCAGATACGGCTCCAGGTCGGTCACTGGCCGGCCGCCGCGGGTCACGGTCACGGTGAGCGGGGTGCTCGTCCCGAACTTCGGCGCGCCGTGCGGCGTGGCCAGACGCAGCGTGTACCCGTCGACCATGGCGGTGGATGACGGCGCGGGCAGGGGTACCGGCGTCGCCGGGCCCGGCACGGCGATCGGCACGCTGAGCACGAACGCCCGGTCACGCCCGGCCACCACCGCGGTGAACGACGTGTACACCCGGTACAGCCCACTCTGCGACGACGCGAGATTCGCCGTCCAGGTCCCATCCGGCGCCATCAGCGGATGGACGTGCTGGAACCCGACCAGGTCGGACCGGACCAGGTAGAGGTGCATGAATGCGTCCTGCTCCGGGACGAACCGGGTGATCGGACGACCGGCCGCATCCCGCAGCTGGAACCGCAGCTCAATGGGCCAGCCGGCCGCGTACCGGTTGGCCGCGGTGACGAGCGTCAGTCCGCCGACCTGGGCCTGCAGGCCGTCGCCGGACGCCTCGGCCCCGCCCGCCGTTGCCCCGCCCGCAGCCATCCCGGCCATCCCGGCCATGCCGGCCGTCCCCGGGGCGCCATGGTCCATTCCGGGCATGGCGTCGTCCATCCTGGTCATGCCGCCGGTCGGGGTGGTCGTGGGCACCGTCGCCGCCGCGGTGACCGGAACACGCGCACGCGCCGTTGCCGTGGAGGTGGCGCCAGTCGTGTCAGCGCCGCAGGCGGCGGCCGCGGCCAGGGTCATGGCGACCATGCCCACCGCGGCGACTGGCCGGCGCGCGGCTCGGGGACGGACGGACCACCGGGCAGGCAGCATGAATCAGGGCCCTCCTCGGGCGAATATGCGGGTTTTCGCGTGCGCCGCACACCAGAATTCACCCCGCAGACGACCCGTCGGGGCCGGCGCGCGCTCACGGCCACCTCCATCCTAGGAAATACCCACGATCTTCCCCCACCTTCCGGCACCCGCATTCGGTATGCCGACCGGTCTTCGGCGCAGATCCCGCGTTCAGGATCGTCGTCGGGTCCGGGGCGACCGCCGCCCATTCCGGATCGGCAGCAGGGTCCGGGAGCGACCGCTGACTTCGGGATCGGTACTCCGGTTGGGTTTACACGGACTGGGCTTGTGGCCAGGCTGGGGTTACGGCCGGGTCGTCGCTGACATTCACACCGGCGCGAAATTGGGCATTCATCGCGACCGCCCTCCCCCACTCCAGCACCCACTCAACCACCCCAGCCCAGCCCAGCCCACTCCGACTATCACGCTCCGCAACCATGCCCTCGTTCCCGTTTCGCTTTCGCGGAGTTGCGGAGATGGCGATGTTCGCTCTACCGGGTTTTGCGCGCCGTTTTGTCCGCTCCGTCCCTGCAGAGCGAACCGCGAGCCGTCCGAGAGCCGCCGAACGCACACTCGCATCCCGATCCGCGCCGGATCCGGCCGCGGATCAGGTCACCGAGCGCGCTCGTTCCCACGCGCGTCGGGTCGCGATCATGGCGGCGTGAGCAGGGGATATGCGCCCGGAAACGGGGCAGAGAGGCACGGTCAACGTCAACAGCCGAGGCCTGGAGCGCGACGACCGCGGCGAGCTCGACAGGCGGCAGGAGGAGGTGGCATGCGGGACCACATCGAGCCGACGGACGACAGGTCAAGGGGTACCCGGCCGAGAGACACCATGCCGACGGGTGACCGGCCGAGCGGCGACAAGCCGAAGGACAGCAGCCCGAGGTACAACGCGTCGCGCGAAGGCGGGCCGGGTGGAGGCACGTCGGGCGAAGGCGGGTCGGGCAGAGGCACGTCGTGCGAAGGCACGTCGTGCGGCGGGGGCGGGTCGGGGGTCGTGCGCACGGCGATTCCGGCGCGGTTGGACCGGCTGCCCTGGGCCCGGTTCCACTGGATGATCATCGTGGGCCTGGGGACGGTGTGGATCCTCGACGGGCTCGAGGTGACGATGGTCGGCGCGGTCGGCTCGCGCATGACCGAAGACGGCAGCGGCATCTCGCTGGGCGCGGGCGACATCGGTACCGCGGCGGCGATCTACGTGCTCGGTGCCTGCCTCGGCGCGCTGTTCTTTGGTCAGCTTACCGACCGTTTCGGCCGGAAAAAGCTGTTCATCCTGACGCTCGGTATCTATATCACGGCGACGACGCTGACGGCCTTTTCCTGGGCGCCATGGTTCTTCTTCCTGACCCGTTTCTTCACCGGTGCGGGAATCGGCGGTGAGTACGCAGCGATCAACTCGGCGGTGGACGAGCTCATTCCCGCCCGGGTCCGCGGCCGGGTCGACCTGCTCATCAACGGGTCGTACTGGGCCGGGTCCGCGGCCGGGTCGGGCCTCACGGTGTTCTTCCTGTCCGAGCGAATCTTCCCGACGGACATCGGCTGGCGGCTCAGCTTCGGGCTCGGCGCGCTGCTCGGGCTGGTCATCCTCATCGTGCGCCGGCACGTGCCGGAAAGTCCGCGCTGGCTGTTCATTCACGGCCGGGCCGACGAGGCCGAGCGGATCGTCGGCGGCATCGAGAAGGCCGTCGAGGCGGACGCTGGTCGGGAACTGCCGGCGCCGACAAGCAGCATCACGGTGCGTCAGCGGTCGGTGATCCCACTGCGCACCATCGCCGAGACCGCGTTCCGGACCTATCCACAACGGGCGGTGCTCGGCCTCGCCCTGTTCATCGGCCAGGCGTTCCTTTACAACGCGTTCACGTTCGATCTCGGCACGATGCTCACGACGTTCTACGACGTGAGCTCCTCGGCGGTGCCGGTGTTCCTGGTGTTCTACGCGCTGGGCAACTGCGCGGGGCCGCTGCTGCTCGGGCCGCTGTTCGACACGGTCGGACGCAAACCGATGATCGCCGGGACGTACCTGGCGTCGGCCGCCTTCGGCGTGGTGCTCGCGCTGTTGTTCCATGCGGGGGCGCTCACGGCGTGGACCTTCCTCGCGGTCGTCGCGGTGACGTTCTTCTTCGCCTCGGCGGGCGCCAGCGCGGCCTACCTGACGGTCAGTGAGATCTTCCCGATGGAGACCCGGGCGCTCGCTATCGCCTTCTTCTACGCTGTCGGTACCGGCATCGGCGGCATCGCCGGACCGCTGCTGTTCGGCCATCTCATCGATACTGGGCGCACCGGTCCGGTGATGGTCGGATTCCTGGTCGGCGCCGCGGTGATGGCGATCGGCGGGGTCGCCGAGCTGCTGCTCGGGGTCGACGCCGCCGGCCGCTCCCTCGAGGAGATCGCCGCGCCCCTCACGGCCACCGAGGACGCCGCTGGTCCCGACAGCGGCGTCGGTGCTGAAAGCGGCGGGGCACACCCCCACTACCCAGGGCTGCGCGAAGGTCGCGTGGTGTGACGATCTGTCGCGTTAGGTGACCATGAACTGGAGTGCCCGGTGGCGGTC
>NZ_JALKFZ020000152.1 GCF_023243075.1 Frankia sp. AiPa1 | reverse complement strand
GACGCCGAGGTCGCCCCGGTGGTCGCTCACACCAGACGGAGCCGGCTCGCTGTCCTGGCTGCCGGGCTCGGCCGGCGGGGGGGCCCCCCCCCCCCCCCCCCGGGGGGGGCCCCCGGGCCGCCCCCCAACCGCAGCAGGTCGGCGCGCACCGACGTGATGTCGAGATGCCGCCGCAACGCCAGGCGCAGCGGCAGCACCACGCTGCCCGCCCCGCCCGCCCCGCCCGGCCCGCCCGGCCCACTCGGCCCACCCGCCCCGCCTGGTCCGTCGGTGAGCGTGACAGGGGTGGACGGGTCGAGTCCGGTCAGCGCCAGCCACTCCTCGACCAGGTCGGGACAGTTCGTCGGCCACACCCCGATCGCGTCACCGACGGCATGGTCCAGCCGTCCGCCGGAGATGTCGAAGGTGAACCGTCGCACCTCCTTCGTCGACCCGGCTCCACTGAGCAGCCGGTTGCCGACCAGAGGCGCCGCCAGAGGACTGTCCCGGCTCGCGGGCATCCCGGTCGCCGTCGCGGTCGCGGTACGGCTCTCGCCGGACGTCCGAGGCCGGGGCAGCGGCCCGGTCGCCGGGCGCTGCGCGACCCGTACGGCGGCCCCGCCGGCGGCCGTGCCCGCGGCCGGCAGCCCGCCGCCGCCCGAGGTGGCGTTACCAGGCGTGGCGATGCGGGTGGCCACGGCGGTGGTGGTGGGCGCGGGGCGCTGCGGCGGGTGGGTGGCGAGGGCCGTGCGGACGGCGTCCAACCAGGAGTCGAGGGCGTCGGCGTAGTCGGGTTCGCAGTCGACGCGGGGGACGAGGCGGATGCCACCGAGGGCGGCCAGGCGCTCGTCGAGGCGCCGGCCGTGGCCGCAGAAGTCGGCGTAGCTCGAGTCACCGAGCGCCAGCACGGCGAAGCGGCGACCGTCGAGCCGGGGGGCGTCCTCGGCGTTCAGGCCGTCCCAGAAGACGCCGCCGTTGTCCGGAGCCTCCCCGTCGCCGAAGGTGCTGGTCACCACCAGCAGATCGCCCGGGTCGCGCAGGACGTCCGCCGCCGCCCGCGTCATCTCCTGCGGCCGCGGCAGCCAGCCGGCCTGCGCCAGGCGCGCGTTGACCACCTCGGTGGCCTGTTCGGCGTTGCCGGTCTGCGACGCCCAGAGCACCTGCACCACCCGTGGCTGCGTCACCGGGTCGCCGGGGCCGGGTACGGGGCCGGCCGTGGCGGGGTGGCCCGTGACCGGGCCGGAGGTGCTTGCGCTGCCCGCGTTCGCCGCCGTGCCACTGAGACCGCCGGCGAGGAAACCATCGAGCCAGTGGGCGGCGGCAGCGTCGAACGGTGCGTCCGCGGGAAGGCGGGGAGCAGGCGCGGGGAGGCCCGCCGCGGCGGGCGGGGGCACCGCGGCGTGGGGGGACACCGCGGCCTGAGCGGCGAGAAAACCGGCCAGGTAGTGGCGCTGCGGGTCGGTGAACGTGGGCGGCGTCGGGTCCAGGCCGAGCGTGGCACCCAGCGCGGCGAACGTCGCGAGCCGCCGGTCGGCCGTCTCCGTGCCGGCGTCCTGGCCGGCGTCCTGGCCGGCATCGTGGCCGGCATCGTGGCCGGCCAACCTTGGTTGCGCGGAACCGGCCGCGGTCCGCCGCGCCGCGGGACCGCCCGAGGCAGGCGGCTCCATGGCGCCGTCCCCCGGCCGTGGTCGCGCGGAACCGGCCGCGGGCCCGGCGGAGGCGGCGGGGACGTCGACGACGGCGGGAAGTGCGACGTCCACCCTGGTCAGGGACACGGCGGCGACCTTCAGTTCGGGCTGGAAGGAGATGGGGTCGACCGCGTCGTTGGTGACGGCGTTGATGGCGAGCTCAGCGCCGAACGCGTCGTTCCAGTGGATCGGCGCGAAGCAGCCGTTGGGCAGCACCCGGTCGGTGACCACCGCGGGCAGCACGGCCTGGCCGCGCCGGGACGCGATCCGCACCTGGTCACCGTCCGTGATGCCGAGGCGGGCGGCATCCGTCGGGTTGATCTCGACGAACGGGCCCGCGTTGAGCCGGTTGAGCCGGTTGACCTTCCCGGTCTTGGTCATCGTGTGCCACTGGTGCGCGACCCGTCCGGTGTTCAGTAGGAACGGATGATCGTCGTCGGGGAGTTCCGCCGCAGGCAGGTGGGGGCGGGGATGAAACATCGCCCGCCCACTCGGCGTCGGGAACACCAGCCGTGGCCGGGTGCCGTCGGGACGGACGAGCAGGGGCTGGCTCACCCCGTCGTTGCGGTAGCGGATCGGGTTGCGGCGTGCGCTGCCGGGCGCCGCCGGCCACTGCACGGGGCCGGCGCGCAGCCGGTCGTAGGAGACGCCGCGCAGGTCGTAGCCGGTCTGCGGGTTGTGGAAGGCGCGGATCTCGGCGAAGACCTCCTCGGTGTTCGCGTAGGTGAACGCCTCGCCGTAGCCCATGGCGGCCGCGACGCCGGCGATGATCTGCCAGTCGGGGCGCGCCTCGCCGGGCGGGTCGACGACGTGGCGGGCGAGCGTCAGGTTCCGCTCGGAATTGATCATGATGCCGTCGGTCTCGCCCCACATCGCCGCGGGCAGCAACACGTCAGCGTGGGTGTTCGTCTCGGTCTCGGCGAACGCGTCCTGGGTGATGACGAGCTCGGCGGCGGCGAGGCCCGCGAGCACCGTCGACCGGTTGCCGACGGAGGCGACCGGATTGGTGCAGATGATCCAGCAGGCCCTGATCTCGCCATCGGCCATCTTCTGGAACATCTCGACCGTGCCGCGCCCGACGTCGGCGCGCAGCCGGCCGGAGGGCAGGCCCCACTGTTCCTCGACGAAACGGCGGTCGTCCTCGGCGAGGACGGAACGCTGGCCGGGAAGACCCGGGCCCATATAGCCCATCTCACGCCCGCCCATGGCGTTCGGCTGGCCGGTCAGTGAGAAGGGTCCCGCACCCGGTCGGCAGATCGCGCCGGTGGCCAGGTGCAGGTTGACCAGGGCATTGGTGTTCCACGTCCCGTGGGTGCTCTGGTTGAGACCCATCGTCCAGCAGCTCATCCAGGTGGGTCCGGCCGCGCCGATCCAGCCCGCGGCACGACGCAGGTCATCCTCGGCGATGCCGGTGAGATCGGCGACCGCCGTCGGCGGGTAGTCGGCCAGCAGCGGCTCCATCGCCGGCCAGCCCTCGGTGTGTTCGTCGACGAAGCCCCGGTCGAGGTGGCCGCCCGCGGCGAGCAGGTGTAGCAGGCCGTTCAGCAACGCGAGGTCGGTACCCTGGCGGACCTGCAGGAACAGGTCGGCCTTGGCCGCGGTCGCGGTGCGCCGTGGGTCGACGACGATCAGCTTCGCGCCGGCGCGGACCCGCTCCATCATCCGCAGGAACAGGATCGGGTGGCAGTCGGCCATGTTCGCGCCGATGACCAGGAACAGGTCCGCATGGTCGAAGTCGTCGTAGGAGCCGGGCGGTCCGTCCGCGCCGAGGGACAGTTTGTAGCCACTGCCGGCGCTGGCCATGCACAGCCGCGAGTTCGACTCGATCTGGTTGGTGCCGATGAATCCCTTCGCGAGCTTGTTCGCCAGGTACTGTGCCTCCAACGTCATCTGCCCCGAGACGTAGAGGGCGACGGCGTCCGGGCCATGCTCGTCGACGAGGCCGCGCAGCCGGCGGCCGACGGTGGCGATCGCCTCGTCCACGCCGACGTCGCGGGGCACGCAGCCGCGGGCGGCGCGCATCCGAGCGCTGGCCAGACGTCCCGGCGCGGCGGCGGTGAGCATGTCGGCGCTGGTCGCGCCCTTGGTGCACAACCGCCCACCATTGGCCGGATGCGCCTTGTCGCCGCTGACCCGGCGCAGCAGGGGCCGCCCGTCCGGACCGGACGCGACGTCCAGGACCATGCCGCAGCCCACCCCGCAGTACGAGCAGACCGACCTGACCCGTCCGGCACCCGCGGCCCGGCGGTCGTACTCGGGCGGGCCTGGCCTGTCCGGGTTGGTCGCCGACACCATGTCCTCGTCCTCCGGATCCTCCGGTCGCGGGCCGCCGGTCGGGTGCTGGTCTTCGCGTGCTGGTCTTCGCGAGTTGGTCTTCGCGTGATGACGTCCCCGTACCGAGTACCGATCCTTCGCGAACCGACCGTAGAATAAGCGCGTTTCACCGCGGTGACGCCGGACGAAACAGGCTGATGACGTCACCCGCACGGCCCGGCCGACGCCGCTGTGAAGGTGTGCCGAGCTCTGTTCACAGCGGCTGTTCCGGGGGCGAGAGAAGTGTTTTCCGCCGCTGTAACGGGGGATTCCGAGGGGCTGAAACACGTGGTTCATACCGTCGGCGGCGAATCATTCCGACCGGTGTGCACCGTCGACGGGGCCAAGGAGCCGCAGACCATGAAAGCAGCCCGCAGACCAGGCCGATGGATCGACGACTGGCATCCCGAGGACGCCGAGTTCTGGGCGGCCGGCGGCGGCCGTCGCATCGCGCGCCGCAACCTCGTCTGGTCCGTGATCGCCGAACATTTCGGATTTTCCGTCTGGGTGATGTGGAGCATCCTGGTCGTCAAGATGGGGGCGAACTCCCACGGCGGTCCCGGGCCCGCGGGCTTCTCCCTCACCACCGACCAGCAGCTCTGGCTCGTCGCGGTGCCGTCCGGGGTGGGCGCGTTCCTGCGGCTGCCCTACACGTTCGCCGTGCCGGTCTTCGGCGGGCGGAACTGGACGATCTTCTCGGCGCTGCTGCTGGTCGTCCCCTGCGGGCTGATGATGTGGGCGGTGCGCCATCCCGAGCTGTCCTTCGGCACGCTGCTGGTCATCGCGGCCGTGGCCGGGGTCGGCGGCGGCAACTTCGCCTCGTCGATGACCAACATCTCCTTCTTCTACCCGGAGCGGGAGAAGGGCTTCGCGCTGGGCCTGAACGCCGCCGGCGGGAACCTCGGCGTCGCCGTCATCCAGAAACTCGGCGCCACGGTGATCGCCGCCGGCACCGGCACGGCGCTGGCCCGGCTCGGCCTGATCTACATTCCGCTCGCCGTTCTCGCGGCGGTCGGCGCGCTGCTGTTCATGGACAACCTGCGCGAGGCGCGTGCGGACTACGGCGCGACCGCGTCCGCGGCGAAACGCGGCCACACCTGGATCATGTCGTTTCTCTACATCGGGACGTTCGGCTCATTCATCGGGTACTCCACGGCGTTTCCGGCCCTGTTGAAGAATCCCGCGCTGTTCGACCGGACCGACGTCGCGCTCAGCTATGGATTCCTCGGCGCGCTGGTCGGTTCGCTTGCCCGCCCACTCGGCGGGCGCCTCGGCGACCGGTTCGGCGGGGCCAGGGTCACCGTCGCCGCGTTCGTCGCCATGACGATCGGTGGGCTCGGCGCGGTGGCCTCCATCGGGGCGAAGGGAAAGATTTTCGACCATCCCAGCTTCGGGCTGTTCTTCGCCTCGTTCATGGTGCTGTTCCTGGCCAGCGGCATCGGCAACGGCTCGACCTACCGCATGATTCCCGCGATCTTCGCCCGGCGTGGCCTCGCCGCCGGCGGTGACGCCGAGGCCATGCGCCGGTCCCGCAAGGAGGCTGCCGGCGCCCTCGGCATCTGTTCCGCGGTCGGCGCGTTCGGCGGCTTCCTCGTGCCGATCGTCTACGCCCAGTCGAACAAGGCCTACCACACCATCGCCCCCGCCCTGTGGGTCTACATCGGCCTGTTCCTGGTCATGGCCACCGTCACCTGGCTGTGCTACCTGCGCGGCGGCGCACTCGAGAACGCGCCCACGGCGGCGGACGCCCCCGCCGACGAGACGGCGACCACTGACCGCGACACCGTCGTCGGCCCGGTCGCCGCGCCTGGCGGGGTGTCCGATCCCGCGCCACTGCCCCGGCCGGCAGCCGAGCCTGTCGCCGGGCGGTAAACCCGTCCCCACACCGGCCTTCCACCGCGTGGGAGAGATCCTCACGCGGTGGAAGGTGCCCGGCGTCCGTAGGCCGCCCGGCTCGACTCGGCGACCACGTCGTGGGGCCGCAGCCGACCGTCCGCCCACGGCCTTCTGCCGGTCAGGTAGGGCCGGCAGTGGCGTCCGCCTGCCGTGCGGTATTACGGTCGCTGGACAGCGGCATGTACACGCGCTCGATCCAGCTCATCCCGGTCGTCTCGCGGCGGCGCGTGATGAACTCGGCACGAGTCGAGAAGTCGGGCAGGATAGCTGATCCGATTGCACTGCAGCCGCAATCCGACCGTGCACAGGAGAGGCCTGCCACATGACAAAGCGTGTACTGCTGGTGTTACCGGCCGCGCTCTTAGCCTTGGCCTCGGTGGTGAGCTGTGATGCCAGGGCGGCCACCTCCACCACGGCCTGTGACACGCCTGGAGTCTCGTCCGACCAGGTCCGGGTCGGCCTTGTCTACCCGGACACCGGAACGCTCTCCCCGACCTTCACGCCCTTGCGGGCCGGGCTGAACGCCAGGCTCGGCGCGGTCAACGCGGCCGGCGGCGTGAATGGCCGGAAGATCGAGTATGACTGGGCGGACGACGGTGCCCGGCAGGACACGAATCGTGTGGTCACCCAGGACCTGGTGGAGAACAAGAAGGAGTTCGCCATTCTCGAGGCGACCGCGACGGCGACCGGTGGAGCCGCCAATCTCGCGGCGAAGGGGATTCCGGTGGTCGGAGTGTCGGCGGAGCCGGTGTGGGCCGAGTACCAGAACATGTTCACCTTCAGTTTCGCTCAGGTCTCCCTGAACTCGTCAGATGTGGTGACGACCTTCGGCAAGTTCGCGCAACAGCGGGGCGGATCTCGCGCCCTTCTCCTGTCCGACCCGCTCAGCAGCGGCCAGTCGAGCAGCACCGCCCAGCATCTGCAGGGCAGTCTCCAGGCGGTCGGTATCCCGGTGACCGCGCTGGTCGCGGACCAGTCGCCGACGCAGGGCCAGCTGAACGAGATCATCCGCCAGATCACCACCAACCAGGCGGATATCCTGGCCAGCACCCTGCCAGTCGACACCTTCGCGCAGATCGTCGCCACGGTCCGCCAGCGGAACCTCCCGCTCAAGGTCGTGCTCACCGCCAGCGTGCTGCCCGGCAACGAGGTGCTGGCGCGATACGGCTCCAAGATCGCTGGCATGACCTCCTTCAACGTCCAGGCGCTTGACGTCGCGTCGGCTGGTTACATCCGCTATCGCACCGCCATGAACCGCTTCGCGCCGGAGCTCCAGGACATCAACCAGGACCTTGCCCGGGTCGGGTACGTCCTCGGGGACATGCTTGTGCGCGGACTGCAGACCGCTGGCCCCTGTCCCACCCGGCAGAGCTTCATCAGTGGCCTGCGCGCCGTCACGAACTACACCGCGGACGGCCTCGTGACGCCGATGAACTTCGAGGCGGACTTCGGCAGGATCCCGGTCTGCTACCCGTTCATCGCCATCAACGCGGCCGGCAACGGCGTCACGACCGTCACCCCCGACCTCTGCGGCGAGCGCGTCGCCCGATGACCTGGCCCGGCCGTGATCCGTGGTGCGGGCCGGTGGCTGCTCGCTAGTAGCGCCAGTCGGCGGAGTCGACGGCGCCGCGTTCGGGGTCGAAGGCCAGGCGGTAGCCACGCTTGGCCACGGTCTGGATGAGGCGCGGGTCGCCGAGCGCGGCGCGCAGCCGGCCGACCGCGACCTCGACGGCATGTTCGTCGCCGCCGCCCGGCGCAAGGAGCTCACGGCGGGTCACCACGTGCCCCGGGCGGATGGCGAGACGGCGCAGCAGCGCCATCGCGGTGCGGCTCAGGGGCACCACCCGGCCGTCGACGACCGCCGCCTGGCCGCGGATGTCCAGCCAGCCGTCGGCGACGGGCAGCAGCAGTCCGCGCCGGCGGGGGACCTGTTCGACGATCTCGCGGATCAGCGCCCCCAGGCGTGCCCGCGCTGGTTGCACGACGGGGATGCCGAGGTCGAGCAGCGGCCCGGAGGTCACCGGGCCGACCCCCGCCGCCACCACCGGACCGCGCAACGCCGCGAGGACCGCCTCGCGCAGGCCCAGCTCATGCGAGGTATGCAGGAAGCTGATGACGGCGGGCGCGCTGGTGAACGCCACCGCGTCCAGTTCGGTGGTGGCCACCGCGTCGATCAGGCGCCGCAACGGCGCCGGGTCGGCCGGGCCGATCCACCGGTAGACCGGAACCTCGATCACGTCGGCGCCGGCGGCGCGCAGGGTGTCGACCAGGTCGGGCAGCGGCTCGCCGTGCAGCTGGACGGCGATCCGCCGACCGTTGAGCTCGTGCCGCTCGATCAGGTGCTCGAGCACCTCGTTGGACGACTCCGACGCCGGAGACCAGGCCTCGCGCAGCCCGCCGGCCCGCAGCGCGCCGCGTGCCTTGGGGCCACGCGCGAGCAGGACCGCCTGGTCCAGCGCCTTGGTGAGCGGTTCGGCGAGGCCCCAGGTCTCGGCGGCGTCCATCCAGCCACGGAAGCCGATGCCGGTGGTGGCGATCGCGAGGTCCAGCGGTGCGGCCAGGCAGCTCTGGGTCGCCTCCCGCAGCCGGGTGTCGTCGGCCAGCGGCACGATCCGGATCGCCGGGCCGTAGCGGACGCACGCTCCCCGCCGCTCCAACGCCGCCCCGAACTCCTCCCGCCGTCGTGCCGAGGTGATGCCGACCGTGTAACCGGCGAGTGGCTCCACCACGGCCGTGCCGTCCGTCCCCGAACCATGGGCGGGGCTGGACTCGCTCACGTTCCGTTCACCTCGACCGCACTCACCTCGACAGTTCCCTCGCGGACACGGACGCCGTAGACGGGCACGGCGACGCCGTGGTCGTCCAGGCACTCACCGGTGCACAGATCGAAGACCTGCTTGTGCATCGGCGAGGCCACCGTCGGCCGGGAGGTCCGGGTTCCGACGATGCCCCGCGACAGTACCCATGCTCCGCTGAACGGGTCCTGGTTTCCCAGCGCGAACAGACGATCGTCATGCGTGCGAAACACCGCGACCTGGGTCCCGTCGACCAGTGCGGCCACGCCACGTTCGGGGGTCAGGTCCTCGAACCGGCACACCGCCGTCCACCGGGCCGCGTCCTCGCCGACGCTCATCGCGCCGTCCCCGCGGGAGCGTCGGCCGCGGCCTGGACGCGCGGAGCCTGCATCGGTACGGGCAGCAGCACCGGCCGTGGCTGGTCGCGTTCGGTCACGAAGCTGATGCTCGGATCGGGGGTGTCCGGCGCGTTGACGAACGAGACGAAGCGGCGCAGCCGCTCGGGATCCGCCAGAACCCCGGCCCACTCATCGTGGTAGGTGGCGACATGCCGCCCCATCGCGGCGTCCAGGTCCGCAGCGATGCCCAGCGCGTCGTCGACCAGCACCGCGCGAAGATAGGCCAGCCCGTCGAGCCCGTCGAGCCCGTCGAGCCCGTCGAGCCCGTCGAGCCCGTCGAGCCCGTCGAGCCCGTGGGCAGAGCTGGTGGCGTCGGTGGCGTCGGTATGGCTCGTGCGACCACTGGCGGCGGGGCCGCTGCTCCCGCCCGTGCCCGTGCTGGCCGTGTCCGTACTGCCCGTGCTCACGGTCGGACGGGTGGTGGCGGAGGCGAGGGACTCGAGCCACGCCGACGTGCGCTGCAGGCGGTCGGCGGTGCGGATGTAGAACATCAGGAAGCGGTCGATGGTGCGGATCAGCGTGTCGGCGTCGACGTCGCTGAGCAACAGGTCGGCGTGCCGAGGACGGAAGCCGCCGTTGCCGCCGACGTAGAGGTTCCAGCCGCGTTCCGTGGCGATCACGCCGATGTCCTTGCCGCGGGCTTCGGCGCACTCGCGGGCACAGCCGGACACACCCGCCTTGATCTTGTGCGGCGAGCGCAGGCCGCGGTAGCGCAGTTCGAGCTGGATGGCGAGGGCCACCGAGTCGCCGACGCCATAGCGGCACCAGGTCGAGCCGACGCACGACTTCACCGTGCGCAGGGCTTTGCCGTAGGCATGGCCGGACTCGAAACCGGCCTCCACCAGGCGGCGCCAGATCGCGGGAAGCTGCTCGACCCGGGCGCCGAGCAGATCTATCCGCTGCCCTCCGGTGATTTTGGTGTAGAGGTCGAAGTCGCGGGCGACCTCGCCGATCGCGATGAGCTTCGCCGGGGTGACCTCCCCGCCGGGAATCCGTGGCACCACCGAATAGGTGCCGTTGCGCTGGATGTTCGCCAGGAATGCGTCATTTGTGTCCTGCAGTGCCGCCTGCTCGCCGTCCAGAATGTGTCCGTTGCCGTAGCTGGCGAGAATCGAGGCCACGACCGGTTTGCAGATGTCGCACCCGCGGCCGAGGCCGTGCCGGGTGACCAGGTCGCTGAACGTGGTGATGTGCTCAGTGCGGATCAGTTCGGCGAGCTGCGCCCGGGAACAGGCAAAATGCTCACACAGGGCGGGGTTGGCCGCCACACCGTTCGCGGCGAGCAGGCCGGCGAGCATCGGCACGCACGAGCCGCATCCGGTGCCCGCTCGGGTGCGGCTTTTGACCTCGGCGACACTCGTGAGCTCCAACTCGGTGATCGCCGTGTCGATCGCCGCCCGGGTCACCGCGTGGCAGGAACACACCATCGCGTCGGCGGGCAACGCCGCGACCCCGACACCGCCGGCGCCGCCACCTGGACCCCCATCCCCCGGACCGCCGCCGGCCGGGGAGATCATGGCGAGCGGGTCGCCGGGCAGGGCGCGCCCCACCAGCGGGCGCAGCAGGGCGTACTTCGAGGCGTCTCCGACGAGGACCCCGCCGAGCAGGGTCGACGCGTCGTCGGAGACAACGAGCTTGGCGTAGCTGCCGAGCACCGGGTCGTTGACGGTCACCTCCAGCGCCCCGGGGGTGGCGGCCAACGCGTCGCCGAAACTCGCGACGTCCACGCCGAGCAGCTTGAGCTTGGTGGACGTGTCGGGGGCTCCGAACTCGCCCGGCCCACCCAGCAGGCGCTCGGCGAGCAGCGCCGCCATCGCGTAGCCCGGCGCGACCAGCCCGTGGACCCGCCCGTCGATGCACGCGCACTCGCCGATCGCGAACACCGAGGGATCGGCGGTCGCACAGCCGGCGTCGACGACGATCCCGCCGCGTGCGCCGACGGCGAGCCCCGCCGCCCGGGCGAGCTGGTCCCGGGGCCGAACCCCCGCCGCGAACACGACGACCTCCGCGGGAACCGTCGTCCCGTCGCCGAGGGTCACCGTCATCGGCGCGGACATACCCGCTGCTCCGTCGGTTCCCGCGTGGCCTGGGGTTACCGCGCCGGTCGGTTCGCCGGCGCCCGGTTCGCCGCTGGAGTCGGCGGTGGCGATGCTTGCGGCGAAGGTGCCCGTGTGGACGGTGACGCCCAGCTGCTCCACCATCCGGCGCAGCAGGGCACCGCCACCGTCGTCGACCTGCAGCGGCATCAGCCGGTCGGCCATCTCGACGATGTGGACGGACAGCCCGAGCTGGTGCAACGCGCGGGCGGCCTCCAGCCCGAGCAGGCCTCCGCCGATCACGACCCCGCGCGGCGAGCCGGTGCTGCCCGAGCCCGCGCTGCCCGAACTGGTGTCCTGGCTGCCGCACGCGCGCGCGACCGCGGGCGCCGCGGGATCGACGGGGGAGCAGCCGGTGACGCGCCGGGCGGCGGCGATGATCGCGGCCAGATCGTCCAGAGTGCGGTAGACGAAGCAGCCGGGCAGGTCGGCGCCGGGCACGGGCGGGACGAAGGCATACGACCCGGTCGCCAGGACGAGGGCGTCGTACTCCACCGTGCGTCCGCGGCTGGTCGTCACCGTCCGTGCGGCACGGTCGATGGCGCTGACTGCCTCGTCGACGTGCAAAACGTAGTCGTGACCGTCGTAGCATCCATCGGGGACCAGGTCGAGAGCCTGCGGATCGACCCCGTCAAAGCAGGAGGACAGCGCCACCCGGTCGTAGGCGCGCTGGCGTTCCTCGCCGAACACGCGCACCTGCCAGGCACCCGCGGTGTCCCGGTCTCGCAGCGCCGTGACGAAACGCTGGCCGACCATCCCGTTGCCGACGACGACGATCCGCCCGCCCGACATCGGCGGGGCCGGCGACGGCTCGGATCCGGGCCGGCCGGTTGTTGTCTGACCTGCTCGGTTCTGCCTCGATGCGACCACACCGACGATGCTCCGCGCTCCCTGTTGTGTGAGCTGTTCGCCCGGGTTACCGTCGCGAAAAATCGGCCTCACGGTGGGTGGCGGGACGTTGTGCGCGGCGCGCGTGCCCGGCCGGAATCTGATTATTCCCGGTGTCGCCGTGAAGGCGGGCCGCCGTGCGGCAGAACACTCGGAACGCAGAACACTCGGAACAAGGCCGCCGACAACAGCGCCGCCGTGGAACGGGCAGCCGTGGAGCAGGGCCACTGTGAGGAAATACCGCGACGGAACAAGCCACGGAACAATCCACGCGGGCCGGAATCTGGCGGACAACAAGACAACAAGCGCCGCGATGCGCGAGTCGGCGCGCTTTGGGTCCACTGACGGTGCGCAGGGGAATACGGCGGTCCCTGTCAGGCGGGGAGCTCAGGGGGTTTGCTGGGAGGCGGCGGCCGCCGGGCGCAGATCGGTGCGGGTGAGCGGGTGGGCTGGCGGGTCGGGCAGCACGATCGTGGACGTCACCGCGCCGGCCGGGCCGACGTGGACCAGTTCGCCGGGCGCGAGCGGGCGCCAGCCGGGATGCTCGTCCATCGGTTCGCTGGCGACGATCACGGCCGCGGTGTGGGTGAGGTCCGGGGCGTGGACGCGGGTACTGCCGCTCGCGTCGGCGTGGCGCAGCGCCCGGTCGCCGTGCTGACCGCCGGGCGGTCGACGCAGCACATAGAGCCGGTTGGTGTCGGGGTAACGCAGCGCCCACAGGTCCGTCGGGGTGACCAGGAGCAGGTTGATGCTGTACACCGGCAGCCGGGCGGCGACCCAGCGGGCAGCGGCGGTGATGCCCCGGGTGACGTCCCCACGGGCGGCGTCGATCTCGCGGTCGACCAGTGCGAACAGCCGCTCGGAGTCGGTGTCTCCGACGACGCTCGCCGCGGTGTCGCCGAGATGCCGTTCGAGCACGTCGAGGCCCTCGACCACGCCGTTGTGGGCGAACAGCCGTCCGCCGCGTTCGAACGGATGGGTGTTGCGCGCGGTCAGCGCGCCGGTCGAGGCGTGCCGGACATGGGCGACGAACGACGTCGAACGGGCCGTTCGTGCCTGCGCGGCGAACTGCCGGTCCTGCCAGGCCGCGATCGGCTGACGGAACACCTCCGGCCGCCCGTCGGCGGTGAAGTAGCCGAGACCGGTGCCGTCCGGATTGCGGCGGCTCTGCTCGTCGAGGCTGTCCGGTGCGTCCAGTAGCCAGAACGTCGCACTGGCGGGTCGCGGCGAGCTGGTCAGGCCGAAAAGCCGACACATCGCCTGGCATCCTCCCTGGGCCGGTCATGGGACCCCGCTCGCGCGTGCGCTGGCGTGCCGGCCGCGGGCGGTCCGCCTGCCGAGGCATTGGTGCCTCGCTCGCGTCTGGCTCCGGTCGGGCCATGCCGGCCCCGGGCGCCCACGGACCCGTCGGGTGGGCGGGCTCGCGGGCCGGCGTGCTTGTGGCTTGTGGCTTGTGGCTCGCGGGGCGCGGGGCGCGGGGCGCGGGGCCGAACCTACCGCGCCTGACACCGGAGCCCCCGTCGCCAGGGCGCGACACGACGTGGCCGATGCGGTGGAGACGGCGGGCTCCGCGTGACGGCGGACCGGTTACGACACGGTGCGCCGGGAGCCGTGCCTGCCGTCCGCGCCCAGGCCCCAGCTGATGATCCGCCGCGGGTGGATGCGGATGACCTCGGGGCTCAGGTGCGGATACGGCGGCGTGATCGCGCGCAGTGCCTCGGCGGAGCCACGGATCTCCACGCCGCGCACCGTCCACGGGTCCAGGGAGGCGATGTCGTCGACGACGTAGGCGGCCGTGCCGTTCGCGGCGATGTTGTCGAACTTGCGGGTGTTGCCGAGGTCGTAGCCGTAGATGTCGATCACGCCGGTGGCGTCGTCGAGAACGTGGCCCACCGGGCTGTTCTGCAACGTCCCGTCCGGCGCGAGGGTCGCGAGCCGGCCCAGCCGCTGGGAATGCAGGTACTCGAGCTCCTCGGGGGTGAAGACCACCAGGGTTCCCTTCTCGATGCGCACGGTCGAGCGCGGCGACGGGCAGAGCGGGGACCCGCCCCTGCCACGCCGTCCGGTGATGCGTCCGGCGCGATGGTCGTGAGCTGTCCGGGTCTCACCGTAGGAAGTGAACGCGACTTGAGGTCAAGGCGCCCGCCGGCGTCGACGGGCGTCCACCAGCATCGACGGGAGTCGACGGGCGTGCGCGCGGCGCCGGCCGCTCCAGCCATCGACATGGTCTCGTCCACCGGTCGGTGTCGACGGGCGTGCGCGCGGTGCGACGACCGTCCAGCTCCAAGATAATCAACGGCGTTGACATCCGTCCGCAGCATGATCAATTCAGGAGACGATACCGCGACAGCACCCGGGCCGGTTATAGCCGCGGACAGTACTGCTCTGACCACTCTGGGCGGGTGGCAAGTGGGGTGAATCCGGGATTGAGGCCCGGGTGAGCCTCATACTGTGACGAATGCGCGAGGCACTTCCCCCGCGCCCGCCGGCCGACCGCGCGGGCAGTTCTGGTCGTGCGGCCTCTCCGGGTCGCGTGGACCCTCCGCGCCGCGCGGCCTCTCCGGGTCGCATGGCCTCTCCGGGTCGCATGGCCTCTTTGGACCGCGTGGCCTCTCCGGGTCGGATGGGCCCGGAGTTGGTCTGGTACGCGAGTTACGGCTCGAACATGCGGATGACCCGGCTCGCTTACTATCTGGCCGGCGGCAGCGTGCCGGGCAGCGACCACCGGCACCCGGGGTGCCGCGACCCGCGTCCGCCGCGGCTCGCCGTGCCGATCATGCTGCCCGGGGCGATGTACTTCGCCACCGAGTCGCTGCTCTGGTCCGGCGGGGTCGCCTTCTACGACCCGACGGTCGAGGGCCAGGTGGCGGGCCGCGCCTACCTGCTCACCGCGGGACAGTTCGCCGATGTGGCCGCCCAGGAGATGCACCGCGCGCCGCAGACCGATCTCGACCTGGCCGCGGTGCTGCGGGACGGCCGGGCCCAGGTCGGGCCGGGCCGCTACGAGACGCTGGTGCTCGTCGGCCACCGCGCGGACGTGCCCATCCTGACGTTCACCGCACCGTGGCGACGCGCCGACGTCCCGCCCACGAAACCGTCCGCCGGCTACCTGTCGATGCTCGCCGTCGGGCTGCGCGAGGCACACGACTGGTCCAGCGCGCGCATCGCCGCCTACCTCGCGTCCTGCTCCGGCGCCGCCGGCCACTGGACCCCCGAGGAGATCGAACGCCTGCTGGCAGTGGACGACGCCGACGCCGACGCCGACGCTCTGAGCGCGACCTAGCGCGAGCCCGTCTGCGCCCTGCGCTGTCGCACGGCGGTGTCGTTGCGGGACAGGTCCCGGGCGCGAGTTACGCCGGAGTCGGGTCGGTGCCGCGCAGATCTGTGCCGCGCAGATCGGTGCCGCGCAGGAAGGTCTCGAGGTCGGGAGTTCGGGTCGCGGTCTCCGGGGTGAGGCGGCCGGACGGGGTGGCGGCGAAGCCCTCGAACAGGTCGGCTGGCAAACCGGCGGCGGCCAGGACCTCGTGCACCCGGGCGACGGTGGCGGGGGAGACGGCGTTGAGATCGGCGACCAGCGGACGGGAACCAGTGGCGGTCGCGGCGGCGCGGATCGCGGCCGCGGCGGCGAGGGCCTGGCCGGGCGGCACGATCGACAGGACGACGTCCGCCGCCGCGACCGCGTCGTCGAGGGTGTCGGTGAGCTCCAGGCCGTGCGCGAGCGCACGGGTGCGTGGCGAGCGGCCGGTGACACAGGTGAGTACCCGGGCGCCGCCTTCGCGGTATCCCCGACCGAGGGCACCCCCCATCGCCCCGGGGCTCACGATCGTCACCGTCGTCGTCATCGATGCTCCTGGTAGATCGGCCTGGCACGGACTATTGCGCACCGATGCCGCGATGGTCGCCCGTACGGGGGCACCCGGTGCCGCTCGTGGGGTGCGCCGGCGCGGGGCGTACCACCTCCGGGGCCCCGACCGCGAAGGATCCGCCGGCGGCCGGACGTGGCCCGGTGGCGCTTGGCGTCCGGTTGCGTGGAGGGGCTCTCGACGACGTGTGGCCGCGGACCTGGAGAGTGACATGAGCGTGGACACCGGTGCGGTCATTGCTGGAACGACTGGGATGCCTGGAACAACTGGGACAGCTGGAACGGCCAAAATAGCTGGAACGACTGGGATAGCTGGAACGGCGGACATGGCCGGAACGGCCGGCGTGGTGCGGGCGGCGGGCGCGCCCGCACGAACGTTCGCCGGAGGGAATTGTGCGGAACGGGGGCAGGCATTGTCCGAAAGTGATGTGCTGGAGAGGGAGGACTCAGCCCGAGAGGCGGGAGCGGAGCAGGTGATCAGCGGCCAGCCCCACGTGCGGGTTATCCCACCGTCCCGACCGGCGGCATCGGCGGATCCGCTGCCGAGCGTCCGCCCCCGCCCCGCCGCGGACGCGGTGCGCGGACGCACCGATCCCGTGGTCGCCGGGTCCGCGGACCCCGCATCGGTGCGCGGCGGCCCTGGAGACGGCGGACCGGCCGGTACCCGGTGCGAGGGCGCGGATCGTGCGGCCGAGATGCGGGTGGCTGATCTGGATGCGCCCGAGGCGCGTCCAGCTGATGTGGGCGCGGCCGTGGTGCGTGCGGCCGCGGTGCGTGCGGCCGCGGTGGGCGCGGCTGATGTGCGTGCGGGAGCGATGGACGAAGGCGAGGGCGTGCGGGCGGTCGCCGTCGTGGCGGGCGGGGTGCTGGGCGACGAGGCCTTGGCGGATGATGCCTGGGCGGCCGTCACCGGGCCGCAGGTGCTGGTGTCGTCGCCGGAGTCGCAGCTGTGGGCGGCGGTGCGCGAGGAGCGGTTCGTGCTGGGGCGCTGCCCGCGGTGCCTGGTCTGGCTGGAGCCGCAGGCGTACCGGTGCGGGGACTGTGCGGGTCCAGTCCGGATCGAGGCGGCGAGTGCCGCGGGCGTGGTCGCCGGGTTCCTCGTCGTGCGCCACCCGGACACGCCGGTGTTCGCCGGCCGGGCACCGTACGCCCTGGTCCTGGTCGAACTGGACGAGGGGCTGCGCCTGTCCGGTCGCCTCGACGGTGTTCCGGCGGAGCAGGTGGCGGTCGGCCAGCCGGTGCGCGCCGCACTGGCACAGCGCCCCGGCGCGGCGGAGCCGCACGTCGTGTTCCATCCCCGCGTGCCGGCCACCATCGGGGCGCGCTGAACCGCCGACCGCTGCCGACCGCCGACCGCTGCCGACCGCCGACCGCTGCCGACCGCCGACCGCTGCCGACGCTCGTTCTCAACCCCGCGCCTAGGGTTTTTCTGGCGGATCACGATGTCCAGCCCAGCAGACCGGCCGGGTCCCGCCCGATCCCCGGTCGGGCTCGGACCACGTCCGCCGTCCTCGGCGACACGCGCACCGTCCGGCGTACCGGTTGGCCGGTGGTGGCCGGCGTACCGCGTGGCCGGCGTAGCGGTGGCCGGTGGCCGGTGGTGCACGGTGCCCCTGCCGTCACCGCCAGCTCCGGTCGTCACGACCCGCGAGCCCTCTCCCCACCGCCGACCCGCCACCGCCCTCCTCGGCGCCGAGCGTGACGACGGATCGGCCCTCGCAACTTTTCATGTCGCTTCTACAGGGTTACGAAGGGACAAATCGGATGGAAAACCCGGTAGAAGCGACATCCCCGCTCGTTAGCGGCGCCACCACCCCTGAGAGCGATCACGGATAGTGAGATTCACGGGGTGAGCCCGGCCGCGGGCGCCGAGACCCACGAGAAGCAACCCAACCTCTCGCTGGAAGCTGGAAGCTGGAAGCTGGGAGGGCCGGAGGGCGGGAGGACCGGAGGGCCGGGTAGGGACCCGGGCCGGGCGCTGTGGGGAGCCGCTGGGCCCGCGGCCACGGACCGCCGGTGCTGGCGCTGACGGGCAGGCGAATCGACTCTCAGAAGTTGATCATGTGGCCGGCGAGGCCGTGGATGGCCTCCTTGACCGCTTCGCCGAGGGTCGGGTGGGCGTGGACGTTGCGGGCAAGCTCGGCCACGGTGAGGTCCCAGCGCTGGGCCAGGGTCAGCTGTGGTAGCTGCTCGGTGACGTCCGGGCCGATCATGTGCGCGCCGAGCAGCTCGCCGTACTTCCCGTCGGAGAGGATCTTGACGAAGCCGGCGGTCTCGCCGAGGCCGTGCGCCTTGCCGTTCGCCATGAACGGGAACGTGGCGACCCGCACGTCGAAGCCGCGCTCGCGGGCCTGTGCCTCGGTGTAGCCGAAGCTTGCGATCTGCGGCTGACAGTAGGTGGCGCGCGGGACCATGACGTAGTCGATCGGGTAGGTCTCGGCGTCGCCGATCGTCTCGGCTGCGATGATCCCCATGGCCTCGGCCGCGTGCGCGAGCATGAGCTTGGCGGTCACGTCGCCGATGGCGAAGATGTGCGGGACGTTCGTCCGGCAGTACCCGTCGACGTCGATGGCGCCGCGCTCGGTGAGCGCCACCCCGGTGTTCTCCAGGCCGTAGCCCTGCACGTTCGGCCCGAAGCCGATCGCCTGGAGCACCTTCTCGGTCTCGAGGACCTGCGAGGCGCCGTCCTTGCCGGTCACCGTGACCCGCACCAGATCGCCGGACTCGTCGATCGAGTCGACCCGGGTCGAGGTGAGCACCTTGACGCCGGCCTTCTTGTAGTGCTTGAGCAGCTCCGCGGAGACAGCGGCGTCCTCCAGCGGCACCATCCGGTCGAGGAACTCGACGATCGTGACGTCCACGCCGTAGTTGTTCAGCACATAGCCGAACTCGACGCCGATCGCGCCGGCGCCCGCGATGACGATGCTGCGCGGCAGCGACTCGGAGAGAATCTGCTGCTCGTAGGTGACCACCCGGTCCGACAGGGACGTGCCCGGCAGCAGCCGCGGGGTCGCGCCCGCGGCGATGACGCAGTGGTCGAAGCTGACCGTCCGCGCCTCGCCGTCCGCCGTCGCCACCGACAGGGTGTGGTCGTCGACGAACGTGCCACGCCCGTTGAACTCGGTGATCTTGTTTTTCTTCATCAGGAAGTGGACGCCCTTGACCCGGCCGTCCGCGACCTTGCGGCTGCGCCGGAACGCCTCACCGTAGTCGAACGACAGTTCGCCGTTGACGGAGATGCCGAAGGTCTTGGCCTCGTGGGTGAGGGTGTGCACCAACTCGGCGTTGCGCAGCAACGCCTTGGACGGGATGCAGCCCACGTTGAGGCACACCCCACCCCAGTACTTCTCCTCGACCACCGCCGTGGTCAGACCGAGCTGGGCGGCTCGGATCGCGGCCACGTATCCGCCCGGCCCGGCGCCGAGCACCACCACGTCGAAATGTTCGCTCACAGTCGAAGCCTAACGACCCTGGCCAGCCCGGCGACGACCCCGCCACCCGGCGTTCGGTCACACCTCCCGTGGGCGCGGCAGCGGAATCGGTGCCGCATCGGGAGCGAGGTCGTCCGCTCCTCGGCCGGGCAGGGCGAGCGCGGGAAGCAGGCCGAGCGCGATGCTGGCGAGCAGCACCCAGCCGGTGTGGGCGAAGCCGGCGGCACCGGGACTGGCACTGGCACTGGCATCGGCCCTGGCACCGGCGGCGAGGCCGCTCCCGTCGCCGGATCCGCGCGCTCCGGGCTGAGCGGCGATGATCGTTATGATGAGTGCCACACCCAGGGCTCCGCCGAGCTGAAGCGCGATCCGGCTCGCGCCACTGGCGTGGGCGATCTCCGCGCGGCTCAGCCGGTGATAGGCGGCGGCCAGGATGAGGACAGTGACGATGCCGATCCCCGCCCCGCGCACGAGCAGTCCGGCGCCGAGCAGCGCCTGCGCCGGCCAACCGGCGCTGCCGGCCATGCCGTCGTCCGTGCCGGCGGCGGAACGCAGAACGGAGGACACGCAGAACGGCGCGGTGCCAAGGGCAGCCAGCAGCAGCCCGCCGAGGACGACCACGCGGGTGCCGGCGTGCGAGGTCAGGCGACCGCTGGCGGAGCGGGCGGCGAACGCCCCCACCCCCTGCAATGCCAGGACCGCACCCGTCTCCAGGGCTGAATAGCCGAGCACCTGCAGGTAGAGCAACGGCAGCAGGACCAGCGCGCCGTAGAAGTAGACGCCGGCCAGCAGCATCAGCGCCGCGGCACCGACGAACGTCGGGCGGCGCAGCAGCCGCGGATCAAGGGCGGCGGTGCCGGGATGCCGCGAGGCGTGCCAGCCGAATACCGCGAGCAGCGCCACGCCGGCCGCCAGTGGCACGACGACCGAGACATCGCCGAAACCGGCCGCCTGGCCGGCCCGCGAGAGCCCCAGGACCAGCCCGGCGAGCGCCGGCGCGAGCAGCAGCAGGCCCGGCAGGTCCAGATGGCCTCCGCCCTCCGGGGCGGTGCGTGGCAGGGCGCGGCGGGCGAGCAGCAGACCGAGCAGGCAGAGGGGCACGTTGATGACGAAGATCCATCGCCAGCTCACCTGGTCGATGACCAGACCACCGACCAGCGGCCCGAGCACCGGCGCGGCGACGGCCGGGATCCCGATGGTCGCCATGGCCCGCCGGGCGTTCCCCACCCCGACCGCCCCGACCAGGACGGTCTGCAGGACCGGCATCGACATGCCGGCGCCGACGCCCTGCAACACCCGAAAGGCGATGAGGCTGCCGACGTTCCAGGCCACGGCGCACAGGGCCGACCCGGCCAGGAACACGGCGATCGCGCTCATCCACACCGCCCGGCCGCCGAAACGACGCACGGCCCAGGTGGTGGCCGGGATGGCGACAGCGGCCCCCATGGCGTAGCCGGTCACCACCCAGCCGATCGTCGGAATCGACGCGCCGAACGCGCCCGCCAGCCGGTCGAGGGCCACGTTGACGATGGTGCTGTCGAGCAGTGGCAACACCGCGCCACACAGCAGTGCGATGATCAGGCGTCGATGGTTGTCCGCCGACGGATGCCCCGCCGCCTGCGGCACGTCGACCGCCGGCGTTGCGCCGGCCGCTGCCGTCTCAGCCGGTGACGTGTTGGCTGGTGTTGCCTTGGCTGGTGCTGCCTCAGCCGTGCCGTGCCGTGCCGTGCCGGTCTGTGTCTCGGTGGGACTGGCCTGTCGTGCCACCGCTGCCCCCAGGGCTGCCGAGGTCATGCGTGCATTTTGCACGCCTGGGAGGACGGTACCGGATAGCCGTGCAAGTTGCACGCTAGTCTGTCGAGGTGGATCATGACCTGGGAGAACGGCTCGAAGCCGCGTTGGGGGAGCTGCTACAGCGCCGGACTCGGCTCGGCCTGTACGCCGATCTCGTGGACGGGATCGGGCGCGGTCTCGACATCTCGTCGTATCCGCTGCTCAGTGGCATTGCCCGGATCGGCCCGTCGACGGCGGTCCGGCTCGGGCGCGAGATCGGGCTGGACCGTTCGGGAACCAGTCGGTACGCCAGCCGGCTGGAGACGGGTGGGCTGCTGCGGCGCGTACCGGATCCGGCCGACGTGCGCGGCACGCTTCTGTGCCTCACCGATGACGGGGAGAAGATCGTCGCGCTGTTGCGGGGGCGGCTCGCCGACCTGCTCGGTCTGCGCCTGGCCGGATGGCCGGAGGACGACGCCCGGTCGTTCGTCGCCGGGCTCGAACGGTTCGTCACCGAGCTGCGTTAGCCGGTCCCCACCGCACGCTGATCGCAGCCGCGCTTCAGGCTCTCGGCCGAACGGCCCGTGGCGGGTGGGGACATGTGGGGCACCCCGCGGGCAGTAGAATTCCCGGCCTTTTCGTGGTGATACACCAACGGGCGATGCCCGGCCGGGGGGCCGCATTTCAGCCGCATTGACGTGGGCGTACCCACTCGGGTAGGTCCTGGGCGTGTCGCGTTTAACGTCTTCTTAGGTGGAGACCTGCGACACAAGGTTGTCAGGGCGGAACGGCACGGGGATAAACAGGTCCATGGGTACAGGTCCGCACGGCGCGCTTTCCCGCCGTTCTGCTTGCATTGATCTCAGGGGCACCAGCGCCTGCGCCCACTGCCCGGCGACGGGCGGGGGGCACGCCTGATGACCCTCCTCGACACGGTCGTAAAGACCGGTTACAACCGTGCTTTCGCCCGGCCACTCACCGCGGGAGACCGTGCGTACCTGGCGTTTCACCGGCTTAATCCGGGGGAGTTCCAGGACGTCGGCGCGGTGCTTTTCCTCGACGGTCCGGTCGAGCTCGCCGACCTGCGGGCGCATATCGCCGACCGGGTGCGGCAGTCGCGCGCCCTGATGCTCACCGACCGGTTGGAGACGGTGACGGTCAGAGCGCCGGACCGCCGCGCGACGCACACCGAGACGCACTGGGTCTCCCAACCCGACATGGACGTCGACGCGCACGTCGTCGCCGTGCCGCTGCCGACGCACGAGGCGGCGGCTCGGCTCGGCCACAACGACGCCGTCGGCGACCGGCGCATCCGCGCGGCCGTCGACGAGATCGCCACCTGGCCGACCGACATGGAGAGCCAGCCCTGGAAGGTCTACCTGCTATGCGACCCCGCCGCCGGGCCCCCCACCGCGATGTCCTCCGGGGCGGGGACCTACGGCGCCGGGACGTATGGCTCGGGGACGTATGGCTCGGGGACCTCCGGATCGGTCGTGGTGTACCGCACCAGCCATATCGCCCAGGACGGCGCGGCGCTCTACCGGGCACTGCACCTGCTCTTCGGTGGCGACGACGATCCCGACATCGGGCTGCCCACCGAGATCCCGCGGCCCCGGGCCGCCGACTACCTGCGATTTGTCAACCGGGGACTGAACGTCCTGTCCTCGACCCGGGTCCTGGATGCCTGGGGCGGCCGGCCGTGCGGCCCGGCCCGGCACACCTGGACCCACGCGGATCTCGGTGAGATCCGTGCGGCGGCCCGCCGCCACAACGCCACCGTCAACGACGTCTACCTGGCGGCGCTGGCCGGGGCGATCCGGGCCTGGTCGGAATTCGAATGGAGGCACGACGACCGCCCGGTGCACGCTCTCATGCCGGTGAGCATCCGCCTGGCCGCCGACCAGAACGTGCTGTCGAACTTCACCTCGGGCGTGCGCGTCGCGCTGCCGTGCGGTGAGCCGGACGCCGCCCACCGCGTCGCCCGCATCGCCGAGGTCACCGGCCGGCTCAAGGGGGGCGGAATCGGCCTGGTCGAACACCACCTGTTCCCGTCGGTGGCGCAGCGGGCCACGCCGCGGATGCTCTCCTACGCGGCGAGCTTCGGCGGGCGAACCCACGAGCTCGCGATGGTCGCGACGAACGCCCGCACCATCCGCGGGCCACTGGACGTCGCCGGCCGCAAGGTTCTCGAGATGATCGGCACCGGCCCACTGCTGGTCGGGCGTCAGCATCTTTCGGTGGCATTGTTCGGCGTCGGTGACCGGGTCGGCATCACCTTTGCGGCCAGCGACAGCGTGCCGAACCACGAGCGGCTGGCCTCGCTGTGGCGCTATGAGCTCGACGAGTTGAACCGGTTGGCGCCGATCGGGGTGCAGGTGCCGCTCCAGCGCCGTTCGGTTCCCAGCGCCGGGTGACCGGAATCCTCGCCGAGGCGCAGTGGCGGTGATGTGCGTTCTCGATGAAGCGTGCCCCCTCGGTGACGCCTATGCCTGGTGACGTCTGTGCCTGGTGACGCGTCTGACTGCTACTGCGTTTTCCTGGCGATGCGTTCACTCGATGGTGCCCGCATTCCGTGATGTGCATTGTCGGTGATGTGCATTGTCGGTGAGGTGTTCCCGCGATGGTGATGCGGGCCGTTGACGAGATATGCACTGCGCGATCCGACCGTGCCGCCCGCATCCAGGCTGCGGAGGCGGGCGCCTCCTGGGGCGGGCATGCGCCGTGAACAGACGCATGCCCGCCCCTGGGGGATGTGGTGTACCCCCGTCTACGTGCCGTCGCGGCTACCTGAGGTAGTGGGGCAGGGCTGCGCGAAGGTAGCTTTCGGCTACGATCAACTACGTTGAGTAAACGCCAGGTGTGATGGCTCACGCGTCG
>NZ_JALKFZ020000151.1 GCF_023243075.1 Frankia sp. AiPa1 | reverse complement strand
ACGACGCGTGAGCCATCACACCTGGCGTTTACTCAACGTAGTTGATCGTAGCCGAAAGCTACCTTCGCGCAGCCCTGCGGTACATATGGAGGGTCTACCGGCAAAGTGGCTGCGTGACTTGGATGCGGCGGTGGCGGATTACGAAGCCGGTCGGTTCGTGGCCTGGGATCCGGAGACCTTCGACCGCCTGCTGACTGGCGCTCCATAGGCGGAGGCGACGTTCGCGTACCCCGTCAGAGACCAAGCGCTGAGCCGGCTGATCATGGTGTGGCTCGTGGTCGGCAGGCGCTTGCAAGTAGGATCAGCTGCCTTCCCCGCCGCCGGGTGAAGGCGGCCCACCGGCTCGCACCGATGCAAAATCACCAAGATCTGCCGAGAAGTCCCAGGTCGCGAAGGTCCGCCCCGCATGCGCGGGGATCATCCTGTCCGCGCACATGCCGATCGTCGGCCATGTCGGTCCGCCCCGCATGCGCGGGGATCATCCCGCATCGCGCACCTCGATCACCGCGTTGCGTTCGTCCGCCCCGCATGCGCGGGGATCATCCTTCGCGGGCGAGCGGCGGCAGCTTCGCGAGCGCGTCCGCCCCGCATGCGCGGGGATCATCCCCCGATGACGGGGCCTTTGGGGGCCTTGGAGTGGTCCGCCCCGCATGCGCGGGGATCATCCGACCTCCTCACCGGGCATCGGGATGCGATCCTCGTCCGCCCCGCATGCGCGGGGATCATCCTCCAGCACAATGCGATGCCGGTGGACCGCGTCCGTCCGCCCCGCATGCGCGGGGATCATCCCGTGCAGAACGAGCTTTCCTCGGCCATGGAGACGTCCGCCCCGCATGCGCGCGGATCATCCCGCCGCGCAGGCAGTGCATGCGGCCGGGTTCCGGTCCGCCCCGCATGCGCGGGGATCATCCGCGTCCACGAGCGCGCGGGCCCGCCGCGCCGGAGTCCGCCCCGCATGCGCGGGGATCATCCGGAGAACGTGAACGTGAGCGCGGGGACGATGACGTCCGCCCCGCACGCGCGGGGATCATCCGCTCCTCAAGGACCCGGCCACCGGCGTGCAGGAGTCCGCCCCGCACGCGCGGGGATCATTCCCGCAGGGCTAGGTCAAGGGCGGCGGGGGCAGCGTCTGGCCCACGTGCGGGGACTGGCAGGGGTGGGTTAGTTGGTGGTCTTGAGACTTCACGTTGGGGTGGCTCGGTGGAGGGTGAGGGTGAGAAGGCCGCAGCCGAAGCCCTTGGCGGTGCCGATGCCGTGGGTGAGGGCGGTGCGGAGGTCATCCGGTGCGGTGATCCTTAGGTTTCCCTGGAATGTGGCTGTGTGAATGGCGATGGTGTTGCGTGACCTGCGTCGGGGGGTGTCGTCGGGCGTGGGCTTCTCGAACGCATGGCGGCGGCGTTCGGTGATGATCAGGTCGGGGGCGCCGGAGTTGGCCGTGGGGATGGTGATGCCGATCTTCTCCGCCTGCCGGAGGAACCACTGCGTCTGGTCGGTGATGGTGGTGTGCGGACGGCGGGTTCCTCGCGGGCGTTTTGTGGGTGCGAGGTCCGGGGTTTCCGTCGGAGCGGACGTCCGCGCCTGATCCGTGGTCTGGGCGCTGCTGCTGGCCTTCCCGAGTTGAGCCGCCCGCGGCTCCGATTCGGGGATTGGGCTGGGTTGCGAATAGGTCGGGTTGGCGGTGAGGCGGAAGGCGTAGCGCTGGCCGGTCTCGAGTCGGTCGAGGAAAGGCTGGTAGTGCTTGGTGGCGTACGGCTCGTCCCAGGCGGGGAAGCCGGCCTCCTCGACGATGTGGCTGTAGTCGGGGCGGTCCTGGGTGACGGTGAGCAGGTGGGGGCGGTGGGGATCGTCGCGGTCGATGCGCCATAGCGGTCGGCCGGCGACGCTGCCGCCGAGTCCGGTGGGCAGCCCGAGCATGATCGCCGCGTGGGTCGAATATGGATTGGCGAGGTAGTTCTGCGCGCCGGCGCGGCGGGGATTGAGGATGACGCGGGTCAGGTACAACTCAGTCCTCCAGCAGAGCGAGCGGATCGTGCGGCGGAGGCGGCGGAGGGGTAGCCGGCGTCCGTCGGCGGTCGGGATGGGGGATGAGCACGGTTGACCGGCGCACCCGACGGCGGGTGTAAGAGCGGGTGAGCTGGTCGAACGAAACCGGCACATCATGCAGGGTTTCGCCGGGTCCGCTCGGGTCGTCCAGGATTGTTGGCAGCTCGACGACGTCGTCGTGATACTTGCGGCGGTGGTGGCGGGCGGCATGCCATGGCTCGGTTGCGAGCGCCGCGTCCAAGCTGACGGCGTGGACCCCGAGGCTCACCGGGACGGAAGGCGGGCAGGATCGTCGGCCGAGGAAGAGCGGGTAGACGGGTCGGCGTAGCGCGGTGTCGAGCTCGCCGATCCGGCCGGGGGTGCCGCCGGTGACGGCGACGAGGAAGACGGCGTCCTGCAGGTAGTGGCGACGGGTCTGAAGGGCTGGTTTCGGCGGTTGGGTTCGCTTTCCATCCTCGGCTCTGGGCAACGGGACGCCGTCGTAGCGGGACACTGTGTGATAGTCGACGAGCAGGTCGCCGGGCTGGTCGACGCGAATCCCGACGGTGAGCTCCACGAGGTCCGTCAGGTCGGCGCCGCGAGGGCGGCCCTCGGCGGCGGCGAGCAGGCCGACCACCCCGGATTTGGTGGGGTGGTGGTGCGTCCAGCGGCGATTGACCTCGCCGGCACCCCACGACTGCAGCGGGCCCTTCAGCAGCAGAAGCAGGGTGCTCACCAGGCGCTGCCCGCGTTGGCGCCGCCGCCGGATCCGGATCCGGATCCGCCGTGCGAACCAAAGCCGCTGGACGAGCCGGCGTGGCCGGGCGTGCCAGCGTCGGTGAGCAGGGTAGCGAGGCGGGATCGCATGGTCGCCAGCGCCTCTGGTAGCGGGGTGGCAGCGCCGAAGACGTCGCTGACCTGTGGCAGCGTGCCGAGGCGCGGAGTGTAGACGGCGGCGGTGCTCGCGGGATCGGCGTCGTACATCTTGTACATCGCGGCAGCGTGCTCGGCGAGATGCTGGAACGAGGGCGCGAGGAAGCCGCCGTCGGAGACCACCGGTTCCTCGAACGCGCCGACCAGGTTGAGGGGCTGGTCGGCGCGGGCGGTCAGAACAATCACCTCGGGGAGTGTCCGGTTGCCGAAGGTGTTCTGCTTGCCGCTTGGCATGCTGCGTATGAACGCATCGGCGAAGGCCGTCGCCGCTTCGGCCGCACGCTGCTCATCGCCGCCGAGGTTGGTGGCGAGCGACGGCAGGTTGACGCTCGCATATCGGTAGAGGACCGCGGAATTGAACTCGACGGTTCCGATCATTGCGGCACCCGCCTCTCCGCGTGCCTCCTTCACCTCGTCCACGGTGGTGAAGTAGTCGAACTCGGTGTCGACGTCGTGGGTGGACAGGGCGTGCGCGACCTGGCAGGCCGCGTCGACGTGGAGTCGGGTGACGTCGGCCACCATCCGTCCGAACAGGGCGACGTCGATCGGCTGGGCGCCACTGACGACGGCGAGTGGTTCGGCCGCCTCGACCACCTTCTTGGCGTTGGGTTTCGCCGTAGCCGTGAGACCGGCCGCGACCAGCTCGACGATGCGGTCGATGTGCCGCTGTCCCAGAAACATCGCGAACTCGGTGTCCTGTGCTTCCCGGCGATCCGGGCGGGTTGCCTTCTTGGTCTTCAGCCCCAGAGCGGCGACCACGAGCCTGGCCGCGCCATCGGCGATGTCGGCCGCGACACCAGCCCCGGTGAGGCCGGCCGTGAAGACGTCGACCAGTTCCCTGGTCCGGATCGCCAGGTCGGTGTGGGGAATCTCCCGGATGAAGTGGATGCGGGTAGCGCGCTTCCACGCCTGGGAGGACACCCGGGCCCGGCGCACCCCGCCGTAGGTCGCCCACTTCGGCGTGCCGGTCTCGTCTCGGTTGAGGTTGGACGGCGGCACGGTCTGCAGAATATGAAGATCGAGGAACATGCGGTTCACGGCTGTTCTCCTTATACGTCGGATTCTGCGGTGGCGGTGCGGGCGGTGTAGTAGTCGCGGCCCCAGCGGCGGCGGGTGATGGTCAGGCGGCCTCGGTGGGTCCAGGAATGGGCGTCGAGGACGAACTGGCGGTAATCCAGCGTGATCTGCTGCCCGCGGAGCAGGGTGACCAGCCCGCGGGCGTGGACGGCGAACGCGTCAACGGTGTTCGCCGATCCGGCGGCGACGAATCGGCGGGTGACCGTGTCGGCGTTTCCGCCGCCTTTCGTGACTGCTGCGGCGAGCCGGTGGCAGGCCGCGCCGAACGAGTGGCCGCGGGCGTGCATCGGGAGGCTCTGAGACTGCTGGTGGGCGGCGAACAGGGTGAACGCGTGGAACACCGCCGGCTCCGCCTGCGCGTACCCGCCGATGATGGGAACGGTGTAAGGCCACAGTTCGGGGACGTCGCCGGGGCGTTTCCCGAGGCCGCGGCGGATGGCCGCGAGCGCGGCAACCGCCGTCGGGTCGGGTCCGGACGGGCGGGTGGCACCGCGGGCCAACCGTCGGATCTGCTCAGAAGTCTGCTCGGCGATGCTCTCGATCGCCGACGGGCTGACAGCAGGGGGCATGTGCTTTTCCTCTCCTCCACGGGCCGCATCTGACGTCCGGCGGTTCGGTCAGGTCAGCTCGCGGACGGCGGCGGCCAGGCTGCGGGAGAAACGTTCTTCGGCAAAGGCGACGGTGTGGCGCTCGCCGTCGAAGAGGTGCTGATGGAGGATGCCGCCCGGTGGCACACCGGCGATGCGGGTGGTCGCGATGCGGCGAGCGGAACCGGTCACGGTGGCGGCCCAGCTTCGGCTCAGCTCGGCATGCGCACTGTCCGGACCGGCGAGTGCGGTGGCGAGGCGGCGGAAGGGATCGTCGAGCCGGAAGTACAGGTCGTCGGCAAGCAGGTCGGCGCTGGCGACACGGTCCTTTTCCTTCGCCCGGTCGCCGTAGGAACGGCGCAGGTCGCGGTCGAGGGCACGGAGCGCGGAGGCGGCCCGGTCGGCTGCGGAGACAGCCAGCAGCATCAGAGATTTCGCCGCCGGCCGTTCGGCCGCGAGAACCGCGACGGGTAGCGGAACGTCATCGTAGGTCAGATCGTCGACAACTGCGGCCTTCGTCCCATAGTGCGCGCCGTAACTGGCGACGACGAGCAGCATGTCCTCGGGGACATATCCTTGATCGACTACCTCCTCGATCCAGCGCAGCGCGCCTGGCGGTTGAACTCGAGGCGAGTCCTTGCCGAGACGAGGCGGTCCGGAGGCCGTCCGTTCGGCCAGCAGGCCGGGAAGGCCCCGCCACAGCACCCGCCCGGGCACGTGCCGCAGCGGCACGTAGATCGGGGCTCTTTTTTCCTTTTTCTCCGCCTCCGTATCGCGACGGAACATGGTGTGCGGCTCGGCGAGGCGGAGCTCGCCGGGTGCGATCTGGTCTCCGGCGGTCATCACGATGTGACGCACCTCGACGCCAGCGCCGCCGTCCGACGGCACGAGCCGGATGCGCCTGGCCGGGAAGGTAAACAGGTCCGCGGGCCCACGCAGCTTCCGTTCGGTATAGCTGACCTGCAGAGGCTCATCGGCCTCCCACACGGCGGAGTCCTGGCGGTTCTCCGGCATCCTGCCGAACCCGTGCGGAACCAGGTTGAGCAGGAGCGTCTCCCGCAGGGTGGGCCCTTGGGATATGACGACGCCGATCTGCCCGAGCGGTCCGAGTTTTCCGCTCGACTTGTTGGCCTTCATCGCCGGGTCGTCCACCGCACCGGTCTTCATGCCGGAGGTGTCGAAGGCGTGGGCGTGCAGCAGCCATCGTGCCGCCTGCGCCGGGGTCAGCGCGATCGGCTGGCTGTCCCCGCGGCCGGAGAACAGCGGCACGTTGTTCCCGCTGGCGACCTGCGGCATCAGCAGGTTCGTCGGCTTGACCCGCGACTTCGCGTCCCGGAGGCCGGCAGCCTGCAGAAATGGTCGCTCAGGGCAGAAGAGATCGAACCTGCTGTGATATCTCTCCAGGTATTCGGTGATGCTCTCCATCGGAAGCTGCTCGGCATCCCACAGCTCCTTCCAGGCGCCGAGGGACGGCGGCCCGTCGAACGCGCGGTGCAGGATGGCCAGCAGCAGCCGTAGCACGGTCGGGATTTGGGTGGGAATATCTCCGTCGAGCCCCGCGACGGTGTGCGCTTCCCGCAGCACGTCCAGCACGCTCAGAAGGTCTGGCCTGCGTGTCGCGGCGTCCGCGTCATCGGCGGCGCTGCCAGATTCCTCTTTGTCCAGCCAGAGGACGGGTATCCACGGCTCGTCGAGGAGATTGAAGCTGAACCGCTCAGTCATGTCTTACCTTCTCCGGCTCTTCGGGCCCAGGCCCAGCTTCTCGGTGTAGACGAAGGACCGTCCGCCGACCCGGCGGGGGGAGCCGTCCGCGGGCAGGGTCAGCACGTGGTGATGACGCAGCCAGGGATGGTGTCGCCACTTCGCCGGTCTCGTCAGCGACTCCGGGCTCGCGAGGAAGTCACGGGGGAGGCGGCAGGCCTGAAGCAGCAGCTCGTCCAGAAGCGCGTCGCGTGGGCGGGCGTCGAGCGGCACCGCGGCGCCGGAAGGCAGGCGCGCCGTTCCGCCGGAATCGGTGCGCAGCAGCAGTGCCTCGAGTGTCGGCGTGCCATCCCGGACATGGCTGGTGACCTGTGGATCGTCGTCCTCGGCGGCCGTCCCGATGTCCCATTGGTGCACCTGCCCCAGGTGCCCGTGCGCGCTGACCTCGTCGACGGAGGCCAGGAGGTAGCGTTCCGCCTCGCTTTGACGATCTTCCAGCTCTCTGAGGTGCGCCGCGTGCGCGGCGGCCAGGTCGTCCTGCCAGGACGCCGGCCCGACGGGCCTGTCGCCGTAGACCGCGTCGATCAGGTCAGGCACCTCGGCGGGCAGGTCCAGGTCGTGCCGACCGTGCAGCACGGCGACGGTCCGCAGCAGAAGATGCTCGGAGTAGATGGCGATCGATCCGCCGTTGATGGCGGGGACGCCGCCGCCCTCCGCGCGTTGCAGCCCCGTCACGATCAGGCTGGGGGTCGCTACTCGCGGTCTGCGGTCATCGCGCTGGTGCCGATGGGTGCGGCCCAGGCGTTGGAACAGAAGATCCAAGGGGGCCAGGTCGGAGACCAACAGGTCAAGATCGATATCCAGGGACTGCTCGGCGATCTGGGTGGCGACAACGACGAACGGCCCGTCGGGACGCTTGGCCCTGGGCCCGAACAGGCTGACGAGCTTCTGCTGCCCGGCCAGGCGGTCCGCGAGGGTGAACTGCGCGTGCAGCAGCAGCACCCGCTTGGCGCCGAAGGCCACGCGCATCGCCTCGTAGGTCTGCTGGGCCCGGTCGACCGTGTTCCTGATCACCAGGGCACATCCGCCGCCGTCCAGCCGCTGCGTCAGGAGGTCGACAAGGCGCCGTTGGTCGATGGTTCGACGCCTGTCGGTACCCGGCTGCCGCTGGGAGTCGCCGACCGGCTCGTCCAGCCATTCGAGCCGCGCCACCCGCCGGTCCAGCCGGGCGGGCGCACTGTCGCAGCGCGCGGGCATGACCCATCGGGGACCGGGCGGGGACTCGTGGCCCGGCGCCGCCATCGCCAGGACTCCTGGGTAGGTGGCGTCCCGCGGGATGTGCACCTCGCCGCCCGCGTACGCCTGCGCCAACGCGCGACGCGTATCCGCCGGCAAGGTCGCCGAGAGCAGCAGCACCGGCACGCCGGCCGCGCCCAGCCACTGCAGCGCGCGGCGCAGGAACACGGACATGTAGGCGCTGTACGCATGGACCTCGTCAAGGACCACGATCTTGCCGGCGAGCGCCGCATGCCGCATCGCGACGAAACGCGACCGTGTCGCCGCGAACAGCACCTGGTCGATCGTGCCCACCGCCACCGGCGCCAGCAGCGGACGGTGGCGTCCCTGATACCAGCTGTGCGCCTCGACGATCGCATCGTCGTCGCAGTCCGACCCGACGTCGGCCATACGTCCTTGTGCCAGTAGTTGTGCGAACTGCTCGTTCCAGCGGGCCTTTCCGTGCGCCAGGGTGATCCCGCCGCCACCGGCCTTCGCCAGCCAGGCCTTCACCCGGCCGAAGGCCTGATCGGCCGTCGCCTGCGTCGGCAGGCCGAAGAACAGCCCGCCGGCTCCGAACCGAGCGGCCAGGACCTCGGCGACGGCCAGCGCGAGCTCTGTCTTTCCCTCCCCGGTCGGCGCCTCGACGACAAACAGCGCCGGCCCCGGCACTGACCAGGCGAGATCCACCGCCCTTGCCTGCACCTCCCGGATTTTTTCCAGACCAAACCGGCGAAGAAAGAGCTGGTCGGCCTCGCGGGGCACATCCACCGGTGTCCACAACCGGCCCCATCCCGCCGCCTGCGCCGCTGTTTCCGCCCGATCCGCTGCTCGCTGGGGGTAGCTGGCGAAGGGGCCGGTCTCGTTCCCCAGCTGTGGTTCCGAACTGGCCAGCCAGTCCGCGACCATCACCCAACCGGCCAGCATCATCTGGACCTGGGGCGGAACCTGGACGTCTCGCCAGGCAGCAAGCCGTGGCGTGACGCCCAGATGCTCCGTGAGCAGCGTGAACAACTCGGACTGAGCGGCCGCCCATTCGCCGTCGCCGCACAGGTGCGGCCATCTACGCGGCAGGCTGGCGATTGCCTGGTCCGGGAACTTCCCGTGATGCCCACCGACCAGCATCGCCGGCCAGTGCGCCCGCGCGCGGGACCAGCCGTGCTGACCCTCCAGCATCCGCACCATGCAGGAGGCCGACACCCAGGCATGCGGAATCAGCCAGTGACCAGGCAGATCCTCCGGCAGCGAAAGCCGCGTCCGTGTTACCGCGGCGCGCTCCGCGTTCTTGAACTGGAACCCGGGCGACGCCTTGCCCAGGTCATGCAACGCCGCCAGCCAGCACAGCAGCAGCCGGCCATCCTCCGCGCCGCCAGGAAACAGCCGCGCCACGGCGTGCCGCGCCGCAGGCGTCATCCCGCGCCGCCACAGCCAGTCAGCAGTTGCGCCGGCATCGATAGCATGCGCCCACAGCGGGTGCCAGGCTGGCGGCTTGTCTCCCTTCGCCCACAGCACAGCGAGACGACCCAGATCCATCTCCGTTGCTACCATGCCGCCTTGTTTACCGGGCACCACCGACAGTTCCGGCTTCGGTCCGCTCGCACCAACTCAAAAGCAGCAACGGCGCACATAAACTCGCAGGTCGCAAAGGGTCCGCCCCGCACGCGCGGGGATCATCCGTCGCGGACGAGATAACGCCCGCCGATCGTGCGGTCCGCCCCGCACGCGCGGGGATCATCCCCATGTCGGCGGCACGGTGCGCGGGCCGGTGGTGTCCGCCCCGCACGCGCGGGGATCATCCGATCGCAGGCTGGCAGGCGGCTGCGGACCGGGCGTCCGCCCCGCACGCGCGGGGATCATCCCCGCAGCGACCGCACCGCCTCCGACTCGGCTCTGTCCGCCCCGCACGCGCGGGGATCATCCGGATATGACCACCGGCGTCGACAACCACCTCAGGTCCGCCCCGCACGCGCGGGGATCATCCGTCGCGGTGACGGAGACGAGCAGCGGGAGGTCAGTCCGCCCCGCACGCGCGGGGATCATCCGGAGGATTCGGAGTTCGGTGCCGCCGGTGTTGAGTCCGCCCCGCACGCGCGGGGATCATCCCTGAGCAAGCCACACCGATTCGAGGGCGCTTATCGGGGTTCGCGGATGGCGGCGCGCGGGGCGGGATTGGGGCCGGTCTCGGAGGTTTGCGTGGTGGCGCCGAGTTGGGTGTGGTCGTCGGTGCGGCGGGAGTGCTCTGCGTCGATCAGGCGGGTGATCCAGGTCGTCATGGTGACGCCGTCGTGGGTTGCGTGGCGTCGGACGGCCTCGCGGACCTCGTCCGGGAGGCGGAGGGTGAGAGCCCGGATCATGGCGGCCACGTTAGCGCGCGTTTGACGGTCAGCAATCGACGGTGAGCGTGTCCGGTCGTGGTCCGATCGCCTCGGGAGTGTGGATTCCGATTTTCCCTCCTCGTCCTTGTTGGGCGCGGTACCGTACGGAGCGCCCGGCGAGCCGGGCCGCAGACCGGGACGGCGCGAACGGTACCGGTGTCAGCAATGGCCCGGCCCGGTCCGCTCGTGAGCGGTCCAGCCCGGCCAGCGACGACTCGCCTCCCAGCTGGCTGGCCGCCATCCCGAGGAGCGACTCGCCGGCCCATGCATCGCCTTGCATCGGCCCCGGCGTTATGCTTGTGCGTGGCCAGCCGACGCGCGGGAGGTCCGCGCGGCTGAGAATGTATGAGTGAAGGGGGCGTCGGTGAGCGAACCGAGCGACGCGCCCCAGTCCGAGATCGAGGCCTCCGACGAGGGTCTACCCGCAGAGTGGCTGCGCGACTTGGATGCAGCGGTGGCGGATTACGAAGCCGGTCGGTTCGTGGCCTGCGATCCGGAGACCTTCGACCGCCTGCTGACTGGCGCTCCGTATCAGGCGGAGGCGAGCTAGCGAGCCATCCGTAGGGCGAGGGGGCGGTGACCGTTCGCGTGCGGGGTAGGGCCAACGTGGCGGTGTGCCCACCTTCCTTCCCGTCGCGGGTTTTTGGGCGGACTGGAACCGCCTGCGCCCCGAGCAACGTGCCGCGTTTCTCCGCGCTCGCAACCTGTTTGTGGAAGGGCTAACCGCAGGAACGTTTCACCCCTCGCTACGAATCAAAGGGGTTAAGTCTCGCCCGGGCGTGTACGAAATGGCCTGGGCGCCGGATGGTCGGGCGCTGTGGCAGTACGGCGAACCCATTCCGGGGCGATCCGGCCCACACATCGTCTGGCTTAAGATCGGCACACACAAGATCTTCAACTGAGATGCGCGGCTTCGGGTCAGGCGGGGCATGGTGCCGTGTTGAGCACGGGGACGCTGTCGACTTCGTCCCGCTGCGGCCAAACTCGCTGAGCTGGACAGGTGACTCTCGTCGAGATCATCCGCGTTGACGCATGCCGGGCACCTGCGGCGGCCGCGCACCCCGTCAGAGACCAAGCACCAAGCCAGTCGATCATGGTGTGGCTCATGGTCGGCAGGCTAGCGCGGGTTTGACGGTCAGCGAACATGGTGGGCGTGTCTGGTCGTGGTCCGGCCGGCTCGGGAGTGTGGGTTCCGATTTTCCCTCCTTGTCCGTGTTGGGCGCGGTACCGTACGGAGCTGTCCGGGATGGGCTGGTGGGGAGAGTAGCGATGGCGCAACGCCGGGGGATCCTGGCTGAGGTGCAGCGGGAGATGGCCCGGCGGCAGCGGGAGGCGCGGCAGGCGCAGCAGCGGGCGGTCCAGGAGGCCACGCGGATCGACCGGGAGGCGCAACGATCACTGCGGGAGGCTCAGCGGGCCCAGGCCGCGGATGGTCGGGAGCGGGCGCGCCAGTATGCCGCCGCGCGTGAGGCTGAGGCCATCGCCCGGACCAGTGCCGAGGAGCTGCGGGTCGCGGAACTGACGACCGTGCTCCGGTCGTCGCTTGACACCTCGCCCGGCTTCCGGTTCGCGGCGCTTCGCCAGATCGCGGACGTCCCGGCCTTCGACCCGGCGGGGCTTGACCGGCCGACGGTTCCGCCGAACTGGGCGGATTTCGAGCCGCCGCCGCCTGGCCGGGTCGGGCGGGCGCTTGGGGGAACGGGGCGCCACGAGAAGCAGCTGGCGCAGGCATACGCCGATTTCGACGCAGCCCAGGCGGCCTTCGCGGCCGCCGAACTCGACCGGGTCAACCGGCTCGCCGGGCGGCGCAAGGAATACAACGAGTCGGTAGCTGCCGCGCGGGAGCGGGTGCGGGAGAACAATGCTGCCCTCGACCAGTTTTCCACGGCGTTCAGCAGAGGCGAGCCGGACGCCGTCGTCGCGTACCTGACCGAGACGCTGCGGGCATCGGTCTATCCCGGCGGCTTTCCGCACCAGTTCCGGCTGCTCTATCGGCCGGATTCGCAGGACCTCGTCGTCGAGTACGAACTGCCCGGCACCGATGTCGTCCCCGCGTACAGGTCATACCGGTACGTGAAGAAATCCGATCAGATCAACCCGGTGGCTTACCCGGCAAAAGAACAGCGAGAGCTCTACCAGTCGGTCGTCGCGCAGATAGCGCTACGCACCATACGGGAGATGTTCGACGGCGAAGGTCAGGGCGTCATCGGCACGGTGGTGTTCAACGGGCACGTCTCGACCGTCGACCGGGCCACCGGTCAGAACATCCGGCCCTGCCTGGTGAGCGTGAGTGCCACCCGAGAGGAGTTCGGCCAGCTCGTGCTCGCCCAGGTCGACCCGGCGGAGTGCCTGCGGCGGCTGAACGCGCTGGTCTCGCCCCATCCGTACGACCTGGAGCCGGTGCGGCCAGTCGTCGACTTCGATCTGTCCCGCTACCGGTTCATCGACGGCATGGACGCGGTCGCCGGCCTGGACGGCCGCCGGAATCTGCTTGACGTGACACCCACCGAGTTCGAGCATCTCGTCCGCGAGCTGTTCGAGGCGATGGGGATGAGCTCCTGGGTCACCCAGGCATCCCGGGACGACGGCGTGGACGCGGTCGCCGTCAACGCCGACCCGATCGTGGGCGGACTGTGCATCATTCAGGCGAAGCGCTACAAGAACATCGTGGGTGTCGAGGCGGTCCGCGCCCTGGCCGGGGTCATGGAGGACAAGCGGGCGACGAAAGGCATTGTGGTCAGCACGTCCTGGTACGGAAAGTCCAGCTGGGATTTCGCCAACCGGCATGGCCGCATCGAGCTGATCGACGGCCCGCGGCTCAAGCACCTGCTCCAGGAGCACCTCGGCCTCGACGTCCTCATCCCCAGCAGGAGCAAACCCGCATCACAGGACGCGGGCCGCAGGTGAGCCAGGGCCGGTCTCTCATTGTGATCATGGGGTGGTGCGGGTGCGGGCTCTGGTCCAGATCGTGGACGCGAACAGGTGGAGGCACCTCAGTCCAGCGAGAAGCGCGGTCGCGATCAGGGTGCGGCGCTAGGGCGCCGACCGCGATCGTTCCCGGGCCGCGGGAACCCGGCGGGCGGGCGCTGGGGGTCGCAAGGTTTCGGGTGCGGCGTCGGGATCGGTAGCTGATGCGGATGCCGGGAGGGTGGTCAGCGCACGCGTGCGTGGTCCACGATCCGTAACGGGTCGCCGCGCTTACTCCAAGTGACAACCTTATGCCCGATTTGTCGGTCAGTTGTGGGGGTGGAAGGGCCGCCGTGGTCCGAGTTACCGGTTTCGTGTCCGGTTTGCCCTACCAGAACGACCCATCGGCGGCCCGCGATGCGATCAATGGGGTCGAGGGTGAGCACGTGCGGTGACGCCGGTCGTTTCACCACCGCCAATGTTCGTGGTCGGCGCACTAGGGAACCACCCGTGCCCCGACCATCACAATTCGCGACGGCCAAGGGCGATGGCCAAGGGGGGATGGCCAAGAGGGGATGTCAGTCGTCGGTGTCGGGGAGGAGGTCGAGGCGGCCGAGGAGCTGGGGGCCGGCGGCGCGGGCGTGGGTGCGCAGGTCGTGGTCGGTGGGTGGGGGGACCTCGAGGGTGTGGGCGATCCGCGCGGCCTGGTCGTGCAGGGCGGGGCGGGTCAGGCCGGGGCGGCGGGTGAGGGCGAGGGCGCGGTCGAGGGCGGCGGTGCGGCGGGTGGCGGAATCCTCGCACCAGAGCTGTGCGATGTGGTTCTTCGACAGTTCATACGAACCGAGCCGGTACATCTCGAGCTTTCCCGCGCCGAAGCTGGACGGCGGCAGAATGATCCGCCACATGCCGCTGGGTGTCTGCCGAGGCGTGCCGGTTCCGTGGGTGAACCTGGCGAGCCAGGCCGTCCACAGCGTGTACGGGTCGGTGCGGTCCTCGGCCTCGATGAGCTGGTGGGCGGAGTCGACCTGGCGGAGGATCTCGGCGAAGAACGGGTCGCGTGCGTCGGAGACCGCGGTGTAGGCGAACACCCCGTGCTCGGCGGTTTCGATCAGATAGCAGGGCAGGAATGCCTGGTGGGTGCCGAGTTCCCGGATGGGGCCGAGGGCGGCGGGGACATTGAACTCGGCGCGGTCGGGGCGGGCGGCGAGGGCCTCGACGGCGTCGGGGCGCAGGGGAGCGACGGTGGACAGCGGATGGAACCGGGTCCGGCCGGGTGCGCGGTCCTCGGGAACGGCCGGGGTCGGCAGGACGGCGATTTTCCCGTCGTAGTAGCGGCGGGGAAACGGCCAGCCGGTGAAACGTTCGAACATCAGGTGCTGGCGGCTTTCCTTCACGACATACCGGACGCCCGCCCGCCATGACGCGAGGCCGAGCGACGTCAGCGCCAGTCGTTCCCCAGTGATGTGGAGATGGCCGATGGCGGTGAGGAAGCCCAGGCAGCGGTGGATGAGCGCGGCCGGCAGCGAGAAGAAGGCGGCGATCTCGTCCACGGTGGACAGGCGTCCCTCGGCGAGGGCCCGGACGAGGAAATGGTCGAGCACCTCGAACGCCTGCGGGTCGTGCACGGACGCGCTGATCTCGATCTGCCACAGCGGCCAGAGCACGGGAAACAGCCGCAGCGGGCGCACGCCGGGCACGGCCGCGGCATCCTCGAGCGCCCGCCGGGACGGATAGAGCACGGGCTTGGCCATCAGAAGGCTCCACCGGTGTCGTCCGCGTCCGACAGCAGGTGGGCGATCTCGCGGGAAGGGCGCAGGTCGCCGTGGGAGCGCAGGTGGTCGACGAGGTTGCGGGCCATCGTGGCGAACGGAGGATCGGTGGCCGCGCACAGCGTCGAGGTGTCGCCGACGAGGACGAGCTGCTGTTTCGCCCGGGTGATGGCGACGTTCAGCCGCCGCAGCTCGGAGAGGAACCCGACGGCGCCGCGGTCGTTGCTGCGGGTGAAACCGTAGACGATCAGGTCGCGTTCGCCGCCCTGGAACGAATCGACGGTGCCGACGTTCTCGCTGACCCGCGCCGGATCGCCGAGCCGGCGGCCGAGCGCCGCCTCGATCCGTGCTGCCTGCGCCCGGTAGGGGACGATCACCGCCCAGTCGGCGAAGTAGCGGGCCGCGCGGGCGACATGGGCGGCGATCAGCTCGGCCTCCAGCTCGTTGACGTAGCCGCGTAGCTGCCAGGGCTCGGCGGCCCGCAGCTCCCGTTCGGCCCGTTGAGCGGGCGGGCGGTCCGCGGTGTCGATCATCGCTAGCGGGCTGCGGAAGATCGGATCGCCGCCCCCGCCGTCATGAGATGTGCGCAGCCGGCCGTGGTAGAAGGCGTCCGAGACGAACCGGGCCAGCACCTCGGGCATCCGGCGTTGCAGGGTGAGCTCGACCCGCCGCTCGTCGCCGACGCGGGGAAACAGCCGCTCGAAGCCGCTGGCGCGCAGCAGATCGCCGATCTCGCGGGCATCGTCCGCACGCACACCGTCCGCACGCACACCGTCCGTGCCCGCGCCGCCCGCACCCGTGCCGCCCGCACCCGTGCCGCCCGCACCCGTGCCGCCCGCGTCCGGGCCGCCGGGCGCGAGTGACTCCGACCAGAGGCGGACCTCGTCGTCCAGGAACGGCGGTAGCTGGTGGTGGTCGCCGACGAGGACCGACCGGCGCGCCCGCACCATCGGGACCAGCATGTTCGGGGTGGAGATCTGCCCGGCCTCATCGATGATCGCCACGTCGAAGACGATGTCGGCCAGCAGCGGGCTACTCGCCGTTCCGACGCAGGTAGCGGCGACGACCTGGGCGTACCGCACGAGCTCGTGGCGCAGCTCGGTCTCAGCATCGCCGATCCGTGCCCGCCACTGCGCCAGCAACGCCGCCCGCGCCCGCACGGTCGCGATCGCCTCGACCGCCCACGCATGGAAGGTCTGCCACCCAGCGAGATCGTCCGAAGCAGGCAGGTTGGCCGGGCCGGGTGCGGTGAGCAGCGGAAGCAGGGCGCCGAGGATCACCTTGCCGGCGTCGGCGAGATCACGGTGGCACTCGGCGATGGTCGCGGCCAGATCATCACGGTCGGCGGTGCGGGCGGCGCAGGCCGGATCGGCGGCGGCGAGCGCGGCGGCCTGGGCCCGGAGCTGGTCGCGGGTCTCGGCGATGCGGGCAAGGTCCGTCTCGGCCGCGGCGCGGGCGGCGAGGGCACGGTCGACGCGGGAACGCAGCCGGGTCAGCCGCCAGGCGTGCCACCAGCGCAGCAGTCCCGCCGCGCCGCGGCGCTCGGCGGCGGACTGACGGGCCGGCACTTCGGCATGGGCCGCGGCGAGCCGTTCATCCAGCGCGGACATCGTGTCCAGGATGCCGTCGGCATCGCGGACGGCCTGGCGGCGGGCGGCGGCGAGCTCGGGGGACGCCGCGAGGATCGCCTCGTCCAGGGCGCGTTCGGCCGCGGCCAGCTCCGTACTCGTCCGCCCGGCGACGGCGCACCGCTCGGTGAGATGGTCGAGCCACTGGCGCAGCACCGGCTCGGCCCGTTCGAATGCGGCCATGAGGTCCGGCAGCCGGGTGTCGGCGAGGACGTCCCGGCGGAACGACTCGAGCAGGCTGTCGACGGTGCGGGTGCGGGCGGCGGCGGTCATCGAGGTCTCGCTGCCGATCCGCACGGCATGCACGTCGGAGGGCAGGCCCGCGAGCACGTTGTCGACGGCCCGGTTGGTGTGCGAGGTGACGAGGACCGTCTCGCCGCGGGCCACACAGGCCAGGACGATCTCGGTGATCGTCCTCGTCTTGCCGGTGCCGGGCGGGCCGAGCACCACCAGCAGGTCGGGCACGGTCAGCGCCCGGCGGAACGCGGTCAGTTGGTTGTCGTCGAGCGGCCCCCGCGGATGGGCCCCCGCCGCCGGCTGGTAGGGCAGGAACACGCCGTCGACGAGGTTCGCCAGCAGGTTCGGGTTCGCCGACGTGCCCTCGGCGAGGGTGTCGACCGCCGCCTGCTGGATCTTGTAGACCCGGTCGCTCGGCAGCACCCGCAGCTCACCCTGCGCGGGCAGGGCCTGGAAGTCCACGGCCTGGTCGAAACGGACGACGACCTCTCGGCCGTCCACCCGGTCGACCCGGCCACGCAGCGACGGCGAGTCGCTGACCTGCACCTGCGCGCCGGCGACGACACTGCCCGGCCGCGCCAGGTGAAACGCGTACACGCCGCGTCCGGAGTACCGCTGCTCGCGGGCCGCCTCTCGACGCGCGTACGGCAACGGCGGGGCCAGTTCCTGGCGGGCGACCTCGATGTCGCGGCTCGCCTCGATCACCTCTGAGACCAGATCGAGGTAGCGCTGATGCCGCGGCGCCAGCCGTTCGCCGGGGCCTGGATGCTGCCCACCCGGGGTGCCCGTGTGACCTGGGACGTCCACGGTGCCGGTGCCGCCGGTGCCGCCGGTGGAGCCGGAGCCGTTGGCGGTGCCGGGCAGCCTTGCCCACGCGCCTCGCAGGTCCGCCCACTGCGACGACCAGGGCTGGTCGAACGCTCCGCGCCCGCGCGGCAGGTCCTGGACGCGGTCGAAGACGCGCCATCCGGACGGACAGTGCAGCGCCAGCGCGGCGACGACCAGGCGATCCTCGTCGCGGAAGGTGCGGCGCCGGGCATAGCCCAGGGTGTAGCCGTCCTGGAACTTGGTCGGGTACAGCGTCGCCACGTGCCGGCTGGTGTAGACGACCAGCCGGCCGCGATTCGGGTCGTCGCGGTCGGGTTCCACCCGCGCGGGCAGCATCCCCCGGGCCGACAGCTCGGTGAGCTCGGCGACGAACCGCGCGGGTTGCCCCTCGAGCGCCTCGATGCTTTTGCCGACCGGAACCACGGCCAGTGGGCCGCGCAGGGTCACCGGCAGCGTGGTCATGAGCGCCCCGTCGGCTCGTCGAGTGACAGAGCACGACGCGCCGAGTTCAGACCGTCGGCCAGCTCGCCCAGACGAGGTCGGCGCCGCGGGTCGGACGCGACGGCGCGGGCGAGAAGATGGTCAAGCTGGGCTGGGCATCCGGCCCGCGACGGCTGGCTGCCGAGCGCGGCCAGCACGAGCGCCCCGAGCTGCTGGACGTCGGTGGCCGCCGCGTCCTCACCTCGCCCGCTCATCCCGACCAGGCCCAGGTCGCGCAGCATCGGCACCGGCCGGCCATTCCACTGGCCTGTGCCGGGACTTCCACCTCGCCCGCGCTGGTGATCAGGCTTCGAACGCTGATGACCACCCCGACGCCGATCCCGATCCCGATCCCGGTGCTGGTCATGTCCCGGGGACTGGGCTCCGGTCCGGGACGGCTCGGGGAGCACGATGGCGTCGGCGCTCAACCGCTGGTGGGCATACCCGTGCCGGTGCAGTGCCGCCAGCGTCCGGCACAGCGCGGCGGCGTCTGCCAGCACGCGTGCCACGACGATCCGGTCCAGCCCACCGGGGCCTGGCAGCAGCCCACCCGGGCTCGGCAGCCCACCCGGGCTCAGCAGTCCACCTGGGTTCGGCAGTCCACTCGGGCTCAGCGGTCCACCTGGGCTTGGCAGCCCACTCGGGCTTGGCAGCCAGGTTCGACCAGGCACGGCGGACAGGACCAGAACCGCGTGACTGGCATCGTCACGGGCATCGTGACTGGCATCGTTGTGACTGGCATGGTGCCGCTGGTCGATCAGGTCGGGTAGTCCCGCAGTGCCCCGCAGCCTGCCCAGCAGATCCGCCTGGGTCCGCAGCGCCGCATGCCAGCTCCGGGCGTCCGGCGTCGGGCGCCGGACCCACAGATGCCGCAGGCGCACCAGCCGGCCGGGGCCCTCCAGCTCGCGCGCGGTCACGTCGCGCAGCACCCAGGAGCCGTCCGGCGCCGTCCACTGGGAGACCGGGTCGTGCAGCAGGTAGACGGCACCGCCGGCGCGCAGTTCTCGTCCGCCGTGCCACGGCGGCGCGTCCGGGCCCGCCGTGTCCGGACGGGCCGCGTCCAGGACCGCGTCGTCGGCCCGGATGCGCAGCGCCGGCCTGAGCGCCATGCTGCCCGCGCTGGTTGCCGTGCCACCGCTGGTTGCCGTGCCCGCGCTACTTGCCGCGCCCGCGCTGCTCGCGGTGCCTGCGCTGGAATCTCCGGCGGTTGCGGCTATCGGGTCCGCCTCGTCCGCGTCTGCTGAAGTCCCGCCGTAACCCCCACCGTAGTAAAGGGCGCGGATACCGGCGGATCGGGGCTGCGAGAGCAATCTGCGCAGCCGGGTCTCGTCCCACAGCCGGATCGGGATACCGGTGTCCCGTCGCTGCTCGGCCCGCCACCGTTCAAAGCTCTGGGTCCGGGGGCCGTCCATGGTCACCGGGATGCAGAGCGTCCACTCGTCGATGGCGTATCCCCGCCGTGACGCCTCCCGGCAGGCCCGGACGAAGGATTTCTTCGCATCGGCGAGCTGGCCGTCCTTCACGCCGTCGATGAAGTACTTGACCTGCCAGATTCGGACTCGGTCGGTGAGATCGCCGGTGTACACGTCGATGCCCCAGTCGCCCGGCGCCGGCTCGATGCCGTGCGCCGGGCCTTCCAGCACATCGACCAGCGAGGTCACCATCTGTTCGAAATCGTGCCGTCCGCCGGCGTCGTTGGACCGGATCCGATGGGCGTGGAAATTGATGGGCGGTGACCCGACCGGCACATCCACCCGACCCTCCTCGCGTCGTCCCGTTCCCGCGGTCGCCCCCCAGCGCCCGTTCGACATGCACCGTAATCGTATTTGGTACAGCACTGTGGGGATCTGACCGGATGCTGTCGCCTCGGGGAGATCTCACCATGCGACGTCGCGGGGCCGATCTGGCGATCGACCGGGGCGAGATCCGGGCCGATTCGCGCGGGAGCGGCAGGTTCAGGTGAAAACCAGGAAATTCCGGGGTGCGCAACGCGTCCGCGTCGCATGCTCGTGGAGCGGACCGGGACGTCCGCGTGGGACGGCAGGCTCGGATGACGGTCTCAGGTGGCTGTCGTGGCCTGCCGTCGCTGTCATGGCCGGTGGATGGCGGACGGGAACGGGAGCGCTGGTGGCGGGCGGGGTGTACGCCGCTGTGGTGGACGGGACCACGGCGTCGCAGGCCGTCGCGGTGATGACCGGGCTGCTCGCCCTGCTGGTCGTGCTGGCCAGCCGGTGGGGCGAGCGCCTGGACGCGGCGGTGCACGAGGGTGGGCACGCCCTGGCGGCCTATCTCACCGGACGGCAGGTCCTCGCGGTGTGGGTCGACGCGGACGGCGGCGGTGCCACACTCACCCGCGGCCGGTCCCGCGGCGCGGCGATCTTCATGACCGTGGCGGCCGGCTACACCGGACCGCCGTTGGTCGGTGTCTGCTCGGCGGCGCTGCTGGCGCGGGGACGGGTCACCGCGGTGCTCATCCTGGCGGTGCTGGGCCTCGCGGCGCTGCTGCTCGTCACCGTCAACCGCTTCGGGCAGGGCCTGATCGTCGGGACGATCGCGTCGTTGGTGATAGCCGGGCGTTACAGCCCCGACTGGGTGCAGCTCTGGTATTTCTGCTTTCTCGCCTGGGTTCTGCTGCTGTCCGGGCCGCGTTCCGTGCTCACCCTGCACCGCGCCCGCCGTGACGGCGCGGGCGACTCGGACGCCGACCTGCTCGCCACCCTCACCCGCATCCCCGGTCCGCTCTGGGTGCTGGGCTTCGCGGCCTTCAGCCTGTGGTGCGCCCTGCGCGGCGCCGTCCTGCTCCTGGGCGCCTGACGAGCGACCAGGGTCCCATCGCCGAAGTCACTCGAACTCGACGGTATCGCCCGCGGTGAGCGAGCTGATACTCACTTCGTCATCTCGGCGGCGATCTCGTTGATCTGGCGGCGCAGGTCAGGTAGGGGGGCGGTCAGATCCAAAGGGTGAAAGGTGATTGCGATGCCGGTGGTGAGGACGTAGGTGTAGCGGATCTCGTCCGAGGTGGCGGCATAGACGACGTGGCCTGCGGGCAGGCCGAGGGCGGCGCAGTACGCGAGCAACTGGTAGATCGTGTCGGGGCTGTCGGCATCCTTCTCAATCTTGTATTTGGCGTCCAGAACGGCGATCGGGGCCCTGTGGCCGGTCGAGGTCTGCTGATAGCAGACGAGATCGGGCTTGAGCTGTATCAGGCGGGCCCGGTCCAGGTGGTGGGTCTTGTCCTGCAGGAGGACGTGGCGGCCCGGCACGCGGCCGGTCGGCGGGTGCCGGAGCGCGTCGGCGACGGCCTTGGTGACGAAGGCTTCGAAAACGGTCCACATCGTCACCAGGAAGCCGTCGACCCGAACGGTCGTCGGGCCCGCGCCGCCGGTGTATTCGTAGGAGCGGCCGCGCAGGATCAGGTCGGCGAGATCGAGCGCCGTGCGGTAGCGGGAGTTGTGGGCACTCGATGTCCACGTCGGCGGGGATTCGCCGCGACCAGGCGGAGTGACATCGACGAGTTCGTTGGCGATCTCGCGAAGCGCCCTCCTGGTCGGCCGCATGATGCCGGGGAGCGCGAGCAGTCGTTGGGCGGCGGCGAGGAGCACCTGGTTCTCCGCGATGTCCACGGTGAACTCGTCGTACTCGCAGGGGAGCGCGGGCCCGGACCAGCCGCGGCGGCGCATCTCGTCTGAGCGGACCCGGCCGCGGATCGTCAGCAGGTCGTCCTCAACCGGCCGGTAGCTGTGGAGTAGGCCGCCTGCGAATGCCCGCTGGGTCGTGCGGGTGAAGGCCCGCGCGATGGCCGGCAGCAGGTCCTCGGCCTCGTCGGCCTCGACGTCCTCCGGCCACCACCTGCCTTTGTCCTGGGCGTAGCCGAGCAGGAAGAGCAGCCGGCGGATCGGCACCTTCGGCCGGATCCGCACAACCACCGCATCGGGGCCCGTGCCGAACACCGCCGAGCCGACCTCGGCCTTCGCCTTCACCATGTACCGGTCCGCGCGCAGGCGGGTCACCTGGACGGTGCTGGTTTCCTTCAGCGCGGAGACCTGCGCGGGGCTGAGCCGGAACTCCGCGCTGCCATACTCCGCCAGGTCGATCACCAGGCGGCCGGCCAGCGTCGACGGGGCCGAGCTGGACATCAGGCGCCGGCGGGCTGCGGCGTCACGATGGTCTGTCGCAGTGCGTCCAGGCCGAACTCGCCGTGCACGTCGGTCTCATCGTCACCGTAGAAGTACTCCTCGAGCAGCGGCTCGATCTGCGTTGGCCAGATCAGGTCGAGACCGGCGTCGATGCCGTCCGTGTAGAGCTCGGTCCTCATCAGGTAGGCCGGCCCGACGCGTGGGCCCGTGAAGCCATCCTTCGCATCGAGACGGCGATTCAGCTCGTCGAGCACATCCGCTGGCCGGGAGTCCAGCAGTTGGGCCGTGAGCCAGGTGCGCAGCAGAGAGCGGGTCGGTTCCTCGGCCGGGTCGAAGGAGACGAAATGGAAGCGGCGGCGGATGGCCGCGTCGAGACGGGAGATCGACCGGTCGGCGGTGTTCATCGTGCCGAGGATGAACAGGTTCCTCGGGAGGGAGAACGGGCGGCCGTCCTCCTGCCGGTAGAGCAGGTAGGCGACCTCGTCGCGATACTCCAGCAGGAAGTACAACTCGCCGAAGATCTTCGCCAGGTTTCCCCGGTTGATCTCGTCGATGATGACGAAGAACGGCTCGTCGGGATGTTCCTCCGCCGTCTGAGCCAGGCGAATCAGCGGGCCCGATACCAGCTCGAACCGGATCGTTCCGTCCCCACCCGCCTCGCCGCGTGGCCGGTACCCCTGGATGAAGTCCTCATAGCTGTACGCGGGGTGGAACTGGACGAATGCTATGTTCTCCCGCTTCTGGTCGGTGAGGTGCTGGGCCAGTTCGCGGGCCACGAAGGTCTTTCCGGTACCCGGCGGACCCTGGAAGATCAGTTGTGGCTTGAGCCGCAGGAGTCGTAGGCAGCGCCGCAGCCAGTCGGCGTCAACGTGCAGGCGCGCCGCCAGCGCCTCCAGACTGTCGTCACTGATGTTCAGGAGCCTGGCCGCTCCCATGGTCGGGTCCGAGTATGGCCCTCGGGCTCCCCGAGTTGTGCCAGTGAACGTCCCGCTGATCGCCGCCGCACCCATCGGAATGAGATCGTCGTCCGGAACACGCCCGGCCAGCTCGGGCAGGAAGTCGCTCAGCTCGATGACCGACTGGTCCGGGACCCCGATGGCCGCCGCGAGCGGGCCGGAGAGGTCATCGGCGAAGTCGAACGGGTCGCGCGGGTTGTGCCAGCGAACAGTACGCCGCAGCTCAACAAGGGCGCCGGCAGGACGTTCCGGGTTCCGGAAGTAGAACGGCGAGCCGGTGATCTCGCCAACATAGAAATCCGAGCCGTGGTTGGTCAGGACCAGATCTCCGATGGAGATCCGGCTGAGGAACGCGTAGATGTCGTCGACCAGCCGCAGCCGCTGGTCGGACCGACGCTTCGGGAAGGTCTCCTCGACCGCATCGGCCACCACGCTGCGTCCCGCTCCCGGCCGCAGGTGGGGAAGCAGATCGACCGGCAACGCGCACACCGCGTCCGGAAGCCACTCACCACGGACCGCGTCCCGCCGGGATGGCGGCCGAACCAGCCAGGCGCGCCGCGCATGCTCTGTGACCAGCAACGCCGCGTCGTCATCCTCGCCGTCCGCCTCGCCGAGAACAGCGCGCAGATCCGCCCCGGCGAGCTGGCGCAGCGCGTCGGCCCGACCCGTGCGAATGTCGATGCCGTCCTCTTCCAGCATTCCCAGCCACAGGGCTCGCTCGCGCGCCGTGGCATGAGCGTCACTCGGTAGCCGACCGCCGGCGTCGAGAACGCGGAACCAGCCTTCAGGCCGGCTTCCCACCAGGTGATGCACGATGCGTTCGACCGCCAAGTCGGCGCTTTCGGCCAGGTCGGTGGCCCGGACCCAGTAGCCCGCCGGCACGGCCGCGAGCTCCGCCTCGACCAGGTCGAACTGATCCCTGTCCCGCCGGTAGTCGGCATACCGGCGTCCGGCCTCCTTACGCCAGTAGACCGCGTCTGGGTACTCGCGCAGCGACCACTCGCCGACTCCGGTCGCCAGCCAGCCTTCGGGGGTCTTGGCGAGCCAGCCGGCCCGGACCAGCTCGCTGCTCGTCCAGCGCAGCGTCTGCTCGGCGGAGGTCTTCCCGTTGCCCGCCGCCGCCCACTCGTCGTCGACCGTCGGATACTGCTGCCAGACCTGCAGCCAGAGCTCGCTCGGGTGGACCGGTGTCCTCGCCGAGACCAGGTAGCGCACCGCGAGCTGCGTCACCTGTGACATGACCTGTATCCGTGCGGGCACCTCGGCCACCCCCAGTACCGCCAGCGGCCAACCGCGCCGCGATTCTGGGCAGATTATTCACCCAATGCGGCTAGTAGACTGTCGCTGTTTAGTCCTGGTGTGTTTCGTGTCTGGGTGGGAGTGTTGGGTCTGGCAGATCTTGTCGTC
>NZ_JALKFZ020000150.1 GCF_023243075.1 Frankia sp. AiPa1 | reverse complement strand
CCCTCGCGCAACAACCCGTAGATCGAGTTCGCCAGCGACGCCTCACCGCAGAACCGGGTCACCGGACGTCACGGTGAGCACTACATGAGCAGCAGGCCGCGAGCTATTTGAGTAGTCACCCGTAGTGACGGCTCGCACGTGGTCTCCAGGTGGCTCCTGTCGGGTTGGAGCTCGCGAGGGTGCTGTCTGCGGGCCGGCGGAGCGCGGCGAGTGGCTCCGTGGCATCCGGCCTCGGAGCCTCCGCAAAACCTGTTGGCGGATCGCGGCGTCCGCTGCTACCTTGCCGATGGCCGTGCGAGAAGGAGGAGGTGGTACCCGTGAACGCAGTATCGACCTGGGTGCTCCCCTCCGGGGTCACGGTCGGGCGGTAGGTCGTCCGGGAGCGCCGTTCACTCGCCCTCCCGAAAGGCACGACCATGCGATTCACGTCTGAACAGCGCCTCGACGACGGTGTCCTCGAGCGCGAGTTCGCCCTCGGTGAGATCCCCGGCATCCTGTGGACGCCCGGATCCGTATCCGCACCGGTCCCGCTGATCCTGCTGGGCCACCCCGGCGGACTGCGCAAGATGTACCCCCGGCTGGTGGCCCGGGCCCAGCGCTCCGCGGCGGACGGCTTCGCCGCGGCGACCGTCGAGGGGCCCGGGAGCGGTGACCGGCCTCGTTCCGCCGCCGCCGAGCAGGCCCGCGCCGACCTGCGCCGGGCGCTTGCGGCCGGCGCGCCGGTCAACGGCGAGATCGTCGACCGGCTCATCCTCCCGCTGGTCGAAAAGGCGGTCCCGGAATGGCAGGCGGCCCTGGACGGCCTCCTGTCGCTGCCCGAGATCGGCGGCCCGGTCGGGTATTCGGGAGGGGCGATCTCCATCGGGATCCGGCTGGCGGTGGTCGAGCCGCGGATCTCGGCCGCCGTTCTGTTCGCCGGGAGTTTCGTGCCCCGCGCCATGTTCGAGGAGGCCCGGCAGGTCACCATTCCGCTGCATGTCCTGCTGCAGTGGGACGACGAAGGAAACGACCGGCAGCTGGCCCTGGACCTGTTCGACGCCTTCGGCTCGAAGGAGAAGTCGCTGCACGCCAGTCTGGGTGGGCACACCGGCGTCCCGCAGTTCGCGGGGGACGCCGCGGCCCGGTTCTTCGCCCAGCACCTGAAGTGAGGCCCGGCCGTCAGGCCGGCTACAGACGATAGGGGCTGTCGGCCAGGCCGCCGCCATCGAGGACAGGTCCCGGCCTCCTCGATGGCGGTGGTCAGCGGATGCACAGCTGCCCGGACCGGCGGTACCGGTCTCGACCAGTCGGCGCTAGCCCTCTGCACCCGTCGTTGGCTGAGGCGGATGTGGCGTGGCGGGGTGGTGACGGGAGCTTGCCGGTCCGTGGTTGAGGATTGTCGGGTGGCCGAGTTCGGGTCTATCGGTCCGCTCGGATGCGGTAGACGGAGACGTGGGAGCGGGACTCGGCGGTGAACTCGGCTCCCTGCCAGTCGGCGTGCCTGGTCTCCAACTCGAAGCCGGCCAACTGCCCCATGAGATCGAGTTCGGCGGGCCAGACGTAGCGATGGGGGCTGCGCGCCAGCCGGGCTCCTCCGTTCTCATCGAGCCTGACGTGGTGCGACACGACGTGTTGACGCAGGACGTCGTAGGTGTCGAAGGCGATGTAGTCGGGGTCGGACTGCCAGACCACGGCCTGCTGGCCTGGTGGAAGCCTGCGCAGCTCCGGCACCCACAGTTCGATCACGAACCGGCCGCCGGGGACGAGGTGACGGGCAGCGTTACGGAAGCAGGCGACCTGCTCAGGTTGCGTGAGCAGGTCGGAGATCGTGTTGTAGACGAGGTAGACGAGCGTGTAGATGCCCGGGGCGACCGCCGTCGTTATATCTCCGACGACGACCGGGATCGTCGCCTCGTCCGCCTTCGCGCGTAGCCGGTCGATCATTGGGCGGGACAGTTCGATCCCGGTGACGGGCACTCCTCGCTCGGCGAGGGGGACGGCCACCCGGCCGGTTCCGATGGCGAACTCCAACGCCCGCCCGGTGCCCGCGAGCCCTGCCAGGCGGTCCACGGTCGGCCCCACCACCTCGGGGGCGAACATGCCGACGCCCGGCGTGTCATAGCGCCGGGCGGTATCAACGTCCCAGATCTCCTCCTGCCGCACGGCGCCAACGATTGCCCCGGGCATGGGCGCTGTCCATCGATTTTGACGCCGGTCGATAGGCGGTGACGGACACTGGCCGCTTCAGGCCGAACGCTTGGCGATGAACACGAACTCACGCCCCCGGGCGGTCCGGTGCCTCCCCCCATCGAGAACTCTGTAACCGTTGGCGACCAGGCTCGATTCGACCTCGCCCCGGCCGCGGAACCGCAGGGTCGAGTCCGAGGTGACGACCACGCCTCAGTACAGCTCATCCGACCGCACTACGACGATTATGATATTCTTCAGACTCCTACTGACGCTGGGTTTTACTACACCTTCGACCAGGATATCCAGAATGATTTTGGCACTTCCATTCTAACTAATTCCGTCCCGTAGATCGCCAAGGAGGGGAATTTAGAGTGACCGAGGAGTGGTTGCCGGACCACGGAGCGGTCAGGGTCGAAGAATACGATACCACGCGGACACCGGGTGCCGGGTTGGTAATCGCATGGGAATATCGAACACGGATCGAGTTGGGATCAGGCGGCGAGTTCACCGGGATAATGAAGCCGAGCTGTCTGAGCTCAGTGACCTATCGCGGCAGAATCAGTTTCCTTCATAGCGGAAATGCGTACGTTGGTTTCGTCAAATTACTCACTTGGCTGGCGACCGGTGTCACGCAGCTATATGCTGGCGACAGAGAGGCGGTGGATTAATGGAGCGCGGCATACAGCTAGACGTGACTGTTGTTCCTGCACAGCTGTACGTTAGCTGGACGTTCGCCCCGGCCGGCAGCGACAAAGTCCTGACCTGGGAGGGCGCAGATCAGGATAGCGCGTACCCTAGCCCGCCGGTAAGGTGCTCCTTCTCGGATGATTCACGTCAGTGGACTGCCTGGCCGTTCAGTCATGACCGTAAGCGCGGCCGACAATCGCATGACCTGGCGATTATGACTGTATATAATCCTGGAGTAATTAATTTTGCAACGGGACGCCCTTTCGATTTCTTTTTCAAAATCGACGACATGAATTATCGCCGCGAGTACGGCGGCGTTCTCGTTGCTCCGACATCTGAACCGGAGTGGCTCACCCGACTAGTAACTCCTAATTCCCGGGCTTTCCAACCGTGGATTAGCGTAATCAGGCGGGCCCAGGTCAGCGAAGATGGATCTCACTTGTGGCTGCAGGTTCCGACTGACCGCGGCGAAATTCCGGCTTCCGTCGATGTCGAGGAGACCGGTCGGCAAGTCGAAGTGTATGTACGCGTTGGCATTGACCCAGCGCACCCACCCCGACCACCCAGTGTCGGACGTTCCTCGCGTTCCGGCCAGAGTCGGGCGAAGCATACTGGAGTAGCACAAATTTGGCATATTCGTACTGCTCTCGCCAGGCCGCTTGCAGACCGGCCGGTATTCGACATGGGTTACAGAGATATCAGCGCACGCCGCTCCGCCCGGTCGGCCTGGCATCGGGCAGCGGGAGGGTACTAATTACGATCTTGTAAGAGTTGGGCTCTGGGGGTTGTGGGACGCCCTCCGGAGGCCCTCCCCACATCGTTGATGCTGAATTCTGGTGCCCAGATGAACTCGGCGGGTCGCGCTCTCGTCGTCGAAAATACAGCTAATCGCTCTGCCCGCTACCTGCTTGTACGCGCCCCGGTGCGGCTACCGGGCGTTTCCGCCGGCCGTCCGGACGGTTCGGAGCCCCTACCGATGGGGATTCGGGGTCGCGTGGACGACGCCCAGCGAGAACCGCGCTGTCCGGTCGCGCGTCGGCCGGACTCGGCACGATCTGCGGATTTATGCGGATTCGACGATTTGGCCGTTCCGGGTTGGACATCGTGGGTGAAGCCGCCCGGTTGGTGCTTCAGCCGATGGTGAGGACGGCCTTCCCGGACACGCGGCGTTCGCGGAGTGCGGCCAGGACGTCGGGCAGGTCGGTCCAGTCGCGTACCAGCCCGAGGGTGGGGTGCAGCCGGCCTGTCGCGACGAGGTCGACCAGTAGCCGCAGGTCCGGTCCGGGGGGTGCGGGGTGGGCGTAGGAGAGGTAGCTCAGCAGCCGTGCTCCTTCGTGGCCGACGAAGTCGTAGATGTCGATCGGTGTCTTCGTGCCGCTGCTGGATCCCAGGACGACGACGGTCCCGCCGGGGGTGACCTTGGTGAGCGCGGCGGCGAGCGAGTCCCCGCCCACCGACTCGGTGACGAGGTCCTGGCCGTCGGCGGCGTCCGCCGGTGCGGCGACGACGACGTGGGCGCCCAGGCCCAGCAGCGCGTCCTGGTGTGTGCGGGCCGCGACGGCGGTCACCCGCGCACCCGCCAGGGCCGCGAGTTCGGTCTGGTATCTGCCGACGCCGCCGCTCGCTCCGGTCACCAGGACCCTCCGGCCGAGCAGGTCGCCGCCCAGACGCAGGGTGCGCAGGGCGGTCAGCCCCGCGAGGGGCAGCGCCGCGCCCTGCTCGATGGTGACCTCGTCGGGGAGCACGGCCAGCCGGTCGCCCGGCACGGGCACGAGTTCCGCCCAGCCGGCCTGGTCGACCTGGGCGGCGATCCGGGTGCCCGGGGCGGGTCCGGACCCGTCGGCCGCCGCCTCGACGACGACACCGGCGACGTCCTGACCCGGACGCCACTGCTGGGTCCTGGCCTCCAGCAGGGCAAGTTCGCCGCGGTTCAGCGAGAACGCCCGCACGGCGACCAGTGCTTCGTGGTCCGCCCTGGTCGGGTCCGCGACCTCTCGGATGACCGGGCCTTCCGCGGTGGTGAGCACAGTTTTCATGGACCTGATTCGACCGCGGGAACAGGTCCCGACCAAGGCGCTGTTGCAGCAGGCGTCTATCACTTCCGGTGATGCACGAGCGTGGCGAGGTGGGGACCATGGAGCTGCGGCAGCTGACCTACTTCGTCACCGTGGCCGAGGAGGCAAGCTTCAGCCGGGCCGCGCAGCGGCTGCACATCGTCCAGTCCGGGGTGAGCCAGCAGGTCCGCCGGCTGGAACGCGAACTCGGCGTGCGCCTGTTCGACCGGACCACCCGTCAGATCCGGCTCAGCGCGGCCGGCGAGCGGCTGCTCCCCGAAGCCGTCGCCGCACTCGCCTCGGCCGGGCGGGTGCGGCAGGTCGCCGCCGGGATCGCCGCCGGCGCCCAGGGGGTGCTGCGCATCGGCACCAGCCAGGGCCTGGGTGACCGTCTCGACCGACTGTTGGACGGACTACGGCTGCCGGTGCGGCTGCGCAGCTTGACGCTGGGCGACCGGCTCGCAGCCGTAAGCGCCGGCGAACTCGACGCGGCGTTCGTGCGCGTCCTCACCACCGCACCGGGACTGGAACTGATCCCCCTGTGGACCGACCCGCTCGCGGTCGCCCTACCGGCCACCCACCCCCTCGCCGCACTCCCGGCACTCGGCTTGGCGGACCTGGCCGACCTGCCGCTCCGGCTGGCACCCCGTCAGGACAACTGGCCGTTCCACGACCTGATCACCCGGTCAGGAGTTCAGCTTCGGACGGCCGCACCGTTCACGACAGTCCAGGACACGCTGGCCGAGATCGGCGCCGGCGAACCGTCCTGGACCGTCCTGTACACGGCTGTCGCCGACACGACCCCCATCCGCAGGGTCGCGTTCCGGCCGCTCACCGCCCCCGACGCCGTCACCTCACTCGCCGTCCCACCCGGCCCGCCGACCCCAGCGCTGCGTCACCTCCTCCAGGCCTGCGCGACAATCGACCTCTGACCGACGACGTCATCGCTCCCGCCGCGAGCTGTTCACCGCGGGCGACGGTCTCGCCGGCGACATCCTCCTTGGACACGGTAAAGCCCTGCCACATACTTCGGGTATGGGAATTGCCCGGTTTCCTGCCTTCCTGTCCGTGCTGCCGGCAGCTGTTCTGGCCGCTGCCGTGCTCGCCGGCTGCGACGGGAGCGACAGGGCCGAGTCCGTCTCGCTCACCCCACTCGAGGTCGACGACGTGGCCCGCCGGGTCGCGCCCGCCGTCGACGACTCGAGGAACAAGCCCTGCCCGCTACCCCCGGACATGTCGTCGGCAGCCAACGCGGCTGGGATCACGGGCGCGGTGGCGCCGGACACGACCGACCCGGTATCTGTCGAGACCTCCGACTCCGCCGAACCCGGCGACCGGGCGCGGACACTCGCGCCCGCCATGACCGTCGAGTGCCGCTACACGATAGGCGGGACCGCGGTCACGACGTTCCTCGTCGTCACCGGAAGGACCGGCGCGGCGGCGGCGGGAGCCGTGCCCGAGATGTTCGCTTTCTCCGGCGCGACGAGGACCGAACTGGAAGAAACGCAGGATCATGTTCTCGTAGCGGCGGAACCGGCGGATCAACGTGCGGGCGTCCTGCGCGAGGGGGTTGTGTCTGCCCTGGTTGTCAGTGTCGCCGCGGGAGAGCGCACCGAGGTAGTGGTTACGGATCCGGGCCAGGACCTCGGGAGCCAGAACGGCCTGCCCGGCGTGGCGCGCGGCGCCCGCGGCGTGGTGCGCGGCGCCCGCGGCGTCTGCCATCGCGTCGGCCACCGACATCCGAGCGGCATACCCGCCGAGGTTCGACCAGATCAGTCCCGCTCCGACGCCGGCGACGAAGCGCGCGGACCGTCCTGCGCGAGCTGGGTCCGCACACCGCGAGGCACACGCAGGCCGTGACTGCGCAGGTCGCCGATGAACCGTGCGACGAGCGGATCCGGTTCCGCGGACGTCACCGCCACCAGCTGCCTGACCCACCGCGGAGAGAACGAGCGCACTGCTCCCGGAAAGCCATGGCTGACCGCACTCACGGGACACACGGCGATTCCCAGACCGGCAGCCGCGAGCTGTGGTGCCGCCGCGGTCACCGATGTCCTCATCACCGTCTCCGGGAGGACTCCGGCGCGGGCGAGGGACTGGTCGAGCCAGACGCTGAGGCCGTTGTCCGGTGTGAAGTGAACGAGCGGCGCACCGTCAAGGTCCTCAAGACGTACAGTCGACTGCTTGGCCAGCACGTGGCCGGTGGGTGCCGCCAGCACGATCTCCTCCTCGGCGACGGCGGTGATGGTGAAGCGGCCGGCCGAGGGGGCGGTCAGCACTGCCACGTCGACTTCGTCGGAGTCGACGAGGCCGAGCGCCTCGTCCATCGCCGTGGACTCGCGCAGCGTGATCGCGACCTCTGGGTAGCGGCGATACCAGTGGCGAATGACCGCAGCGAGTAGCGGCACCGTGAGGCTCTGCGCACAGGCCAACCGCAAGACCCCTCCGGCCGCTTGACCCGCCGCACGTGCCGACCTCACCGCGGAGGCGGCCGCTTCGATCGCTCGTCTGGCATCCGCGACGGCGGCCCGCCCTGCGGGAGTGAGCTTGACCCCCCGGGACTCGCGGCGCAGCAGGACCGTCCGGGTCTCGCGTTCCAACGAAGCGAGCTGATGAGAGACAGCGGGTTGCGACGAATGCAGCAGCAGTGCGGCCTGCGTGATCGATCCGGAGTCCGCGACCGCGACGAGGCACTCCAGCGCCCGAAGAGAAGCCATCCAAAAAGTTTATCGAGGACCTTCGAAGCATGAGTACAGTCGAGGGAAGACCTCCGGACCCCCGATTGCTCTCACCCACGACACCTTCTCGCCCAAGGCAGGCGAGAAGGCTCACGCAGAGCGAAGGAGAGGTTCATGGCACAGGCATTCGTCACGGGCGGTTCCGGGTTCATCGGCCAGGTACTGGTACGCCGGCTCCTCATGGAGGGGCACTCGGCCCGTGTTCTGGTCCGAAGTGAGGCATCGGCCGCCAAGGTGTCGGCGCTGGGCGCCAGGCCTGCGCGGGGCGAGTTGACCGACCCGACCACGTGGCGCGACGAGGTGACGGGCAGTGATGTGGTGTTCCATCTCGCTGCCGAGACGGACATCACCGCTGACCGTGAGCGTCATGAGCTCGTGTCGGTTCGCGGCACCCAGGCAGCCGTCGATGCGGCCCGCTACGCGCGGGTTCCCCGGTTCGTCCACTGCGGAAGCGAAGCCGCGCTGCTCGCCGGCGCCCCGCTCGTGGACGTCGACGAGACCGCGCCGCTGCGGCCCGACTCGGAAGCCGCCTACTGTGCGGTCAAGGCCGTGGCCGAGAAGATCGTGCTCGACGCGAACACCCCGCAGTTCGCCACGGTGTCGATTCGCCCGAGGTTCGTCTGGGGTCCCGACAGCCTCCTCGTCGAAGGCTTGGTAGCGGCGGCGAAGGCCGGGCAGTTCGCCTGGATCGACGGAGGCCGGCACACAACCGACGTCACGTTCGTCGAGAACGCCGTCGAGGGACTCATGCTCGGATGGCAGCGCGGCCGACCAGGTCAGGCCTATTTCATCACTGACCGGCACCGCGTCGCCCTGCGCGAGTTCATGGAGACCCAGTTCGAGATCTATGGCGTCGACGTCCCGATCCCCGACCTGGACGCCGAGACCGCCGCCGACGAGGTACCCGTTCCCGCTCGATGGTTCCTCGGGCAGCAGTGCACCCTGCGGACGGACAAGGCCGTTGCCGAGCTCGGATACGAGCCCGTTGTCGAGCACGCCGCTGGCCTGGACGCCGTCAGAAACTCGGTGGCACTCAGCCGCGCATGAGGCGCCGTCCACCTTCAACCGGGCGCACGTCAACGTTCTGGCCGGCCTGTGTACGGCGAAGTGCACAAGCAGCGAGTGCGGCCGAGCAACTCGTACGTCGATGACGAGGGAGACCGCGCGAAGATGCGGTCGGGCTGCTCACGGGCATCCAGCCGGTGTCGCGAATACATGACCGCCAGGGAGCGGTCCAACGTTTGGTGATTTTCATGTTTGAAGCAATAAATTGGCCGGAGGCCATGGCTCCCAGCCGCTCCCCCATCCACTTCACCAACGAGCTCGAGGTCGAAGCCTCACCGGAAACGATCTGGTCCCTGCTCGTGGACCCTCGAACCTGGCCCACCTTCTACCCGGGCGTCGGACATGTCCAGCTGCTTGACGGCCATGACTCACTGCGCCTCGGAACTCGATTCGAAACCAACCTGGCCGGCCAGGACGTCTTCGCGTCCGTACAGGAGTTCCAGCCTGAGACGCGTATCGCCTGGGGTGGTTACCCCAAGGCGTCTGAAGCATCCAGGGCTTACCACGCCTGGATCATCACACCCACGCCGAAGGGGAGCCACCTCTGGACCGAGGAGACGATGCGGGGCCCGCTCTGGATCGAACTGGCGAAACAGGATCCCGAAGTCTTTTGGCGCACGCACGAGAACCTTCTCGCGGCGCTCGCCAAGGTGGCGACCGAGCGTGAGAATCAAGCCGGTTGACTCGCGAGGCGCATTGAAGCGCTCTCACCAAAACACCCTGAAAGGAAAATGGCCGATGTATGACAAGGTAAAATGGCCCGAACGGTATGACCCGAAGTTGTCGGCTCTCTACGCGCTCAATGATATCGACGTGAAGGCGCCGCCTGAAGTGGTATGGAAGCTGCTCGTCGACGCCGAGAACTGGTCGAGTTACTTCCCTCCCGAAGATCGCGTAAAGATCCTGACCGGCGAGTCGGTACTGGCTCTCCGAACCAAGTTCAGCCGAGTGACGGTTGGATTTCCCATGACTCTCGACGTGACGGAGTATGAGCCGTTCACCAGGCTCGCGTGGGAGACGACAGTCGACGGCGACGAAACGGGTTCGAGCGCGTACCACGGCTGGGTCATCACGCCCACGGACAATGGTTGTTACGTATTGACCGAGGAAACACAGCAGGGCCCCTTCTTCGTCGAGGAACTCGGACGTAAGAATCCCGGTGCGCTTTACCGCTACCACCAGGACTGGGTCGAGCGCCTCGCCCGTGCCGCAGAGGCGGAAGTGGCAAAGCTTGCGGCCTGACCCGCACGAATGCATGAACGTCGGCGAGTCCCCCAAAACCCTTACGCCGCCGGAGATGCCGCTTTGCTGGTAGATGCCTCGACCGGGTTGAGTGAGGAAGCCTTGGCGGGTGAGGCGTCCGAGGCGACTGCGGGTGACGTTCGGGACTGGCGGCGTGACGGGACGTGGAAGCGGGTCCTGACCGGGTTGCGGGTGCGGGCGGACGCCGCCGGGCTGATCACCTGGGAGGTGTCGGTGGACTCGACGGTGGCGCGGGCGCATCAGCATGCGGCGGGGGCGTCAAAAAAGGGGCTACGCAGCGGCAGTCCCCGGGTGGTGTTGACACCGAACCGGCGGATCATGGGATCGGGAAGTCCCGGGGTGGATTGACCACCAAGCTGCGTCTGGCCTGCGAGCGGGGGCAGAAACCGCTGGCGTTGCTGGTCACCGCCGGGCAGCGCGGAGACAGTCCGCGGTTCACCGCGGTGCTGGAGAAGATCCGGGTCCCTCGGCCGGGACCGGGCCGGCCGAGGACGTGTCCGGATCGGGTGCTGGCGGACAAGGCGTACAGCTCGAAGAAGAACCGGGCCTACCCGCGCCGGCGCGGGATCCGCGCCACCATCCCGGAGAAGAAGGACCAGGCCGCGAACCGCTACGACAAACTCGCCGTTCGCTACGAAGCAACGGTCAACGCGATCATGATGCTCGGTTGCTACAGTAGCCGCGAGTCCCACTGGCCACCCAGCCGAGTTCCAGCGCCGGATTTGAACGGATTCTGCCTCCCGTTTCACACTGTCCAAATACGGAGTCGGCATCCGTTTTGTTATAGGTGTGGTGCAGGCGGGAAGGCAGGTCGGTGCAGAAGGCCGGCCAGGGTGCAGGGCGCGCGTGGATGTCCAGCGCGCACGACCTGTTCCGCTCGCCGTGTCGGCCGCATGGACTCTGGGTGCCGCCAGGTGCCGGCGAGAAGTCGGTCGGTCGTCTCCGCGACCTTGCCGAAAATTGCTGTCACGGGTAAAACGAGCGTCCTGATTTCGAATGAAATGGTGAATAACAAAAGGAGTTTTCGCATGAGGATAGGAGTTATTGGTGCCGGGTATATTGGCAAAACCCTCGCTCTGAAGTTGAGTGCGGCCGGGCACGACGTGAAGGTGGCCAACTCGCGGGGACCGGAAACGATCGGTGCCGACGTGCTGGTCTCGGGTGCGCGCGCGGTTCCCGCGGCCGACGCGGTGAAGGATGTCGACGTCGTGATCCTCTCCATCCCCTTCAGTAAGATCCCGGCCGTGGCACCGTTGCTCTCCGCGGTTCCGGACGAGACAGTCGTGATCGACACGTCGAACTACTATCCCGCCCGCGACGGCAAGATTGATGCTGTCGAGGCGGGGCAGGTCGAGAGCCTATGGGTGGCCGAACAACTCGGCCGTCCGATCGCCAAGGCATGGAACGCGATCGGCGCTGACTCGTTCGCGGAGAAGGGCAAGCCGGCCGGCGCGCCGGACCGGATCACACTCCCCATTGCCGCCGATCGCGACGAGTATCGACGGGTAACGCTGACGCTCGTCGAGGACACGGGTCTCGACGCCTTCGACGCCGGCAGCCTCGCGGACTCCTGGCGCCAACAGCCCGGAGCGCCGGCCTACTGCACCGACCTGACCCGTGATGCGATGGGAGCGGCGCTGGCCGCGGCTGAGAAGGCACGACTGCCGAAGCGCCGCGATCTGGCGGCCGCGGCCATGGCCGAGCGGATGGGCGACGGGACGACCAACCTGGACACGGATTACCTGCCTCGCCTCAACCGCGCCCTTTACATGTAGTCGGCCGTGCCGCCGACCGTGGGGGCTCGGTCATACCCAGCATGCTCCGCCAGGCACCGCGCCTTGCGGAGCGCTGTGGCGAGCCGACCCACTCGCGATGCTTTGAAGACCTTCCGGCAGCGCCGGCGGATTCAACGAGTGACGCGGCTTGCGCGACACGCCGGGCTGCCCTCGCCGTGGTCGTTGTCAGAGTCAGTTCCGTGACGGTCAGCCCTCACGGCCAGGGAAATTCGTGATCAGAGGGTCAGGACGTCTGGATGGCGAGGAGGCACAGGTCGTCCTCTCGGTCGGCGGTGCCGATGACGGTGGCGAGGATGCTGTCGCAGAGGTTGGCCAGACTTTGGGGGTTCTGGTGTGGGTCCTCAGCTGTGTTGGACACGGTCGTGGCGAGGGTGTCGAGGCGGTCTGTGATGGGTACGTCCCGGCGTTCCACGAGCCCGTCGGTGTAGAGAAGCAGTCGGGTTCCAGGCAGCAGACGTAGGTCGCTCTGGTCGTAGACGAACGCGGGTTCGGCGCCGAGGGTGGGACCGTGGGTGTCGTCGAGGTAGGCCGCGTCCTTGCCGGTGAGCAGGAGCGGTGGCGGGTGGCCGGCGCAGGACCAGGTAAGCCGGCCAGTATCCGAGGCGAAGAGCGCCACGACCGCGGTGGCGAGGGGCCCATCCACGCCGGGGGCGAGATTCGCGGAGAGCTGGGTTGTGATGGCCGCGGGTGAATGGCCCTCGTACGCGTAGGCGCGGGCGGCATGGCGCAGTTCGGCCATGGCCGCGACGGCGGGCAGGCCGTGACCGCCGACGTCGCCGATCATCAGGAGAATGTTGCCATCAGGGAGTGCGGTGGCGTCGTACCAGTCACCGCCGATCTCGGTGTCGCGGTCGGCGGGCAGGTAACGTGCGACCAGCTCGATCCCGGGCAGTTTCGGCGTGGCCAGTGGCAGGATCGCGCGTTGCAGGATCTCGACGGTCGATCTCCACGGGGTGGCGTCGCCGGAAGTGCCGATCGCGCGGAGGGGGCGGCCCCGCCGCGACCACGACATGACCCTGCCGCGGTCATGGATCCACGTGTAGGAGCCGTCGGAGTGCACCACCCGGTACTCCAGGAGGAACGAGCCGACCCCTTGCCGGGCCTCTTCTGCCCCGGTTCGCACCGCGGGGATGTCGTCGGGGTGGACATGAGTGAGGAGTGTGTCGATCGTCCCGCGGAGGCAGTCCGGGTCGAGGCCGTGCAACTCGGCGGTGCGCCGGTCCCAGCGCAGCCGACCGCTCGGGACGTTATGCTCCCATATCCCCACGTCCACGGCGGCGGCCAGCGCAGCAGCTCCGACCTCCGGCGACGTCCGGGAGGCCGCCCGCTCGGCCAGGCCGAATCGCTTGCTCATCCCATACACCGATCTCTAGACCGATCTCCGACCCGCAAACAAGTAGTAGTCGCGACCTAGCTAACGGTACTGCTCGTGGCGGCACCCCAGCTTCAGAGAAACGAGGCAAATCCTCCCTAACTGGACGAATCGGCGGACTGCGACGCAGGCCATCGGTGACGTCGAGCGCACCCATGACCGGGTAGAGATCACACTTCCGAGCCGTACGGCGTGTGCAACGCGGGTGTGGACCAGGCACCGACCCCGACTATCGCGAAGATGCCAGCGAGAGGCTTGGAGACTGTGCGAGCACGACTGGTACCAGCCCCGGGATACACATGCCCCGACCTACGCGTCCACTGGCCGCCCCAGATGTTGTACGTTTGTTGTACAGTGACCTCATGAGTGTCGGATTCCGCCCCACCGAAGAGGACCTCCGGATCATTGAGGCCAACCGCCGCCAGGACGAGAAGACCAGCGACGTCATCCGGCGCGCCCTGCGACTGCTTGACCGGGAGGCGTGGGAGGTGCGTGCCCGCGAGGACATGCGCCGGCTGCGGAACGAGGACCTGTCCGCCGAGCCCGATGCGTGGGAGTACGACACCAACGGCAACATCAGAATCATAGGCACGAACCTCGCGATACCAGCCAGGTCGCAGGACCAACCGTGATTCGCGGGGCGGTATACCCGGTGGACCTCGGCGACGCCAAGCGCGGGCATGAGCAGCGGGGGCGTCGGCTCGGCCTCGTCATGAGTATTGAGCAGAACGCATGGTCCACGGTCACGATCGTTCCCACGTCGACCGGCGCGCAGGCATCCGCCTTCAGACCGGAGGCGATCATTACGGGACGGTCGACCAGGATCCTCATCGACCAGATCCGGACCATCGACAGCTCCTATGTCACAGGCGAACTCGTGGACTACCTCTCCCGCGACGACATGGCCCAGGTCGAGCACACCCTTTCGCGCTACCTCGGCCTGCTTCGCTGACGCATCGCCCGGCGCTCCCCGTACCCGGCCAGCATCCTGTTCATCGACGACAACGAGAAGAACATCGCAGGCGCCCGTATCGCTGCTCTCGCTGCGGAGCAGCCCACTGGAGTTCGCTCTGGTCGGCTGGCGTCCCGGGCTTAGCTGTACGGATGGCTGTACCGCACCGCGATGCTCGGCACCGCACGACCGCACGACCTTGCCCTCACGGGATAACTCCCGCCCCACACGGGACTGGCTTTGAGAGAGGCTCAAGGAAGACGGCTCACCACCTCGCTGGTCCCGGAGGATACTCAGTCAAGACAAAACTCGTTTCCCTCGATGTCCTGCATCACGATGCAGGAGTCGTGGCCGTCATACAGCAGTCGCACGCGCACCGCGCCGAGCACGACCAGTCGTGTGCATTCGGCTTCGAGCGTGGCGAGGCGCTCTTCACCCACGAGCCCGGGGCCGACCCTCACGTCAAGATGCAGCCGATTCTTGGCGACCTTTCCTTCGGGAACGCGCTGAAAGAACAGTCGTGGACCTACACCTGAGGGATCAATGCAGGCGAACCATGAACCCTGATCCTCAGGAAACCGGGAGCGGTTGAAATCGTCCCAGGTGGCGAACCCCTTCGGGGGCGGCGACACAACGTACCCCAACACCTCGCACCAAAAGCGAGTGACGCGCTCAGGTTCTGCGCAGTCAAAGGTGACTTGGAACTGCTTGATCGTTGACATAGGCGCACCGTAGCATGGGGGGCGTTTGCTCATCTCCCGCATTTTGACGAGAGGATGGCCCCCCTGGGAGCCGCTGCTGCGTCGTGCAGTCGCAGGGGCCGAGCCGTGCGTGTGCAACGCAGGTATGGACCCGTTGCTCGCCCGATTACCAAAAGATGCTGGCGAGAAGCCTGAACCTACGCCAACACGATCGGTACCACCCCTGGGTTGCAGACGCGGCTTCTTCCGTCTCTGGGGTCTTAAGCGGTATGTCGTAGCGGGTTCAATGATGGATCAGTGAGTCGGTAAGCACTCGTCGGACTCTGCGGGTGATGGTGAGGGAATTGACGATCGTCTCCCAGCCAAGCCCGCCAGGTCTGATCCGTACATCCGTGCCCCCTGGCGTTTTTCCAGTGACGGTAAGCTGGGCCGTGAAGAGCCGGTTGGATCCGGTGCCGACGAGGATGACGTCAGGTTCGCCGGCCTCGGGCGTGACCAGTGGTCGGCGGGCCGTCCGCATCCCGGGCAGGACGTTGTAGCGGCTACCCAGGCCGTTCCGAAGCCCATCAGCGTCAGGCCGGACAGGGTGTCACGGGAGCGTTCCTTCGCGCCCAGCCAGCCGTAGCGAGGGTACGCGGAGGACGAGAAATAGGGGCTACCGAACTCGGTGGACTCGGCGTAGCTTGCCGGCGAGGTCACCGAGTTCGACGCCGGTGATGCTCCGCGTCCACGCGGTACCCACCCCGATCCAGGCCGGATCACCCCTGAGCTCGCCAATCGCCTCACTTACGACCACGTCGCCAACGTAATAGCCGCGCTCGCCGCCCACAGGGTTGCGCGGATTTCCATCAGGATGTTATGCTTTGACGGATATTTTCCAGCCGCTGCGTCACGTCGTCAACAATGCTTTTGCGCCCCCTCATTTGAGATGCCCTTGCCCGCTGAACCGCCCAGCATCGCACCTTTCGGCCATCCCACAGTTCAACGACGATTCGATCCTCTGCATGAAATTTTTTGATGTCCGCCCAGACAAACCTGTACGTCCGCAGAGGGTTCTTAATCTCGAGCCCGACGGAATTGACCTTAACCAGTGGCCTAATTGTAAAAAGAAGGGCAAAGATAATGCCGCCGGAGTACAAGATTAACCGATTAACCGCGTCTGCGTCTGGAAACCTTTTGATCTTTGGATAGTCGGCGAACACTAGAACCCCGATGAGCACCATCAACAATATTCCGCTAAGTATCAGGCCGCGACCCCGAAATGTGCCTTTCATTGCGCTCATCTCTCGTCTAATGAGAACTCTCCACACCGCCCCGATGGGGCGTCGCACGCTTGACGCGTCGACGCCCCATCGACTACGCCAGGCTAACCGCTAGGGCAACGCCAGGTCACGGTGCAGACCGCCGACGGGCCACCGATGTAGGCATTGATCAACCGTGAGCCAAGTCGACCCACACCTGCATGGTTCATCATGCTTCCGGTCTTTGCGCCGCTGATGATTATCACCGCATTGACCAGGATCCCTTTTCTGGTCACTTTGCGCGCTTGCTGCGCGGAGACAAGGTATGCGCCCATTGAAGCGGCAGCGCATACACCGACTGAGGCGTAGATACAAACACCAAAGGCCGCAGCCGAAGCAATCTGTGCGCGGTTTCGGCGAATCCAGGCACCAGACCTTCTCGCAGACTTCTTGACAGCGCGGCCTGCCCTTGCCGCGAATCTGCGGAAGTGGAAGCGGTTGCCGTCGAGGTCGAAGGTGTTGTAGGGGTCCTGGTGGGCGTAGTCGTAGGGGTTGTCGGAGCCGCCGGGGACGGGGTCGGTCTGCAGGAAACGGCCGAGACTGGGGTCGTAGAGACGGACGCCCATCAGCGTCAGGCCGGACAGGGTGTCACGGGAGCGTTCCTTCGCGCCCAGCCAGCCGTAGCGAGGATACGCGGAGGACGAGAAATAGGGGCTGCCGAACTCAGTGGACTCGGCGTAGCTTGCCGGCGAGGTCACCGCGGTCGAGTCGTCGACGGTGGCGACCACATCGCCATGTAGGTTGGCCAGCTGCAGCGTGACCGCACCGCTGTCGGCCTGGACCGCAGTGAGGTCACCACCGATACCGGTGATGTTCCGCGTCCACGCGGCACCCACCCCGATCCAGGCCGGATCATCTCCTGAGCTCGTCACATAATGATTGACGCTGGTGGTGGAGCCATCCGTCCACGAACGGATCCGCCGGGCGGGATCAAGTGCGTACGTCCGGGTGGAAGAACCGACCGTCTCACTCGCGACCAGGTCGTTCACGTAATAGCCCACACTCGCCGAGCTGCCGGCGGGCGGATGGGGATCCGTCGTGGTGCGGCCGAACAGGTCGTAAGCGTATCCGCTGTTCGTGAGCCGGTCAGCCTGGTCATAAGAAAATGAGTATACCGCCGGGGTTGTGCTCGTGGAGCAGGTTCCAGTGTCGCTGCCGCCCGCGTCGGGGTAGCTTGACAGGGTCGTCCGGTTGGAGTCGGCGTCGTAACCGTAGGTCCGGGTGGTGCAGGTGGCCGGGCCGCCGTAGTCGACGTTGTCGGCAACTGAGGTCAGCCGGCCCGACTGGTCGTAGCCCAGAGTTTTCGCCGAGGCCGGCGTCGAGTCGAGCCGAACCTGGCCGAACACCGAGTTCGCCTGGTTGAAGGCCAGCCAGGTATTCCCCGACATCGCGTAGGAGAGCGTGGTCGGCTCACCGTTGTCGTCGTAGCGGGTCGCGGCGACCAGTCCGTTCGGATAGGTCTGTGCGGTGACCTTCCCGTCGCCGTCGTAGGTGGCGCCGAAGGTCGACGGGGCGCTGCCGGCACCGACGTTCAGGCTGGTCAGCAGCCCGCGGTGCTCGCCGGTGGTGCCGTCGTAGGTATAGGTGTAGGTGCCTTTTCCGTCGCTGGCGGTCGCGGTGCGGCCGTCGATGTCGTAGGTGGTCGAGGCGGTGTTGCCATCGGCGTCGGTCTGCGAGTTGACCCGGCCCCAGGAGTCGTAACCGGTGGTCAGGGTGATGCTGTTGGCCGTGGTGGTGGTCGGTAGTCCGCTTGCGGAGTCGAAGCCGTAGGTGGCGGTCGGCAGGGTCGTGCCTCCGTCTGCCGCGGGGCTTGCCGCGATCGCCTCGGAAGTCTTGCGGCCGGCGCTGTCGTAGGTGTCGGTCGTCGTCCGGGTGGTCGAGCTGACCGTTTCGACCTCGGTGAGCTGCTCGTTCAGGTCGTTGTACGTGTAGGTCGAGACCGGCAGCGGATTACCGCTGGACGGCTGCGCCGCAGGCCCGGTGGAGCAGGGCAGGCCCGTCCAGGAGGCGTTGACGCAGCCGCCTGTTCCGGTCGCGGTGAAGTACGAGGTGACCGTGGTGAAGGCATCGGTGCCGGCTGCGTTCGCCTCAGGCTGGCGGGACTCGACCGTGTTTCCCGCAGCGTTGTAGTAGGTGGTCCGGACGATGTCGGGGGTGGAGCCGCCGCCCATCCAGGTGGTGACCGTTGTGGGCTTACGCAGGTTCCAGCCGGAGGTCGAGGCGTCGGCGCCGGTCTTCGCCTCGTACCCGTTCACGGTCTTGCGTGCATCGATGTCCGTGCCGTCGGGCAGGCGCACGGTCGTGGTCACCGTGGTCGGCAGCCGGTAGGGGGTCGGCGCGGACGGGGCGCCCTGGTCGTAGTCGGTGTGCACGTGCTCACGGGCCGAGTAGCGGGAGCCGCCGTTGTCGACGATCCGGTGCGTCGGGCCGTAGGTGTCGGTCACCGAGACGCCGTCGGTTGCGTAGACGGTGCGGGTTTCCAGCAACTGCGAGCGGGCCGCCGAGGTGGTCAGCGAGGTGACCAGCGAGTCGGTGTCGGCGGTCGGGGTGAGCGCCTGGTTGCGGTTCTCCGCGGTCAGGGTGCGCACCACGTTGCCCTTGCCGTCATGCTCGGTGGTGGTGAGCTGCCAGGTGCCGTTGCCGTAGTTCGCGTTGTTGACCGCGCGGCCGTCGGAGTTGAGGTAGGTCAGGTCCGCGTACGGCCAGTCCGAGGCACTCGGGGTGGCCGCCGGCACGTGGTCGGCGGGGAACACGGCGGCGCCGTAGAGCGGCAGGTCCTGCTGCGCCCAGGCGGCGACCGCCGTCGCGGACAGGTCGATCGGCGCGCCCGTGCCGGTCACCGGCACGTCATAGGCGATCGTCTGGGTCGCGGTCGGGCCGGCCGGGGTCGGCCGGGAGACGGTGGAGATCCGTCCGGTGCCGTCGTAGGCCAGCGTCCAGACTGCCTGCCCGGGTGGGGTGACGGTCGCCAGGCGGCCGGCGGAGTCGTAGCTGTAGGTGGTGACCAGCCCGGTGCGCGGGTCGGTGGCGGAGCGCAGCCGGCCATTCGCGTCATAGGCGTAGGAGGCGACGGTGACCGGCGCGCTGCCGTTGAGGGCGAACGCGAGCGTGCTGACCCGGCCGGAGTAGGAACCCCAGGCAGCGGGGTCGGTACCGGTGCCGGTTGCGGTGGTCGAGCTGGCGTAGGCCAAGGTCAGCGCCCGGCAGCCGGCCACCAGGGTCGTGCAGGTCACGCCGCTGGGAACGGGGGCGAGGATGCGGGTGACCCGGCCGGAGGTGTCGGTGGAGTAGGTCGAGGTGGTGTTCGAGCCCGGCTCGATCACCTGGCCGACGTGCCAGGTCGTGGTGCTGCCGACGGGCTGGGAGACGTAGACGGTCTTCGTCCCGTCGACATCGACATGGGTGAACTGGGTGGCGGAGTCCTTGGTCAGGGTGCTGCCGTCGACCGCGTCGTCCCCGACACCCGTGTAGGTGTAGGGGTAGGCGGTGCTGACGGTGGTGTAGACGTCCTGGACGCCGGTCTCGTCGGTGAGGGTGACGTAGCCGCCGGAGGCGGTGTTGTCGGTGAGCGTCTCGTCGGCCGCGCCGACGGCGGGGCCGGGCAGGCTGGCCGTCCAGCCGGGGCCGAACACGCCGGTCATCGGGCCGGTGGGGGTGGCCGGGGCGGTCAGGCCGAAGGTGGTGAAGGTGCGCCCGACGGTCAGATCACCGGTGTAGGCCGGCAGGGTCGCGTCGGTGGCGGAGACGGCGTAGTCACCGGTCAGCAGGGCCACCGAACCGGGGCCGACGTTCTGGGTGGCCTCGGCGTCGGCGAACGCGTGCCGGCTGTACTGCATCGTGTGCGCCGGCGCGCAGCTCACGGTGTTCGAGGCGTCGCGGAAGCAGGCCTGGACCTGCAGCGGCCCGTCGGCGGCGCCGAGCCCGCTCATCGTGGTCGCGACGTCCCAGGTCAGTTTGTCGAACAGGCCGGAGCCATTGCGGTTCATCGGCCAGCTCGGATGAGTCGAGCCGCCGGCGATGACGACGTTGCCGGTGGGGATGTCCGTCCAGGCGGTGGCGGTGCTCGTCCCGAGCCGGTACTGGAAGGTGACCTCCGTCTGCGTGCTGGGGGCCTGGCCCTCAAGGGTGGTGTACCGCTGCGTGCGGGCGCCTTCGGCGGGCTGGGCCAAGGCGCCCACACCCACGCCGAAGCCGTAGGAGACGACCGGCGAGAGGTTGCCGGCCTTGTCCTTGGTGCGCAGGTAGAAGGTGTGCAGGCCGCCGCCGGGAGTCAGGGTCGCCGACGTGGTTGCCGTGGTCTCGCTGGCCGGGGACGGCTGGTCGAGGCCGTAGAGGAAGGACTGGGTGTCGCCCCCGGGTGAGGTCCAGGTGAACGTGCCGGAGGAGGTCGAACTCCAGCCGCCGGAGGGCCACGCGGTCGAACTCAGCGCCGTCGGGGCGGCCGGGGCGGTCGTGTCAACGGTGAACGGGATCCACGACGACCAGGCCTGCGAGTAGTCGGTGCCGTCGAAAGCACGGGCCCGCCACTCGTACGACGTCCCGTTGCTGAGCAGGCCCGAGGGCACCGTCCAGGTTGACGACGAGTTCGACGGGACGTTCGAGACCGAACCGCCGGTGATCTTCGTGCTGCCGGCGGAGTTCCACACCTCGAAGTCGAGGCGTACCTGGCCGCCGTCCGGGTCCAGCGAGGCGCCGGACATCGTCGGGGTCGTGGTGTTCGTCAGGACGGTCGCGGGGCTGCCGCCGCACTGGGCCGAGCAGGGGCTGGTGAAGCGGCCGGCGACCGTGCCCGGGTAGGAGTTGTAGGTCGCGGTGATGTGCGGGGCCAGCTGGGTGTCGCCGGAGTAGAAGTACTTGAACTGGTTCGCGTCCGTCTCGCTCGGCGCGCGGATGGTCAGCGCTTCCGGTGACGCGAAGCCGTTGTGCGCCCAGGAGTCGACCAGGCCAGTAATGTCGATGTTCGTCCCGCCGGAGCCGGTGCAGGACCCGCCGTTGTTGAAGGTGGCGTTGCCCCAGTTGACGCCGTCCGAGGTGGGCTGGGTGTTCCAGGTCGTGCCCGCGCCCATGCCGCTTGCGCCCTGCACGACCGTCGGCTGGGCGGTGCAGGTCGCCGAGCCGCCCTGCCACAGGTTGAGCGCGGCCGAGGTGACGTGCTTGTTCTTGATCGCCGAGTCGTTGAAGCGCAGGAAGGACCGGTTGACGGCGGCGCCGAGGTAGTTCCCGACCCGAAGGATGTCATTCGTGTCGTAGTTGGTGGTCGGGTTGGCGTTGTTGACGTCGGTGTCGAGGTTGTCGGCCAGCGTGGCGACCGGGTCGATCGTGACCGGGTACTGCCGGGCCGGGTCGGTGAGCCAGGACTTGTCCGGCTTGAGGGTGAGCGTCGGCGCGCTGGCGGTTCCCGCCAGGTCGGCGTCGACGGTCTCGGTGCGGTCGGGCAGCTTGGATTTCGGGTCGACGTGGGCGTCCCACATCAGCGGAGCGGGTGAGCGGGCCGTCACCTTGCCGTCCGTGGACAGCCGCAGCTCGCCGCCCGCGGTGCGCGCGGCGGTTAGGCCCTTGAGGCGCATCGGCAGATTCAGGGCCGCCTGGGCCGCCGCGGGGGTGTGCGCCACGATCTGCACGTCGTAGCCGGTCGGGACGACCTTGACGACGAGGTCGGTGCCGGGTGACACGTCGTGGTAGGTCGCCGTGCTGCCCTCGAGCGTGGGCGCGGGCAGCGCGGCCGGCCAGCCGAACGCGACCTCGCGGGCCCCGTCAGCCAGAGTGGCCACGTCGCCGCCCGCCTTGCCGCCGGCGGACAGCACGATGCCCGCCTTGGCGACCTTCGGCGTGACCTTGCCGTCGGCCAGGACCAGGGTTGAGTCCACGTCGGCCCAGTCGTCGCCACGGCGGACCCGGCGGATGCCCGAATAGGTGTCGAGGGAGATCGAGCCGTCCGGGTTGACGAACGTCGAGGTCGACTCGGTGCGGGCGTCGGTGACCTCGATGCGCCGCTTCTCCGCGCGCGCCGCTAGCTGCGCGGAAATGAGGTCGGGCCGCTCGGCCGGTCCACTCGCCGCCGTCGCACCCTGCCCGCCGGCCGCAGTGGTGGTGGAGGAGGTGGATGCCGCAGCCGCAGCCCAGGCAGTGTCGCTTCCGGCCGGCACGAATTCGACGATCGTCACCGCCAGCACCGTTACCAACAGCATGCCGAGATAGCGAACGAACGACATGCCAGGACGCCCTGGAGATGCCCGCATCATGCCAACTCCGATCCACCGGAAACCGCAATGGGCTCCGCACACGGTTGAGGCGCGATCTCCGAGGGGAGCGGAGACCGCGCGGATCACCGAAAATGGCAGAGCGGTGGCCGGCGGTACAGATTCGATGTCAGTCATTGCTTTTCCGTAGAGCTACCAGGCGTAATAAACGTAGCCTCGCCGAGGCGACCAGAATGGCGACCCTGCCCACGAGGAAGGCCATCCGGCCAGGTCGGCGGCCAGACCTGGCCAGCACAGACAATGCCGGGCCACTCCAGCGAACACGAATAGTAAATGAAGTTATCTGAGTCACACAGTGGTGTGTTACCTCGTCGAAACAAGCCTGCAAGGGGCCGAGGTGAACCACAACCGACCACCGCGCCTCAACACACATCGACTACCAGATCCCTTTCGGCGGAGGTCGCGATCGGCTAACGACACCAGTATCTCCGGGAAAGCGCTGCTAGCGGACCATGTCGATCACTCTCGACAAGATCGTTTCTCTCGATCGTTACGGGCAGCCCGGACCTTTTTTGCCGAGTTGCGTGACAGCACACGCACAGGTATGCCACAGTCCTCTGGCGAGACCAACAGCTTGAGCCGCCAGGGACAGCAACCATTCACTGCCGCCCGCCTTTCCTTTCATCGGCGGCAGGTATCTCCGGACGAATAATCGACCGGAAGCGAGCAGCACGGCAGATCGGGGCTGGCGTTGCCGACAAACACTGTCATATTTTCGTGCCGATTTTTCTGTTGCAGAATCTTCGGCGCCAGGCGCACCGCGGGTATCCGGGCACGATGAGTCGGCACCGCCGCGCGGCACCGCGGACCCACCCACGCCATCGCGCTGGCTCCACGGCTGCGGCGCCTCGGCGACGGGATCGTCGGCACGCCGCCAAGCCGCTCAGGACCTGGCGGCCGGCGCGGCCCACCCGTCTGTTGACCTCCGCCCCGGTGGTCGTGGTGCTCATCGCCGTCTGTCTGGCCGCCGGCGGGCTTGCCCGCCACGGTGCGCCCGCGACCCTGGCCGACGCGGACTCGACGGCGGGCCTGTCCGCCGGCTTGGCCGCACACCCGCCGACCCGCGACTACGGCCTCGACCTGCCACCGTCCGCTCCGGCGGCCAGCCCAAGCCTTAACGCGGCACCTGGTCTGGAAGCAGGTCCTGCGGCCCCGCCTCCGCAGCCGAGCACAGCCGCACCCTCAGGTCCCGGCATCGGCGCCGGTGGTTCAGCATCCGCCGCGCAGACGCTGCGCGGCGCCGACCGGCAGATCCCCACCCGGATGCTGACCGCCTACCGCAAGGCCGCATCCCGGCTTGGCCTGGAGACACCGCGCTGCCACCTGCGCTGGGAACTACTCGCCGGGATCGGCCGGGTCGAGTCCGATCATGCACGCGGACGCGTCGTGACCGCCGATGGCACGCTGACCAGCCGCATCCTCGGGCCGGAGTTGGACGGCCGGGACGGGCGCGCCCTCATCCGCGACAGCGACGGCGGACGCCTCGACGGGGACACCCGCTATGACCGGGCGGTCGGACCGATGCAGTTCATCCCCACCACCTGGGCCACGTCCGGCCGGGACGGATCCGCGGACGGCCGCGCCGACCCCAACAACATCGACGACGCCAGCCTCGCCGCCGGCGCCTATCTGTGTCGCGGCGGCCGCGACCTTGCTTTACCTGACGGGCTGCGCGCCGCGATCTACAGCTACAACCCGTCGGCAAGTTATGTACGTTCCGTTCTCGCGTGGATGAGCGGTTACGCCGGCACCACCGTCATCGCAAGCCCCGCTGCCAGCGCCACGCCACGTCCGTCGCCAACTCCCGGCCCACCGACGCGTACCAGCCCGATCGCACCTGCCACGTCGGCGAAGCAGTCCGCTTCGACACCTGCCGGCCGCACCACACTCGCCGCGGCGCCGAGGCAGCCAAGCTCCACTCCGGCGCCCGCACGCACGAGCCCGACCCGGTCAGCAAGCCCGACACCGACGCCCCAGCCACCGCACCCCCGACCACACATCCAAGGTCTGGCCGCGTCGGCGAACCCTCAACCGCGCACGCTCACATCCCCCGCCCCCGATTCCCCGGATACCACGGCCGGGGTCCCAAAGCCGACTGTGCCGCCGTCCAACCCGCCGCTTCTGGTTATCACGCTGACACCCAGTTCCGGCAGCGGATCCCCACGTGCTCCTACCCCCACCCCCTGACCGGCCGGACCGCACTCGTCCACCGGTCCCGGCCGAAAAGAGATCAGCATGGGACGCCCCACCCGCTACGCCCCCGCCTTCCGGGCTCGAGCCGTAGAAGAGGTCCGCAAGGCCCGCCCACAGCACACATCCCAGTGGGCGACCATACGAGCCGTGTCCGCCTCCCTCGCCATCAGCGCCGAGACACTGCGCACCTGGGTGCGCCAGACGGACCCCGCCGCCACCCACACCTTCGCCGAGATCCGCCGGCATCAGGCCGAGATCCGCCGGCTCGCCCAGGAAAACAGCCAGCTACGACATGCGCTCGACCTGCTGCGACGCACCACATCGCCGCCGGCGGGCAGCACAAGGTCACTGCCAGGCCCCGCACAGCCCCCCGCCGCCCAGCAGAACCTCCTGGCCTGAGCGGTCAGGGCTTGCGGGCGATGCCTCCGTACATGTGCACATGGGCGTCCTCTGTGGCCGCGGCCACCTCGTCGGGATGC
>NZ_JALKFZ020000149.1 GCF_023243075.1 Frankia sp. AiPa1 | reverse complement strand
GGGGGGGGTGGGGGTGTGTTGGGGGGGGGGGGGGGGGTGGGGGGGGGGGGGGGGGGGGGGGGGGGGCCGCGCCGCCCCCCCCCCCCCCCCCCCCCCCCCACGTCCGTATCCGTATCCGCACCTGACGGGAGGGAACGCCCACCGATGACGACCCTGCAGATCGACCCGGCGGCCGGGCTCGCCCGCCCGTCGACACGCGCCGTCGCGATCCGGGCCGCCGTGCTCCGGGCGGCAACGACGCGAGGAGCCGGCCGCGGCCTGGTGCGGCTGCTGCGCACCACGCTGCTGGTCTGGGTGCCGGTGGTGCTGGTGTCCACGTTCATCACGTTCGGCCTGGGCGCGCTGACCGACACCAACCCGGCGGCCCAGGTGCTCGGCGAGACCGCGACCCCGGCGGACATCGCCCGGATGAACCACTACTTCGGCCTGGACCGGCCGTTCCTCGTGCAGTACGTCAGCTGGCTCGGCCACGCGCTGACCGGGGACCTCGGCCGGTCGTACTACACCACCCTTCCGGTGCGCGACAGCATCACCCAGGCGCTGCCGGTGAACATCTCGATCACGATCGTCGCGCTGGTGCTCGCAATCCTCATCGGCGGCGTGCTGGGGATCGGCGCGGCGCTGTCGGGCGGCGGCTGGTTCGACCGGGGGGTCACGATGCTGTGCTCGGCGGCGTCGACCGTGCCGCCGTTCGTCATCGGCATCGCCCTGATCGTGATCTTCTCGGTGACGCTGCCGATCCTGCCGTCGGGCGGGTATGTGGCGTTCGACCAGGACTTCGGCCAGTGGCTGCGCTTCGCCATCCTGCCGTCGCTGGCGCTGGCGGTGGAAGCGGCTGTGGCGATCGCCCGCCAGCTGCGGACGTCGCTGGTCGGGGAGCTGCGGGAGAACTACGTCACCGGGGCCGACGTGCGCGGCCTGTCACGACGCCGGGTCGTCTTCGGCCACGCGCTGCGCAACGCTGCGGGGCCCACCGTCACGATCGTCGGCTACTACGTCCCGCAGATCATCGGGGCGATGGTGGTCGCCGAGGCGGTCTTCAACCTGCCCGGCCTCGGCAAGCTCAGCCTGGACGCGGCGAGCAAGGGCGACATCCCGCTGATCCAGGGCGTCCTGGTCACCATGATCGGACTCGTCGTGGTCTCCAACCTGGTGGTGAACGCCGTCCTGCTGCGGCTCACCCCGCACGCGAGGAAGCGGGAACAATGAGCGGTCCGGTTCGCCAGGCCCTGCGGCTGCGCTCCGCGCGGATCTCGCTGGGCATCCTCGCCGTCGTCGCCGTCCTCGGCTTCTTCGGCGGGGCGCTCGCCCCCCACGACCCCCTGGCCCAGGACACCGCCCACATCCTGGCCGGACCGAGTGGCGCGCACTGGCTCGGCACCGACTACCTGGGCCGCGACGTGCTCTCCCGGCTGATGGACGCCACCGGCCGCTCGGTGGTCGGCGCCGCCCTGGCCGTCGCGGTGGCCTTCGTCATCGGTGTGCCGGCGGGACTCGGCTCGGTGTTCTTCGGCCGGTTCTTCGACTGGGCCGCCCAGCGGGTCACCGACGCGGTGATGACCCTGCCCTACATCATCTTCGCCATCTCGGTGACCGGGGTTCTCGGCAACCACCTGCCGCAGGCGATGCTGGCGATCGGGATCTTCCTGTCTCCCCTGCTGTTCCGGATCACCCGGGCGGCGGCGCTCACCCTCACCCGGGTGCAGTACGTGGAGGTCGCCGAACTGCTGGGCGCCTCCCGCTGGTGGATCATCCGCCGGCACATCTGGTCGAAGGTGCTGCCGACGGTGGCCGTCACCACCGCGCAGCTGTCCTCAGCGGTGCTGCTGGTCGCCTCCTCGCTGACCTTCCTCGGCATCGGGGTGCAGCCACCCGCACCGACCTGGGGCGGGATGCTCTCCAGCGACCTGGGCTTCCTGTCCCAGCAGCCCTGGGCACCGGTCATCCCGGCGCTCGCGATCGCCGTCACCGCCGGCGCCCTGAACGCGATCTCGGATGCCATCCGCGACACCTCCGGCCTCGCGGACACCCCGATCGCTCCCGCCGGGCGTGGCCGGCTCGGCCGCCGTACCTCCGACACCGGCACGACGCCTGACACCGGCGCGACGTCCGAGACCGGCACGACGTCCGAGACCGGCACGACGCCGGTGCTGGCCACATCCGCCCAGGAGGCGAGCTTCGATGGCTGAGCCACGTCGCGTCCCCGCCACCGGGACCGTCGATTCCCCGCCGCCGGACGCCGAGGCCGCGCCGGTCCTGCTGAAGGTCGACGACCTGCGGGTCACGGTCGGCGGTGGTTCGGCCGAGGCCGTGCACGGGGTGTCGTTCGAGGTCCGCCGGGGTGAGTCGATCGGCATCGTCGGCGAGTCCGGCAGCGGCAAGACGCTGGTCTGCCGGTCGGTGCTCGGGGTGCTCGCCCCCGGCTGCGCGGTCAGCGGGGGCACGATCGACTACGCCGGGACGTCGCTGGTCAACCTGCCCCGCAAGGCCTGGGACGCGCTGCGCGGCACCGGCATCGCCGCGGTGTTCCAGGACCCGGCCTCCTACCTCAACCCGTCGGTCCCCGTGGGACGCCAGGTCACCGAGCAGCTGCGCGTGAAGCTCGGCGCCTCCCGCCGCGACGCCCGCCACGCCGCCGTGCGCCTGCTCGCCGCGATGGGCCTGCACAACCCCGAGCGGGTCTACCATCAGTATCCGCACGAACTGTCCGGCGGCATGCTGCAGCGGGTCGTGCTGGCCATCGCCGTCTCCGGCGACCCGGCGCTGCTGATCGCCGACGAGGCGACGACGGCCCTGGACGTCACCATCCAGGCCGAGGTGCTCGACCTGCTCGCGTCGCTGCGCGCCGAGCGGGGCCTGTCGGTCATCGCCGTCTCGCACGACCTCGCCGTCATCGCCGAGCTCTGCGACCGGGTGCTGGTCTTCTACGCGGGCGAGCTGGTCGAGGCCGGACCCACCGCCGAAGTGCTACTCGCCCCCCGTCACCCCTACACCGAGGCCTTGCTGCGAGTCGCCTCCGTCGGCAGCTGGGAGCGGCGCACCCTCGCCGTCATCGACGGCCAGCCGCCCCCGGTCGGCGCCACGATCACCGGCTGCCGGTTCGCCGACCGGTGCGACTTCGCGACCGAACAGTGCCGCAGCCAACCGGTACCGCTGACCGAGCTGGCGGACGGACGGTCCGTGCGCTGCCTGCGCGCGCAGGAGATCGCCCTGCATGGAGCCGGAGCCGAAGTCGCCGCCGAAGCGGGAGCAGCCTGGTGACTCCTCCACCGGCTGAGGCCGGCGGCTTCTCAGGACGACGGTGTCGCGGCCTGAAGGGCCAGCCCGGCCCTGAGGATGTTGACGGCCGCGTTCACGTCGGCGTGCGCGGCATGCCCGCACCGCACGCACAGAAACGTGGCCTGCGTGAGCCGGTTCTCCGCCGCGACGTGCCCGCACCCCGGGCACCGCTGGGAGGTGTGACGGGGGTTCACCTCGACGACGAGCCGTCCGGCGCTTTCAGCCTTGGCGCGCAGTACGTTGAGGAACACCCCCCACCCGGCGTCGTGAATGCTCTTGTTGAGTCCGGACTTGGCGGCCTGGCCGTTCGGAAGGAACCCCCCGGCGCTGTCGGGGTCAGGCCTGGGCCTGGCCCGCTTGACCATGCCCTTGATGTTCAGCTTCTCGACCACGATCAGGTCATGATCGGCGACGATCTCGTTCACGGTCTTGTTCGCGAGGTCGACGCGTTGCCGGGCGACCTGCCGGGACAGGACGGCGACCCGCTGGACGGCCATGCGGCGCCGCTTCGAACCGCGCCGCTTGCGCGACAGGTCCCGCTGCGCGTCGGCCAGCCTGTCGGCGGACCGCCTCAGGAAACGCGGGTTGCCGTAGTGTTCGCCGTTGGAGTCGGTGACCAGCGACGCCACGCCAAGGTCAATGCCGACCACGGCGCCGGTCGGCGGCAGCGGCTTCGAAGGGACGTCGTCGCAGGACAGGATCAGGTACCAGCGGGCACTCTCGCGCTTGACAGACAGGGTCTTCACCCTGCCCCGCACGGGCCGGTGCTGGTGGACCCTGACATGCCTGACGCCCTGAAGGCGGACGAACGTCCGCGTCGGGTGCTCGGGCTGCGAGTCCCACCGGCAGCCGTCGTTGTCGACGGGCCACGTCACCGTGTCGAACCAGCCAGCACCCTTGAACCGCGGGTAGCCGGGCGTCTCCCCGGCCTTCACACGGCGGAAGAACGCCTCGAACGCGAGGTTGAGCCGGCGCAGGGTGGCCTGCTGGGAGGAGAACGACCAGCGGGCCAGATCCGGGTCGTAGGCCCGGATCTCCTTCAACTGCGCCGACTGATCCCCGTACCTGACCTTCGTCTTCGACGGGTGCGCGTAGGCGTCCCGACGTTCCTGCAACGCCGCGTTGTGCACCTGGTCGGGCTCGATCTCCAACGCGACGATCGGCCAGCCATGCTCGGCGCACTTCTGCTGGATCAGCGTGTCCAGCCGGTCGCGAACCTGACCCACCAGGACAGCCCGGCGGTACTTCGGGCACCAGACGACGTGGTAGCCGAGGTCGTAGACCCCGCCTGCCCATCCGGACACCTGCCGCGCCATCCCGCCGACTTCACCGGCGCGATTCATCTAACGGTTGCGGTCTGCACCGGACTTCCCTGCCGCCCAAAGACGGCAGTCCCCTCCGGAGGTATTTGATGGCCGACATCCACCTCGCCGCCCCCGACACGATCCGCACCGGCTCCGTCTCCGGCCCAGTCCCCGAGCCCCTCCCCGCGCAGCCCGCCCGCGCGAGGGCCACGACCGCGGCGTCACCCGCCGCACCGCCACCCGCCGAGCCGCCGCCCGTGACACCGCCGCCCGGTGGAACGTCGCCCGGTGGAACGTCGCCCGGTGGAACGTCGCCCGCCACGACGGCCGCGGCACCATCGCCGGGCGCAGCCGCGTCGGCGGCGTCATCGGCGGTTCTGCTGCGGGTCGAAGGGCTCGGCGTCTCCTTCGCCGAGCGGGGCGGCATCGGGCGGACCCGCGTGCTGGACGGCGTCGAGCTGACCGTGCGGCCCGGTGAGATCGTCGGCATCGTCGGCGAGACGGGCTCCGGCAAGACGACCCTGGCCCGGGCGATCGCCGGACTCACCCCCGCGGACCGCGGCCAGGTCGAGCTCGACGGCCGGGACATCGCCCGGCTGCGCGGGCGGGCCCAACGCCGCTTCCGCCGCGGTGGGGCGATCCAGTTCGTCTTCCAGGACCCCCTGCGCGCGCTCGACCCGGAGCTCACCCTCGGGGAGAGCATCGGCGAGGGGATGGCCATCGCCGGCACCGCCGGACGGGCGCGGCGGGCCGAGCGGGTGGCCGGGGCTCTCGCCCAGGTCGGCCTCGACCCGGCCGTGGCCGAACGGCGACCGGCACAGATCTCCGGCGGTCAGCGCCAGCGGGCCTCGATCGCCCGGGCCATCGTCGCCGAGCCCCGGCTGCTGCTGTGCGACGAGCCGGTCAGCGCGCTCGACGCCTCCAACCGCAACCACATCCTGATCCTGCTCGACGAGCTGCGCCGCCGCTTCGACCTCGGCATCGCGGTGATCTCCCACGACCTGAGCTCCCTGGCCGGGATCGCCGACCGGGTGGTCGTGCTCTACCGGGGACGGGTCGTGGAGGACGGCCCGATCGCCGACGTGTTCGCGAGCCCCCGCCACCCGTACACCGCCCTGCTGATCGCCTCGGCGCCGGACATCCATGGCCGCGACCGGCAGGCCGCCGCCGCGCTACGACCCGCGCCGGACGTGGATTCCCAGAGCGTTGGGCCACGCCCGGACGCACGCGACCGTGGTGGCTGCGTGTTCGCCCATCGCTGCCCGTTCGCGACCGTCGACTGCGACGGCGCCCCACCACGGGTGGACGCGCCCGGCCGGTCATCCGGCGACTGGATCGCCGCCTGCCACCACCTCGACACCTGGCGCAGCCACCGCGCCGCCTCCGCCGCATCAACAGCCACTGCCACTGCCACTGCCACTGCCACTGCCACTGCCACTGCCACTGCCACTGCCCGGAAGGAAACACCGCTGTGAGCATCGAGTTCATCGGAATCGCCCACACCGCCGCGGGCAGCGAGGCGCAGGGCTTCGGCGGACCGGCCGTCGACCCCGGCTTCCTGGACCAGATCATCCACACCCACGAGGACGCCGGGTTCGACCGGGTGCTCGTCGCGCACAGTTCCGCGATGCCCGACGGCTTCGTCATCGCCGACCAGATCCTGTCCCGCACCACCACGCTGAAGGTGTTGCTCGCGCACCGTCCCGGCTTCGTCGCCCCGACGATCGCCGCCCGCACCTACGCCACCCTGGACGCCTTCCACCCGGGCCGGATCGCCCTGCACGTCATCACCGGTGGGGACGACGCCGACCAGGCCCGGGACGGGGACCTGTCCGACAAGGTGACCCGGTACCGCCGCACCGACGAGTTCCTCGACGTCCTGCGCCTGGAATGGGAGTCGGCGACGCCGTTCGACTACGACGGCGAGTTCTACCAGGTGCGCGGCGGCCTTTCGTCCGTGCGTCCACCCGCCGGGCGCATCCCGGTCTACTTCGGCGGGGCGTCGACGGACGCGGTGCGGGTCGGCGGCAGGCACGCCGACGTGTACGCGTTCTGGGGCGAGCCGCTGGCCGGGATCATCGAGCGGATCAGCCAGGTGCGGGCCGCCGCCGCTCCGTACGGGCGCGACACCCGGTTCAGCGTGAGCCTGCGGCCCATCCCGGCCGACACCGAGCAGGCCGCCTGGGAGCGGGCCGCGCACGTCCTCGAGCTCACCCGGGAGCGGATCGGCGAGGTGAAGAAGGTCTTCGGCATCGACGGTGCCGCGCAGGTCGGCAGCCAGCGCCTGCTGCGCTACGCCGCCGAGAGCGACGTGCACGACAAGCGGCTGTGGACCGCGATCGCCAAGGCCACCGGTGCCGCGGGCAACTCCACCGCGCTGGTCGGCAGCTACGAGCAGGTCGCCGAGTCCCTCGTCGACTACGTGAACGTCGGCGTGTCCACCCTGCTCATCCGCGGCTTCGACCCGGTCTCGGACGCCCGTGACTACGGCACGCTCATCCGCCTCGTCCGCGAGCAGACCGTCGAGCGCGAGCCCGTCTCCGCCTGATTCCGCCTCCGCTCTCCGTCCCCCGCAGAACCCGCAGAACCCGCACGTCCAGTAGCAGGAAGGTTGCGCGCATGTCCCTCGAGATCCTCGGCATGGTGGGTACCAAGGAGGCGTCGGAGACCCGCGGCTCCTACTTCGACGGGCCCGCGGTCGACACCGCCTACCTGACCCGCTTCGCGCAGGCGCATGACACCGCGGGCTTCGACCGGGTGCTCATCGGCTACAGCGCGGTCTCCCCGGACGGGTTCGCCGTCGCCGGCCACGTCCTGGCCAACACCGATCGGCTCGGCGTGCTCATCGCCCACCGGCCCGGGTTCGTCCAGCCGACGCTGGTCGCCCGCAAGCTCGCCACCCTCGACCACCTCACCGGCGGCGGCCGGGTCGCCATCCACCACATCTCCGGTGGCAACGACGCCGACCAGCGCCGCGACGGCGACTTCGCCGACCACGACACCCGCTACGCGCGGACCGCCGAGTTCATGAGCGTGCTGCGCCGCACACTCAGCTCCGACGGTCCGTTCGACCACGAGGGCCGCTTCTACCGGTTCGAGGGCGCCTTCAGCACGGTCAAGCCGGTGCGTCCGGGCGGGATCCCGCTGTTCTTCGGCGGTCAGTCGCAGGCCGCTGTCGAAGTCGGCGCCGAGCACGCCGACACGTACATGTTGTTCGGTGAACCCCTCGCCGAGACCGCCGAGCGCATCGCACTGCTGCGGGCCGCGGCGGCCAAGCATGGCCGCACCCTGCGGTTCAGCCTGTCCACCCGCCCGATCGTGGCCGACACCGAGGACGATGCCTGGGCCCGGGCGGAGGCCATCGCCACCGAGACCCGCCGGCGCATCGAGGCCGTCGGGCCCGGGGGTACGGCGGCGGCCTCCCTGGGAGTTCGCAGCTTGGGCACCACGCAGTCCGAGTCGTCCGCCCGGATGCAGCGCGCCGCCGCCCGCCAGCAGGTGTACGACGAGCGGCTCTGGTTCGGGGTGACCGCGTTGACCGGCCCGGGTGGCAACTCCTCCGGTCACGTCGGCACCCCGGCGCAGGTCGCCGACGCGCTGCTGCGCTACCACGAGATCGGCGTGGACACGTTCCTCATCCGCGGATTCGACCCGTACGAGGATGTCGTCACCTGGGGCAAGGAGCTCATCCCCGCCCTGCGCGCCGGCGCCGACCGCATCCGCCAGCCCCAGCCCGCCTGAGCGCTCCCCTCCTCTCCTCCTCTCCTCCTCCCCCGGCGCCGCGCCCGGGGCCGGGGGAGGAGGAGCCCACCGAGTCACGTTCCGTGAACGGACTCCCGGAGCTGGGCGGATCCAAGATCCAAAGAGGTCGCTGTGGGGGCATCCACGTCCGATTAGCCCCCGCGACGACCTACTTGTGCGGATCTTGCCCGACGGGCCGCCGCGCGGAGTGACGACCATGGGGCAGAGGGGGGCCAGCGCCTGAGCCCTGGTCGCTGACCGTGCCGCGCCCGGCCGTTCTCGTACCTCCCGGAGAGACGTCGGCGAAAAATCTTCGACGAATCCGCGGGCTGGTGTCGATGCGCGGGTTCGCCGTTCGACCTGTGGGTGAGAGGGTCGGACGGCGGCCCGGAGCAGGGAGATCGACACATGCCCAAGTTCATGCTGATCATGCGCAACACCGACGAGTCCCTCAAGCGGATGATGGAGACGCCGTTCGAGGAGATGCTCGACAAGGTCGGCCGGTTCAACGAGGAAATGATCACTGCCGGGATCCTCCTCGCGGCCGAGGGCCTGGACGACCCGAGCCAGGGTGTCGTCGTCGACTACGAGGGCGAGACGCCGCTGGTCACCGACGGCCCGTACGGGGAGACGAAGGAGCTGTTCGGCGGGTTCTACCTGGTGCAGGTCGCCTCGAAGGACGAGGCCGTCGAGTGGGCGCGCCGGATGCCGACCATTCCCGGCGCGAAGTGCGAGATCCGCCGCGTGCCGGGGATCGACGAGTTCCCCCAGGACAACGAGTGGGTCATCAGGGAGCGGGCCTGGCGCGAGCGCACCGGCCAGCTCTGATGGCGGGCGCCACCGGCCCGGCCGCCAGCCCACCCCCAGCCATCCCGGGCGGTGACGCATCACCGGATGGTGACGCCGATCCGGAGTGTGTGGCGCCTCCGAGCGGTGACGCCGATCCAGCCGGCGTGGCGCCTCCGGGCGGTGACGCACGCCCGCACGGTGACGCACGCCCGGACGGTGACAGCCCGCACGATGATGGCCGTGCGGAATCGGCGCGGCGGGCGGTGGAGGCGGTGTGGCGGATCGACTCCGCCCGCATCGTCGGCGCGCTCGCCCGGTTCACCAGGGACTTCGCGCTGGCCGAGGATGTGGCCCAGGAGGCGGTCACCGAGGCACTCGTCGCCTGGGCCCACGGCGGTGTTCCGCGCGACCCGGCGGGGTGGCTGCTCACGACGGCCCGGCGGCGGGCGATCGACTCCTTCCGCCGCCGGGCGGCGCTCGATGAGCGGTATGCCCGCCTCGCTCGCGACCTCGCCGAGGGCAAGGCCAGCTCGGGGGCTCGGATTCCCCCAGCGATGTCCGCGGAGTCGATGCCCGCGACGTCGACGTCCGCGGCGGCGACCTTCCCGGCGGAGCGGGGATCGTCGGACGGGGAGCTGCCGTGGGATCCCGATCGGGTCGATGACGACGTCCTGGCGCTGATGTTCGTGGCGTGCCATCCGGTGCTCGCGCCGCAGGCCCGGGTCGCTCTGACCCTGCGCGTGGTGGGCGGGTTGACCAGCGAGGAGATCGCGCGGGCGTTCCTCGTCTCCACCTCGACGATCCAGGCTCGGATCACCCGGGCGAAGAAAACGATCGCCGCGGCGGGTGTGCCGTTCGCGCTGCCGCCGGCCGAGGATCGGCCCGCGCGGCTCGGCGCGGTCCTCAGCGTGCTCTATGTGATCTTCACCGAGGGGTCGACCGCGACCTGCGGCGACGATCTGCTGCGTGCGGACCTGGCGTTCGAGGCGATCCGGCTGCTCCGGATGCTCACGGCCCTGCTGCCCGGCGAGCCCGAGGTGCAGGGGCTGCTCGCCCTGTGCGAGCTCACCGCGGCCCGCTTCCCGGCGCGCACCGGCCCGGACGGCGAGGCGGTGCTGCTCGCCGACCAGGACCGGCGCCGGTGGGACCGGGCGGCGATCCATCGCGGGCTGGCCGCGCTCGACCGGTCGTCCGGCGCGGGGCGGGGCCTGGGTCCCTATGGCCTGCAGGCGGCGATCGCGGCCTGCCATGCTCGGGCGCCCTCGGTGGCGGCGACCGACTGGGAGCACGTCGTGCTGCTCTACGAGGCGCTGGGCCGGATAGCGCCGTCACCGGTCGTCGAGCTGAACCGTGCGGTGGCCGTGGCGATGGCGAGCGGCCCACTGCCGGCGCTGACGATCGTCGACGCGCTGGCGGCGGGCGGGAAGCTCGATGGTTCGCATCTGCTGCCCAGCGTGAGGGGCGAGTTGCTGGCCCGGCTCGGCCGGACCACACAGGCGCGCGCGGAGCTGGAGCTGGCCGCCCGGCGGTGCGGCAACGGCCGCGAACGCGCGGTTCTGCTCCGCAAGGCCGCACGGCTCACCGACGGCAAGGCCGGACCGCTCACCGACGGCGAACAGACCGATGGCCGATCACTGGATCGGGGTCACGATTGATCGATATAATTCCGGCAGCCGCGTGGGGGCGCGTGGCCGCCTTCGCCATTCCCACCCCGGGTACCCGGGCGCCTCGGGCGCCGTGGGCTTGCCAGGCATCGCGGGCGGGTCGGTCGGAAGGCTCGGGGGAAGCAGTACGGGGGATTCACCATGGCCGGTGTCCGCGCGAGCGAGCGCACTCACCTTGACGCGGCGCAGACGCGGGCGGTGCTGGTAGGCGTCGGGACGCAGCGTCCCGGCTCCGGCATCGCCGCGGTCACGCAGGCGCGGCGCACCGTCACCGATCTCGCGGCAGCGCTGGCCCGGGGCATCGGGTTGGACGGCGCGCGGGTCCGGCTGGTCACCGATCCCGCCTCGCCGGCGGAGGTCACCGAGGCGCTGTCCGCGGCCGCGGCCGAGGCGTCCGACCTGCTGGTGTTCTGGTACGTCGGAGCCATCCTGCGGGGCGCGCACGGCGAGATCTCCCTCTCCACCGCGGGCACCGAGGGCAGCGGCGATCGGCTGGCGGACACCGGGTTGGGCTTCCTGGAGGTCATGGCGATCGCGGCGAGCAGCCGGGCGCGGCGCGTCGCCCTGGTCATCGACGCCTACGAGGCGGCCGGCCCGCAGGCGGCGGCCCGGCCAATCGGCGGGGCCGCGGGGCCGGCGGGGCGCATCGACGTGCTCGTCTGTGGCGCGGGGGACCTCGCGGCCCTGGCCTCGCCCGGCGCCGAGCGCACCGCGCTCACCGGACTGCTGGTCTCCCTGCTGGTCGACGGCGACCCGGACGGCCCCCCCGAGCTGACGCTGGAGGACCTCTACCGGCGGACACGCCTACGGCTGGCGCAGGCCCCGCCGCCCCGGCGGATCTCCAGCAACTGGGCGAACCACCTGGTCGTGGCCCCGAACCAGGCCCACACCTCCCCCGGGCCCGAGATTCCCAGCGAGGGTGGCTCCGGCGGCCAACCCGCGGCCGCTCCGACAGGCGCCGCCGCGCTCGGCACGCGGGCGACGGCGACGGCCGACGAGGCCGGCGATGGTGGCGGCGGCACGTCCGGCGAGGGCGACGACGATGACGACGTCGCCACCCGGCGGGTGGAGCCGCCCGTCGTCGCCCGGCAGGTGTGTCCGTACCCGGGTCTGACCTCGTTCGACGCGGCCAGCGCCCAGTGGTTCTTCGGGCGGGAGCGCGCGGTCGAGGACCTGCTCGGCCGGTTGGAGGCCCGGCTGGGCGCTTCCGGGCCGCTGGTGGTCGTCGGCGCGTCCGGCGCGGGGAAGTCGTCGCTGCTGCGGGCCGGTCTCGTGCCGGCGCTCGCCGCGGGTCGGATTCCCGGTTCGGCCCACTGGCCGCGGGTCGTCATGACCCCGACGGCGCAGCCGCTGCGGGAGCTCGCCGCACGGCTGGCGCAGGCCACCACGGTGCCGGTGGTGGCCGCGACCCAGCTCGAGGCACTGACCGGCGATCCGGACCGGTTCGGCGCCGCCCTCGCCGAACTGGTCGCCCTGCGGACCGACGACGCGGATGATCCTCGACGGCAGGTGCTTCTGGTCGTCGACCAGTTCGAGGAGCTGTTCACTCTCAGCGACGAGGCGGACCGGGGCGTCTTCGTTCGCTGCCTGCGGGCGATCACCACGCCCCGCGCCGACGGGCCCGCGCCGGCCGTGGTGGTGCTCGGCGTGCGCGCCGACTTCTACGGGCACTGCGCCGCTTTTCCCGAGCTGCTCGACGCGCTGCAGTCGGGGCAGGTCGTCGTCGGCACGATGACGGCGGACGAGGTGCGCACCGCCATCGTGCGCCCCGCCGAGCTGGTCGGCCTGACCTGCGAACCCGGCCTCGTCGACCTGCTGCTGCATGGGCTCGGCGCGGCCGGCGACGGGACGGTCGTGGCGGACCCCGGGGCGCTGCCGCTGCTCGCGCACGCCCTGCTCACCACCTGGCAGCAGCGCGAGGGCCGGGCGTTGACGGTCGCCGGGCACCTGCGCGGCGGCGGGCTCGTCGGCGCCATCGCGACCACCGCCGAGGCCGCCTACGCCGAACTCGACCCGACCGCCCAGGCGGCGGCCCGCGAGCTGCTCATGCGGCTGGTCCGCATCGGCGAGGGCACCGACGACACCCGTCGGCGGATGCGGCGCGAGGACCTGCTCGACGAGCTCAGCGACACCGGCGCCGGCAGCCGGGTGCTCGACGCGTTCACCTCAGCCCGCCTCATCACGACGGACGCCGACAGTGTGCAGCTCGCCCACGAGGCCCTACTGCGCTCCTGGCCGCGGCTGCGGCAGTGGATCGAGTTCGACCGGATCGGCGCGCTCACCCGCCAGGAGCTGACCGAGGCCGCCGGGCGCTGGGACAACGGCGGGCGCGACCCGTCCTACCTGCTGTCGGGGACGCGGCTGTCGACCGCGCGTGAGTGGGCGGACGTCGGCGACCACCGCGCCGGGTTGTCCGGCACCGCGGCGGCGTTCCTCGACGCCAGCCTCGAGCGGGAGCAGGCTGCGGCCCGCGCCGCGCGGCGGCGCACCCGGCGCCTCCAGCAGCTCGTCGCCGGGCTGACCGTGCTCGTCCTGTTCGCGGTCGCCTCCACGGTCTTCGCACTGCACCAGCGCTCCACCGCCGTGCATCAGCGGGCGTTGGCGCTGTCCCGGCAGGTCGCCAACCAGGCCGCCACCCTGCGCAGCTCCGACCCGCTACTGGCCGCGCAGCTCAGCCTGGTCGCCTACCGCTACGCCGACACCACCGCCGCCCGCGGCGCCGTGATCAACTCGCTGTCCAGCGGCTACGGGTTCGCCACCCGTCGGCTCACCGGGCACTGGGCGGCCGTCACCACCACCGCGTACAGCCCGGACGGGCACATCCTCGCCACGGGCGGCAACGACTGGACGACCGACCTGTGGGACGCGCGCAACCCGGCGCGGGCCACGCCGATCGGCAGGCTGACCGGGCACCGGCTGGCGGTGAAGGCGGTGGCGTTCAGCCCGGATGGCCATCTGATCGCCACCGGCAGCGACGACCGCTCGGTCCGGCTGTACGACATCACGAACCCGGCGAAGCCGGTGTTCCTCGCGGCGCTGCCCACGCTGGCGTCCACCTCGGTGTTCGGCCTGGTGTTCAGCCCGGACGGGCGGACCCTGGCGGCCGGGGGCTATGCCTCGGACGTCCGGCTCTGGAACGTCTCCGACCCGCGGCGCCCGGTGGCCGGCGCCGACCTCGTCGGGCATCGCGACGAGGTCCGCACCCTCGCCTACAACCCGGCTGGCACGATCATCGTCACCGGCAGTGAGGACGGAACGGCCCGGCTGTGGGACATGACCGATCCGGCGCGGCCCCGGGAACTGTCCCAGCTGTCCGGGCAGGTCGACGCGGACGTGCTGCTCGACCCGAGCAACGAGGTCCGCTCGGTGGCGTTCAGCCCGGACGGCCGCAGCGTCGCCACCGGCAGCGTCGACACGTCCGCCCGCGTGTTCACCGTGACCGACCCGGCGCATCCCAAGCAGGTCTACCTCGACGACCAGACCACCGCGATCAGCGCGGTCACGTTCAGCCCGGACGGGCAGGTGCTGGCGGAGGCTACTTCCAGCTACGTCAAGCTGGCCAATCCTTGGCACAACGACGATGCGCTGGAGATCCTCCCGCACCCGGCGAAGGTGCTGGGCATCGCCTTCAGCCCGGACGGGCGGACGCTCGCGACCGGGGCGGCGGACGCGTCGGTGCGCCAGTGGTCGGCGCTGGACTACACGATCGTCGGGCATGTCAAGTTCATCTGGAACGCGCTCGTCGCGCCGAACGGGCGCTTCCTCGCCACCGGCGACTACGACAACACCGCGATGATCTGGGACCTCGCCAACCCGGTGCGACCCAAGGCGCTGCAGACCCTCACCGGGCACGAGGGCGCCATCGGCGGGCTGGCACTCACCGGCGACAGCCGCACCCTCGCCACCTCCGGTCAGGACGGCCGGATCATGCTGTGGGACACCTCCGATCCGAAGCACGTCACCCGGCTCGCCACCATGGCCGAGGCCCAGTACACCGTCGGCGAGCTCGCCTTCAGCCCGGACCATTCGACGTTGTACTCCGCCGTCGGCGACGGCGAACTGGCCGTCTGGGACGTCCGCGATCCGCGCCATCCCCGGGCGCTCACCCGGGTCAACGCCCACCGTTTCGGCCTCACCGCCGTCGCCGTGAGCCCCGACGGCCGCACCCTGGCCACCGGCGGCCCCGACCACCAGCTTCGGCTGTGGGACGTGCGCACCCCGGCACACCCCACCCCGCTGGCCACCATCGGTGGCTTCTCGGCCACGGTGAACAGCATCCGGTTCAGCCCGGACGGCGCGACGATGGCCGTCGGCACCGAGAGCCAGGTGCGCACCTGGGACGTGCATGACCTGCGCAAGCCCGTGGCGGCGAGGACCTATGTCGGCGCCACCGATGTCGTCAACGCCGTCACCTACACCCCGGACGGCCACGGGCTGACCGCGGCCGTGGGCGACGGCACCGTCGTCACCTGGGAGGTGAACCGCCCGGCCGCCTCACCCATCCGCCTCGACGGTCGACGTAACGGCGTGGTCGCGGTCTCCTACACCCCCGACGGCCGTTACCTGATCGGCGGCCCGAACCAGGTGGTCGGCTTCGTCTGGGACACCGACCCGGAGCAGGTCATCACCCAGATCTGCGCCGGGATGGGCGACCCGATCACCAAGGCCGAGTGGGCCCGCTACCTCCCCGACCTGCCCTACCGGCCACCGTGCCGGTGAGCGGATCTCGGTGACGAGGTGTCAGTGACGAGGTGCCGGTGACGATCGACCGGACCCGCCTCGCCGCCGGCCTGCCCCGCTACGAGATCGGCGAGCTGCTCGGCCGAGGGGCGTTCGGCGCCGTGTTCGCCGCCCGCCAGCGCCTGCTCGATCGAATGGTCGCCATCAAGGTGCTGGATCTCGCCGACTACCAGGGCAACGACCAGGCCCCGGACGCCCGCGCCCCGCACGCCCAAGGGCAGCTCGATGCCGACGCACACGCCCGGTTCGCGGCCGAGTCCCGGGTGCTGGCCAGTCTCGACCATCCGCATGTCGTGAAGGTCCTCGACGGCGAGGAGTTCGACGGTCTCGGCGTACTCATCATGGAGCTGCTGCCACGGGGAACGGTACGTGCCCGCGCCAGGGCCGGCGGCCTGCCGCTGGCCGAGATCTGCGCGGTGGGGATCGCGACCGCCGAGGCGCTCGGCTATGCCCACGCGGCCGGTGTGCTGCACCGCGATGTGAAACCGGCGAACCTGATGTTCGCCGCCGACGACACCCCAAAGGTCGTCGACTTCGGCATCGCGAAGATCATCGAGAATGTCGGATCGGCGATCGGCACCGTCGCCGGAACCTACCCGTACATGGGCCCGGAGATCTTCGGCTTCGGCCAGCCCGGTTTCGCCACCGACGTCTACAGTCTCGGCGTCGTTCTCTACGAACTGCTCACCGGGCGCCTGCCGTTCGGGCCGAGACTCACCTTCGCCGAGTATGGCCGGCACCATCATTCGGTCCCGCCCCCGCCGATGACCGGCGTGCCGGCCCCGCTGGCCGAGCTGGTCGGGCGCACACTGCACAAGGACGCGGCCCGCCGGCCCTCGACCCGGGCCCTCGCGGTCGAACTCGCCCGGGCCGCGGCGACGCAGCTCGGGCCCGGCTGGCTCGGCGACTGCGGGCTCCCGCTGCACGTGTCCGATGACATCCGCGACGCCGCCCGCGGCGCCCACCGTGCTGCCCAGCCCAGGCGTGGTGCCTGGCGAGGAGCCCGGCGCGGCACCGCACCCACCACCCCCGCACCCGACACCCCCACGCCCGACACTCCTGTGCCCAGCCCGTCGGCGTCCGGATCCTCGGCCGACGCGTCGCCGTCCGCGGTCGGGTTGGGCACGACGCCACTCCCGTCCGCGGCACCACAGGCGGCGCCCGCCTCGGGTCCACCGTCCGTGGTCACCCGACGCTGGCGTCGCCCCCGCGCGGGACGAGGCACTTTCGAGGGCCCGGCCAGTCCCACCGGCCCCACCGGAACCAACCCGAGCGCCGGTTCCGCCAGCGGTCCGGCCACCGGGGCCGCCGCTGGTGCGGTCACCCCCGCGGGCCGGGGCGGATCGGCATCGGGCCGGACCGGCGGCCTCGCCGGCGGCACCCTCGATCATCCGGCCGGGATCGCGGCCGCGAGCGACGGCACCGTGTACGTGGCGCAGACGATCCGCCATCGGGTCGTTCGCGTCGCACCGGACGGGCGGATCAGCGTGGTCGCCGGCCGGGACGGCAGCGGGTTCGCCGGAGACGGTGGCCAGGGCCGCGACGCCCTGCTCGACAGCCCACGGGCCGTGGCGCTCACTCCCGGCGGAGATCTGCTGATCGCCGATACCTTCAACAACCGCGTGCGGCGGGTCACCCTCGATGGGATCATCAGCACCGTCCTCGGCGGGACGACCCCGCCCGATGGTCCGGACCTGCGGCATCCCTGCGGACTGGTCGTCGACGCCGCGGGAACGCTCTACGTGGCCGACACCGGCCACCACCGCATCCTGCGGCTCACGCCGGGCGGCAGCGTCGAGCATCACGGCGGGACCGGCATCCCCGGACTCAGCGGCGACGGCGGCCCGGCCACCCGGGCGGAGATCAACGCTCCGCACGGTCTTGCCCTGGACCGGTCCGGGCGGCTGTATCTGGCCGACACCGGCAACGGCCGGATCCGCCGCGTCGACGCGGACGGCACCATCAGCACCATCGCCGGGACGTTTCCCGGGCGGCGCCAACGCATGCCCGACCCGGCGCCGGCGCTCGCGGCGGTCCTGCACCGGCCGCAGGAGATCGCCCTGGCCGCCGATGGTTCCTGCTTCGTCCTGGACATCGCCGAACAGCAGATCTACCGCATCACCCCGGACCTGCGGCTGCTGCGCGTCGACCTGCCGGCCGGACCGGGCGATGCCCGCGGAATCGCGCTCGCCCCGGACGGCGTTCTGCTCGTCGCCGACGCCGCCGGACGTGGCCTGCTCCGGCTGGGCTGACCCGAACCGCCCCGACGCGGCCGCAGGAGCTGCATGAACGGATGCGGATCGCCGGAATCCCGACTAGGCTCAAATGCGGATCATCAGGGGCATGCGCGGCGACCGGGCTTCACGGTGCCGCGGACCAGCCCCATACCTCGAGGCTGGGAGTTGGGCGGATGACGGCCGTGATGCAGGGCGTACGCATTCTTGAGGTCGCGGAACACACCTTTGTCCCCGCCGCGTCGGCGCTGTTGGCCGACTGGGGCGCCGAGGTGATCAAGATCGAGCATGTCGAGCGCGGCGACGCCATGCGGGGTCTTGCGTCCAGCGGCGTCATGCAGATGACCGGCAGCATCCACCCGCTGCTCGAGCATTCGAACCGCGGCAAGCAGAGTCTCGCTCTGGACCTCACCACCCCCGAAGGCCTCGAGATCCTCTACAAGCTGGTGGCGACGGCCGACGTCTTCCTGTCCAACAAGCTGCCACGGGTGCGCACGAAGCTGAAGATAGACCTCGAGACGATCCGCGCCCTCAACCCGAACATCATCTATACCAGTGGCACCGGTCAGGGCGAGCGGGGACCGGACGCGGACAAGGGCTCCTACGACGCGCTGGCCTTCTGGCACCGCTCGGGGCTGTCCGTCGGCCTGGCCAGGCCGGAGTACGGGCACGTCCCGGCACCGCCGGGACCGGGGTTCGGTGACTCGATCGGCGCGATGACGATCGCCGGCGGCATCATGGGCGCGCTGTTCCATCGAGAGCGCACCGGTGAGGCGACCACCGTCGACGTCTCGCTGCTGGCCAGCGGGATCTACTCGATGGGCCAGGCGTTCGGGCTGTCCCTGCTGCTGAACAGTCCGTGGACGCCGCCGCCCGGGGACGGTTCCCCCAACCCGCTCACCGGGAACTACCGCACCGCCGACGGACGTTGGCTGGCATTCGTCTGCCTGCAGGCCGGGCGGTACTGGCCGCTGCTGTGCGAGTCGATCGAACGGCCGGACCTCGCCACCGACCCGCGCTTCGCCGACCATGGCTCCTTGCTCGCCAACCATGTGGAGGCCAAGCAGGCTCTGCGCGAGACCTTCGCGAAGCGGCCGCTGTCCGAGTGGCGCGAGCGCCTGGAGACCTTCATCGGCCAGTGGACCGTCGTTCAGGACACCCTCGAGGCCACCGAGGACCCACAGACGGTCGCGAACGGCTACATCCAGGAGTGCGAGACCGCCTCGGGTGAGAAGTTCCGGCTCGCCGCCGCGCCCGTGCAGTTCGGCGGTGAGCCGGCCGCGCCGAAGCGGGCGCCCGAGTTCAACGAGCACGGTGACGCGATTCTCGCCGATCTCGGCTACGACTGGGACACCGTCGTCGACCTGAAAGTTCGCGGCGTCGTCGCCTGACCTGGGCTGGAGCCAGGGTTTAGGTACCGACCTGGGTGGCTTTCCGGGGCCGATCCGTCGTCACGCGCAGCGGCGAGCAGGGCAGTGGCGGGTCGGCGGTGGGAGAGGGCTCGCTGGTCGTGACGACCGGAGCTGACGGTGACGGCAGGGGCTCATCGAACCGAGCTGAGCGAACGCCCCGGAGCCGGCTGGCAGCCGGGGCACCAGAACAGGTTGCGTCCGGCCAGCGGGCCGGTACGTACCGCGGTGCCGCAGACGAGGCAGGGCAGGCCGGCGCGGCGGTAGACATACACCTCGCCGCCGTGGTCGTCGACCCGCGGCGGGCGCCCCATCGCCTCCGGCATGTGCTGCGGCCGGACGGTGTCGATGCGACCCGTGCGAACGCCGTCGGCCATCAGCGCGACCAGATCCGACCAGATCCGCGACCACAGTGCCGGCGAGACATCCCGACCGGCCAGCAGCGGCGGCACCCCCGCCCGGAACAGCACCTCGGCCCGGTAGATGTTGCCCGGTCCGGCCACCACCGACTGGTCCATCAGCAGGGTGGCGATCGGAGTGCGGCTGCGCGCGATGCGCCGGTACGCCCGATCCGGGTCGGCGTCGGACCGCAGCGGGTCCGGGCCCAGCCGGTCCCGCAGGACTTTCAGGTCGCCCGGTTCCAGCAGCTCGCAGGCATTGGGCCCGCGCAGATCCGCATACCAGACATCCTGGGGGTGGGGGGCGACGTGAGCGCCGTGGGCATCGTGGGCGCTGTAGGGCATCGTGGGCGCTGTGGTCAGCCGTAGGCGGACCGCTCCCGTCGGCGCGGGGGCCGGCCCCTGTCCCAGCGACCAAGCTCCGTAGATCCCAAGGTGCACGTGCAGGACGAGAGCCGGTTCACCAAGCCCGATTCGTGGGCCTGGCGCCGGCGGCGCGGTGATGCGCGCCCCGGGCTGCCGGGCGCGACTCGCCGCGGACTCCGCCGACCCTTCGATGTCGGAACCGGATTCGGCTGTGCCACCAGATCCCAGATCATCTGTTCCCAGACCGTCCGATCCGAGACCGCCGAATCCGAGCAGCAGGTGCTTGCCGTGTGCCTCGGCACCGGTCAGAATCTGCCCGTCCAGGCGGTGTGCCCCGGCGGTGAACCGACCCTGCGGGCTCGACGCGCGGACCGGGTGCCCGCGGAACATCCGCTGATGCGCAGCCGAAAGCCGGTGCACAGTGTGTCCTTCGGGCATGGTCGGACAATCGTACCGGCCAGATCGCCGCGTGGGTATCTACGCCTACGAGGTCGGGCCGCAGGGAGGGGAGGTTCTGGAGTTCCGCACCTCCACCAGTTTCGACATTCAGGTGCTGGCCCAGACGGTCGACCGGTGGCGGGCGGTCGTGGCATCGCTGCGGGCCGGTCCACGGGTGACCGCTGAGGTCGCGCCGGGCGCCGGCTGAGAGCTACCTCGGTTGCCGCCAGCCGGACAGGCCAGCGGCAACCGAGAGCCGTACACATTCCTTGGGCACCGGAAACCGGGCCTATTCTAGGCGCCTACGTGGTGCTCTGGTCAGGCCCGGCTTCCGGTTGGATCACTGGGCGCCGAACGGGCGGTTCTGCTGGCTGGCGCCAATGCGCTCGTTGCCCAGGTTGTTGCGCGCGCCGATGCCGACACCGACACCAACGCCGACCAGCTCGCGCAGGCGGTTCTCCACGTAACGCTCGCTGTGGTTGGTCTTGTCCGCGATCCGGGCGACGAGGTCGTTGATGTCAGTCGCCGCGTCGAGGTCCGCGGTGCTCACCTGACCGAACTGGTCAAGGATGTTGTAACGAAGCTGCCGCCAGTTCTGCCGCAACTGCTGCTCGACCTGCTGCCGCTGCTGCTCCTGCTCGGCCTGCGCCATATTACGATCTCCCTTGTTCTTGGTCATTCTTTCCGGTGGTGTGGTGCGCGGAAAACATAACCCAAGACGACCGGCAGTGGAACGACGCGAAGCAGAAATGCGTAGACTATTGTCGGATGTCGAGGACACGGCCACCCGGGCGAAATCGCGTCGCTCGGCCGGCGACACCGCAGATGACCAGATCCGACCCGGCGGACCAGTCTCCAACGCGTTTCGACGGTGGCGATGGAACAGGTCGTAGTGGAATCAGCGCCGCGGGCGAAGGGCGGCGACACCGTCGGCGCCGCCATCACAACCGGCTCGTCGGTGCACACCGCCGATCGCTTCGCTCCGCTCGGCACCGTGCTGCCTGTTCGCGGCGGCCCGCCCGCGCGGCTGGAGCGCCTGCTGCGGGCACGCCAGAACGCCCAGCTCAGCCTGACCCGACAGGTGCTGGCCACCGACCGCCCGCCGACGTAGGCGGGCAGTTCACCCAGAATGCCGAACAAAACGAGAGGGGAAACACCAGAAATTGAACCCTGTATTCCAGGTGTCAACATCGACCTCCGGTGCGCGCTTCACCTGGAGATGAGCGACATGCGATGATGTCGACCATGGAGGTCACGACTGCCGAGAAATTCCTTCTCCTCACTCTGGACGACGCGGGCGCGGATACCGCTGGCCTCGGTTCCGAGTTCGGTCTCGCCGCCGCCCTCGTCTCGGATCTGGTCGCCGCCGGTCATCTCGTGTTCGACGCGGAGAACCAGGCACTGAGCCCTGGTCAGACGTCCCCGGACAAAGCCGCGGACGCACCGCTGGCCTCGGCATATGACGTGGTGACTGGACACGGTGCGCCCATGGCGGTCGACGCCGCGCTCGCCCGGATCGTCCAGGCGAGCGCCGGGCTGCCGGGCGCTGTGGGGGTCCGGCTCGTGGACGCCGGCGTCCTCGGCGACACCACGGCCCGTGTCCTCGGGCTGATCAGGGTGCGGCGCCATCCCGTCCTCGACCCGGCGCCCGGTCGTGCCACGCGCGAGGAGCTCCTGGGCGCCCTCGGCGTGATCACCCAGGTCTCCTCTGCCGAGCCTGGCCCCGCTCCCGGGGTCTCCCGCGCATCTGGGCCCGCCAGCGAAGCGGCTGTGCTGCTGGCGGTCCTGCGGCCGTTCGGCTGGATCAAACAGGTCACGACGAAGGAGCAGCGCCCGGCGGCCCAGGCCCGGGCTACCGAGATCGTCGCCGCCGCCGCGCTTCCCCGCGCGCTCGGCGCTGCGGTCGAGGCCGCTCGGACCCGGCGGGTGGTGCTCGCGGCGTCCACCGCGACCATCTCGGCCGCGACCTGAGGTGCTCCACACCGGCCGGCATGAAACCGCCTGGATGACACACTCCGTGTTCATCCCGCTCGAACAGCTCATCCCGCTGGTCCGACGGCCGCCGCAGCGCGACTGGGTCGTCGTCGCGGTGCACCCCCGGGCAGCAGGGACAAGGTGATCACACCCTCGCGGAACGGGGTGTCCCAGTCGAAGTCCTCCACGATCAGTGGCAGTGCGCCGCCGATCACGCCCGTGTCGTGGCCGAGGAGCAGACCACCGAGGCCGGCGAAGACCGCTGCCCTGGTCACGTACGGGTTCCGGTCCCGTCCCGCGGTCCTGCCTGACGCGGTTGCGGCATCGCTGGTCATCGAAGCCTCCGGTGCTGACTCCCCGCGGGTCGCAGCGGTCGTCTACCCCGTGCCCGGCGCCGGAAAGCAGTACGGCGCACGCGGTCCGAAAACGTGCGACACTGGATCTCACGGCACCAGATGTCACGGGCACCAGATGTCACGGCGTCAGACGTCGCACAGAGTGAATAAACACCGGGTAGAAAAAGGCCAGGCCAGGCAGCACATCCGGCCGCGTCAGGTCGCGATCCCGCCGCATGAAATCTGCGGGAGGCGGTATCAGCGGAAAGCGAGTCACTCATGCCCGACTCCGAGCCACTGATTGAGTCAATGCTGGTCGATCTCGGCGCAACGGGTCTCACCGAGTTGCGTACACACGACACGGCCGCGCTCCGGCAGGCGGTAAGCCGGGTGATAGATCAACTTGACGACGCGGATAACCGTTTCGGTGGCTACCGAGAGTCGTGTAAGGCGTGAGCATGAGACGCTTCTTTTCATGACCCCGGGTTCGCTGGGCCGGCTGCAGCTTGTTCCGCACCGGCTGACAGCGCGCGATTTCGACGCGATCGCCTCCGGTAGGGGCGACGCGGCGGTGCTGGGCCGCCTGCGAGCCGCCGAGCACAGCCGCCGGCTCCTGTTGTTGCGGGCGCTGCTCGACACCGTGCGCGGTCACCCTCAGGCCCACGGCCCGCTGCCCTCGGCGGACCACGCCTGGGACCTGTTGGAGCGGGCCGAGCACCGCGACGCCGCGCAGGTGGCAGCCGTCCTCGACCATCCGGCGACCGGTCTGTGGGCGGTGTCGACCCTGCGGCGGCTTCGCGGTCGCCGCCACGACGACAGCCCGCTGTGGGTGGAGGTCGGCCACCTGCACGCCATCGCCGCCGCGGCGGCGATCCGGGCGGGAATCTCGTTCCGCTCCAGGCTGCCGGTCCGACGCGGCAGTGTCGTGCTCCCCACGCTCGGGCACGCCCGCCTGCCTGGGCTGGCTCCCTGGGAGTCCGCGGACCTTGTGGTCGGCGACGGGCCGCCGCTGGTTGTCAGCCCCCGGGGCGAGGAGATCCGGTGCGCTGACGACTCCCCGGACGGGTCGTGGCTCTCCCTGTCCGCCATCACTCTCGAGTGCGACGGCGTCCGGCTCCAGGCGCTCATCGACGATGTGGACCCGTACCGGCATGTGCTCCATTCGGCGCTGCCGGTCCCGCTGCCCAGTGCGGCGTTGGAACGCTGGCGCGCGGTGTTCCACGGAGCCTGGCAGATCCTCGCAAGGGACCACGTGGAGGAGGCCATCGAGGTCGGCGAGCTGCTGCGTTCCGTGGTCCCCAGCGCCGCGGCCCCGCGTCATCGTCTGCGCAGCGCATCCTCGGGCGATGCCTTCGGCGCGGTTCTTCTTTCCGTCCCGGAAAACGAGGTGCAGCTGGCCGCAACCCTCGTCCACGAGATGCAACACGCCAAACTTGGCGCCCTGCTGCACCTCACCGACCTGTACACGCCGGGCGGCGACGCGCATTTCTACGCGCCCTGGCGAGATGACCCGCGAACACTCGGCGCCCTGCTCCAGGGAATTTATGCCTTTGCTGGTGTGACCCGTTTCTGGTGTCGTCGACGGGCCGTATCGGTCGGGCCGGACGCACTGGCCGCGAACTTCGAGTTCGCGCGGTGGCGCGAGGCCGTACGGCACGCCATGGAAACCGCTGCGGGCTGTTCGGAGCTGGGCACGCTCGGCCATCGGTTTCTGCTCGGTCTGTCGATGGTGGTTTCCGGCTGGCTGGCCGAGCCCGTACCGCGCCCCGCTCTGCGGCTGGCCGGCGCCGTGCACGCCGACCATCGAGCGGGATGGCGGCTTCATCACCTGCGCCCCTCGGACCGGGCGGTCGCCGACCTGGTCGAAGCCTGGTCGGGTGGGCGGGCGGCCCCGGTCGACGCGCTGCGCACAGAGCCCGAGGTGGCCGCGGATCCCACGGTCGCGGGGCTGGAGGCGCGAGGGACGCTGGTCCGGCACTGGCTGTACGACGGAAAACCGCCGCAGGCCTGGGCCGCCGGCTCCGCCGAGCTGGATCGTCAGGTTCGCGGTGCGTTGCCGGCGGACCTGGCCTGGCTGGCCGGGGACACGTCCGCCGCGCTCGCCGGCTTCCAGAGCGTCCTCGACCGGTCCCCCTACGATCCCCACGCCTGGAGCGGCCTCGGGCTCGCCGCCCGCGACGCGTCGGACGACCAGGCCGCACTGGCACTGCTCGACCGGCCCGAGCTGGTCCGCGCGTTACATCGCGCGCTCCGCCCGGCCGGGCAGGCGCATCCGCCCGACCGGATGGAGCTCGCCCGCTGGATCGGCCAGGGCCTGCGGGCCTGAGGACCCATCGGCGGCTGGTCGGGCCGCCGGCTACAGGGGCATGGGGTCGATGTCGCAGTCGGCGCGGACCCAGCCGGCGGCGTTGCGGGTGGCGGGGTGGTTGATGCCGAGGGTTTCTCCCATGTGTGTGACGGTGGTGGTGTGGAGTTGTTCGGCGTGGGTGGTGTGGCCGAGTCGGCGGAGGTCGATGGCGAGGTTGGTCTGGGCGGCGAGGGTGATGGGGTGGGTGGTGCCGAGGAGCCGTATG
>NZ_JALKFZ020000148.1 GCF_023243075.1 Frankia sp. AiPa1 | reverse complement strand
CCCCCCCCCCCCCCCCCCCCCCCCCCCCCCCCCCCCCCCCCCCCCCCCCCCCCCCCCCCCCCCCCCCCCCCCGACCCGAACGGACGGTGCCACCTCCCGCGGCGGCACCGTCCGTTCGGACGTTCTCCCTCCCGCCGATCGCGGTGCGACCATCACACGTATGAACGTGGAAGCGGCGGCCCACGGCGTGTCCGGCGGCAGAGTGCCGGCCGGCAGTGTGCCCGTCGGCGGAATGCCGGTGGACGGGGTGCCCGTCGAGGCGGCGAATTCCTGGCAGCAGCGGTCCGACCGGATCGCCCGCCTGCTGCTCCTGCCGATGCTCGTCGTGTCGACGCTGCTGAGTCTGATCACCCTCTCGCAGCTGGAGATCTCCCGGGAACGGCTGATCTTGGGCATCGCCTTGGTGGTCATTGCCGCCGGGTGGTCGGTGGGGATGCTGCGCTACCCGATCGAGGGCGTACCGGCGCGGCTGCGCCGGTTGGTGTTCGTCGTCCACGCCACGCTCGGTGCCCTGCTCGTGTGGGCGAGTCCGTGGTACGGCGTGTACGCCTTCACCGGGTACTTCTTCGCCGACGAGCTCGGTCGCTGCGGCCGGGTCCACGGCTTCGTGGTGACCGCCTTCATCCTGGCCGCGTCCCAGACCGCCGGGTACCCGAACGGCTCCCTCGTCCACACCGTGAGTTTTCTGATCATGGCGGGGTTCAACGTCATCGCGGTGCTCAGCATGTCGACGCTGATCAACCGGGTGATCGACCAGAACGTCGAACGAGGCCGGATGATCGACGAACTGGCCGAGACGAACCGCCGCCTGCAGGACACGATGGGGGAGAACGTCGGGCTGCACGCCCAGCTGCTGGCCCAGGCCCGCGAGGCCGGCGTCGCCGAGGAGCGATCCCGCCTCGCCGGGGAGATCCACGACACGCTGGCCCAGGGCCTCGCCGGCATCATCACCCAGCTGGAGGCGGCCCGCCGCTGCGAGGACGCCGGTGACCTGGCCGAACAGACCCGTCACCTGGACCTCGCCGACACGCTCGCCCGGTCAAACCTCGTCGAGGCCCGGCGCTCGGTGCGGGCCCTGCGCCCCGAACAGCTCGACCGCGCCAGCCTTCCCGGCGCCCTGGCCGCGCTGGCCCGCGACTGGACCGGCCGCACCCAGATCCAGGCGGACGTGGTCACCACCGGGGAGCCCACCCGCGCCCCAGGCGAGACCGAGAGCGCCCTGTTCCGGATCGCGCAGGAGGCCCTCGCGAACGTGGCCAACCACGCCCACGCCACCCGGGTCCGGCTCACCCTGAGCTACCTGGACGACACCCTGCTGCTCGACGTCGCCGACGACGGCAGGGGCTTTCACCCGTCCGACGGCTCACCGCCCGGACGCTACGGCCTGACCGGGATGCGCCGCCGCGTCGAAACCCTGTCCGGCACTCTGACCATCGAGTCCACCCCCGGCGATGGCACGATCGTCAACGCCGCGATCCCCCTCCCGCGGAGCACGGGCGAGATGCCGATCGGAACGGACGAGGGTGTGGGCGGTGTGGACGGTGTGGGCGGGATGGGCGGGGTCCGCGGCGTGCGCGCTGTCCGTCCGCGGGAGGCGCAGGCGTGAACAATGGCCGGCAGTCCGGGCCGATCAGGCTGCTGATCGTGGACGACCATCCGATCGTCCGGGATGGGCTGCGCGGCGTGTTCACCGCGGATCCGGACTTCGTCGTCGTCGCGGAGGCGTCCGACGGGGCCGAGGCTATCCGGGTCGCCGAGTCCATCGAGGTCGACGTCATCCTCATGGACCTGCGGATGCCGGGCACCGGTGGGGTCGAGGCGATCACTCAGCTGCGCCGCCGCAATCATCCCGCCCGTGTGCTCGTGCTGACCACGTTCGACTCCGACCGGGACGTCCTGCCCGCGATCGAGGCCGGCGCTACCGGCTACCTGCTCAAGGACGCCCGGCGCGAGGAGCTTCTGCGCGCCGTGCGCGCCGCCCACGCGGGCCAGTCGGTGCTCGCGCCGTCCGTCGCCGGCACCCTGATGAACCGGGTCGGCGTCCGCGAGCCCGACGCGCTGAGCCCCCGCGAACTCGACGTTCTGCGCCTCGTCGCCGCCGGCGCCACCAACCAGGCCGCCGCCCGCGAGCTGCTGGTCAGCGAGGCGACGATCAAGACGCACCTCATCCACCTGTACAACAAGCTCGGCGTGCGCGACCGCGCCGCGGCGGTCGCGGTCGCCTACGAACGCGGCATCCTCGGCTGAGGAGACTGAGAGTCCGCGGGCGAGCCCGTGGGCGTGCCCGGCGGGGCGGGTTCAGGCGGGGCCGGAGCTCATGCTGACGACCCTGCCCCGGACATGGTTCATGGTGAGATCCTCCAGGCAGCCACGCAGGCGACGGCGGGTGTCGGACGGCAGCGATGGCCGCAGCGTGGCGTGGTAGGTCTGATCACCCTGGGCGACGGGATCGTCCTCGCCGTCCCAGCCGATGGTGGCGACGCATCCGCGCCACAGCGCCTCGGCCGCGAAGTCGGGACCATGCTTGAAGCCGCGGTCCTTCACGCTGAACACGACGGTGGTCCGCGCCTGGCTGCCCGCGCCCCCGTGGTATTCGGTCGCCTCCTGCAGGACCTGCACGCCGAAGTAGACCGCGACCGCCGCGACCGCGAACGCGACCAGCGTCCGCAGCGCCGCGCCGTTCATCGCCGGCCCGTCATCGCGGGCTCGTGGGCTGGCGGAGCAGACGCAGCGGATCCTGGGAGGTGTCGAGCAGGCCACCGGGAGGCGGGCCGAGCCGCGCCATCGTGGCGGCGACGCCCGGGTCGGCGGCGCCGCCGGCGGTGGCGCGGGCCAGCCGCTCGACCACCCAGGCGAGGCCCGAGAGCAGCAGTCCCGCACCCATCAGGATCGGGATGAACACCGGTGCGGACGACGAGCTGTCGGCGCGCATCCAGTCGAACACGGCGCTGCGGGGCGGTGGGGCGTCGCGCAGGCGCCGTTCGATCCGCCGGCGTCGGTCCGGGTCGACCTCGACCCTGGCGGCCAGTCGGTTGATCCTGCGCAGCAGCAGCGTCCCGACCAGCATCACCTCGACGGCGATGAAGATCCCGCCGCTGATCAGCGCCCGGTTCCACTCCCAGCGGTACAGGTAGACGACGAAGTACGCGCCGGCCCCGACCAGGGTGACCGCGCCGATACCCGGAACGATGATCCGCCTCATCCCCTGTCTCCGCCTCTGTCTCCGGCCTTGCCGCCGCCGTCCCCGCCGCCTCTGTTCTCGCCGTAGTCCATGTCGGCGTCGGTGTTGGTGTCGATGCGGGTGACCTCGCCGGTGCTGCCGTCGACCAGGACCTCGTCGCCGTCCGCGAACGTCGTGGTGGCGTCGGCGACGCCGATCACCGCGGGGATGCCGTTCTCCCGGGCGAGGATCGCGAGGTGGCTCAGCGGGCTGCCGGTGACGGAGACGGAGACGAGCGCCGCGAGGTCCGGCAGCGCCGCGGCGAGCCCCGGGTCCAGACTGTTGACGACGAGCACTCGCCCGGCCGCACCCGCGGCGTCATGGGTAACCAGGCCACGGGCCCGACCCGGGCTGACCCCCTGGGTGGTGCCGGAGCCGCGGCGGTCCGCCACCACCTGCCCGTCCGCCGAGAGCCGGAACCGCGCCGGCAGGCTCGCGCTCCCGCCCGCGGGTCGGGCGCCGGACGCCGTGCCTGGCAGCGCGGCGGCGGCGATCGCGTGCGAGACCGTCATCTCCTGGAGCTGGTCGAGGCTCAGATGACGCACGTCGGCGGGATGGTGCAGCTGGCCGTGACGCACGAGGCGCCGGCCAAGCTCCAGCGCGGCCCGGGCGGTGATCTCGTGCAGCCAGCGCGCCCGCAGCCGCATCGCCTCCCGTGCCACCGCGACCGGATCGTCACCGCGGCCCGACGGCGCCCGCACGTAGGCCGGGGTCGGCGGTAACGGCGCCGGCGCACCGATGGACGGCGCCACCAGCGCCAGCGCCTCGGGATGCCGGGCGACGATCTCGGCGTCGGACAGCCCGTCGTCCCGTGCGTGCGACACGGCCGCCAACGCCACCGCGGCACCGGTGGTCGCGCTTGCCCGGGCGTCCAGGAAGAACCCGGCGAGCACCTCGTGGGCATGCGTGCCGCGCAGGGTCACCCCGGCGTTGTACAGCAGCAGGTTCAGCTGACTGTCGGTGAGGGCGGCGAGGTCGGGCACGGCGTGCAGGTCGGCGTCGATCTCCTCGGCGAGATCGGCGACGATGGCCGGGAACGCCGCCCGCAGCCGCCCGAGCCGCCAGGCGGCCCGCAGCCGGCGCGCGCCGGGGCGCGGGTCGAGCACGCTGTACCAGTGCTTCGACTTGATCACGCCGAGGGCTTCCAGGTCGACGGCGACCCGACCCTGCACGTCGATGACGAACCGGCGGCGCAGCGCCCGCCCGCCAGCCGCGCCGGAGATCCGCAGGGCCTCGCGGATCCCGTCCTCCAGCGGCGGCAGCCAGAGCTCCAGCTCCAGGTGGGACAGCGGCTCGGGGAACGTCTCGGCGACCGGCCCCGGCCCGAACACCCGCCCGTGCGCGACCGGCACCGCCGCTGTGATCGGCCGGCTCTGCAGCAGCCGCAGCGTGCCGTCCGGCTCGATCAACCACTCCATGTCCTGCGGCGCGCCGAAGACCTTCGCCGTACGCCGGGCCAGCCGGGCGAGCTGGCGGCGCTGGTGCGCGTGGACGGCCGCCGGCACCGTCCCTTCCACCGAGGTCAGCCGGCCATGGCGGGCCAGCAGCATCGTCGTGCCGGTGACCTGGCCGCTCACGATGAGCTCGGGCAGCCCGTCGGTCATCGAGACCAGGACCCGCTTGGCGTTCCCCGTCAGCGGATCCAGCCCGAACATCACCCCACCGACCCGGGCCTGGGCCATCGGCTGCACCAGCACCGCGATCGGCATCGGCCCCGCGGCCGAGCCAGCCACCTCCGCCGCCGGGCCAGCTACCTCTGCGGCCGAGGCGACGACCTTGCCGACGGCCTCGGTGAACGCCTCCCAGCCGGTGACGTGCAGAACCGAGAGGAACTGCCCGGCGTAGGACGAGGACGCCGAGTCCTCCGCCACCGAGGACGACCGGACCGCGAGTGGCAGCTCCCCGTCGTGTGTCAGTTCGCGCCAGCGCTCGTACAGGGTCCCACCGCCACGGGTGGCCGGAATTCCCCCGGGACGGTCAGGGTCGGTGGCGACGGTCGTGACCACGAACCCCGGGATGACCGGCAGGCCGGCCCCGGCGGCCACAGCCAGATTCGCCGCCTTCGCCCCAACCAGCGAGACGTCACGTGCCGCCGCGTCGTCAAGCCGAACGACCAGCCGCTCGCCCCCACCCGCCTGGGCGCCGGTCCCGGCACGGTCGGCCGCCCCTCCGGCCGTCTCGGCCGCGTCGGCTACTCCGGTGGTTCCGGTGGCTCCGGCGTTGTCGGGCCTGGCCTCGGCCTTGGCCCGGGGATCAGGTTCGGCGACAACGGACCCGGAACGCGCGGGAGGCACGGCGCTGGTCGCGAAACCCAGAGCGCTGGCTCCAGGACCTGGTCCGATGGGCTCAGGCCCGCCGACGGCGTCTGCCGCGGCGCTGGTCTCGGTGGTGCGGGTTGGAGAGGGGATCTCGGCGCCGTCGGCGGGCGGGGGGATCGGTACCAACGAGGCGGCGTTCTCGTCTGGCATCGCGCCCCCCACATACGACGGGTTCGGACGAGAGCGACGATACCCAGCTCGGTGCTGTTCAGGACCTGTTAAGGATGAGATGCCCGGCAGTGATACCGGTCATGGACGCGGTGGAACGCCCGGTCGAGCAGGCTCAGCAGGAGAAGATCGAGGATCGCTCCGGCGACCACGTCGCTCGGCCAGTGCACGCCCAGATAGACCCGGGTCGAGCCGATCATGACGATCATGGCGACGGACGCGATCGCGCTCGCCCGCCAGACCCGCCGCGACGACACGTACAGCGAGAGCACCAGCGGGACCATGCCCCACAGCGCCGCCGCGGCCATCACATGCCCGCAGGGGAACGAGTAGCCCGTCCCGCGCACGAGCCGGTCAATGTCCGGCCGCGGCCGCCCGACCAGCGATTTGAAGGTGAACTCGACCAGCGGTCGGGCCGCGGTGACGGCCAACACCGTCGCCCCCACGATCTTGCACCGGGCCAGGGCCGCGAGCCCCAGCAGCGGCCCGAGCGTGTAGACGACCTGCGAGCTGCCCAGGAACGAGATCCGCCGGACTACGGCGTCCGCCGTCGGTGTCCGATGATGGATCACCCAGGACTCGATCGGATGATCGACCAGCTGGACGAGCGGCCCGCTCGCCCAGTGCACGGTGAGGGCCATGGCCGCGAACACCGCCGCGAGCGCCGCGATCTGCTGCGGCGACCGGACGATCAGCGGCGCCGCCGAGCTCGGCACATGCCGATGGGCCCGGGGAAGCGCGGCGGTCTGGGAACGTGGGGACGTCAGAACGTCAGCGACAACAGTCATCGGAGACCCAGAATAGGCGGTCCTACCCACCCCAGCCACACAACATACCCCCACATGTCTAGCCGTCGCACCCGGTAGCCACCCGTCGCGGGGCGGGGTCGTCTGCGTGCGCGGCGGAGAAGAGTGGGTACGGCCGGAGGGGGTCGCCGTCGACGGGCTCGGCGGCGACAGATCATGGCAGCTCGGTCCAGCCGCCGGAGTTGAGATTTTGCTGAGCGTATGCAGATCCGGGAGATCGACTCTGGCCGGGGCGGCGTACCGAGCTGAGTCGCGCGCCGCCGACCTGGGCGCGGCGGGATGATCCTTTCTGCCCGGCATCTACCTCTTGTGACAGAGGTGTTGCGACTGTCCTGGTCAGGATTGCAGCCACGGAAGTCCTGGCGGACGGGCGCCGTGCTCAGAAGCCGGCCAACACCATGTCCAAGTCGATGTATGCCATCCCATCGCAGATTTCGAAGATTCCTGGCTCGATCTCCTCAGAATACCTTTCTATCATATCCTTCCAGCTGGGCGGCCAGTGAGTCATGTGTGACCATCGGATGCCCAGGAGTGGCACTCCGGTCAGCTTTGCCTCGCTTAGATCCACGTTGACAAATTCATTTCTGGCGCGGGAGATATCCCGAATCATTGACTCGGCCAGAGTGTCGTCGAAGTCGATGTGTCTGGCGCGGAGGAGGGCGCGTGCGCGGTCGCGTGCATGGTCAAGGTCGCGCTCGCGGCTAAGGTCGGAGATAAAGTGCTCCACGATTCGATGGTTGTAGTTAGATGTTTCGTCTAGGCATCTGGAAAGGGTCCGCGCGCGGAAATTTACCAGGTCGGACAAGAGGTCGGTAGCCAGGTGGGAGTCGGGTGACGAGCCTGATCCGGGGGAAAACGCGAGATCCCTGGCGAGGGTCAGCGCGCGCATGCGGCTCTCTTCGAGAGTGATCGAAAGATCCCGTCCCAAGCAAAGGCCCAGGACGGGGGTAAGATCACGTGCAAGGCCAAGGATCTGACCGAGTGTAAGAGCAGTCTTACGGGCTGGGTGCAGCGCGAGTTCGCGGCCCAGGTTGATGGCAATGTCGAGCCGGAAGACCAGTACAAGGCTGATGACGGCTGGATGGCCCCGCAGCGACAACCGCGTAGTGGGCGGCAGGGTTCGTAGGTAGGCGGCGGTGGCAGAGGTGGACGGGCTGTACTCCTTTCCATCCCCTGCTCCCGAGGAGGGTGGCGGAGGGCGAAGAAGCCCCGGGCCGGATGTCGAAAGAATAGCAGCCAGCCCGGCCGAAATGTCGAGGGTACCTCGTATGTCTTCCGCGAGTTCCGTGTAGCAATATGGTAGTAGGGCGTCTCGGAGTCCGGCCCCGATGTCCAAGGTCCGAGAAATACTCTCCGCCAGGTCGTCCATGCCGCGGGAAAGCCAGCTGTCAGGGTCATTGCTGAACGTTGTCATGGCATGTCCATCTCCTCTCTTGTGAGGAGATGGCCGGCCAAGGCCTGTCGAGCCCTGAAGAGTGCCGCGCGAACTGCCCCGTTAGTCATTTTGAGCTCCCTGGCAATCTCCTCTGTGGAATATCCGTCGTAGTGCCAAGCCATGACCTGCCGCTGTCGTGCCGGTAGCTTCCTCAGCAAACGAATCACTTCGTTGCGCTCGACGACCGATTCTAGGTCGGCGTTATTTAGAATTGGTAGCGAGCTCTGGCGTGGCAGTTCGACGACGGGATCCTCTGGGACCTCGGCAAGCCGCTTGGCGTAGGCTCGAGATGCCACCCTTCGCGCCCAGCTGGCTGGATTTTGAACCGTCTCCCAGTAGCCTAGAAGTTTAGTCATCGTGTCCTGAGCGATCTCGGCAGCGTCGGCTGATCGTACGCCCTGCCATATCAAGAACACGACAAGATTCGGGTAGAAGTTGCGGTAAAACAGGCTGAACTCGACGATGGTATTTGTCGAGGGCGCGTGCGAATGGCTGGCCGGCGGGTCCGCGGGCGCAAGGTTGCGGAGCGTCGCGGGGTCAGGTGGGTCGGTTCTGCTGTCCATCGCCCTTGCCCCGTCAGCCGGCCACGTCGGATGGTGTGGTTAGAGCAAAAAGGCTCCCGTCGGGTCGACGCCCGCGCAGTGAGGCGCCCGGCGGCAGGGTCGATGCGGCGCTCAACAGCAGGTGGTGGTGCAGGCCCTCCCGCTGCAGCAAAGCCCGGATGCGCAGGCGTAGTTCCACCAATCTGATGAGCTTGCCGGCGATCACCATCGCCGCCCCCGTGAGGACTGGATCCACTGATTGCTCCTCTACAGCACGTGCGTCAACGCTGACGTCGATGAGTAGAGGCTTAGATGTAAGCCAGTAGTTATCAGTAAAATAATATATTTGTTCTACTGTCGCGTTAAGTGTTGTTCTGTTGTCAAGGTTGCTTGGTCGATGATTCCCATCTGGCTGCGGCTTGCAGTCTCGTCAGGCTGGGTCGACCGGTCGTTGGCGCTTGATCGCTGGGATGGTCGAGGGCGTTGAGTCGTTTGAGCGCGGCGGTGGCCGGGAGGGTGAGGACCATGGTGAGGCCTCCGGCTGGGGTGTCCTCGGGGGTGAGGGTGCCGTGCATGGCCTCGGCGAGGCCGCGGGACAGGGCTAGGCCCAGGCCGACGCCGGTGGTGTTGTCATGGTCACCGAGGCGCTGAAACGGCTGGAAGACCTGGTCGCGGGCATCAGGTGGGATGCCGGGGCCATGGTCGACCACGCGTAGTTCCACCCGGCTGGCGAGGCTGGACGCGGTGATGGTCGGGGGGCGGCCGGCGGGGGAGTAGCGCAGGGCGTTGGCGACCAGGTTGACGATGATCCGCTCGAGCAACGCCGGGTCGGCGTCCACGGTGGGCAGGTCGTCCGGCAGGCGGATGGGGATGGCCCGGGCGGAGGGTCCGAGTTCGTCCAGGGCGTGCGGGACGACATCGTCCAGTCCGATCGGGCGGGGGAAGACCGAGAGCATGCCGGCCTGCAGACGGGACATGTCGAGCAGGTTCTCGACCAGGCGGGTGAGGCGGTCGAGTGACTCGTCGGCGGTGGCGAGCAGCTCGTCGCGTTCGTCCGGTTCGAGTAGGTCGTCGCCGCCGCGTAGGCCGGAGACGGCGGCCTTCGCGGCGGCCAGCGGGGTGCGCAGGTCGTGGCTGACGGCGGCGAGCAGGGCGGTGCGGACCCGGTCGGCCTCGGCGATCGGCGCGGCCCGCGCCGCCGCTTCGGCGAGGCGGCGACGTTCCAGCGCGACCGCGGCCTGGGCGGCGAAGGCGGCGAGGATGCGGCGATCCTCCGCGGGCAGCGGCCGGCCGGTCAGCACCAGCGCCAGGTCGTCACCGACCGGGACGTCCACCGCCCCCTGATCGGGATGCGTGCACGGATCCGGCCCCACCGACAGCACCGTCCGCCAGCCCCGACGCAATATGGACGCCTCACTGGCCACGCGGGCGACCGGGGCGCCGTCGAGTGTGTTCTCGGCGCTCTGCCGGGGACTGCCCTGGTCGGTGGTGGCTCGCCCGCCGGCGGGGTCGGTGCCTGCGTCCGCGTCGTCGGGGAGGCGTTCGAGCAGGGTCGCGGACGTCATGCCGAAGGTTTCGCGGGCGCGGTCGAGCAGGGCGGGTAGAGCGTCCTCCCCACGCAGGACGCTACCGGCCAGCACCGACAGGGTGGCGGCCTCGGCGGAGGCGCGTACGGCCTGGCCGTAGCGGCGCGCCGAGGTGTCGACGACCCGGCTGACCATCGCGGCCACCAGGACGAAGCCGGCGACGGCGAGCGCGTCGTTGGTGTCGGCGATCGACCACCGGTGCAACGGCGGTGCGAAGTAGTAGTTCAACAGCAGGCCGCTGGCCAGCGCGCACAGCAGCGCCGGCAGGAACCCGCCGACGATCGACATCGCCACCACGATGATCAGGTAGCCGAGGATGTCGATGGCGAGGTTCACCGTGTCGCGGCCCACCACCAGCAATGCCGTCAGCGCCGGCACCAGCGCGAGGGTCAGCCCGATGGCGAGGACCCGCCGGCGCGGGTCGAGACCGCGGCGCGCTCGGGGCAGCCGGGCCAGCCGGAAGCCGGAGCCGCCGATCTCCGAGTGGGTGACCATGTGCACGTCGATCGGGCCGGAACGGTTGGTCGTCGTCACCCCGATCCCGGGATGCAGGATGCGGGCGAGGCGGCCACGGCGGCTCGCGCCGAGGACGAGCTGGGTGGCGTTGGACGCGCGGGCGAAGTCGAGCAGCGCGGCCGGCACGTCGTCGCCCACGACCTGGTGGAAGGACCCGCCGAGGCTCTCGACCAGGGTGCGCTGGCCGGCGAGGGCACCCGGGTCGGCGCCGGTGAGGCCGTCAGAGCGGGCAATGTGGACGGCGAGCAGGTCCGCGCCCTTGGTCCGCGCGGCGATCCGGGCGGCGCGGCGGATCAGGGTGTCGCCCTCGGGGCCGCCGGTGAGCGCCACCACCACCCGCTCCCGGGTCTCCCACACCCCGCCGATGCTGTGCTCGGCGCGGTAGCGGTCGAGCTGGTCGTCGACCTTTCCGGCGAGCCAGAGCAGGGCTAGTTCGCGCAGCGCGGTGAGGTTCCCCGGGCGGAAGTAGTTCGCCAGCGCCGCGTCGATCTTGTCGGCGGCGTAGATGTTGCCGTGCGCCATTCGGCGGCGCAGCGCTTCGGGAGCCATGTCCACCAGCTCCACCTGGTCGGCCTGGCGGACGACCTCGTCGGGCACGGTCTCGCGCTGCGGCACCCCGGTGATCGTCTCGACGACGTCGTTGAGGGACTCCAGGTGCTGGACGTTCACGGTGGAGATGACGTCGATGCCGGCGGCGAGCAGCTCCTGGACGTCCTGCCAACGCCTGGTGTTGCGGCTGCCGGGGACGTTGGTGTGCGCGAGCTCGTCGACGACGGCCACCTTCGGCGCCCGAGCCAGCACGGCGTCGAGGTCCATCTCGGTGAAGGTGGCGCCGCGGTGCTCGACGAACCGGCGGGGGATCACCTCGATCCCCTCGAGGGCTGCGCTGTCGAGCATGGCGGCGGTGTGCTGGCGGCCATGCGTCTCGATCAGACCGACGACGACGTCGGTGCCCCGTTCGACCCGCCGGCGGGCCTCGTCGAGCGCCGCATAGGTCTTGCCCACCCCGGGCGCCGCGCCCAGGTAGATCCGCAGAGTTCCCCGTCCCACGCCGTCCATCGTGCACCCGTCCGACCTGTGTGGGAACCGGCGGAACCGTCGGTCGGACGTTATTTCTTGATCGATGTTAGTGCCCTGTGAGAATCCGGGGGGCGGCCGTGAGAAGGCTGTGAGTGATCGCGCGAACCAGATTTCCTGACGCTTTACTGAGGATCCCGGACAACGGGCCTGACCGGGGATCCGGCGCGGGGTTGACTCGCGGCGACGTCGGTGTCGAACAGACGTCGAATCGGGGAGAAGGAGGGGGCGCATGCAAGACGTCGGGTACGTCCTGCTGACGCTGGGATGCTTCGCGCTGCTGGCGCTTGTCGTGCGAGGAGTCGAACGACTGTGAACGCGGAGAACATCGCCGGCCTGGTGCTGTCGATCGGACTCGGGATATTCGTGCTGGCCGCGCTTCTTTTCCCGGAGCGGTTCTGATGTCGTCGAACGTCGCCGGCGTGCTGGCGGTCGCGCTGCTGGTTGCCGCGATCTGGGTGACCTATCGCCCACTGGGCGACTACATGCATCGGACGTACACCGACCAGCGCCATCTTCGGGTTGAACGCTGGATCTACCGGGCGACCGGGGTCAATCCGGACGCGGGCCAACGCTGGCCGGTCTATGCCCGTAGCGTGCTGGCGTTCTCACTGGTCAGCGTGCTGCTGCTCTACCTGCTGGAGCGCATCCAGGCTCATCTGCCGTGGAATCTTGGCTTTTCCGGGGTGGCGCCGCCGTTGGCCTGGAACACCGCGGTCAGCTTCATGACGAACACGAACTGGCAGGCCTACTCCGGCGAGTCGACCATGGGCCATCTGGTCCAGATGGCCGGGCTCGCGGTGCAGAACTTCCTGTCGGCCGCGGTGGGCATCGCCGTGGCGATCGCCGTCGTGCGCGGTCTCGCGCGGCGCCGCGCGCCGGTCGCCTCGGGCGCCGGCAGCCGTGACGACGTGATGGGCACGGGCGACGAGCTCGGCAACTTCTGGGTCGACCTCACCCGCACGACGATCCGGATCCTGCTGCCGATCTGCGCGGTCGCGGCCATCGTGCTCATCGCCGGCGGGGCGATCCAGAACCTGCACGGTAACCGGGTCGTGGACACGCTCACCGGCGGACATCAGGCAGTCACCGGTGGGCCGGTCGCGAGCCAGGAGGCAATCAAGGAGCTCGGCACCAACGGCGGTGGCTTCTACAACGTGAACTCCGCGCACCCGTTCGAGAACCCGACCTCCTGGACGAACCTGTTCGAGATCTACCTGCTGCTCGCCATCCCGTTTTCGCTGCCGCGCGCCTTCGGCCGGATGGTCGGCGACCGCCGCCAGGGCCTCGCGATCGTCTCGGTGATGGCCGTGCTGGCGATCGCGAGCTTCGCCGTCGGCGCCGCCTTCCAGGCCGTCCACCACGGCACCGTGCCCACCGCCGTGGGCGCCGCGACGGAGGGGACCGAATCCCGGTTCGGGGTGCCGAACTCGTCGCTGTTCGCCAGTGCCACCACGCTCACCTCGACGGGCGCAGTCAATTCCTTCCATGATTCCTATACCAGCCTCGGCGGCGCCTCGCTGCTGTTCAACATGATGCTCGGTGAGATCGCCCCCGGCGGCACCGGATCCGGTCTCTACGGGATGCTGGTGCTCGCCGTCATCACCGTGTTCGTCGCCGGACTGATGATCGGGCGCACCCCGGAGTATCTGGGCAAGCGGATCGGGTCGCGGGAGATCCGGTTCGCCGCCATGTATTTTCTCATCACCCCGATTCTCGCGCTGCTCGGCACCGGAGTCGCCGTGGGGCTGCCCGGGGAACGCGCCTCGATGCTGAACTCCGGTGCGCACGGACTGTCCGAGGTTCTCTACGCGTTCACCTCGGCCGCGAACAACAACGGCTCGGCGTTCGCCGGAATCTCGGTGAACACCACCTGGTACAACACGGCGCTTGGCCTGGCGATGCTGCTCGGCCGCCTGCTGCCGATGGTGTTCGTCCTGGCCATGGCGGGCTCCTTCGCCCGTCAGCATCCGGTGCCGGTGACGGCCGGCACGCTGCCCACCCATCGCCCGCAGTTCGCCGGAATGCTCGGCGGCATCGCCGTGATCCTCGTCGCCCTGACGTTCTTCCCGGCCTTGGCGCTCGGCCCGCTCGCCGAAGGGATCCACGCGTGAGTACCACCCTGACCGCCGGGCACGAGCCCGATACCGGTCCCGACGACGGGGTCGGGGGACCGTCTCGGCACGAGGGGCCGCGCGGTCCGCGGCGGATCGGCGGCGGCATGCTCGACCCGCGCCAGCTCTGGCACAGCCTGCCGGACGCGCTGCGCAAGCTTGACCCCCGCACGCTCTGGCACAACCCGGTCATGTTCATCGTCGAGGTCGGTGCCGTGTTCACCACGGTGCTCGCGGTCGGGGACCCCTCGGTCTTCGCCTGGCTGATCACCGTGTGGCTCTGGCTGACCGTCGTGTTCGCGAACCTCGCCGAGGCCGTCGCCGAAGGCCGCGGCAAGGCCCAGGCCGCGGCCCTGCGCCGCACCCGCACCGACACCGTCGCCCACCGCCTCACCGGCTGGTCGCCCGGTGACCAGCCGAACGACATCTCCGACGTGCCGGCGCCAGAACTGGCCCGCGGCGACCTCGTCGTCGTGTCCGCCGGCGAGACCATCCCGGGCGACGGCGACATCGTCGAGGGCATCGCCAGCGTCGACGAGTCGGCGATCACCGGGGAGTCGGCGCCCGTGATCCGCGAGTCCGGCGGCGACCGCAGCTCGGTCACCGGCGGGACGAAGGTGCTCTCCGACCAGATCGTCGTGCGGATCACCCAGCAGCCCGGCGAGAGCTTCATCGACCGGATGATCGCCCTGGTCGAGGGCGCGGACCGCCGCCGCACCCCCAACGAGGTCGCGCTGAACGTCCTGCTCGCCGCGCTCACCGTGATCTTCCTGTTGGCGGTGGCGACCCTGCAGCCACTCGCCGCCTACACCAAGGGCCTCCAACCCGCCATCCCGGACTCGTCCACGCTGACCGGGCACGGCATCACCGCCATTGTGCTGGTCTCGCTGGTGGTCTGCCTGATCCCGACAACGATCGGCGCGCTGCTGTCCGCGATCGGCATCGCCGGGATGGACCGGCTCGTTCAGCGCAACGTACTGGCGATGAGCGGCCGGGCCGTCGAGGCCGCCGGCGACGTCGGCACCCTGCTGCTCGACAAGACCGGCACCATCACCTTCGGTAACCGTCAGGCGCGGGCGTTCCTTCCGGTCGGCGGGTCCGGTGGCGCTGGTGGGTCCGGTGGAGTCGCAGAGGGCGGTGGAACAAGCGATCTGATGCTCGCGGACGCGGCGCAGCTCTCCTCGCTCGCGGACGAGACGCCGGAGGGGCGCTCGATCGTCGTTTTCGCCAAGGAACGGTACGGCCTGCGTGAACGCGCTCCCGGCGAGCTGCGTGGGGCCACGTTCGTCCCGTTCACCGCCCAGACCCGGATGTCCGGTGTCGACCTCATCGACCCGGACGACCCTGCGACCGCCGCCAGCGCCGCCAGCGCCGTCTCCGGAATCGGCTGGGTCGACGGCGGGGTGCGGCAGATCCGCAAGGGCGCGGCGAGCGCCGTCGTGGCCTGGGTGCGTGCGGCCGGCGGCACGATCCCGGACGAGCTCGGCGAGATCGTCGACGGCGTCTCCGCGAGCGGCGGCACTCCGCTGGTCGTCGCCGAGATCGCCGGCCGCGGTCCACACCCGCAGGCCCGGGTGCTCGGCGTCATCCAGCTCGCCGACGTGGTGAAGACCGGCATGCGGGCCCGGTTCGACGAGATGCGCCGGATGGGCATCCGCACCGTCATGATCACCGGTGACAACCCGCTGACCGCGAAGGCGATCGCCGAGGAGGCCGGCGTCGACGACTTCCTCGCCGAGGCGACCCCGGAGGACAAGCTCGCGCTCATCCGCACGGAACAGGCCAACGGCACGCTGGTCGCGATGACCGGCGACGGCACGAACGACGCCCCCGCGCTCGCCCAGGCCGATGTCGGTGTCGCGATGAACACCGGGACGTCCGCGGCCAAGGAAGCCGGGAACATGGTCGATCTCGACAGCGACCCGACGAAGCTCATCGAGATCGTCGAGATCGGCAAGCAGCTTCTCATCACCCGCGGCGCGCTCACCACGTTCTCCATCGCCAATGACGTCGCGAAGTACTTCGCGATCATTCCCGCGATGTTCGCCGGGGTGTACGGCGGGCTGGACAAGCTCAACATTATGCGGCTGGCGACGCCGGAGTCGGCGATCCTGTCCGCGGTCATCTTCAACGCACTGGTGATCATCGCACTGATTCCGCTGGCCCTGCGCGGCGTGCGCTACGTCCCGAGCAGTGCCAGCGCCCTGCTCTCCCGCAACCTGACGCGCTACGGCCTCGGCGGCATCATCGCCCCGTTCGTCGGCATCAAGATCATAGACCTGTTGCTCCAGTTCATCCCGGGGGTGGGTTGACCCATGTTCGCGCACCTTCCCGGCTGGGTCCGCGGCCACCTGGCCGCCCTGCGGATCCTGCTCGTGTTCACCGTCGTCGTCGGCCTGGCGTATCCGCTGTTCATCCTGGCCATCGCCCAGCTTCCCGGGCTGCACGACCGCGCCGAGGGCTCGCTCGTCGCGGACGCGAAGGGTCGCACGGTCGGCTCGTCGCTGATCGGCCAGTCGTTCACCGACGCGCACGGCGACCCGATCGCCGGCTACTTCCAGTCCCGCCCGTCGGCCGCCGGCGACGGCTACGACCCGACGTCCACCTCGGCGTCCAACCTCGGCCCCGAGGACGTCGTCGACTCCTTCGACGACCCGGCCACCAAGGACTCCGACGAAAGCCGCCAGAGCCTGCTCACCCAGGTCTGCACCCGCAGCCACGAGATCGGCGTGTTCGACGGCGTCGACGGCGCCCGCCCGTACTGCACCGCGAGCGGCGTCGGCGCGGTCCTCGCCGTCTACCATGCCAAGCCGGGCTACCAGGGACCGGTCGCCCGCGTGATCAGCGTCAACGAGCAGTGCCCGACCAGGCCGTTCCTCACCACATACGACGGTGTGAAGGTCAGCTGCCGGACGCTGGCGGACGACGTCGCCGCCGGCCGCCAGGTGCTCGTCCGCGGTGACGCCCCGGCGCATCCCGCCGTGCCCGCCGACGCGGTGACCGCCAGCGGTAGCGGTCTCGACCCGCAGATCAGCGCCGCTTACGCTGACCTTCAGACCGCCCGGGTCGCCCGTGCCCGCGGGCTGTCCGTCGCGCGGGTGCGGACGCTGGTGAAGGAACACACGAGCGGCCGGGCCCTTGGCTTCCTCGGCGAACCGGTGGTCAACGTGCTGAATCTCAACCGGGCGCTGGACGCGCTCGCCTCGGCGCGCCAGTAAACCGGGTGCGGCGGTGAACCAGGTGCGGAGGTAGGGGCTGGTGACGCGGATCCTGCTGGTCGAGGACGAGCCGCAGTTGCTGCGCGCCATGCGGATCAACCTGCGCAGCCGTGGCCACGAGGTCCGCACCGCCGGCGGCGGCGCCCACGCGCTGGCCGAGGCCGCCGGCCACCCACCCGACCTCGTCGTCCTCGACCTCGGGCTGCCCGACATGGACGGCATCGACGTGATCCGCGGCCTGCGCGGCTGGACCCGCGTCCCCATCATCGTCCTGTCCGGCCGCACCTCCGGCCCCGACAAGATCGCCGCCCTGGACGCGGGCGCCGACGACTACGTGACGAAACCCTTCTCCGTCGAGGAACTGCTCGCCCGCATCCGCGCCGTCACCCGCCGCGCCACCTCTCCCGAGACCGGCCCGGTCGTCACCATCGGCCACCACCAGGTCGACTTCGCCGCCAAGACCGTCACCGTCCTCGCCGAGACCCCCAGCGGCGGCCCGTCAGATGCCAGTCCCGCGGCGCAGCCGGCGTGTGGGCCGTCGCTGCGCCTGACCCCGACCGAGTGGCGGCTGCTGGAGGCGCTGGTGCGCGAGCCCGGGAAGCTGATCTCGTCCCGCACCCTGCTCGACCAGGTCTGGGGCCCCGGCCACGCCGACGACACCTCCAGCCTGCGCCTCTACGTCAACCGCCTGCGCCGCAAACTCGAACCCGACCCATCCCGCCCCCGCCACCTCACCACCGAACCAGGGATGGGTTACCGCTACCAACCCTGATCCGGTGGCCTGACGTGCACGAGGGACCCGGAAGCCGACATGCCCTCAGATCGTCTCGATGACATGTCGCTGACGGTGCCGCCGCCGGCTACCAGTTACATCCCTTGAGAATCGCCTTCGAGACGGAGAGGGACTTCAGCGGGCCTCGTTTGGCTTCGAGGTCCCAGGTAGGTCCGGCATCTTTGACATTGGCGAAGCGCGCGTGACACCACAGTTGCTGTTTCAACGAGGTGAGCTGGCCTGCGGTGAGGCTCGTGGGAAGCGGGGTGCAGGTCAGCACCTGGGCCCACATGTCGTCCACGGGAGCCCTGAGTCCCGCCTTCGCCAGGCCCGCCCGGGTGGGCTTCGCGGTGATGGTGAACGTAAGCCCGAGCTTTCCGGCCTCGTCACCGTAGGTCGCCACCCAGTCGATGTAATCGGGGCTGCCGCCGCAGACGTGGGATGCTCCGATCCAGTCATCCTTCCACGGCTCGAATGTGGTTGCGCTGATCCCGTTCGTGTCCCATTTGAAACCGCGCCAGCGAAACTGGGTCGCGATCGACCGCAGCGGCTCGGCCTGGAAGGTTCGCTCGACCGGGCCGCAGTCGCCGGCCAGCTTCTCGGTGTGCGTCACGCCGTCGAGTTCCCATTCGACGCCGGTGCTCCAGCCATCCCCACAGGATCGGTCCTTGATGGTGAAACTGTTCTGCGGAACGCTGGTGTTCCCGTGGTCGTGGATGGCGCTGTAGCCGGAGTTGTACCAGACCTCGCCGGCGACGAACCTCGTGTCGGCGTGATAGACGAGGCTATGGGTCGAATCGGCGCGGGCGGCGGCGGTGCATATCGTCAGAAGCACCATTGTCAGAATGGCTACCAGGGTCCTACGGGGTGGCGATGTGAGTAGAGTCATCGTGGTCCTCCGATGGCTTCACCAGATGGCATCGGCTATGGCTGGATGTAGACGCGGGTGGCATTCAGCGCGCCGTTGGAGCCTCGATCACCCACCGGTGAATGCCAACCGGTGTAGGTGTCCCCGTTGTACCAGTAGATGGTGCCGAGGCCTCGGTTGTAGAAGGAAAGGACCACGAACGGAAGCCGCTGCCATCCTGGCCCGGGTGCCTGCCACCTCGTTCCGGTTCCGTTGTTTCCGCTCCAGTAGCAGGAAACACCGGCCGGGCAGTCGGAATACGCGGCCTGGGCTGGGCTCGCGCCGAGAACGGTTCCCGTCAGGCCGAGCAAGAGACTCAGGGCCAAGAGTAACAGTCGCTTACGGGACTTCATCTGGAATCACCTTCCTGACCGGTGGGACCACGCCGCCTGCGCGGGTTGGGGACGTGGTCGTTCGGGCGGCCGGTGCACTCACACAGGCCGCGGGAGGCCAGCGAAGCGCGGGTGCCGGGCGTGCGACCACCCCGCCCGCGAGTCCCGTACGAGTCCATACATCCACGTCACGAGGGCGGGGAACAGGGTCAGGAGCAGATGTCCTGGTAGTCGGCTCCGGGGGCGTACTTGGCCCATTCGGCGGCGCTGATGCGGCTACCGGACCAGGTGCAGACGCGAGCGGCGACACGGTCCGGGTCAACGTCCCACAGGGTGATATCACCTGACGCCGCGGCCAGGGTTCTGTCGTCCGGACTGAAGGCCACGTTCCAGACGGTCTTGTTCTCGTCGGGGGCATGCAGAACGGCGATCGCCTCGGGCCGTGACCGGTTCTCGATATCCCAGATCCAGACCTGGCCCGAGCCGGTGCCGACGGCGATCCGGCGGCTGTCCGGGCTGAACGTGACAGCCTGGAGATAGCCGTCCGCACCGACGATCGGGGAGCCGAGCGGTTTCGGCTCGGTAATATCGGTGATATCCCACAGGCGGGCGGTGCCGTCCGCGCTTCCGGCGGCCAGGGTACGGCCGTCTGGGCTTATGGCCACTGTGTAGGTGTAGTCGTGGGAGACAGTCAGAGGTGGCGCGGCCCGGGTTGGGTGGGCCGGATCATGAATGTCCCACAGTGACACGGTGCCGTCCGCGTCGGCGGTGGCGAGGAACCGGCTGTCCGGGGTGAAGGCAACCTCCCGGATGACGTCGGCGCCGGGCTCGATCGTCGCCACTGACCGTGGCTGTCGGGGAACGGTGATATCCCACAGCCGTACCGTGCCGTCCTGGCCGGAGCTGGCGAGAATACGACCGGCCGGGTCGAAGGACAGGTCCTCGATGAAATCCGTGTGCCCGGCCAGAACGGACGGCAGCCGCACAGGGTGCGCGGGATCGGCGATATCCCACAGCAACACGGCGTTTCGGGAATGGGTGTTCGCGGCCAGCACCCGGGCGCTGGCACTGATGCCGAGTACGCTGCCCAACCGGTCATAGCCGGCCGGCGCGGTCAGGCGCGGGCCGACCGGTGCCGGTCGGTCGCGGTCCGACAGGTCCCACAATTGGCCGTCCCGGCCGGCATCGCCGAGCAGAGCATGACCGGGCTCGAACTCGATTGACGCGACGGCCCGGCCGGTCATGGACAGCACCGGACCGGGCACCATCCACCGCCTGGCGACTCCGTCGGCGCTGTTGGTGAACAGTGCCCTGTCATGGTCGCGGAAGGCGACCGTGTTGGCGGGCTCGGGATGCGGCAGGCGCAGCACGATCTCCCGGCGCCCGACGTCCCACACCCTGACGCCGTCCTCGGCCCCGGCGACGGCCAGCCGACGGCCGTCCGCGCTGAAGGCCAGCGCGTTGATCCAGCCGGTCCCCGCCAGCGTCGCCTCCGGTACCGGTCGGGTGGGGTCGGCGGTTTTCCAGATCCGGACGATCCCGTCGTTGCCCCCGGCCGCGAGCCGGGTGCCGTCAGGGGCGAAGGAGATCGTGTTCACCTGGGTCGGGACCGGCAGCGGCGCGCGGAGCGGACGGGGTCGCCGCCGGTCGGCGAGATCCCACAGACGCACGGCGTCGGCCGCGTCGGCGGCGGCCAGCACCCGTCCGTCCGGACGGACGGAGAGGGACTGCACGGATCCGCCGGCGCCGCGCAGCGCCCCACCCAGCCGGGCGGGACGAGCCCGGTCGTGCACATCCCAGAGCAGGACGGTCCGGTCCCGGCTCCCGGCGGCCAGCATGGTGCCGTCCGGGCTGAACTCGACGGAGAGGATCCGATCCCGCGGACCGGTGAGCGGGCCGCCGAGCGCTGCGGGCCGGGCCGGATCGGACACGTCCCACAGCCGGACGGTGCTGTCCGCGGAGCCGGTGACGAGTGTGCGCCCGTCCGGGGAGAACGCCACCGCGTAGATCGGCGCGTGCTGGCCCACCAGCGGAGTTCCGACGAGAACCGGCCGGTCGGGGCGTCGCAGGTCCCACAGCAGCACCCGGGTGTCCGATCGCGCCGCGCCCGCGCCGGCGAGCAGGGTGCCGGCGGCGTTGACGGCGACGGCCTGCAACCCGCCGCCCGGACGCACCATGCGGGTCGCGGTCGCCGTGCCGGACGACGCGATCAGGGCCGAACGGGCCTCCTGGGTGGGTGCGAGCCGATAGGCGGCGACGGCGAGCTGGGCGGACAGCGACGGGTCGCTGTCGCGCAGCCGGCCCGCCGTGCCGGCGATCTCTCGGGAGACGGCCAGCCGCCGCTGCCGCTCGGCACTGGCCCGAGCCCGCGCCGACGAGACGGCGGAGGTTCCGGCGATCAGCACCAGGAGCGCGAGGCAGGCCGCGAGCCAGCGGGCCCGTCTGGTCCGGCGCCGCTCGCGTGTGCGTTCGGCCAGGGCCGCGGCCAGGCTGGCATCGAGGAACCGCTGCTCAGACTGGTTGAGTTCGTCCCGTCGACCGGCCTCGCCGGCCCAGTCGACCGCCGCGGCCAGCCGCACCCCTCGGTAGAGGGCGTCGGGGTCATGCCCGGTGTCCGACCAGGAGCGCGACGCCTCGGTCAGCTGCCGATGCAGGCGGTGACCGGCCCGGTCGGTGTCGATCCATTCCCGCAGGCGGGGCCAGCTGCGCAGCAGTGCCTCATGACTGATCTCCACCCCGTCGGCATCCGCCACGAGTAGACGCTGTCCGACGTACCGTTCCAGGACCTGCCTGACCTCGTCCTGGCGCGGGTCCTGCGGGCCGCCGGTCAGCTCGAGCAGGTCGACCCGCCGGCGGGTGTCCGGGGTGTTCTCGCCGACCTGGACGAGTCGGAGGAACAGCCGCCGGGTCAGCTCCTGCTCGGACGGGGCCAACGCGGTGAAGAGCGTGTCCGCGGTCTGGGCGACGGCGCTTCGCAGCCCACCGGTCGCCACGTAGTCGTCGATGCCCATCGTCCGGCGCCGACCGTGCTCCCAGGTCGCGAGCAGGGCGTGCGACAGCAGCGGGAGCGCGCTCACGTCATGCGCCGCGGGGTGCGTTCTGGGCCCGGCCGGGGCGAGTTCGTGCACCAACAGATGGACGAGACCCTCGTCGAGGTCCAGACCCGCTCGGCGCGCCGGTCCCGCGATCGCCTGGCGCAGGTCGGCCTCGCCCATGGGGCCCACGACGATCTGGCTGGTCTCCAGCGCCCCCGCCAGCGCCGGCCAGCGCAGCGCGTTCGGATAGAAGTCCGCCCGGATGCCCATCACCACCCGGACCACCGCCCGTTCCGGCACCGGTTGCGGTGTCTTCCGCACCGCTGTGGTGGGGACTGACCCGCTCGCCGGCACGGCTGGTGCGGCCAGCGCGGTCAGTGCGGCCACGAACGCGTCACGTTCGGCCGGTTCGCGGCAGGCCGTGACGATCTCCTCGAACTGGTCGACCACGATCAGTAGCGCGGGCGCGTCGGCGGTACGGAACCGGGCCGGGTAGGAACCGGGATCCTGACGCAGCACGGCCTCGACCGTCTCCGGCGTCGGATCGCCCAGCACCGCGTCGCCCACCATGGCAAGCTCCGCAGCCAGCGCGGCCACCGGGTTCGGTCCGGGGGTTACCAGCACGCCGTGCCAGGATCGATGGCCGGCCCTGGCACCCACCCCGGCGCCCGGGCCACCGCACAGGGTTGCCATCAGGCCGGCGCGTAACAGCGACGACTTGCCCGAACCGGACGCCCCGACCACCACCACGGGCCCGGGCTGGTGGCCCGGACCGCAGATCCGGGCCACCAGTGTCGCGATGAGCTCCTCCCGGCCGAAGAACCAGTCCGCATGTTCCCTCTGGAACGGCTGAAGGCCTCGGTATGGCGATGGGCCCGACGTCGGCACACCCAGCGGTCGTCGCAGTTGCCGCCAGGTCTCCAGCCACCGCTCGCGCCCGGCGGGCTGCGCCACCCCGCAGACCTCGAGCAAGCGCAGCAGAAGGTCCTGCTGCGCCACCGTCGGAAGATGCCGCCCGGAACACCAGCCGCCGACCGTTCCCGACGGCACGTCCACCGCTCGCGCGAGGTCGCGGACGGACAGTCCCGCGGTTTCCCGCAGGTCGGTCAGCGCACGCCCGAAATCCTTCTTCGTGCGTATCCGGATCTCCACGCGGGTCGAATCAAGCTGACCCTGCTGTTCGCCGCCCACCGGACCCCCGGATTCTTGCTTTCCGTAAAGACGTGACGAGCCCGGACCTGTGGCCTGGGCGGGAACCGGCATGATCAGGGGCTGATCAGGGGTTGGAAGGCGGCGCGCTCGTCCCCGTCGGACGGGCTGACGAACCGCCGCGACTCGGTGCCGCTGGTGAAGATGACCTGTGGGCAGCTGGTGCCGCTGATCTCCACCGTGGTATCGGTGATCACCCGGGCGGTATGGACGTCGAAGACCCGGGCGTGGATGGCTACCTTGTGGAACGTCACGCTGTGCCCCAGCGGATTCGACGAACCCGTGTAGGAGCAGGTCCGCACCGCCGCTCCGTAGCCGGCATTGTCCGTGCAGAGGATGCGGGTGGCGATTCCGGCGTCGACCGTGAGCCATTCGGGCGGGACGCCATTCATGTACTGCTTGCTTCCGAGGACCAGAGCGCGGTTCGCCCCGCCGGGCGCGTACGGGTAGGCGACCGGGCGGGAGCAGTATCCGCCGACCGTCGCGTTCACGGCTTCGCGCAGGGCGACCAGCGAGATCTTCTGGTTGGCCTGCGCGACGCCGGCCCGGGCTCGGGCGGCCAGGGCGTTGCGCGGGTAGCGGGTGAGCAGCAGCTGGTAGTCCGACCGGGCGCGCTGCCAGTCGCCGGACTGGAAGTAGTGGTCGGCGCAGCCGAGGATCGCCGCCGGGGCGATCCTCGGGACGGTCGCGGCGGTGTTGTCCAGGACGGTCCCCGGATGGTGCTGTGCGCCGAGCCAGTCGGAGATCTTCAGCGTGATGCAGGGATCCTTCACCGGCAGCCCGGCCAGGAAGTGGTCGAGGGCCCGCTGCACCAGCGGTTCGTACTCGGGTTGGTCGGCCAGGACGGTGGTCAGGGTTCCCAGGCCACGGTCGAGCTGCGTGAGGTCGCCGGTCAGCCCGGTGCTGAGACTGGACCCGGCCGTCTGCACCTGGTCGCAGACCTTGACCATGTCCCTGCCGTCCGTGCCCGGGTCCAGGGCGACCATGCGATGCGCCGGATTCACCCGGTCCACGGCGGAACGGGCCTGTACGCAGTCGAAGGTGCGTCGGGCCGTCGCGACATCGTCGTCGATCCCGGCGATGTCGAGGCGCAGCAGGCTGACGACGAGCAGGATCGGGAGCAGGACCGCGAGCCCGACGATCAGCTGACGCCAGGACCGGTGCGGCCAGATCCATGCACGGTGGGGCCGGCCGCCGGCCAGATACCAGCCGTGCACGACCAGGCCCACCCACCAGGCCAGGACGACGACGGCGAACCACAGCGCCTGCACGGACGAGAAGACGATGAGGAGCTCGGCGGAGATCAGGAGAACGGTGATGCCCAGATCCGCCCGGCCAAGCATCAGGTAGCCGGCGCCGAGCCCGGAGGCGTTGCCCAGGGCGACGGCGACCGGATCCCGCGGGCGACCGGGTTTCGGTGGCGATGGCACCGGCGGCGCGGGAGATGGTGGGGCCGGAGACGGAGACGGAGATGGTGGCGGCGGAGACGGTGGCGGCACTGACTGCCCGGGCCGCGGGGGCCGCGCCGGCTGCTCGGGCTGCGTCACGCGGAGGTTCCTTTCGGGGAAGGGGCAGGTCCTGTCCCGCGACCGGATGACGGTCCGGGCTGGGACGGGCATTCGCGTCAGGACGGCGGGGTGACGCGCAGGGTCACTGTCCGGTTGCGGGCATCGTCGGTGGGAGTGTCGGGGTAGGGCGCGAGGGCGTCGTCCGCCGCGGAGATCGTCAGTGCTGCGGCGGGGACGCCGGCCTGGCGCAGGATCCGGGCGGCGGAGGCGGCGCGGGCCAGGCTCACGGCGGCGTTGTCGGGGAACGGTCCGCCGGGCCGCACCGGGCGGCTGTCACTGTGCCCGACGATCTCGACGGCGACGCCGGTCAGGGCCGACAGCCGGGTGCCCAGATCGGTCAGGGCCGCCCGTCCCCGCGCACTCGCGGTGTCGCCGGCGGCGAACAGCGCGTCGGAGAAGACGACGACGTCCTGGCCGCCCACCCGCTCCACGGTGACCCCGGGCCCGGCCAGGCGCGAGGCGAGCCCGGCCGCACCGTCCCGCCCGGTGGGTGAGATCGGTCTGGCGGCGGGGGGCACCGGACCTCCCGGGGCCTGAGCGGGGGCCTGGCCGGGCGAGACGGCGGTCCCGGCGGCGGCTGGTGTGGCGACGGCGCTGGTGACCGTCACGCCGCCGCCGTCGCTGTCGTGGCCCAGCCACCAGCCGCCGCCCAAGCCGGCGGCAGCAACGGCGACGAGCGCGGCGGCCGCCCCGCCCGCGCGCACC
>NZ_JALKFZ020000142.1 GCF_023243075.1 Frankia sp. AiPa1 | reverse complement strand
ATTGTTTTTTAGCCGCCCATAATACCCAAACCCGGGGGAAGATTTAAATAATGAACAAAGGGGGGGGGGGGGGGGGCGCGCACCCCCCCCCCCCCCCCCCCCCCCCACAGCGTTTCCCCGTCCACGAAGCGCCAGGTGAGCGCACCGCAGCAGTATGATCGAAGCAGTTACGAACCAGCCTCAAGCCAAGTTCGCAGACTTTGGGCTCGAAACTGCTGCCAAAGGGACCTCTGCCTCTGACTGCTCGCCGGGGACGCGGGGGCCGAATCCGTCCAGCTCGGTGGCGGCGCTGGTAGACCAGCTGGCTGGCCGGGCCAGCGGGCCGGGGAGAACGTAAGGAGATCCCGACCCGCCGACTGGACACTCGGCGTGGTCCCGCGGTGGCCGAGCAGAATCGTCTGAGCCGCTACAGGCGCTCCACCACGTGGTCGATGGCGGCCGTCAGCAGCTCGACGTCGGCGGGGTCGATGGCGGGGAAGCAGGCGACGCGGAGCTGGTTGCGGCCGAGCTTGCGGTAGGGCTCGACGTCGACGATGCCGTTCGCGCGCAGCACCCTCGCGACGGCCGCCGCGTCCACACCGTCGAAGTCGATGGTGACGACGACCTGCGAGCGATGCGTCGGATCGGCGACGAACGGTGTTGTGTAGGGCATCTTCTCGGCCCAGGTGTAGAGGATCGACGAGGACTCGGCGGTGCGCCGCACGCACCAGTCGAGGCCGCCCTGGGCGAGCATCCACTCAATCTGGTCGGCGAACAGGAACAGCGTCGCCACCGCGGGGGTGTTGTACGTCTGGTCCTTGGCGCTGTTGTCGCGGGCCGCGGTCAGGTCGAGGAACGGCGGGATCCAGCGGTCGGTCGCGGCGATCTCGGCCAGGCGGTCGAGGGCCGCAGGGGAGAACAGGGCCGTCCACAGGCCGCCGTCGGACGCGAAGTTCTTCTGCGGGGCGAAGTAGTAGACGTCGGCCTCGCTGGGGTCGACGGGCAGGCCACCGGCCCCGGAGGTCGCGTCGACCAGATGCAGCGCATCCGGGTCGGCCCCCACCGGGCGGCGCACCGGGCGGGCGACACCGGTCGAGGTCTCGTTGTGCGGGGTGGCGTAGACGTCGATGCCGGCCTCGGGCGCCCAGTCGGCGAAGGTGCCGGGCGTCGCCGCCACCACGGACGGGTCGGCCAGGAACGGCGCGCCCTTCGTCGTCTCGGCGAACTTGCCGCCGAACTCACCGAACACCAGGTGCTGCGAGCGCCGACGCACGAGGTTGAACGCGGCCGCGTCCCAGAACGCGGTGGCGCCGCCGATACCGAGCAGGACCTCGTACCCGTCAGGCAACGAGAACAGCTCGGCGAGGCCGGCCCGCACCCGTCCGACCAGGCCCTGCACCGGCTTCTGCCGGTGGGACGTGCCCAGGTAGATCGATCCGCTGGCCGCGAGCGCCGCCACCGCCTCCGGGCGGATCTTCGAGGGTCCGCAGCCGAACCGCCCGTCGGCCGGCAGCAGGTTCGGTGGCAGCTCGATGGCCGGTGCGGCCCGGGCGGCCGGAGCGGGGGCATCACCCACGAGGTACCGCCGGGTGGACATCGCCGAGCGGGCGTGGGGCCGGACCGACATACCGGGCGGAGGGACGAATAAGCCGACCTGTCCGCCGCTGTTCCAGGATGTGGGCGCTCCAGCCAGCCGTGCGGGCGCAGGTGAACATGGACGTGAACATATGAGCCGGGACCTCGGCGAAGTCCAGCACCACGGCCGACCAGAACTCGACGTTCGTGCGCAGCGGGCGGTCGGGGAACCGGTTGGTCAGCTCCTCGATCGCGGCGGCCTCGAGCGCCTCGGCCACCTCGTAGCGGGTGGCGCCAAGGTCACGGGCGGTGCGGCGCAGCACCCGGGCCCGCGGGTCCTCCGCGCGGTAGACCCGGTGGCCGAAGCCCATCAGCCGCTCCTTGCGGTCCAGCGCCCGGCGGACGTAGCCCAACGGGTCGCCGGTGCGCTCGACCTCGTCGAGCATGGCCAGCACCCGGGACGGCGCGCCGCCGTGCAGCGGGCCGGACAGCGCACCCACCGCCGCCGACAGCGCCGCGGACGCGTCCGCACCAGTCGAGGCGACGACCCGGGCGGTAAACGTGGATGCGTTCATGCCGTGCTCCGCCGCCGACACCCAGTAGGCGTCGATCGCCTGGACATGCTTCGGGTCCGGCTCGCCTCGCCAACGGATCATGAATCGTTCCGTTATCGTCCGGGCCCGGTCCACCTCCTTCTGCGGCACGGCGGGCTGGCCGAGGCCACGCGCGGACTGCGCGACGAACGACAGTGCCACCACCGACGCCCGGGCCAGGTCCTCCCTCGTCTGTTCCGGCGTGATGTCAATCAGCTGCCCGAACCCCCAGTACGGCGCGAGCATCGCCAGGGCACTCTGGACATCCACCCGGATGTCACCCGAGTGCACCGGCACCGGGAACGGCTCGGCCGGCGGCAGGCCGGGTTCGAAGGCTCCGTCGACCAGCAGGCCCCATACGTGACCGTAGTCCACCTTGCCGACAAGCTCCTCGATGTCGACGCCGCGGTACCGCAGCGCGCTGCCTTCCTTGTCAGGCTCGGCGATCTCCGTCTCGAAGGCGATCACGCCTTCGAGACCCGGCTTGAAATCGCTTGTCTTCTCGGCCATCGAGTCCGGATCTCCGCTTCTGTCTTGGGTTCGACGTGCGTGGGTGTCGACCGTTTCGACCGACCAGTGGTTCGACCGACGAACAGCGCACCCGGCAACGGATGGAGCCACGGCCCGGCCGGGCGCTGTCCCGTCGGTCCCGCTCCATCCGATCCTGCCCCCCGTCATCCAGACGCGCCAGAGCGTCGACCCCGACCGGTCATCGACCTGCCGCTCCCCGCCACCGCGGTGGGCCTCGTGCGGCCGCCGCGGCGATCTCCGCGCCACCAACCGGCGATCGGCCCGGGACAATGCGTCACCGCCCTGCGGGCGGATCCCCCATCAGCGCGACCACCGCATCATGACAACGAGAGAGATCCAAGTCACTTTAGGTAGCCGATTGCCGGGTACATCGGTTATTTCGTTAAACGATCGCATTTGACCCTATTCGACGCCCTTGGCATCGGCCTGCCACTGGAAGCGGTACATGGGCGTTCGCGCCGATTCGGCACGCGCTACGGTCGGAGCAATGCGCCTACAGCACCTACAGCACCTGACGCATCGGCGCCTTCCGGCGTATTGGCAGCTCACCGGTATTCGAGACGCTCCATCGTGTGGGAAACTCGGACATTCGGCGCACGAACGACCGGATGGCCCGGCGGGCGGGCTCTGGATCCCAGGGCTCCGTCCACGTCCAGCAGCACTGGCGCACGGCCGGATTCCCCGTACCGCCAGAGCGGCGGCTCGCCATGGTGAGCCCACGCGGATGAGGCGTGGGGGGCGCGAGACAACGTCGAGCGCGAGTCGCCGGATACGCGATGTGTCAGGGGCCTGCGCTCCAACGCCAGGGGCGTGCGCCACCGAGGAAGGGTCGCCCAGGGTGCGGGCGCCGGGTTTCGGTGGCGCCACAGGCGGCCGTCCCGCCGACAGCGGGGATGCCAGATAGTCATATCGGTACGAAGGCCACGGGGAGATCATGGCAGCCGTCTTCATCAGTCACCGTGCGGCGGACGTCGCCACCGCCGCTCGCCTGGGGCGGGCCGTCCACGCCGTGGGCCATGCGGTGCACCTCGACCGGTGGGAAATCCGCATCGGTGACACCGTGCCCATGTTCATGAACGAAGCCCTGGCCGCGGCGAACTTTCTCGTGCTCGGCCATTCGACCCTCGGAATTCACGCACCCTGGGTCGCCCAGGAGTTTCTCCCGGAACTCGCTACCGAACTCGGACATCGCGGAATCGAGTTTCTGCCCGCCATCCTGTCCGGAACTGATGCTCCGGTTCGGCTCGGCGGACGCCCCTGCACCGACCTGACCACCGACTGGGAGCGCGGCGTCGCGGCCATCCTGCGCGAGCTGAACTGAGGCTCCCCCGGCCGCACGGCCGAGGGCACTCGCCACCGCCCGCGCCCAGCGGCCGACCATCAGCGGCCGATCGGGCTGAGCTGGCACGATCCGAGGAGTGTCCAGCTCCCCACACCCTGACATTGGATCGCCAGCCGGCGACAGCGCACCACCGAACCTCGCCGGGCTACGCCGGTCCTACGCGAGTGACGGCCTCGACGTCCGCCAGCTCGCGCCGACCTGGACGGAGCAGTTCGCCCGCTGGTTCGCGGACGCGGTCGGCGCCGCCCGTGGCGACAACCCGCCCAGCCGACCAAGTGCCGTTGCCGAGGCGAACGCGGCCGTCCTGGCCACCGCGTCGGCCGCCGGCCGACCCAGCGCCCGCACTGTACTGATCAAGGCGTTCGACCACCGGGGCCTCGTGGTGTACACGAACTACGGCTCCCGCAAAGCGCGGGAAAGCGCCGAGAACCCGTACGGGTCCCTCGTCCTTCCCTGGTACGCGCTGCAGCGCCAGGTCGTGGTCGTCGGGTCGATCGAGCGCGTCAGCCGGGTGGAGACCGAGCGTTATTTCACCTCTCGTCCCAGGGGCTCTCAGCTCGGCGCCTGGGCGAGTCATCAGTCCGAGATCATTGATTCCCGCGCCAGGCTTGACGACCGGGCCGCGCGTCTCGCCGAGCGGTGGCCGGTCGGCACCCCCGTGCCGACCCCCTCGTTCTGGGGCGGACTGCGGCTTGTCCCGGAAACCGTCGAATTCTGGCAAGGTCGCTCCGACCGCCTGCACGACCGCCTGCGCTACCGCCGGACCAGCGACGATCCGGAGCGCTGGATCATCGAGCGGCTGTCACCCTGACCGCGGCGCCGATTCCGCTCCGTCCAGGTCGGCACCTCTCGCCTCCCGTCCAGTCTGGCGACACCGACTCGCGAATGACGCGACTCGCGGATCAGTCCGCGTACGGACGCACCCGCGCGGGGGGCGGCGGACCGGTACGTTCTTCGCCCAACGGTCACGCTACGCCAGACCCGACGGTATGCGGACTGCTGAGATGTTGCTACCTTCTCCACGATCACGCATTCCGCGCGATCAGACATTTTCGTCCGATGAGACCTGCCGGTCAGACGTTGGCGTCCTACTCGGCCGGACCATCGGTCCGGCGCAGGCGTCCGGGCCGTGGTGTCCACCGCCGGGCCTGTCCAACCGGCAGATCCGGCAGATGTCGAGGAGACGGATTCATGCGCAGCACCGGAACGCGGGCCGTGGTGGCCGGCTTCCTCGGCATGGCGGCGATCATGCTGGCGACACCGGCTGCCGTGGCCAGCCCGACGGCCACCGGGTCGACGCCGACGGAGTCCACCGCCGGAGCATCAAGCCCGTCCGCGACCCCGTCGACCGTCGCTGCCACGACCGCCACCCTTGGCGCCGCCACCGGTGCGCCGGACGCCGAGACGACAGCAAGCGCCTCCCCCGACGCATCGACGACGACCCCCGCCGTTGCTGGGCTTACCCCAGACAGCACTGCCACCACCAGCGCCGACGCGACCCCGCTCGGCCCCCCGGAGGCGTCCGCGACGCCGAGCGCCACCGCATCGTCGACTGGGGCCGCCTCCACCGGAGACGAGAACCTCGACCATTTCCTCGATCTGCTTCCCTTCCGGGTGCCGTTCGACAAGGAGATCAACGGCATCGAGGACATTGACGTCAACCCGCTGGTCCTGACGTTCACCTGCACCGACGGGCTGCCGTCCTGGCAGCTGCGCAACGCCTCGGACAAGAGCTTCGGATTCGGCTGGTTCGACACGAACCTCGGCGGCGGCATCCTGGACATCGGCCCGCAGCAGACGATCCCGCTGACCTCGAAGGCCCTGGCAGTGATCGGCTCGCCCTGGGACGCGGAGACGAAGGAACTCCTCGTGGCCGTCCCGACGATCGGCGTGTCGAACTGCGGCGGGGCGACGGCGACGCTTCCCGCTGCCGCGCTACCGGCGGCTCTGCCCGCGGCAGCCCCAGCCGCGGCCGGGGCGGTCCAGGCCGAGCCCTACTACACGGGATGAACGCGCCGCTGGCCACGAGTCGACCCGCGACGGCGATGCGCGCGGCGAACGTGCGCGACGCCGTTCGGCGCATGGGAGTCACGCCGACAGCACTCATGCGCACGGCGGTCATGCGCACAGCGGTCATGCGGACGGTCGCGATCATCGGAGTCCTGCTGGTCGGACTGATCGGGCTTGCCGGCTGTGGTGGTGGCGGGGACCGCAGCCAGGCCGCTGCCACGAACCTCTCTCCGCAGGTCCGCAACCAGCTTGCCGCTGTCGCCGGGATCGGGCAGGGGCACAGCACGGTCGTGACGGCCTCCGGAACCAGCGTGGACATCTACAGCGCGCCGACCGACACCCAGCCCTCATCCACGCTGGCGAGCCCCAACCAGAACGGGGTCAAGCGGGTCTTTCTGGTTCAGGCGAAGATGCCGGGCTGGTGGCAGGTCCTGCTGCCGGTCGCCCCCAACGGCAGCACCGGGTGGGTCCGCTCCGACCAGGTGACCGCCTCCGAAACGCCGTACCGGATCGTGGTCTCCCGCGGTCGTCACACGTTGCAGGTGTTGCGCGATGGCGGCGTGATAGCCGTGGAGCCGGTGGCGATCGGCACCTCCGACACGCCGACCCCCGGCGGTCGCTTCTATCTCATGGAGCTGCTCCAGCCCCGCAATCCCAAGGGTGCCTATGGGCCGTACGCCTTCGGCCTCAGCGGCTTCTCGACGTCCATGAGCTCGTTCGACGGCCACGATCCGGTGATCGGCATCCACGGCACCAACGAGCCCAGGCTGATCGGCAAGGACGTCAGCCACGGCTGCATCAGAATGAACAATGACGCCATCACGCGCCTGGCCCAGACGGTTCCCCTCGGCACCCCCGTCGACATCGCCGCCTGACAGTCGCCGCAGAACGTGGCGCGCCACGCGTGAGTTGCCCTCCACATCCCACGCGGGCGCGACCACCTCCGGCGGAGCCCGTCACTTCTCCGCCGGGCTTGGAGCGGGAGATCCCTGCCCTCGTACTCCCTGCCCAGGTACAAGCGTCGCCAATCATCACGACTCAGATCCTTAAGACGGGATAGTTGGTCTGTCGGATTACCGACATGCGTCATCGGGGGGTCCTTGGGGTTCGGGCGGCTTCGTGGCGGGCGAGGGCCTCGCGTCGTTCGGCGGCATGATCCACAACCGGCTCCGGATACCCGGCGGGCGGGCCGTCCGGCAGTGTCCACGGTTCGTGCACCTTCGCGCGCGGCACGTCCCGCAACTGCGGAATCCATCGGCGCACGTAGGTTCCGTCCGGGTCATAGGTACGCCCCTGGGCGACCGGGTTGAAAACCCGGAAGTACGGCGCGGCGTCCGTGCCGGTGCCGGCCGTCCACTGCCAGCCATGATTGTTGGAGGCGAGATCTCCGTCGACCAGACGCTCGAGAAACCACCGGGCGCCGTGCGTCCAGTGCACGTGCAGGTCCTTGCAGACAAAGGACGCCTCGATCATGCGGACCCGGTTGGGCAGCCAGCCTTCGGCGAGCAGCTGGCGCATGCCGGCGTCGACGATCGGGAAGCCCGTCCTGCCCCATTTCCAGGCCTCGAAGGTCCGGCCGGGGCGGGCGTAGGACATCGCCGCGAGAGTGTCGGTGAGGTCCTCGCGAGCGGACTGTGGGTTGGCCGCGAGGACGTCGGCATAGAACTCCCGCCAGGCCAGCTCCGTCCGGAACCTCTCCACATCCCGGGCGTTATGGGAGCCGCCGCCCTCGGCCTGGGCGAGCACGGCGAGGATCGTGCGGGGATGCAGGCAGCCGTACTTCAGGTAGGGAGACAGCCGCGAGGTGGTGTCCTCGCCCGGCACATCTCGGCGCTCGGCGTAGCCGGTGAGCGAACCGGCGAGGAAATCGTCGAGCCGCTGGTGGGCGGCAGTCTCGCCGGCAGGAGGCAACCGGACGTCGCCGAGGTCCGGGTCGTCCGGGATGCCGTCGCCGGACCAGGCGGCCCAGCGGGTACCGGCGGGTTCCGGCACGGGCGCACGCCAGCCATGGGCGGCCCAGGCCCGGGAGAAGGGGGTGAACACGCGAAAGGGCGTACCGGAGGCGGTGCGCAGACGGCCCGGCGTGACCGCGTACGGGGAGCCGGTGGCCACCAGCTCCCGGCCGTCGGACTCCAGCACCCGCCGCACGGCGTCGTCGCGGCGTCGCCCATATGGGCCGTGATCGGCGGCGATGTGCACCCGCCGGGCATCGACGGCCGAAGCCACCTCCGGGACGATCCGGGCCGGATCACCGACCCGCACGCACAGGCGGCCGGACAGGCTCTCGTCGAGCTCCCGCAGACAGCGGTAAAGGAAGGCGAGGCGGACCGCGCCGGCTGGCCGGCGCAGCGCGTCGTCCAGCACGAACAGGACCAGGACCTCGTCGCCGTCCCGGCCGGCGGCGCACAGCGCCGGGTTGTCCCCGAGCCGCAGGTCCCGCCGAAGCCAGCAGACCGACATCGTCATGCGGCCGGAGAGTAGTCCGCTCATCGACGCTCGCACGACAGGGCGCCGTGACCCACCGTCCGCACCTACTCCGCCCGATGGAGGAGCACCCGTGGATGTGCGTTGGGCGAACTACGGCGCGCCCGGCCCGCGCGTGGGGCACTCTGGAAACGGACGGGATGCCGACGGCCGACCGCCGCCCGGAACCATCCACATCGCCCTGACCCGGACACCCGGCACAGCCCAGGAGATCCGCTGGCGATCTCCTCATGACCGATCGTCGCGGCAGCGGCACTATCCACGTCACGAGTGGCGGGCGGAGGGACATCTCGGTGGACCAGCTCTCGGATCTTGAGCGTTCCCGGTTGCTTCTCGGCTGGCTGGCCGCGCGGCGCGCGGTGGACAACTGTCTGTCCGACCTGTTGGCCGCCGGGCCCGCGGGGGAGCGGCGGGTGCGCGAATCACTGGCGCTCGTGGACGACCTCGAAAGTCGAGCCCAGGAGGCGTTCGACCGGTACCGCACCGCGGCGGAGAGCACGCCCCCACCGCCCGCGCGGGTGGCTGGGCGGCGCAACGCGACCGTGCCGCCCGAGCGGCCACGGCTCAATGTGGTCCGCGCCCCCGAAGGTGACCTCGCTCGTAGCAGCTCCAACACGAAGAGTAATCACCGGCACCGCTGACGTCGCTGGGCCGACTGACGGGTGACAATGGCCTGCGTGCCAGCCGTTCGTCGCCACCGGGTCGCCGCGGTCTGGCTCCTTGTCATCCTCGTTCCCGCCCTGCTGGCGGTTACAGGCTGTGGCGCGTTTGGTGGATCACGACGCGGCGGTGTGGCCTCCAGGACCACACCCACTGCCACACCGACAAGCGGGCCTGACGCGTTCGAGCGGTCCGGCCGGGGCATGCCGCTACGGATCACCCTGCCGCCGCCCGGCACGCCCGAGCCCTATCCCCTGATCGTCGCGTTGCACAGCCTGCACTACGACGGCATGGACCCGAAGGCGAACTGGGATCTCGACGGTCTGGCCCACGCCGCCGGGCTCGCCGTCGTCTACCCCGATGGGATCGGCAAGGCGTGGAACGCCGGCACCTGCTGCGACGTCGCCTCCGCCGGCAACGTGGACGACGTCGGCTGGCTGCGCTCGCTGATCGCCCACATCAGTGCGAACTATCCGATCGACCGGGCCCGCGTCAGCCTGGTCGGTCTGTCCAACGGCGGGATGCTCGCCTATCGGTATGCCTGTGAACACGGCGACGAGCTGGCCGGCATCGCGGTCGTCTCGGCCAGCCGGCAGATCACCCAGTGCCATCCGAGCGCGCCGCTGACCGCGGTCGCCATCCACGGTGGCGCGGACCAGCACGTCCCCTATCAGGGAACGCCCTGGTCACCCGTGCTGAACACGGCTATCACACCGGTCGAGGAGAGCCTGGCACCGTTCCGGGCGGAGGACGGCTGCCCCCTACCGAACGCTCCCGGCGACACCGTGCTGACAGACGGGTACGGCGTGCCCTTGACCTCGAACTCCTCGCCGGCCTCCGCGGTCCCCGACGGCGCGGTCACACCCAGTGCGGGCACCACCACGTCGACCGGAGCCGCCTCGGGGCTCGTGGTGTTGCGGCGGGAGGCACAGTGCACGTCAACGGCCCAGGTCGTCGAATACCTCATGCCCACGATGGGGCACGGCTGGCCACCCCGGACCGGCCAGGCCGCCTTCGCCACCGCCGGGGTGATCTGGAATCTGCTCGCGCCGGCACGCTCGGCCCGGCCAGCCCCCCGGATCTGACCACCGGACATCGGACACCGGACCCCTGGACACCGCGCCAGCACCGATGAGAGGAGCTCCGGCCCGCAACCGCTCAGGCCGCCGGAGAGAAGGAGGTGCGCAGCGCTCCCATCAACGCGCTGAGAGTGGCCGACGCGCTCGTGGACACCCTGGCGATCAGAACGTAGACCGCGCCGTTCACCGAGACCGTCCGCATCAGATAGGAGACCCGCTGACCCTCGCGGTCGTATGAGCCGGCGAGTTCCTGGGTCGGCTGGCCGCTGGAGTCGGTTGCCGGGCCGGAGCGTTCCCTGGTCAGCCCGGACACGCCGGTGAACTCGCCCGCCTGCACCGTGTTCAGCGCCGCCGTCGTGTCGGAGCCGTTGACCCGGGCGACCCCGATCATCGTGGGCCCGAACTCGGAGGCGGTGCCGGGCTCGCCATAGAAGACCCCGGTATTGTCCCGACGCTGCTTCCAGACCGGCGGATGGGAGAACGTCGCCTTCACCGTCGGATCGGTCGCCGCCACCCAGTCGGACGGTACTGCCACCTGAGCGACGCCGGACGTGCCCGACGAGGCTGACGAGGCCGCGGAGGTCGGTGTGGCGTTGGCGGCGGGGACCGTGGTGGGCGCTGAGCTCGGCGTGCCCGTACCCGACGCGGCGGTCCGCCCGCTCGGGTGCACCTTCTCCCAGACCACTCCCGCGCCCACCCCGACGCCAAGCGCCACGGTCAGGACCACCAGAGCGACTCCGAGGCGACGCAGGAACGACATCGACTCGCCGGCCGGAGCTGACCGCGCCGCGGCGGAGCGCCCGCCGCGGCGACCACCGAGGACGACGTCGTCCTCGTCCTCGTCGAGCCGGTCGTCCTCGTCGAACCCGTCGTCGGCGAGCCGTCCGTCCTCGTCCCACCGGCCATCGGTGCCGAACCGCCCACCGACGAGAACTCGAGCACCGGTACGGGGGTTCCGGTCGGCGCGGGGACCTCGGCCGTTGCCATCCGACACCCCGTCATAGGCGGACCTGGCACCAGCAGACCGGCCACCGGTGGACCTGCCGTTGTAGGCGGAGCCGGCTGCCGCGGGATCGCCCGGATCGAGGTCGACGCCGGAGCCGGCGCGGTCTCGCCCCATCGCCGCGGTCAACGGGCCGCCTGAACGACGCGCCACCGGAAAGTCACCGCGCGCTCCGCCTCGTCGACCGACAACGGTCATGGACGGGTCCGCGACCGGGTCGGGGCGACGCGCTCCGACCCGTCGCGGATCAGCCTGGCCCGGGCGGCGTCCCTGGCCAGGCTGGTCAGTCCTGCGGCGCGGATCCGGACCGCCGCGCTGGCCCACGCCGCCGCGTGGATCGAGATCGCCGCGCGTGTCCGGACGGTTCTGCCGGTCGGGACGGCCGCCCGGCTGCCGGGAGAACAGCCCGGTGGCTGCCGCGTCCGGGGGTCCTGCGGACCGCCCCCCTGGGCTGCCTCGGCCGCCGGGACCCCCACGGATGGCTTCCGGCGCCGGGCCCAGGCCCCCGCGGGCCGGCCCGTTGCCTTCCCGTCCCCCGCGGGCCGGCCCGTTGCCTTCCCGGCCCGCGCCGCGGCCGGTCCGGTTTGTCCGGCTCCCGGTGGTATCGCCGCGTCGGCCGCCGACGGGCGGAACCAGCGCCCGGCGCACCGACGTCGTGCCGGGACCCGCCAGGCCTTCGGGCGGCGGGCTGGACGGTGGGGGAGCCGGGGACGGTGCGGGCCTGGACGGGGCGAACCGCCCAGAGGGTGGCCCCGATGTCGATGTCGCGGGCGCGGGGAAACCAGGCGGACCGAAACCGGTCAGAGACGGGTCGGATTCGAGCCGCGCGGACCACCCGGAGCTGTCAGCGTCACGGGTGCGGCCGTAGAGCGCGCCCGGCGGCCCATAGCCGTTGTCATCGGGCGGCGCGGCCCCGTAGGACTGCGCCGCGGATCCGGGCCGGTAGCCACCGGGATCGTAGCCACCGGGATCGGCGCGGTAGCCCCCAGGATCAGGGCGGTAGCCACCGGGTTCGGGAGGGCCGCCGTAGCCACCCGCGGGCGGGCTCGGCGGCCCATACCCGGGCTCGGGGTTGTTCGACCGACCGTGGCCCATGTCCGTCGGGGGATGAGGGGAAAGACCGCTGCGGGCATACGGCCTTCCCGGCGGTCCGTCGTCGCCCGGGCGGCGATTAGGAGGCGGACGCTGACTGTCCTCCCAGTCGGCCCGTCGCGCACCGTCCGTCACCAGACGACCTCCGATCCCGAGCCGCTACGCGCATCCGTTCGTCTTATCGGTGTACCACGGATTTGCCGTGGCCTTGCGCGCGCCTAGTTGACAACGGCCCATGAGGGGCATAGAGGCCTGACCGGATACCCTCTTACGTGCGTCGATATCCTCCCATGACACGCCAGCCACCCCGCCACACCAGCAAACCCGCCACACCAGCAAGTGCACGCACGGTGGCCAGCACAGCCACATCACCAAGCGCAGCTACACCGGCAACCTCCTGGGGGGAGAAGCACAGTGAAGGGCTTCAAGCAGTTCCTGATGCGAGGGAACGTGGTCGACCTGGCGGTCGCCGTGGTCGTCGGCACGGCGTTCACCGCAGTCGTCACGTCGCTGGTCGCGAACATCTTCACGCCGCTGATCGCCGCGATCTTTGGCAAGCCGGCCTTCGCCGATCTCACCTTCAAGATCAACGGCAGCGTCTTCCACTACGGCGCGTTCATCAACAGCGTCATCGCCTTTCTCTCCATCGCGACCGTGATCTACTTCGTCGTGGTCCTCCCCCTGAAGACCCTCAACGAGCGCCGTGCCCGCGGCCAGGTCACCCTCGAGGAGGACCCGGTCCTGACGGACGAAGCCCGGCTCCTCACCGAAATCCGTGATCTACTGGCAGGGCGTCGCGCCGGCGCCTGACCCGGCCAGTCCGGCACGGGCACGTCCACCAGTACGGGCGGGTTTCCCCCGCCCAACACGGACGGCTGCGCCCGGCACAAGCTCGGCTTCACCACGCACGACCCGCCGGCTGCGACGTGAGCACTCGCTAATCCGAACGTTGGTCGGCATTCAGGTATCGCTCAGGCTCGCAAGGGAAAGTGCCAACCATGACACCGCGTCCCCCCTTCAGCGACGACGCCGATGACGCCCACGCGGGTGACGGCCGGGAGGGGTCCGGCGCCGGACACGACTCGCCGTCCCCCTGGGCCCCACCCGCCCCGGGCAGGTACGGGTCACAGGCCGAGCAGCCTCCTCCGACCGGCCCCGGCAACCTCCCGCCCGATCGCCCGATCGCACCCCAGCCCGGTGGGCCCTACGGCACGGTGCCGGGCTCGGTGCCGGGCTCGGTGCCGGGCTCGGTGCCGCCGAGTGGTTCCTACCCGCCCCCGGTCGGCCCGTCGACCGGGGGCTGGGGAGCGCCCTCCGGCTCCGGCGCCCCCGGCCCGTACCCACCGGGCCCTCCGGGCCAGGCCGCGCCGCTTCCCCCCGTTCCCGGCGCCGGGCCGGGCGGGCCGGCTGGACCGGGTGGCGGTCCGTATGGGCCTGCGCCCGGAGGCTCGGCGGGCAGCGGCACGCCGTGGACTGGTCCGTGGGGTTCCGCGAACACCGGCGGAGGTTACCCCCCCACCGGGCAGCTTCCCGTCGGTGAGCAGGGGCCCCCGTCCGGGCCGCTGGGCGCCCAGGGTGGACGGCTCGGATTCTCGTCCGGGGGTCCGTCGGGTGGTGTGGCGTTGCGGCGTCGCCGGCTCGTGGCCGCGGGCCTCGCGGTCGCGTTGGTCTCGGCCGGGGTGGGCGGCGCGGTCGGGGCTCTGGTCGCGGGAGATGACGGCAGCAAGACGGTCGTGTCCACCGCTGGCCTGGAGCGCAGTACCTCCACCGTGCCTGGAACCTCCCCCGCGGCCTCGGACACGGTCGCGGCGGCCGCGAAGAAGATCCTGCCAAGCGTGGTCACCATCTCCGAGGAGTCCAGCAGCGAGTCCGGCACCGGCTCCGGGACAATCATCCGCGCGGATGGTCACATCCTGACGAACAACCATGTCGTCTCCGGTGCCGCGGGCGGCGGATCCCTGACGGTCACCCTGCAGGACGGCCGTACCTTCACCGCCAAGGTGGTGGCCACGGACCCGAGCTCCGACCTGGCCGTCATCAAGATCGATGCTCCGGCGCTGACGGCGGCGACGTTCGGCGACTCCGATGCCCTGAGCATCGGCGAGCTCGTCGTCGCGGTCGGCAGCCCGCTCGGCCTGAACGGAACGGTGACCTCCGGCATCGTCAGCGCCCTGCATCGTCCCGTGCGCACCGGCGACTCGACCGTGCAGGATCAGCAGAACACGGTCCTCGACGCGATCCAGACCGACGCACCGATCAACCCCGGCAACTCCGGCGGACCTCTCGTCAACAGCCGCGGCGAGATCATCGGTGTGAACAGCGCGATCGCGACGGTGGGCGGCGGCGGAAGCAGCCCGTTCGGTGGCACCCAGCAGTCCGGCAACATCGGTGTCGGCTTCGCCATCCCCGGCGACTACGCCGAGTCGGTCGCCACCCAGCTGATCACTGCCGGCCGTGCGCAGCACCCCTATCTCGGGGTTTCGGCCTCCACCGCGGACGAGAACACCCGCTCGACGGCGGCCAGCGGCACCGGCGCCCAGATCCGCAGCATGGTCTCGGGTGGACCCGCGCAGAGCGCGGGGTTGCGGGTCGGCGACGTGATCACCAAGCTCGGCGACCGGTCCGTCTCCGACGTCGACTCCCTGATCGCGGCCGTGCGCTCGCACGCCATCGGGGACGAGGTCGACGTGACCTACAGCCGCGATGGCAAGACCGTGACCACCAGGGCGAAGTTGGCCCTGCAGCCGGCGACCTCCTGACCGGGCCGACCGGTGCCGTCCGGTTTCACCACCGGACATACCGACATCGAAGCAATCGTGGTGCGATCCGGCGCAGAGGAACGAAAGGCCGAGGCTGTTCGGAAGGCCCGCCCGCGCCGGATTCACGAGGCAAATCCTCTATCTCCACAATGAACTATTTCTTCGCTACCCTTATGACTAGTTCCCTGACGGAGCAGGCCTACATAGCCCGGCAATCATGCCGCGCGATCCCGCAGAAAAAGCCGCAAAAGCGGCGAAAGCGCCAGACCTTTCGCGGTCAAGCGATATGACCTGTCGAATCGACGACAACAAAATCCTCACAACGTTCACCTGTTCACCGGGCCTGCCTCCTAGCATTGAGCTGCACCACTCGATCCAGACCCGCTGCTAGTCCACCGGGAGACACGAGAGCATGGACGACGACGCGGACCTCGTGGCCCGTGTCCGCCGTGGTGATCGGCTGGCGTTCGATGACCTTTATGATCTCTACGCGGACGACGTCTTCTCCATGTGTCTGCTGATCCTCGGAGATCCGACTGTCGCCCGCGCGGCAGCGGGAACGGCCTTCGCCCTGGTGGCCCGCACCCGGCTCAATCCGCTGACCAATCCGGCGGGCCTGCGTTCCTGGCTGCTGGAACTGGCTCGTGGCAGCGCCCTGGCCTGGTCGGGCTCCCCGCAGGCCCGCAGCATTCCGGTGCCGCATGGAGTGCCGCCGGAAGATCTGCTGGTCGGCGCGGTTGTTCCGGCGCCTGCCAGTCTGCGGGTGGGGCTCGCGCGCACCTTCGACCGCGCCGCCACGGTCGCTGAGGCGGCCGCCACCCGACGCATCGCCGAGGCGTCATCCTTTCTGCGCGCCGCCCAGCCACCCGCATCCCCGGCAGCGCGGTCTGTCCCGGGTTCGGCATCCAATGAAGGGTCCCTGCCCGGGGACGCGCGGCCCGGAGAGTCGGAAGAGCCGTCGGCAGCCGTCACCAGCCCGCGCACGCCGAAGCCGGGTGGCGAGGTGAGATCGGCGTCCGAGCCGGAACCGGACGACGCGGCGCGGACCCACGTCGCGCCGGCCCCCGTGCGTGCCCTGCCACTGATGCGGTTCGACGCCGACGGTGACGCCGGGCCCACCGCCGGCGCACGCGCGACGCAGTGGCGGACCCGCCCGGCAATGGCAGCCGCGGCCGTCCTCGCCGTCGCGGCACTCGGACTGACCGCGGCGATGAACTGGCCCGCGAACAAACCACAAATGATGTCAGAATCCGGGATCTCCCTGGTGAGCCCGTCCCCACCCGCGGCCTACGCTCGACCTTCGGTCGCACCCGCCGCACCGAGCAGCCGCGCCCTGAGCGGTGCTTCAGCCCCGACCCCGACGGTGGCCGGCGCCTACACCAGCCGGGCCCATGCCCCAGCCAACCGCGTGCCGCGCATCGTCGAGCCGGTGGCGCGGGACATCCGCCGCACGCCGCATCTCGACCAGCCCGCCGGCGGCACGGCCCATTCCGTGGCAGCCGGCGGCCAGGGTGGTCCCGACGTCTCGTCGCCACCGCCGGACGTGCACACGGTGCGTTCTCCCACGACGACGAAGCCCGCCACATCCGCGCCGACGGCCACGGATCCAGGCGGCACTCCCATCACCCCGACCATCCTGCCGTCGGCCACCCCGCCGACCGCCCCCGCGCCACCCCCCACACCAGGTGGCGGCGGCACCGCCGCGACAGGTGGCGGCACGCCTCCATCAGCCGGCTCCCCCACCACCCCGGACACCACCACCTCTGCCCCGCGTCCCTCCGGCACACCGGCACAGCCCGGTGGGTCGTCACCGTCCGGCGGCATCTCCGCGCCGCCTACCAGCCCATCCTCGGGAACCACACCCGGGGCCGGGACGGGGGCACAGTCGCCGCAGTCCGGCGGCGCCGGATCGAGCGGCATCCGGTCGTCCGGCAGCACCAGCGCGCCGGGCGGCGGGTCCGGAACGGGCTCGGGCTCGGGCTCGGGAGCCAGGACGGGCGGATCCGGCGGGGAGACGACCGCGCCGGCCGATCTCGTCCCCGTCCAGTCGACGATCCTGGTCTGAAACGATCCTGGTCTGAAACGACGCCGCAACATTGTTCCGATCAGGGTAGCCCGAAAGGTCCAGAAGGAACGGAAACCTGCATGGCAACCAGGACGGCAAGAGCCTGACAACGGGCGCCTGGGATCGGTGAGCCGGCTCGGCCCGACCACTGTTGCTCAGTGCACGGTATAGACCATAGTCGTTTCGTATTCGTCGAAGTCGTTCAGTCGCAGGCTCACGGTCAGCTGCCATTTCCCGGACAGCGGAGCCTGCATCTGGTCGCTGTGCGCGTGGCCGACCTCGGCAAGGTTCAGCGGCACTGTGAAAGGCCCGAGGTTCTTCTTCGGCAGGGACAGCTGCGCACGCGCGGCGACCAGCCGCTGCGGTTTCCCGGTGGGTGCGTAGGCGTACACGTCGATGGACTCCGGTCCGATCCGGGTCGGGCCAACCTGGACCTTCACCGTCATCGGGCCGGCAAACGCGGTGCCGTGGAACGGCGGTGCGTAGCTGGTCCGGGCCGGCGCGATGTTCACCAGGGCCGCGGTGAGCCCGAGGACGACCCCGGCCAGCGCCAGCTCGGCGACCACCCCCCGCCGCAACCCGGCCAGCGCCGCGGCACCGGGCAGCGCGCCAGGCTCGGCGGAGGTCCCAGCGCTGTCGGCCGGTTCGTCGGTGCTGACCCGGGCGCGGCCGTAATGCCGACGCACCCACTGGTTCGCCAGCGCCGCGACACCCAGCATGCCCAGCACGAACCAGACCTTGTAGAGGACCATCCGGCCGTAGCTGGTGTCGACGACCGCCGCGAACGAGCCGATCTCCCGCCAGCTCTGCACCAGCCCGCTGAGCACGATCGCGAGCACGGCGCCGAGGGCGAGCCGGGACCACCGCGGCAGTACAGCCCCGATCTCCGCTGCCGACGCGGTCCGCAGCAGCAACAGCGCGATGACCGCCAGACCGCCGAGCCAGACCGACATGCTCAGGACATGCACCGTCAGACTGACCACCGACAGTCCCACCAGGTCACCGGTGCCGCCGTGCCCGATCGCCGCGAGACTCACGGCGACCGCCAGTCCGAGCGCGCCCAGCTCCCCGCGGCGCCACAGGTCGGGCCGACCCATCCGGGCCGCCTGGCGCAGCAGGGGCGCGGCGAGCACAAGTGCGAGGAGCCGGATCAGCAGGAGATGGCCGAACTGCTCGTCCAGCGTCGTCGACAACACCGACCAGTGGACGATCCCGCCGAGACCAAGGCCGGCCGCGTACGGCCCCTGCAAAAGCAGCTGGGCGACGGAGGCCGCGACAGCCAGCCCCCATACCACCGCCAGCAGCCGCCCGCTGCCAGCGGCCCGCAGACCCGCCGGCCACAGCAGGACGAGGAACAGGCAGGCGCCGAGCAGCACGCCGACACCCACATACCCGGCGAACCGGGCCGCGCCGAACAGGAAGCCGACGACGGCGGAGCCGGACGTGGCGCCCTCGGCCCGGGCGGCACCGGCGTCCGGCGGCCCGCCCACCCCGAACGCGAACGCGCCCGACACCGGATGGCTGTCCGCGGAGATGACCCGCCAGCTCACGACATACGTGCCCGCTGGCAAGCCGGAGCGCAGCCGCACCGTCGCCTGCGACGGCCGGTCGCCCGGTCCGGCGTGGCCGAGATCGACCCTGGTCCCGGACCGGTCAAGCACCCGGATCGAGTCTCCAGCCACCCGCACCGACTCGCTGTACGAGAGCACCACCCGCGGCGGCGCGGCCTTCAGCGCCGCGCCGTCGCGGGGATCCGTGCCGGTCAGCAGCGCGTGGGCGGACGCCGCAGTGACGCCGAGCCCCAGCCCCACGGATGTGGTGGCCATGGCGACCAGCGCCACGACCACCACCAGAACCCTACGCATGAACGGTTACGCCTGCCGCCGGGCGGCCCGGATCCCGTAGACCGCGGACAGCGCCCCGGCGAGCACGCCGATGACGATGCCGATGATGCCGAGCGTCCGCGCCGTCGTGTCGTCGTCGCCGTCACCGCCGGTGGCCGCGGCGGCCGGGCTCGCCGAAGCGGACCCGGAGGTCGAGGTGGATCCGGACGAATCGGCGGTGGCCGAGGTGAGCGTGACTGTCGGGGCGGGATGGTCCGGCTCCGGCTGGCCCGCCGCGGCGAGGTCCACCCAGCGCACGACATTCCCGTTCGAGTAGGTCTGCAGGGACTTGAACACGATCGACCCGGCGCCCGTCGGCAGCGGCCCGGCCGACACATCGAACGTGTCGAACTCGCCGGGTTTGATCCCGGCGCTGCCCGGCGCCGCTGTCCAGGTGATTCTGCTGACCACCTCGTCGACCTGACCGTCATCGGTCGTCAACGGCTTCGACGGCTTCGCTTTTGTGATCTTGTAGTCCCAGCCGGCCTTCGGCCGCACCGACACCGAGGCGATCGGGGTGTCGGCGGGGAACTGGACGTCCAGGCCGGTCGTCGAGGCGTTGTCCGCCTCGGTCGGCACCTTGAAGGTCAGGGTGGTGTAGGCGCCGGCGGCCGCCGTCGAGGGCGTGACGGTGACGTGAGCCGACGCCGGCGCAATCGCGATGGCCAGGGTGGCAGCGCCGACTCCGGCCAGGACCGCGGTACGTGAAAAGCCCCGCGAGAATCGGCGTGCCGTGGACAGACCCGAATGCATGAGAAGCCCCTCGGAAAACCCCGCGGCGCACAGCGACGCCCGGGGACGAAAATGGGAAACGCTCAACTGGGACGTCTCCGGAGAGAGAACAGGGCACGGCACGGCACGGCACGCAGCAGCCAGGATGGCAGCAGCCGCATGCTGGCGGAGATGCCACCGCAATGGTCCGCACCGGTCTCCCGGCGCGTTGTCACCCTCCGGTCAGGCCAGGATGGGCGGGCCGCGTCGACGGGCGGCTCGGCCCAGCGGGGACGCGCACGGCCGGGCAGACCGGCAGGCGGAGAGGGCACGCAGGGCCGGCGGCAGAGCCGCAACCCCCGCGGCCACCAGGCCCCAGGACCCGATGATGTGCTCGAACAGGCTGCGGACCAGGCCCATCGGCAGGAGACGCGAGGCGGACCACAGCACTCGCTCCGCCCGGCGCAGCGACAGTGCCACCAGGAGGCCGGCCACCGCATGCGCAAGCAGCATCTGGCTCGCCGGCAGCCCCACGCAGGCCCCCGCTCCAGGCGCCATCGGCATCCCGGCCGCCCCGGTCAGGGCGGTCTGCGCCACGTGGGTGTGCATCATGTCGGCCGGCATCACGTCGGCCTGGGCGGCGCCGGTGTGGGGCTGGGCGAGCAGGAACGCCACATGCAGCGTCAACTGGGCGGCGGTCACCCCGAACATCAGGGCCGCAAAGCCCCGCTCGCGACTGCCGAGACCGAACGCGAGCCTGGTCAGCAGCCCGAAGGCGCCCAGGGTGACCACGAGGCCGGGACGACCAGCCCCGCCCGCGACGTGAGCGATCCAGGAGAGGCTGACCGAAGACGCGGCGAACGCGGCAGCCCGGCCGAGGCGCGCAGTGCCCCCGTTCACCGACCAACCCGTCCCCACAGGGACCAAGCTTGCCATGCTGGTACGACAATCCGCCACACCCCGCGGTGTCGCGCACGTGTCCCCCGTACCGCTGCCCGCTACCGTCTGCCCCAGGACCGTCCGCCGCTCGGTACCGTCTGTGCTGTCACGGGTCCGTCTGCGCCGTCACAGGAACGTCTGCGCCGTCACGCGCATGGCGCGGCCACACGCCGGGCTTGGCCACCGGATCCACAGACCTACCGACCGACGAGCGGACGCCGACCGACGAAGGGCTGGCCGACTGTGCGGGTTGTCATCGCCGAGGATTCGGTACTGCTCCGCGAAGGCCTGCGCCGCCTGCTCACCGACGCCGGCTGCGAGGTGGTTGCGACCGTCGGCGACGGTCCGAGCCTGGTCGAGGCCGTCGTGACGCACCGGCCCGACGTCTCGGTCGTGGACGTCCGAATGCCCCCGTCGCACCGGGACGAGGGGCTGCGGGCGGCGATCGCGGCCCGAGACCAGGTCAGTGGTACTCCGGTGCTGGTGCTCAGCCAGTACGTCGAAAAGCAGTACGCGGCGGAGCTGCTCGCTGACGGTGCGGGTGCGGTCGGCTATCTGCTCAAGGACCGGGTCGCGGACGTCCGGGAGTTCGTCGACGCGGTCCGCCGGGTCGCCTCCGGCGGCACCGTCATGGACCCGGAGGTGGTCGCCCAACTCCTGGTGCGCACCCGGCGGGACGACCCGATGCGCACGCTCACCCCGCGCGAGCGCGAGGTGCTCACCCTGATGGCCGAGGGACGGTCGAACACCGCCATCGCGTCGCATCTGGTGGTGAGCGGCGGCGCGGTGGAGAAGCACATCTCCAATGTCTTCGCGAAACTCGGCCTGGAACAGAGCACGGCGGACCATCGCCGAGTCCTCGCCGTCCTCGCCTATCTACGCGGCTGACGATCGGTCCCCGGACCACCGCTGGCCCGACTTTCGCGGGTCTGACCACCCGCCCACCCGACCTCCGGTGGTTGACTCGACTACCGTTGACCGGCAACGGAGCGAGGGTGGATGGTCACGAGGGTGTCGAAGGACCGTAGGCTGCCGGTTCTGTGAGTCCCATTCTCGCGTCCGGACGAGCGGCGAACATCATTCGTTCTGTGTTGATCCTCGCTGTGCTCGTCCTGCTGATGCGGACGGCTTACCTGATGTGGTTTTTCCACACCCCGGCGTGGACGTCCCGTCCCGGCGAGATCCGGTACTGCGGCGGATGGTATGAGCGCGTCGACGCACCGGACCTGACCCGCGGCGCGGTGGTCAAGACGGCCGGCGGCCGGCTGAAGATGGTGATGCGCTCCCCCGTGTGGCGTCCGATCGTGGCCAACCGGCCGTCATCCGGCTGCCCGCGCTACGTTTTCGCCAAGGTCGGCGACAACGCCTACGTCTCCTACCACGCGAAGTGACCACCGACCGACCCACGTCGGCGACCGCCAGGTCGCATCTCGTGGATCTCCGGCTCGCGGCCGGGTTCACCCGGTGAATCTCGCTGTCCGTGATGGTTGTCGGGGGTGGTGGCGTTGCCGGTGCGCAGGGGTGTCGCTTCTACCGGACAATATGTTCGATTTGCTCCTTCGTAACCCGGTAGAAGCGACACGGAGGTTTTCCGGGGCCGATCCGTCGTCACGCACAGCGGCGGTGAGGAGGGCCGGGATCGGGCGGGAACCGGCCGGTCTGCTGTGATGGACCATCATGATCCGCGAGAAGAACCCTAGTGCGCGGCGGAGGTCTGGGCCGCGTCGCTGAGCCGGGGCCCCGCGTGGACGTAGACCCGGGCGTGGATGGAGGTGCGCTGCTGCAGCGCCGCCCGCACCGCCCGGTGCAGCCCGTCCTCCAGGTAGAGGGCGCCACCCCATTCGATCACGTGGGGGAACAGATCGCCATAGAAGGTCGAGTCATCGTCGAGCAGAACATCAAGCGCAAGCACGCGTTTCGTCGTGACGAGCTGGTCGAGCCGGACCTGGCGTGGGGGTATGGCTGCCCAGTCCCGCTGTCCAAGGCCGTGTTCGGGGTACGGGCGACCGTCTCCCACCAATCTGAAGATCACCGGCACCTCCTCCTCAAGGGCAAGACATCCATCCTCTCCGACAGCCTAGAAGCCCCGCGCCGCCGGGAAGACCCGGGTCGACCCAGAGCGGGGCCGCAGCGACATCGGGACCACATTCGCGCGACCCCCCCGCCCCCAGGGCGGGCCAGTACTTGACCCCCACCCCACCAGGGACTTAAGTAAGCCTAACCTGACGACCTGTGGTTGCGATGGAGGTACTGGTGGGCGGAAACGACCCGGTGAGCGAGAACGGCCGCGTGCGAGTGGATGGCCGCGCGGGCCTGGACGACACGGGAGCGCCCGACGAGATGGCGGAGCTGGCGCGACGCGCCCGGACGGTGCTCGCCAGCGGACGTACCGCGCTGCTCACGTTGCCGTGCGAGCGGGCCCGCGGCTGGGTGGGAATGATCGACGACGGGGGCGAGCCGTTGCTGATGGCCCGTACCGACGGACGCATCGCCCGGGCCGCCCACGGCGGGCGGCGAAGCTGGATCGAGGTCCCCGGGCACCTCGGCGAGCGGCTGATCCTCACCGGCACCCTCCGGGTGGTACCCGGCCCCACCACGCAGATCCTGCGTCGCCTCGCCGACCTGGGCCGCACCATCGACCCGATCGGCGCGGTGTCCGAGGGGCTCGCGATGCTCGCGGTATCGGTGGACGACGTCGTGCTCTGCCTGCCGCCGACCGGCCAGCCCGAGCAGGTGCGCCGCTGGTCGAGTTCGACGGTCGGGCGCCGCATCGACCTGTCCACCTATGCCTTCGCCGAGCCGGACCTCATCGACGCGTACGCGCCGGAGCTGATCGAGCATCTGAACACCCGGCACGCCGACCAGATGCGTCAGCTCGTCAGCAGCTTCGGCGGCCGGCACACGGCCGACCAGGACCTTGCCGGGGCGTACGTCAGCAGCCTGGATCGGTGCGGCATCAACCTGTGGCGGGTCGACGCCACAGGTGCCCACCCGGTGCGGATCCTGTTCGACGAGCCGCTCGGCGAACCGCGCTCGCTCGGTCGGGAGCTGCGCAGCCTGCTCGAGCGTGCCGCCCGCGACGCCACGTGAGCGCGAGACGGGCATCGGCTGCGACACCGGGTCGCGCGGCAGCCGGGCGGTTCCGCGGAACACCTTGATCGACTTCGGCTCCGTCGGCCCCGGGGTCGGCCCCGCGGTCGGCCCCGCGGCAGATGTCGCGTTTGACACCGGCATCGACAACGGTTTTCATTAGCGGCATGCCACCGCCGGTCAACGACGCCGCGATCGTCTTCTCGCACGCGAGCGTCGCCTATGGCCGGTTCCCCGCGGTCGAACAGGTCCACGGAGCAGTGCGCCACGGGGAGATCGTCGCCCTCGTCGGGCCGAACGGGGCCGGCAAGTCGAGCCTCATCAAGGCGGTGCTCGGCCTGGTGCCGGTGGTCTCCGGTTCGATCGTCGTGCTGGGCCGCCCGCCCGCACAGGCCCGCCGCCAGGTCGCCTACGTGCCACAGGCGGACACGCTCGACCCGGACTTTCCGATCTCCGTCGCCCAGGTCGTCCTGATGGGGCGCTACCGGCGAATCGGCTGGCTGCGCCCGCCGGGCCGGGCGGACCGGGCGGCCGCCGAGGCGGCGCTGGCCACGGTCGGCCTTGAGCACCGGGCGCGGGACCGGTTCGGCCTGCTTTCCGGCGGCCAGCGTCAGCGGGTGCTGCTGGCCCGGGCGATCGCGTCAGAGCCGGCGGCGCTGGTGCTCGACGAGCCGTTCAACGGGGTCGACGCGGTCTCCCAGGAAGCGCTGCTCGACGCGGTCCGGGACCTGAGCGCCGGCGGCGCGGCGGTCATCGTCTCCACCCATGACCTTCCCCTGGCCCAGTCGACCTGCAACCGGGTCTTCCTGCTCAACCGGCGCCAGTTCGCCTTCGGCCGCCCGGAGGAGGTGCTCACCCCCGCTCTGCTGCGGCAGGCCTACGGCGGGGCGGCCCTGGCGGTCGGGGATCACGGTCTGATCCTCACCCGGTGATCACCGGATTCCTCATCAGCCCGTTCGGCGCGCCGTACATGGCCCGTGCGCTGGTGGAGGCGCTGCTGCTCGGCGCGCTGTGCGGCGCGGTCGGGGTGTACGTGCTCGTGCGCCGCCTCGCCTTCCTCACCGATGCGATCACGCACACGGTCTTCCCCGGGGTGGTGATCGGCTTCGTCGTGTCCGGAAAGTCCGGGATCGTGCCGGGCGCGCTGGTCTGCGCGGTCCTCGCCGTCGGGCTGTTCACCCTGGTCGCGGCAACCGAGCGGATCCATGACGACGCCACCCTGGCCGTGCTGCTCACCGCCTTCTTCGCGGTCGGGGTCGTGCTCGTCTCCCGCCAGCGGTCCTACACCGCCGACCTCACCGCGTTCCTGTTCGGCCACGTCCTGACGACCCGGCGGGACGACATCCTCGTCACCGCCGCGGTGGCCGTCCTCGCCGTGCTGGTGCTACTCGCGTTCGGCCGCCCGCTGCTGGCCGGCGCGTTCGACCGGGAGTGGACCCGTGCCTCCGGCTACCGGATCACCCTGCTCGACCTGGTCGGGAACATGCTGATCGCGCTGGTGGTGGTCGCCGCCGTGCAGGCGGTCGGCACGGTGCTCGTCATCGCCATGCTCGTGGTGCCGGCGGCGACGGCCCGGTTGCTCTTCGACCGACTGGCCGTCATCGTCGCGGTGGCGACCGGCCTCGGCATGCTCGGCGCCTGGCTGGGGCTCGCCACCAGTTACGCCGCGTCGATCGATCACGGGGTACGGCTCGCTGCCGGGGCGACCATCGTGCTGGTCCTGGTCGCCGGGTACGCCCTGGTGCTCCTCGGGCACGGCGTGCGCCGCGGGGTCCGTCGGGTGCTGGGCACGCGGACGGCGGTGGTTCGGTGACCCTGTTCAGCTCGCTCGGCGACGGCTATGTGCGGCGCGCGCTGATCGAGGTGGTGCTACTCGGGCTACTCTGCGGCGCGGTAGGTGTCCAGGTCGTGCTACGCAGGCTGGCCTTTCTCACCACGGCGCTCACCCACGCCACCTTCCCCGGGGTTGTGCTGGCGTCGCTGCTGGGCGTCGGCCTGGTGCTCGGCGCGGGGGTTTTCGGCGTTCTGCTCGTCGCGGTCGTGGCGCTGCTGACCGGGGCGGGACACGGGGGCAGAGCGGGCGGAGGTGGGACGAGCCACGGCCGGGAGACGAGCAGCGTCACGGCGGTCGTGCTCTCCGGCGGGTTCGCGCTGGGGATCGCGCTGATGTCCACCCAGAACGGGTTCAGCCGGGACCTCACCGCCTTCCTGGTCGGCTCGGTGCTCACCGTCGCGCCCAGCGACATCCTGGTCAGCGCCGTGACCACCGTGCTCGTCCTCGTGGTGCTCGCCGGGCTGCGCAAGGAACTGCTCCTCGGCGCGTTCGACCCGACAGCGCTGGCTGCCGCCGGCTACCCGGCCCGGGCACTCGATCTCGTCCTGCTGCTGATGCTCGAGGCGACGGTGGTGACCTCCCTGCCGGCAGTGGGCACGATCATGGCGGTGGCGCTGATCGTCGGCCCGGCCGCCACCGCCCGGCTGTGGTGCGCGCGCGCCGGGGCGATGACGGCCGTGGCGATGGCGCTCGGAGTCCTCTCGGGAGTGATTGGGCTGACCGTCAGCGAGCAGTGGAACGTGGCCGCCGGCGGCGCGATCGTGCTGACGGTCGCGGCGTTCTTCACGGTCTCCCTGGTCGTTCGCTCACTCCCCCGGGGTGAGTCGGTGCCGCGAGCGCCGGCCCGGGAAAAATCCGCTGGACGCCCCACCTACTCTGGGTAGATGGAGTTCTCCCAGTCCGACAAGCTCGCCGACGTCTGTTACGACGTCCGCGGGCCGGTCCTCGACGAGGCGACCCGGTTGGAAGCGGCCGGCGCGCGCATCCTCAAGCTGAACATCGGCAACCCTGCCCCGTTCGGCTTCTCCGCACCGCCGGAGGTACTCCAGTCCGTCATGGCACACCTGGCCGACGCCCAGGGTTACAGCGACTCCAAGGGCCTGGTCTCGGCGCGCGAGGCGGTCGTGCGCTACCACATCCGCAAGGGCATCGGCGGAATCAGCCCGGACAGCGTCTACCTCGGCAACGGCGTCTCCGAACTGATCATGATGTCGTTGCAGGCGCTGCTCAACAACGGCGACGAGGTGCTGCTGCCCGCGCCGGACTACCCGCTGTGGACGGCGGTGGTCAGCCTGTGCGGCGGGCGGCCGGTGCACTACCTGTGCGACGAGTCCGCCGACTGGGCGCCCGACCTCGCGGACATCTCGCGCAAGGTCACCCCGCGCACCCGGGCGATCGTCGTGATCAACCCGAACAACCCGACCGGCGCCGTCTATTCTCCGGCGGTGCTCGAGGGCATCGTCGAGATCGCCCGGCGGCACGAACTGATGCTGCTCTCGGACGAGATCTACGATCGGATCCTCTACGACGACGCCGAGCACGTCTCGACGGCGTCGATCGCGCCCGATCTGCTCTGCGTGACCTTCAACGGCCTGTCGAAGGCCTACCGGCTCGCCGGGTTCCGCGCCGGCTGGATGGTGCTGTCCGGCCCGCGCGAGCGCGCCACCTCGTACATCGAGGGACTGAACATCCTCGCGAACATGCGGCTGTGCGCGAACGTCCCTGGCCAGTTCGCCGTGGTCGCCGCCCTCGGCGAGGACGGCGGTGCCGAGGATCTCGTGCTCCCCGGCGGGCGGCTGCGCGAGCAGCGGGACACCGTCGTCCGGCTGCTGGACGCCATCCCCGGGGTGACCTGCGTGCCACCCCGCGGGGCCCTGTACGCGTTCCCGCGGCTGGATCCGGAGGTCTACCCGATCGCCGACGACGAGCGATTCGTCCTCGACCTGCTGGCCGCCGAGAACATCCTGCTGGTGCAGGGCACGGGCTTCAACTGGCCGCATCCGGACCATGTCCGGATCGTCACTCTGCCCTCGGTGGCCGACCTGACCGACGCCGTCGGCCGCATCGACCGCTTCCTTGCCTACTACAAGCAGCCTTAGCGGACGTTTCCGCCAGTGTCGATATCGATCCCGTCCAGCACCCCCGGCCGGCCCGAGCTTATCCACAACATCGACGAAGTTGTCCACAGGAATGTCCACAGGGGGACGAAGCTCTGTGGACAACCTGTGGATGAATCGCACAGGAGCGAATCGTCCAGGGGCCACCGGAGCGCGTGGGGCCGGCGGGATGTTCTGGTGGCGCTGCTGCTCGCGGGGGCTGTCGTCGGAGTGGAGATCGTGCTGCGCGCCCGGATCGGCCGGCCGCTGTGGTACGACGAGTTGTGGCGGCCGCACTTCGCGGGCGAGCCGGCGGCATCGTTCTGGTCGGAGCTGCGTCGGGCGAACGCGCCGTCGTCGCTGGGTACGACGGCGCTGACCCGCCTGGCGGGGGACGTGCTCGGCTGGCATGCCTGGTCGCTGCGGCTGGTCGGCGCCGTCATCTGGGTGCCGGTCCTGGCCGCGGGCACGTATCTGACCGCACGGCGGTTCACCGGGAGGGTCGCGGCAGCCGGTGCCACGGTGGCCGTGGCGGGCAGCGTCACGGTGGTCGACTCGGGGACACAGCTCAAGCCGTACGCCCTCGAGGCCGTCGTCACGCTCGCGATCATCGCGCTGTGGGCCGCGCGCGCACACCGGCTGCGCAACCGGACGCTCGCCGGCGCGCTCGCGCTGGTCTCGATGCCGGCGGTGTTCCTGCTGGTGCCGCTGGCGGTCCGGGATGCCCTCCGGGAGCGACTGGCAGCCTGGCGATCCATCCCGGCGCTGCTCATCGCCGGGATCCACGTGAAACTGTGGATCGGGCACCAGTCCGGGCAGCGGGCAAGCCACTTCTGGGACGACCAGTTCCTCGCCGACCGCGGTCTCCTCGGCGGTCTGCGCTTCATCGGCGACCAGGTGCGCGCGATCCTCGGCGGCGCCCCGCCCGGCATCGACCGCTACGACCCCAACCTGATCCACTCGCTGCTCGAGGGTCACCGGGTTCTGACGACCCTCGTCGGCAGCGCGACCACGGTCGCCGTCGCAGTCGGGGTGCGCACGCTGTGGCGGCGACCAGGCGGCGCAACGGTACTGGTGGCCCTTGGCGGCGCGGAACTGCTCGCGCTCGCCGCCAGCGCCGGCCGCTACTGGCCGTTCGGCGCCTGCCGGACGAACCTGTTCGTGGTCCCCCTTCTGGTGATCGTCGCGGCGACCGGCGCGGACGAACTGGCCCGCGTGGCCTGGCGGGCCGCCCGGTCCACCGGCGTGAGCCGGACCGCGGCGGTCCAGGCGACCAGTGCACTCAGTCTGCTGTGCCTGGTGGGCCTGGCGGCGGTGCCGCTGAGCGCGGCGGGGGGGCTTGGCCGGCTGTGGCGCGAGCGGGACGCCGTGCGACCGATCGACGGCATGGTCATGGCGACCGTCGCCGCGCGGACGCTCTACCGCCCCGGGGACACGATGCTCGTCGGGGGCCGGCTCGCCCGCGCCGGCTGGCTGTACGGCATGGAGCTCAGCGACGACACCGAGGGGACCCACGCCGCGCGGATTCCGCGCTCGGCCACGGTGTTCCTGGCTGCCGTGGGTCAACCATCGGGACGCGGGCGCGAGGGCGCGGCCGCCGCGGTGCGCGCCCGACCGCGTCCGGCCGGCAGCATGGTGCTGCTGTTCGTGCTCGCCTACGACCGGCGCGGCGCCCCGGCCGAGCTCGCCGCGCTGCGCCACGACGGCTGGTGCCCGGCCTCCACCCGCACCTTCGCACTCACCGGAACCCTGTACGGTCTACGGCGTTGCCCGCCCGCCTGACCCTTCCGGTCAGCTCGGTCACGTCAGAGCCGCCGGCCCGACCGGCGGCTGCCCACACCGGCCGGTGGAAACGCGACAGCCGGTCAATCCACGCGCGAAGATAGGAAAATGGCCGAGGGAACGCCAGTGCGCATCGCCGAAGAGGGCAGCAGGCCGACCGATCGCCGCGCAGCGCCCGGTCGTGGCACGACCGTGCGCGCGACGCGTCAGGGCGACGCCGTATGCGCGGCCCTGACCGAGACGGATGCCTTCACCAGCGCCCAGGACCTGCACGCGCTGCTGCGCGCGCAGGGCACCGCGGTCGGGCTGACCACCGTCTACCGCCATCTTCAGGTGCTGGTCGACCGGGGCGAGGTCGACATGATCCGCCGGGACGACGGCGAGACCGTCTACCGCCGCTGCGCCACCGAGGCCCACCACCATCACCTCGTCTGCCGCGAGTGTGGGCGCACGGTGGAGATCGCCGGTCCGGAGATCGAGCAGTGGACGGCCACGGTCGCCGCCGCCGAGGGCTTCGTCGACGTCGCCCACACCGTGGAGATCTACGGCACCTGCGCGACCTGCGCCGCGGCGGCCGAGTCGACCACCTGACCACTGCGGCGACAGCCCTGGCGACGACAGCCCTGGGGACACAGACGTCAGGGCGGGGTGGCGGACAGGCCGGTGCAGGAGCGCAGGGCGTTCCAACTGGCGACGGCCTGGGTTGCGGCGGCGCCGGTCAGCGGACGGGGAGCGCCGCCCGAGATGCGGGCGGGCACCCAGTCGGCGCCCGTGACCGCGCGGCCGGCCACCGTCAGTCGCAGCACGCCGGACTCGGTGTTGTGGCCGGAACCGGAGGCGTAGAAGACGAAGTTCCCCAGGCCGTAGTCGACGTAGGCGCCGTCGCTCGCCCAGCCCCCGCCGAGCAGCACGTGGGCGTGGCTGCCGACGACGATGTCGGCACCGGCGGCGGTCAGCAGCGGTTCGAGGGTGCGCTGCGGGGTGGCAGGGCACTGCTGCTGTTCGACGCCCCAGTGCAGGAAGACGATCACCGTGTCCGCCGTCGACCGCGCGGCCCGCACGGCGGTGACCAGCTTGTCGACCTGCTTGGCGGAGGCGAGGCCGGGTTTGCCCGGTCCGGCGGTCCAGGCGGCGGCGAGCTCGTCGTCGAGGACCTGGGTGGCACCGATCACCGCGATCCGCTGACCCTTGATCGTCGTCCGGTACGGGGTGAAGGCTCCGGTGTCGTCCAGGCCGATGCCGATCACCGGGAAGTGCGCGGCGGACGCGGCGGCCAGCGAGTCGCGCAGGCCGACCTCGCCGTAGTCCATGCCGTGGTTGTTCGCCATGGTCACGACGTCGAGGCCGGCGGAACGCACGGCGTCGAAGGCGGTGGCGGGGGCCCGGAAGGTGAACTCCTTCGGCGCCGGGGTGCCCCGGTCGGTGATCGCGGTCTCCAGGTTCGCGATCGCGAGATCGGCCGCGGACAGCGTGCTCGACATGGGCCCGACAGCGGTGGACGGGTCGGCGGCCAGCCGCTGCCCTGGCGAGCCGGCGAAATGGATGTCCCCGCCGAACGCGATCGTGACCGGCTGGCCGGTCGCCCGGCGCGGACCGTCGCCGACCGGCCCGGATGCCGCCCGGGACGGCGACGCCGAAGAACCTGCCGAGCCGCCAGGCCCGGAGCCGGATCGGGAGCCCACGGTCGCACTCGCACTCGCACTCGGGGACGGGGTGTCCTTGTCGCCGTCGGGCAGCGAGCACGCCGTGAGGACCAGGACCATCCCAACCAGACCGGCCATGACCGGGCGAGCCGGTGTCGAACGCCGACGACCGGGCCCCGACGCCTCCCGAGCGTTCACCGGAACCCGGACGTCACAGGGCGAGCAGGGCGGGGGCGAGCTCGCGCCACTGCCGGCGGGGCAGGCCACGCCGGTCGAAGTCGAGTACCTGCACCGCCACCTGGTCGGCGCCCGCGTCGAGATGCTCCTTGATCCGGCCGAGCAGGACGTCCACATCCCCCCAGGCGACGATCGTGTCCACCAGCCGGTCGGAGCCGGAGCCGGCGAGATCGTCGTCGTCGAAGCCGAACCGGCGCAGGTTCGAGGTGTAGTTCGGCAGGCGCAGATAGGAACCGGTGTGTCGGCGAGCGAGTTCCCGGGCCTCGTCCGGGTTGGTGTGCAGGACGAACGCCTGCTCGGGGATGAGCAGCTTGTCCGGGCCGAGGATCTCGCGGGCCGCCGCGGTGTGCTCCGGCGGGACGAAGTAGGAGTGGGCGCCGTCGGCTCGGTCCCGAGCGAGGGCCAGCATCTTCGGACCGAGCGCCGCGAGCACCCGCGGCGGGGTGCCGGCCGGCGGGACGCCGCGATACTGCTCGGTGGCCATCCGGTCCATCTCGTCGAGATAGGCAGCCATCTGGGACAGCGGCCGGGTGTAGGCGGCGCCGCGGATGTGCATCAGCTCGGCGTGCGAGACGCCGAGGCCGAGCAGGAACCGGCCCGGGAAGGCCTCGGCGAGCGCGAGCTGGGCCGCGGTCATCGTCAGCGGATTACGTGCCAGGATCTGGGCGATGCCGGTGGCGATCGTGATCCGGGACGTGGCGGCCAGCGCCAGGCTCGCGGTGACCAGTACCTCGCGGCCCTTCACCTCACCCGTCCACAACGTCGGGTAGCCGAGCTCGTCGAGCTCCGTGATCGCCTCCCGGACCGCGCCGGCCGACGAGAAGTCGAACTGGCCACTCCAGATCCCGATCTTCCCGAGGTCGCGGCGGGCCGGCGGTCGGGTCACGTCCTGCGCACTCGTCACCGCGCCACCGTACCGAGCCATCCGCGCCGCGGCCCGCCGTCCCCGCTTCGGCCGGCAATCGGACACGCGGAACCGGTGAGTCCGGCCGATCCGGTTGCCAGGGCCCCGGCAAGGTCTATCGTTGCCCAATGTGACGGAGCTCATGCAGCTGCTCACCCCGGGCGGTCGGCGGATCACTCAGGCGTCCGAGGCGACGTCGCCCGCGGCGGACACCGCCTTGGCCGGCCAGCCGGATGATGGCCGTGGGATGACCGCTACGGAACCCGACGCCGCCGATCTTGACCTTCCGGCCCTCGTCGCCGATCTCACCGGCGCCGACCTCGTTGCCCTGTACCGGGACCTGCTGCTGGTGCGCCGCTTCGACGAGGAGGCCACCAGCCTGCAGCGCCAGGGCGAGCTGGGCCTGTGGGCGAGCCTGCGCGGCCAGGAGGCGGCACAGGTCGGCTCGGGACGGGCCCTGGGCCCGCACGACATGGCCTTCCCCTCCTACCGTGAGCACGGGGTGGCCTGGTGCCGCGGGGTGGATCCGGAGGCCATCCTGGCGATCTTTCGTGGGACGAGCCTCGGCGGCTGGGATCCGGACGAGCACGGCTTCGCGCTGTACTCGATCGTCGTCGGCGCGCAGACGCTGCACGCCACCGGCTACGCGATGGGCATGGCCCGCGATGGCAGCGACGGCGCGGCGATCGCCTACTTCGGTGACGGTGCGTCCAGCGAGGGCGACGTCAATGAGGCGTTCGGCTGGGCGGGCGTGTTCGGCGCACCGGTGGTGTTCTTCTGCCAGAACAATCAGTGGGCGATCTCCGAACCAGCCAGCCGGCAGAGCCGCACCGAGATCTTCCACCGGGCGACCGGCTTCGGCTTCCCCAGTGTCCGCGTCGACGGCAACGACGTGCTGGCCTGCCTGGCCGTCACCCGCTGGGCGCTGGCCACCGCCCGGGCCGGAGGCGGGCCGGTCCTGGTCGAGGCGCTCACCTACCGGATGGGAGCGCACACCACCGCCGACGACCCGAGCCGGTACCGGGCAGCGGACGAGCTCGAGCGGTGGCGCCGCCGTGACCCCCTTGACCGGATGCGCACCCATCTCGTCGCCATCGGCCTGCTCGATGACGAGCGACAGCGCCACCTCGAGCTGGAGGCCGACACGCTGGCGCAGGACCTGCGCGTACGGTGTCGCGCGTTACCTGACCCCGATCCGGCGATTCTGTTCGACCATGTGCAGGTCACCGACAATGCGCTGGTGGCGGTGCAGCGTGCGGCCTTCGCCGCCACCAGCGGCGACGCACCGCCCGCTGGCGGCACGGCATCGGGTGACGGCACGGGCATCGTGGAGCGGGAGGGCGCAGTCGTGGCGGGCGAACGGCACGGTACCGAGGAGGCGTGGTGACCGGCGCAATGATCGTGACCGACGAGCAGCGAACCGACGGGAGCGGCAGCACGGACGGGAGCGGCGCGGCGGACGCGGCCTCCGTGCCGGCGACATCGCCCGCCACCGCCAGCGGGCCGCCGGCTCCGATCACTCTGGCCAAGGCGCTCAACCTCGGCCTGCATGCGGCGATGGCCGCCGATCCCAAGGTGATCGTGATGGGCGAGGATGTCGGGACGCTCGGCGGGGTCTTCCGGGTGACCGACGGCCTGCAACGAGAGTTCGGCGAGGCCCGGGTGATCGACACTCCGCTGGCCGAGTCGGCGATCGTCGGGACCGCGATCGGCCTGGCCATGCGCGGCTACCGCCCGGTCTGCGAGATCCAGTTCGACGGTTTCGTCTACCCCGCGTTCGACCAGATCGTCAGCCAGCTGGCGAAGCTGCACTACCGGTCCGCGGGCCGGATCCGGCTGCCGGTGACGATCCGCATCCCGTTCGGCGGCGGTATCGGCGCCGTCGAACATCACAGTGAGTCACCCGAGGCGTACTTCTGCCATACCGCCGGGCTGAAGGTCGTCGCCTGCTCGAACCCCGCCGACGCGCATCAGATGATTCAGCAGGCAATCCGCTCCGACGACCCGGTGATCTTCCTCGAGCCCAAGCGGCGCTACTGGGAGAAGTCGCCGATGGTCCCGCAGCCGCTGACCGACCTCTCCGCGACGGCCACGGAAGGCCTGCACCGCAGCGCCGTCGTGCGAGCCGGGCGCGACGCGACTCTGGTGGGCTACGGCCCGACCGTCCGGACCTGCCTGGACGCCGCCGAGGTCAGCGCCGCGGACGACGGCAGATCGCTGGAGGTCATCGATTTGCGTTCGCTCTCGCCGCTCGACCTCGGCCCGGTGCTCGACTCCGTGCGGCGCACCGGGCGGCTGGTCGTCGTGCATGAGGCACCGTCGAACGTGTCGGTGTCCGCCGAGGTGGCGGCACGGGTCACCGAGGAGGCGTTCTACTCGCTCGAGGCGCCGGTGCTGCGCGTGACCGGCTTTGACACTCCGTATCCGCCAGCCCGGCTTGAGGACCACTACCTGCCGGACGTCGACCGCATCCTGGACGCCGTCGACCGCGCCTTCGATTTCTGAACCCGCGTCGGCTCCTGAACCCGCGACGCCCAAGGCCCGCGACGCCCGCGCTACTGCGGTCTCGGCGCGCCCGCACGATCTGAACTGGGGTTTCCGTGACACACCGACAGTTCCGGCTTCCTGATCTCGGCGAGGGACTCACCGACGCGGACATCGTCCGCTGGCTCGTCCAGACCGGCGATGCCGTCACGGTGAACCAGCCGCTCGTGGAGGTGGAGACCGCCAAGGCGGTCGTGGAGATCCCCAGCCCGTTCGCCGGGGTTCTCGTCGAGCGGCACGTCGATGAGGGCACCACGCTCGAGGTCGGCGCCCCGCTGCTGACCATCCACACCGCCGACGAGGACGGCTCCGATGCCGGCACGGGCGCGGACAGCTCCGGCGGGACGCAGGCCGGCGGGCAGCAAGCCGGTCCGGCCGCTTCCGCCGCGCAGCCCCCGTCCAGCGGCGAAGGATCCGACGAGCGCACTCCGGTGCTCGTCGGCTACGGCCCGCGCGCGCACCAGCAGCGCCGGCGCAGCCCACGCCGTCGGACCACCACCCCCGGTCAGCCCGCCCAGCCCGCCCAGGCCGTGACTGTCCCGGTGCCCGTCCCCACCAGCACCGACGCCAGCGCCGTGCGGGTGTCAGGGCCTGCCGAGGCGGATCCGCAGGTGACGCCGGGCGGCTGGCCGGCGTCCGCGGTGCTGGCCAAGCCGCCCGTGCGCAAGCTGGCCCGTGATCTCGGCGTCGACCTCACCACCCTGGTCGGTACCGGGCCGGGCGGGACGATCTGCCGCGGTGACGTCGAGGCGGCCGTGCGCATCGCGGCTCGGGCGATCCCGCTCGCGGCCCCGCCGGTCTGGCCGACGGGCAGTCCCGGCCCGACCTACCCGGCGCCAGCCGGCCCGCGGCCCGGTGGCGGTGCACTGGCGGGTGCCATCCCCGCCGACGCGACCTACGCCGGCAACGACGACGCCGATGGCGCGGGTGTCTGGCGGGTGCCGGTGGTGGGGGTGCGCCGCTCGATGGCGCAGGCGATGGTCGCCAGCGTCGCGGCGGCGCCGCATGTCACCGAGTTCCTGAGCGCGGACGCGACCGAGACGATCGCGGCCCGGGAAAGAATCGCGGCCCTGCCGGAGTTCGCCGGTATCCGGATCACGCCGCTGCTGTTCGTCGCCCGCGCCCTGCTGGTCGCGGTCCGGCGGCATCCGATGATCAATTCACGCTGGGTCGAGGACGAAGGCGCCGGCCGGGCAGAGATCCAGATCTCCGACCGGGTGAACCTGGGCATCGCCGTCGCCGGACCGCGGGGCCTCGTGGTGCCGCACATCCCCGACGCGGGACGCCTCGATCTGGTCGGCCTCTCCCGTGCGCTGGCCGCGCTGACCGACGACGCCCGCGCCGACCGACTGGAGCCGGCTCGACTACGCGGTGCGACGATCACCATCACCAACGTGGGGGCGCTCGGTGTCGACATCGGCACACCGATCCTGAACCCGCCGGAGGCCGCGATCCTGGCGCTCGGTGCGATCCGCCCAACACCTTGGGTGCACGAAGGTCAGGTCACGGCACGTACGGTGGTGCAGCTCGCCCTGTCCTTTGATCATCGGATCGTGGACGGGCGCCTCGGCGCCGCGGTGCTCGCCGACATCGGCGCGATGCTGACCGACCCCACGGTCGCCCTTGCCTGGTCCTGATCCTCTCATCGGAGCCACCAGGTCACCACAAAGCACGCGAGTGGGGCACACAACTGCGCACCCGTGGTTCCCTGGTACGGTTGCGCCTCTGACCGGATTCCGGCACAAAGAGGTGGAACCATGACGCGAGTGGAGGCACTTCAGGCTGCGGACGAGTTCGTCGCCAAGGTGCTGACCTCCGCCAACTCCAGCGGGCGGTTCACCGGCACGCTGAACCTGGCCGAGCGGGTCGATCTCACCCTCCGAGTGGCCCGGTTCCTTCTTGAGGGGCAGACTTCCTCGGAGTCCGACGATCTGTTGAAGCGGGACATGCGCAACGAGCTCGACCAGGCTTTCCCGCCCCTGCGCACCTCCTGACCGCCAGCCGCGCCGCCTCGACCGGGCCGACCTCGTCCCGTCAGGCGGGGCGGGACCCGGCCGCTGGTCGGGAGCGATCGGCGGGTGGTCGCGGGTGGGGTCGACGTGCATCAGGCGCCCGGTCGACTCGCGGGCCGGCACGCAGGCAGGCGGGGCGGGTCGGACCGGGCGGCGGTCGGATGGTGCGAGCGGCGGCGGCCGACCGGCCGGGCCCGTCCGGCAAGGCTACGAGCGCGTCGAGGACTGGCCCTGGTCGGTGGAACCGACGTGCACGACCTCCTGCGGGTCCAGCTCCGGGTGCCGGCTCGAGTTGATCTTACTGTCCTCCTCCGGCGTGAGGCCGGGCTCCCGACGCCGCGGCGCCTCATACGGCGTCACCGGGTCGACGATGACCGTGTCGTCCATCGACACGGGAGTCGGCACGCCGGCCTCGACCGACTCCTCCACGATCTTGCGACGCCACTGGTTCTGGTACAGGGTGATGCCCAGCCCCACCAGGCTCACCAGCATCAGGATGACCCCGACGGTGTCCAGATCGAGGCCGGACGGATCGGAACGGACGGCGAAGGTGAGCACGGCACCAAGAGTGAAGATCGCAAGGCTCAGCGGGATTCCCATGCGGCCCCCTGTACCCGCGGATCACACCAATACAACCACCGGCCGCAACAAGGACCACGGACCACGGAAATTCCTCCGTGGTCCGTGGATGTGCCGCGATACCCCGAACCTGGAACCCGGGCTCAGGCGGACGGGCTCAGGCAGCCGGGCCTAGAAGGCGTCCTCGGACAGTTCCATGAGCTCGAGCCCGGTGGCCTCGGCGATCGCGCGGCGCACCTTCAGCTCGGGCAGCACGTTCGCCGCGAACCAGCGGGCGGCGGCGACCTTGCCCCGGTAGAACTCGGCGTCGCGGCCGTCGGCAGCGCCGCCCGCGAGCGCCCGCAGCGCGACCTCCGCGCCGCGCAACAGCAGCCAGCCGATGAGCACGTCGCCGACGGAGAGCAGCAGACGAGTGGTGTTCAGCCCGACCTTGTAGACCTGCTGGACGTCCTCGGAGGCGCTGGTGAGCTGGTTGACCATCGCGCTGACGATGCCCTCCACCTCGTCGAGGGCGGAACCGAGCGCCGCCCGCTCGTGCTGCAGCTCGCCGTTACCGGCCTCCGCCTTGACGAAGGTCCGAAGCTCGCCGAGCACGGCCGTCATCGCCTGGCCCCGGTCACGCACGATCTTGCGAAAGAAGAAGTCCTGCCCCTGGATCGAGGTCGTCCCCTCGTACAAAGTGTCGATCTTGGCGTCCCGCAGGTACTGCTCGATCGGATAGTCCTGCAGGTAGCCGGAGCCGCCGAGCACCTGCAACGAGGACGCGAGCAGCTCGTACGACCGCTCGGAGCCAACCCCCTTGATGATGGGCAGCAGCAGGTCGTTGATCCGCACTGCGAGCTCGTCGGCCTCGCCGCGGGCCTCGGCCGCCATGATCTGGTCCTGGAACGTCGCGGCGTAGAGGACCAGGGACCGCATGCCTTCGGCGTACGCCTTCTGCGCCATGAGCATCCGGCGGACGTCCGGGTGGTGGATGATCGTGACGCGCGGCGCGGTCTTGTCGGTGGCGCGGGTCAGGTCAGAGCCCTGCACGCGGGTGCGGGCGTAGTCCAGCGCGTTGAGGTAGCCGGTGGACAGAGTGGCGATCGCCTTGGTGCCGACCATCATCCGGGCGTACTCGATGATCTGGAACATCTGCGCGATGCCCTCATGGACATCGCCGACGAGCCAGCCCACCGCCGGCGTGCGCTCCCCGAAGCGCAGCTCCGTGGTCGCCGAGACCTTGAGCCCCATCTTCTTCTCGAGGTTCGTGACGTAGACGCCGTTACGCTCGCCGGGATCGCCGGTGGCCGGGTCCGGCATGTACTTGGGCACGACGAACATCGACAGGCCCTTGGTGCCGGGACCGTGTCCCTCGGGCCGAGCCAGCACCAGATGGATGATGTTCTCCGGGAAGTCCCAGTCGCCACTGGTGATGAAGCGCTTGACGCCCTCGATGTGCCAGGTGCCGTCCGGCTGTTCGATGGCGCGGGCACGGCCGGCGCCGACGTCCGAGCCGGCGTCGGGCTCGGTGAGAACCATGGTCGCGCCCCAGTGCCGCTCGATCGCGAAGTTCGCGATGGTGCGCTGCCACTCGGTGCCCATCCCGTGCAGGATGGCGGCGAACGTCGGGCCGGCCATGTACATGAACACGGCCGGGTTCGCGCCGAGCAGCAGTTCCGAGCCCGCCCAGGCGACTGTGGGCGTGGCGCCGAGCCCGCCGAGCCCGTTCGGCACGAACAGCCGCCACCATTCGCCGTCCACCACTGCCTGGTAGGAGCGCTTGAACGACTCGGGCAGCGTGACCGTGCCGGTCTCGGGGTCGAGCGTCGGCGGGTTGCGGTCGGCATCGGCGAACGAGTCCGCGATCGGCCCCCGGGCGAGCCCGTCGAGTTCAGCGAGCGCCTGGCGGGCGGTGTCGGCGTCCATCTCCTCGAACGGCGCGGTGCCGAGCACGCGGTCGACCCCGAACAGTTCGAAGAGGTTGAACTCCAGGTCGCGCAGGTTGCTCCGGTAGTGGCCCATGGACGGCTCCTTTCGGGAGCGCCGGGCGGCACACAAAGCCGAGGCCCCGGCTTGCTACTCGTGAGTACGTCGTTCCCATGCTACCCACGAGTAACCCGCTGACAAGTGGGACCGGCCAACCCGAACGGCCAGATCCCGGCCATCGCGCCCGCACTCGGCCGCGGGCGATCGTCCGCTAGATCATCCCGCCGAGCACACCGAGCACACCGAGCACACCGACCCGCCAGCCCGGCTGGCCCGGCAACTCCGTCGACGGGTCAGGGCCACGGAGCGTGGTAATCGTGAAGGTCCGGTCGCCTCGTGGCGAGGGCGAGGTTCAGTCGAAGCCGCCCGGGACGTGCGGAAAGCCGCGGAACGACGGGCGCCATGTCGCATCACGACTACCCTTTCCGCTATGGGTGGCCTTGCCGCAGATCGTGCCCATTCCGCGACGCAGGGCGCCCATAGCGCCGCGCCGGGCGCCGAGTCCGCGGCGCGGGGTGCGGCAGGCGGGCCGGCCTGGACCGCCGGGACGGACGAGCAGGTGCGTAGCGAGACGTCCCAGGACATACGTCTTGCCGTCGTGATGACTGGCGGCGCGAGCCTTGCCGTGTGGATGGGCGGCGTCGCCACCGAGATCAACCTGGCCACCGGCGCGGCCCGCCCTGACGCCTCAGGCCCGGACGCGTCCGGCCCCGATCCCACGGACCTTGATCCAGCGGGACTCGATCCCACGGACCCTGACCCCGCGGACCCTGACGACAAGGACCCTGACGACAAGGACACTGGCCGCAAGAACACTGGCCCCGTGCATCCCGCCGACGCGGTTCTCAATCCCGCGGATGCGGCGCTCGCCGCCCGGTATGCCCGCCTGACGGCGATCCTCGATGTGACCCTGGACATCGACGTGCTGTCCGGGGCGTCGGCCGGCGGTATCAACGCGGCCATGCTGGGCTTCGCCCACGCGCGTCGCGCCAGCCTCGGGCCGCTGCGGGACCTGTGGCTCTCGCTCGGCTCGCTGGACCGACTCATGCGCACCCCCGTGGATAGCGCGTTCCCATCCCTGTTGCGCGGCGACGCGGTCGTCCTGCCCGCCCTGCACACCGGCCTGCGCGCCGTCGCCGCGACCGGTCCGCCGTCGCACCCTGGCCATCGACCAGAGCCGACGGAGGTGACCAAGGCGACCGCGGTGTTCATCACCACGACGATCATGCGTGGCGAGCTGGCGGAACACACCGACTCCCTGGGCGGCTCGATGTACGACGTCGACTACCGCGGGCTGTTCGTCTTCGGGACGCCGGACCTGACCGGCCCCGCGGCGATCCCCCGGCTGGCGCTCGCCGCCCGCGCCAGCTCCGCCTTTCCCGGCGCGTTCGAGCCTGCCTTCGTTCCCGTCGGGCGCGACGTGGACGACAGCCATCCGGACATGGCCCGCTACGTCAACAGCGCCCGCGGATTCCACGCGTCCGATGGCGGGATCCTCGTCAATCGCCCGATCGGGCCGGCCCTGGCGGCCATCTTCGACCGTCCCGCGCACCGCCAGGTCCGCCGAGTGCTGACCTACATCGTGCCCTCCCCGCGTCCGACCGACGTGGCACCGGATGGGACCCGCACGATCCCGTCCTGGGACCGGGCTGATCGCACGCCACCGGTGAGTACCACCCTGCTCGGAGCCCTGAACGCGGCGCTCAACCAGTCGATCGGCACGGACCTCGCCGCACTGCGCGCTCACAACGACGCGGTGCGCGGCACCCGGGCCACCCGCCGGCGCCTGCTGCGGCTGAGCCCGGCCGGTGCCGTCCGGCTGGCCGACGACGACCTCTACGACTCCTACCGGCGGGGCGTGGCCGAGCGGGTTGCCACGCCCGTCGTCGAGGCGCTGCTGCGCGTGCTCGCCGACCGCGCCGACCTACCCCGCCCACCCGACGCGGACGTGGTGCGCACCGACACCACCGCCCGGACCAGCCTGACGAACGCGGCCCTCGACGCGGCCTTCACGAGCCTGCCCGAGCGCCTGCCCGGCCCGGACGACGTCGATGAGCTGTGGAGACTCGGCCAGTCCACACTGGACGGGATCAAGGGCATCCTGCTCTCGATGATCAATGAGGGATACGTGCTATGCCCCGCCCGGCCCGAACGGGCCAGGCTCGCCCGACTCGCCGCCACCATTCACGCTGCCACCCGCACCGCCACGCCGGACGCCGGCGGGTCGGCGACGCTGTACAGTTCATCGCCTCGTCCGGGGGTGTTCACGACGGTCACCGCGACCCTGGGCGCGAAGCCCGGGGCAACCGCCTCCGAGGTCGCCGCCGAGGCGACCCGTCGGTGGCTGTGCGGCGACCCGGCCGCGGCGGCGGCCGTGGGGTCGGGTCGCCTGGCCGGGGCCTGGTCGGCACTCGGAGAGGTCATCCTGGCGGTCCGGACCGAGTTCACCGACCTCGTTCCCCGGTGGACCCCGACCGACCAGCCCCCCACTGGCATCAGGGTCCGCGTCGCGGGCCTGACCGTCGGCCAGCGTCGAGCGCTCGCGGCCCGCACCCTCGCCGATTTCGTCGCCTACCTGCCGCCCACCCGGCCGCATGCCATGATCGCCCTGCTCGACCTGCACCTGGTCGAGCAGGAAAGCACGGGGACCGTGCTCGACCAGCCCGTCGAGCTCGTCCAGCTCTCCGCCGACCTGCCCACGGAGCTCGACCCGGCCCGCCGCTGGGCGCAGGACAAGCTCACCGGCCTGCGGCTGGGTAACTTCGCCGCGTTCGCCAAGTCGTCCTGGCGCGCGAACGACTGGATGTGGGGACGCCTCGACGGCGCCGGCTGGCTGGTCCGGATCCTGCTCGACCCCCGCCGTCTGATCCTGCTCCGCGACCTCGCGCTGGGCACTCCACCCCCCAGTGCACCCGACGGCCCGCCCTCGACGGGCGGTGCCTGCCTGGCTGGTGCCCGGTCGGATGGGGCCGCTCGGGAGCGGTCCGGGGCGGGTCATCCGGCCGTTGACGCAGCCAGCTGGCTCGCTGGCCTGGTCGACGCGCTGGCCGAGGTGGCGGGAACGCCGACGCCCGCGCAGGTTCAGGACGAACTGGCCGTGCTCGCGGATCTGACCGCCCCCGTTCCCCTTGGACTACCCGCCACGGCGCTGTGGGTGGCCGGCGGCTTCCAACGCGACATCGCCGCCCAGGAACTCGTCGGCCTGGCCCGGGCGGTCCGGGAGGACATCGCCGACGGGATCACCCCCCGGCCGACCGCCGGCTTCCTGGCCGCCGTCGACGCCGCCCTGGCGGACATCGACGACGAACCCAACGCCTCGAACCTGCCGGGTGCCGCGAGCGGGCCGGCCCCCGAAAGTCGGCCCGTAGTACTCCCGGCCACGGCGGTGAGTGACGTGCTGCGGGCGTGCACAGTGCCCGACGAGCGCATCACCGACTCGACGCAGAGTCCGATTCTGGTCACCGAACTCGCACGGATCGGCGCGGTGCTGGCCTCCTGGCTCGCCTCGGCGCCGTTCCTGCCCCGTCCGGTGCGCCCGGTGGCGTTTCTGATCCGGACAGCCGCCCGCATCGGCTCCGAACTGGTCCGCGACCTCGCGCAGCGCCGTCGACTGGTAGTGATCGTCCTTGGGCTGCCGCTGCTCGTACTCGGTGCGGTCGGCGCGCTGGTGGGCTCGGGGTCGGTCGGGGCGCTGGGCATCGTGGCGGGGTTGCTCGGCCTGGTGGTCGTCGGCGTGCCCGACTGGCGGCGGTTGCCGGGCGGGCTCGCCGTGGCCGGGGCCGGGACGCTGGTGCTGCTGGCCGCGGCAGGAGTGATCCCCGTTCTGCACGACCGGTTGTTCGACTGGCTGCGCGAGGACGCCGTCCCTTATCTCGCCGATCATCCGTACGCCTGGGCGCTGGTGTTCCTCGCACTTGTGGCACCCGGCGGTTGGTCACTCGCCGACGTGCTCCTCGCCCGTCGCGTCCGGCGACGCGACCGCCAGCGGCACCCGGCTCGCAACGCCGAGGCGCAGCAGGCCCGCGATCCCCACCGAACCTAAGATCAACAACCGGGCCCGGATGACCCCGGCATGTCACCGGCCGGACGGAGCAGGAGATCCTCGTCAGACGCGGGCAGCCCGCCGGGCGAACCCCCGCGACGCCGGGCCGCGGCGGCACCGCGCCGCGAGCCGGGTGAGTCAGGACACGTCCGACCAGCTCAGCGAGCCAGTCGGATCCCGCAGACAGATCAGCGGACGGCCGGACGCGCCGCGCACGATCCGACCAACGTCCCGCGGGTCGCAGTCGCCACCCTGCGCCGGGCGGGTCGCGGCCGAGCTCGGCGGGGCGGTCGACCATCGTCCACCGACGCTGGACGAGTCGTCCGGTGAGCAGTAGAGCACCAGACCGTTGACCGCCGTCGCGGGGTCGGTGGTGTGCGCTGGGTCGCAGGCCTCCCCGAGGAACACAGCCGAGGGCACCGGCGTCGGCACGGTCGACGCACCCGCGCCGACAGAACCCGCACCTCCCGAGCCCGCACTGCCTGAGCCCGCACCGCCTGAGCCCGCACCGCCTGAGCCCGCACCGCCCGAGGCGGACGAACCTCGTGAGGACGACGAGCCGCCGCCCGCGGCCGCACCGGGAGCGGTGGTGGCCAGCGGTGTGGCCGGCGCCGCCGCCACCGAGCCGGGTACGCCGGTGGCCGCGGCGGAACTTCCGGGCGGCCCGGACCGCGACCCGGCGCCGTCCGGCACGGTACCGGGGCCCTCCCCCAGGCCCGCGCCGTCGGAGCCGGCACGGTCGGACTCCGCGCTCTGCGGGCCGTCGCTGCCCGCCGTCGCGAGCCCGGGGGTCCCGGGAGAAGCGCCGCCTTGTGCCGGTGGCGGCCCACTCGCGCCGACAGCTGCGCGGGACCCGGCAGTCGCCTGGTCAGCCGAGGAACCCGGGTCCGAACATCCGACCAGCGCAACGAGCAGCAGCCCGGTCGTCACGGCCGTGACGGCAAGGCGGGGACGTCCCTGCGCACCGCGCACGGCGAACCTCCCGTCGCAGGTCGGGAGCGGAGTCCTACCCCGGATCGGGTCGTCAAGACCCGGACCTGCGATCCAGCTTAGGGAGCTTTCCGCGCGCCCCAGGCGGCTCCGACCGAACCGGGCCATCGCCCTCGTCACGCCGCGCAGCGGGTCGCCGAGCAACATCCGCCTAAGCAGGTCGCCGTGGGGGGCAAATCAGACACGAACGCCCCCATAAGGACCTGCTTGGATCTTGACCCTGAAGATGCGATCGCGGAGGGTGACTTTGGGCTGCGCGGGTCGCTTCTTGGCCCGGATGGACGGCCGACGGGCTGGCGGGGCTGGCGGGGCTGGCGGGGCGGAGGAGACAGGTCACAAGGACGAGAGGGCGGAAGGCGAGGACAGGCCGGCAGAGTCCGGCGCGCTGAACGAAACACCGAGCGCGGGGGTGGGGAGGGGTTGGGTACCTAGCAGGTCGGCGTATCCGCGTATCTGGAGCGTCAGGCTCCGGCGGAGTCGGTGATGGCCTTGAGGGCGCCGTCAGCCGCCATCTCGAGGGCGACGTCGGCGAGGGCAACCTCGGCCCGTTCGGAGAGCGGCGGAGTCGGGGCCTGGGTGCCGAGCTCTACCCAGCCGACGAGCTCCTCGCCGTCGTGCAGGCCGAAGGCGGCGCGGACCTGGGCGCTATCCAGTAGGGGGACGGACTTCCACGCCGAGGCGACCCCGAGCGCATGCGCGGCGAGGCAGATGTTCTGCGCGGCCGCGGCGGCGGAGGCGTCCTGCTCGGCGACCGGCACCCGGGACTCGACCCGGGCGGCGATCACGGCGATCAGGGCGGGCGAGCGGGTGGCCTTGCTGGCGGCCTTGCGCACGACCGGCTCCGGCAGGTTACCGACGGACTCGGCGGCGCTGGCGATGGCCGCGGCGAGCGCCGTGCGTGCCTCTCCCCGCACGACGACGAAACGCCAGGGCCGCAGCATCTTGTGGTCGGGCGCGGTGGTGGCGGCGCGCAGGATGGCGGTGAGCTGATCGGTGGTCGGCCCGGGTTCGACGAGCCGGGTTGCCGTCCGACGGGTCAGCAGGCAGTCGAGAGCGTCCATGTGAACTCCTTCGGCAGGGTCTTCGCCGCCGTAATGTGGCCGCCTATGCCCTGGTGGACATGCCTATCCCCTGGTGGACACATTGCCCTGCACGGCGAGGTGAGCTTTTAGTGAGGTTACCTCACTATGAGGCAAGCTACCCTAAGGTTTCCTTCACGCCACCATAGACGAGGGAGCCGGTCAGATGCCGCCACCGGAAACCGGCGACGAGGTCGTCGATCTCGTCCTCGCCGCCGGGCACCGCGTCCGGCGCGCCGTCGACGAGGCGCTACGCGCCGGGGTCGGCCTGACGCTGCGCCGATTCAAGATCCTCAGCCTGCTCGAGGATGCCGGACCGTGCCGGCTACGCGATCTCGCCGACACGGTCCGGGTCGCTCCACGCACGATGACCGAGACGGTGGACGGCCTGGAGTCGGCCGGGCTGATCGAGCGGCGCCCCCACCCCGCCGACCGGCGCGCCGTACTCGTCACCCTCACGCCAGCGGGCCACATCGTCCTCGACGAGGGCCGCCGCCGCCGGAGTGAGGCTGTGACCGGATTCACCCGGCACCTCGACCAGGCCCAACGTTCCCAGCTCGCGGAACTGCTCACATCCCTCGTGGGCAGCAGTCCCACAGCCCGACCGCCGGGATCGAAAAAGGACGGGCTACCGTAGAACCTGCCCCGATCGGACCATCCGCCGGGAGGCTCCCGTCACCTCCGTTGTCCGTATCGAACGCCTGGCCAAGCGATACGGGTCCCAGCACGCGGTTCGCGACGTCACATTCACCGTCCGCGAAGGGACCGTCACCGGTTTTCTGGGCCCGAACGGGTCTGGCAAGACGACGACGCTGCGTGCCCTGCTGGGTCTGGTGACTCCGAGTTTCGGGCGGGCAGAGGTCTTCGACCGGCCGTACCGCGAACTCGCCGAACCGGCCCGGCTGGTCGGTGCGGCGCTCGGCTCCGCGTCACACCCGCGGCGGAGCACCCGCGATCATTTGAAGGCGCTGGCCACGGCGCTGTGTAGCTCGACGAGGGCGCGGTGTTGCGATACGGGGCATCCGGCCTGCATCTTGACCGACCGGGCCAGCTTGGCGCGACCTACGGCGTGGTGGCGCTGACCGTGTGCGCCGCGGCAGCGATCGGTGTGGGGCTCGGCACGATCCTGCGCGGGTCGAGCGCGGCGCTGTTCGCGGTGCCCGGCAGCGGGGCGCTCGAATCGGTGCTGCTGACGGTGGGGCGGGACGTCGCGACATGATCGAGGGATCCCGTTCGACCGGCGGGCGTACCCACGGCCGACCGAACCCTGCCATCACGCCACGCACGCGGCCTGCCATGGATCGCCGCCCGACACTGCCCGCGCCTACACCACGGTCGACCGAGCGCGACCGGCCGGCCGAGCGCGACCGGCCGTCTGACCGGCACCGACCATCCGACCGAATTGTGACATCGGTGTGGGACGGGTCACCCGGATCGCGTCGGGTGGACGCATCCCCCACCGCACCGGGCCGGGATCGGCCTACCATCCCGCACATGGTGCCGTGCCCGACCTGCGCGGAGGAGAACCCGGAGCGGGCGCGCTTCTGCTCCGAGTGTGGCAACCCCCTGCCCGTTGCCGGCAGCGGTGCGCGCAAGACCGTAACGATCATGTTCGTCGACATCGCCCGTTCGACCGACATCGGCGAGAAGATCGACTCTGAACCGCTCCAACAGGTGATGTGGCAGTTCTTCACCACCGTCCGCGAGGTTATCAACACTCACGGTGGCGCAGTGGAGAAGTTCATCGGCGACGCGGTGTTCGCCGTGTTCGGCATCCCCGTCCTGCACGAGGATGACGCGTTGCGCGCCGTCCGCTCGGCGCTCGACATCCGAGCCGCGATGGAGGCCCTCAACGCGGATCTGCAGCAACGCTGGGGCCTGCGGCTGCGGGTGCGGATTGGAATCAACACCGGCGAGGTGACCGTCGCCGGCGGCGGCGTCACCGGAGACGCGGTGAACGTCGCCTCCCGGCTGGAGGACGCCGCCCCGCCCGACGAGATCCTGATCGGCAACTCCACCTACCGGTACATCCGGCACAGTGTGACGGTCAGCCCCCTGGACCCGCTGGTCGTGCAGGGCAAGCGCGAGCCACTGCGGGTGCATCGGCTGACCGGCCTGGTCGACCCGACAGCCGGCCCCGGGGCCCGCGCGGCGGCACTCGGTTTCACCGCCCCGGTCATCGGGCGCAACCGGGAACGCCGACGGCTGCAGGACGCCTTCGAGGCGGTCGTCGAGGAACGCACCTGCCATCTGTTCACCGTGCTCGGCTCGGCCGGCATCGGCAAGTCCCGGATGGTCGGGGAGTTCTGCGCGTCCCTGGCGCCCCGCGCCACCGTGCTCACCGGGCGCTGTCTGTCCTACGGCGAGGGCATCGCCTACTGGCCGCTGATGGAGATGGTGCGCCAGGCCACCGGCCTGTCCGCCGACGAGAGCGCGCCGGACGGCCGACGCCGGCTGCGTGAGCTGCTCGACGGCGTCGACCAGGCCGCCGAGATCGTCGACGCCCTCGCGCCGCTGGTCGGCCTCGGCGGCGCCGAGGCCGGGCCGCAGGAGAGCTTCTGGGCGGTGCGTTCGTTCTTCCGGGCCCTGGCCGTGCGCCATCCGCTGGTGTTGTGGTTCGACGACGTGCACTGGGCCGAGCCGACGCTGCTCGACCTGATCGAGAACATCGCCGACTGGTCCCGGGACGCCCCGATCATGCTGCTGTGCCTGACCCGCCAGGAGCTGCTGGAGGACCGCCGCGACTGGGGCGGCGGCAAGTTCAACGCCACCTCGATGCTGCTCGCGCCGCTGACCGAGGCCCGCTGCCAGCGCCTGATCCGCTCCCTGATGGGCTCGGATGACCTCGACCCGGCTCTGGTCAACCGGATCACCACCTCGGCGGCGGGCAACCCGTTGTTCGTGGAACAGATGGTCGCCGCCCTTGTCGACGACGGGCTGCTGCGCCGGGAGGGTAGCCGCTGGATCGCCACCGGCAGCCTGCGGGGTGTCACCGTGCCACCAACGATCTCCTCGCTGCTCGCCGCCCGCCTGGACCGGCTCGACCCGGCTGAACGCCGGGTACTCGAACGGGCCGCGGTGGCCGGCGAGCGGTTCTACCTCGACGCCGTCATCGAGCTGTCCGATCCGGCCGAACGGTCGATGGTCGGCGCGCACTGCCTGAGCCTGGTCCGCAAGGAGCTCGTCCATCCCGACCGCTCCGACCTGCCCGGGGTGGAGGCCTTCCGGTTCCTGCACGTGCTGCTGCGCGACTGCGCCTACGAGTCCACCTCGAAACGCCGCCGGGCCGAGCTGCACCAGCAGTTCGCCGAATGGCTGCAGGCCCGCCTGGTCGGTGGCCCGGGTGAGCACGACGAGTTGGTCGGCTACCACCTGGAGCAGGCCTACCGGTTTCGGATGGAGATCGGCCTGCGCGCAACGGAGACCATCGAGCTCGGCCGGGCGGCGGCGACCTGTCTGATCGAGGCCGCCGACCGGGTCCGTCAGGGCGACGAGGCCGGCGCTGCCCAGCTGCTCAAACGGGCGATCACCCTGCTGCCCGAGACCGACCCGCTGCGGCTGCGGGCCGAGATCGACCTCGGCTGGGCGCTGTTCTCCTTCACCCGGCACTCCGACGCCGAGCGCATCCTGCGCCAGGTCACCGAGCGTGCGCGTCGCGCCGGCGAGGACGGGCTGCGCGCCCACGCCCGGCTCGCCCATCTGCGGGTGCTGTTCGCCACGGATCCGGAGGGCCTGGTCGCCACCACCGTCGCCGAGTCGGCCTCGTCGCTGGCGATGTTCGTCCGTTCCGGTGACGATGTGGGCGCGGCGCTGGCCTGCCGCAGCCAGTCCAGCGCCTACTTCGCCGCCGGCCAGTTCGACGCCGCCGAGCGGGCGATGGAGAACGCGGTGCGCCACGCCGAAGAGTCCGGAGTGCCGCGGGCCGCACAGTCTCTGCGCCGCGAACTCGCCCTGCTGACCAGCCTCGGCCCACGCCCCGTCGCCGCGAGTCGCAACCGGGCCAGCGAGGCCCTCGACGCCGCCGGCGACGACCGGGCCCTGCGCCGGGCGCTGCTCGCCCAACTCGCCGTGCTCGCCGCGATGTCCGGCGACCTCGAGGATGCCCGGGTCCATCTCAAGGCTGCCGAGGAGATCGTCCACGACCTGCGCGGGCCGCGCGTCGACCCGCATCACGGCGGATTCGTCGTCGCGCGGGTCGCGCTGCTCTCCAACGATCTCGCTGTTGCCGAGCGTGAGCTGCGGCGCAGCTGCCGGGCACTGTCCCGGATGGGCGAGCGGGCCATGCTCGCCAATCGCGCCGCGGCTCTTGCCGACGTGCTGGTCCGGCTCGGCAAGGTCGACGACGCCGGCAAGTACGTCACCCGCTGCCGGGATGCCGCCGCCGCTGACCAGCTGCCCGCGCAGGCCGGCTGGTGCGGGGTGCATGCCCGGCTGCTGTCGCTGCGCGGCCGGGACGCCGAGGCGCTGCGCTTCGCCGACACCGCTGTCGACCTGTCCGCGCGCACCGACGACGTCGACGGCCAGGCACACGCCCTGCTGTGCCGGGCCGAGGTGCTGTACCGGGCCAAGCGCAAGGATGATGCCGCCGAAAGCATGGAGGCCGGGATCGGCCGCTACCTGGGCCGGGGCAACGTGGCTGCGGCGAACCTGAGCCGCCGCCTGTTCGACACCCTCGACCAGCGCCCCGCCCTGCCTGCCAGCTGACCGCCCGACCGGCCGCGGTCGCCAGCCATCCCCGTCAGCCGGCGGCCAGCAGGCCGCGCAGGCGCGCCTGTTCCTGGAGCCAGTGCAGCTCCTGGGCCCAGAGCCGCAGCCGGCCCAGCGCGGCGAGCAGCAGCGCGAGTGCCTCGGCGACCGGAGGCCGGCGCAGCCCCTCGACCCCGCCCGGCGCCCACTGCCAGTCGGCCTCCTCCTCACAGACGCGCCAGTAGGCCGCTCGCCGCAGTGCGATCTCGGCCAGGGCGTAGTCCATCTGCTCGACGAGCAGTTGGATGCGCGCCAGCAGATCAACGTCGGCCACATGTGGATGGCCGCGGTAGGTGGGCATCGGTACAGGCCGCACAGACATATTCTCCGAAGCGTACGAGCGATCCGCCCAGCGGGACAGCGACGGGGATTGCCATAACGGTGACGCTTCCCTCGCCCGAATGGTGGCCCGGGCACGGTGTGTTATAGCCCGTGAGGCTGGACACGGCTGGTGATCGACGCAGTGCGTGCGGACGATCCGCTGGGCCGGACGCGCCCGGCGACGACCCGGTCCGGGTGAGAATCCGCCACGGAGGTGACTCGCCGTCGTGCCGGGGAAGGCCTATCTCGGCGCTGGCGGCGCCGTTCCGCATCCGCAAGCCGGCCTGGGGGTTCCCGCGGTGAGTCTCACTCCACCTGTCCTGTTGCTCGCGCTCGGATTTCCCTTGATCATCATGGCAGGCCTGCTGATGATGGGCAGAGTGGAGCGCCGCCTGACCGGTCCGCGGTCTGCCGTGCCCCCCCATGCCGCTTCCCTGGCCACTGTTTCCCTGGCCACTGTGGCTTCGGGCGCCGAGCGCCCGGATGCGAACGGCCCGGATGCGAACGGCATGGGCGACCCCGCCACGGCCCCGGATCCGGCCGGCGCGCTCACCCCGGCGCCCCTGCCGCAGCGCGTACGACCTCCGCGACCGGCACTTGCGGGCCCCTTCCCACTCGACCCGGCGCCGCCGACCCCGCCCAGCCTTTCGCTACCGAGAGTTACAGTCGGGGCGACCATGGCCGCGGCGACACGCACCCCGCCCGACTCCACCCTGATCGGCGCCACGCTTACCGGCACCGCATTGGGCGGTACCACATGGAAGGGCCCCCGGTGACGTCCGGGCATCAGCGTCAGCCGACGCGCAGGCGTCCCTCGAGGCCGGTGTCGTGCAGCAGGGCGCGCATCGCCGGCGTCGCCGAGCTGATCCGCAACTCGGCGTGAACCCGGCGGAGCAGCAGGTCGGCCCGCAACAGGGCGGCGAGCCCGGGGATATCGATCGCGTCGAGACCGGCGACATCCACCGTCACCGTCCCGCCCCCGCGGCCGAGCAGCTCGCCGATCTGCTCCCGGAACCGCAGGCGGCCGGCGGTGTCGAGCTGACCGACAAGCTCGATGCGCACATCCTCCCCGGAACGCTGCACGGACATGGTCAGGGCTCCGGCGTCAACGACCCGCATCCCGCCCCCCACAGCTCTCGCTACCATGCGCAACCAAGAACCCCAAGTTGTTTACGGAGAGTAACATGCGACGGAGGGTGGGGCAGCGCGGGTGCCAGATAACGGTGGCCGTGCGAGGTAGTGGTGTGGTTGTGCAGGATTAACTCAGCCCTGGCGCAGCCGTCGGATGAGGGCGTTGGTCGAGCTGTCGTGGCGCAGGGGGGGCTCGGCCGCCGCGGTGAGCTCGGGCACGATCCGGCCGGCAAGGACCTTGCCGAGCTCGACGCCCCACTGGTCAAAGCTGTTGATGCCCCAGATGGTCCCCTGAGTGAACACCTTGTGCTCATACAGCGCGATGAGCTGGCCCAGGGTGAACGGGGTCAGCCGCGGGACGAGCAGCGTGTTGGTCGGCCGGTTGCCGGGGAAGGTCCGGTGCGGGACCAGCCAGTCCGCGACGCCCTCGGCCGCGACCGCCTCGGCGGGCTTGCCGAAGGCCAGCGCCTCGGTCTGGGCGAGGAAGTTCGCCAGCAGCAGGGCATGCTGGTCCGGGCCGTCCGCGGGGCCGACGCCGGGATGGTTCGGCGTCACGAAGCCGATGAAGTCCGCCGGGACGACGGTCGTGCCCTGGTGCAGCAGCTGGTAGTAGGCGTGCTGGCCATTCGTGCCCGGCGTGCCCCACACGACCGGGCCGGTGCGGGTGCGCACGGGCCGTCCGGCCAGGTCAACCCGCTTGCCGTTGCTCTCCATGTCGAGCTGCTGCAGATAGGCGGCGAAGCGGTCGAGGTACTGGCTGTAGGGCAGCACGGCGTGGGTGGAATAGCCGAGGAAGTCCCGGTACCAGATGCCGATCAGGGCGAGGAGCACGGGCAGGTTCCGTTCGAACGGCGCGCTGCGGAAGTGGGCGTCCATCACCGCGAACCCGTCGAGGAAGGAACGGAAGCCGTCCGGCCCGATCGAGATCATCAACGACAGGCCGATCGCGGAATCGACCGAGTAGCGCCCGCCCACCCAGTCCCAGAATCCGAACATGTTCGCGGTGTCGATGCCGAACTCGGCGACCTTCTCCGCATTTGTTGACACCGCAACGAAATGGCGGGAGACGGCCTCCTCCCCGAGCTGGCCGGTCAGCCAGGCGCGAGCCGCGCGGGCGTTCGCGATCGTCTCCAGGGTGGTGAATGTCTTCGACGCGACGATGAACAGCGTCGTCGCCGGGTCGAGATCGGTGGTCGCCTCCCAGATGTCGGTCGGGTCGACGTTGCTGACAAAACGGCATTCGATCGCCCGGTCGGCGTAATCACGCAGGGCGCCATAGGCCATCGCCGGGCCGAGATCCGAGCCGCCGATGCCGATGTTGACGACGGTCCGGATCCGCTCACCGGTGGCGCCGCGCCATGCCCCGGAGCGGACCCGGTCGGCGAAGTCACCCATCCGGTCCAGCACCTCGTGGACCCGCGGCACCACGTTCTCGCCGTCGACCTCGATGCGGGCGTCCCGCCCGGCGCGCAGTGCGACGTGCAGCACCGGCCGGTTCTCGGTGATGTTGATGCGCTCGCCGGCGAACATGGCGTCGATCCGCCCGGCGAGGCCCGCCCGGTCGGCCAGCGCGACCAGCAGCTCCAGCGTGCGCTCGGTCAGCAGGTTCTTCGAGTAGTCCAGATAGAGGCCGTCCGCCTCCGCCGTGAACGTCTCCCCGCGCTTGGGATCGCCGTCGAACAGGTCCCGCAGCGTCGCGGAGGACACCTCGGCGTGATGCGCCGCCAGGTCCGCCCATTGCGCCGTCGCGGTGATGTCCAGCTGGCTGTCAGCCGCCTCGGCGTTCGGCTGGCCGCCCTGGCCGGTGGGCTCGCTTGTCGACATGTCGTGGAACACCCTTCCTCGGTTGCGCCTACATCTCGGTGGGCACTGCTACTCGATGGGCACTGCGTCTCGGTCGGCACTGCGTCTCGGTCGGCACTGCGTCTCGGTTGCTTTGCCTGGAGCCTTCATCACGTGTCGCCGTACCCACCCCAGCAGTCCATCGCGGTCATGGCGAGTCGTGCCGTGCGTGGCGGAGACGACACTCGTCGACCACCGGTCAGCATGACGATCTCGCCGGGGATGTCGCCGATCCGACGCGGCGGGACGGTCCCGGACGCCCGGTGGAATGGGAAGGTCGAGGTCGTAGGATCGCCCTGAAACCGGCGAACGTGTCATTGCAGGCTGGGCGCAGGCTGGCTCCCAAGGCGTCGAGCAACAGCCATGATGATGCGGCCGGGTCAGGAGCGGCGGTGCGGTGGCGTGCCCGACCTCGTTAGCGGACGGATCTGAACCTTGCTGATTGACAGATCACTGGTGGAGGCGGCGCTTCCGGGTTACTCGGTGGAGGGCGACCTCGGCCGAGGTGGCTACGGCCTGGTACTGGCCGGCCAGCACCGTCTCATCGGGCGCAAGGTCGCGATCAAGATCCTGCTGGACACCTCCGACGACGCCGACCTGCGAGCCCGCTTCCTGTCCGAGGCCCGGGTGCTGGCCGAACTCGACCATCCGCACATCGTCCGCATCCACGACTACGTCGAGCACGAGGGCACCTGCCTGCTGGTCATGGAGCTGCTCTCCGGCGGCACGCTCAAGCAGCGGATCAGCTCCGGCCCGCTCTCGCCGGAGACGACCTGCTCGATCGGCATCGCCGCCGCCGCGGCGCTGGCCACCGCGCACGGTCAGGGCGTGCTGCACCGTGACGTCAAGCCGGACAACATCATGTTTACCGGGGACGGGCTGCTCAAGGTCACCGACTTCGGCATCGCCAAGATCTTCGACGGCGCGGAGACGACCGCGAGCGCCATCCTCGGCACCCCGCGCTACATGGCGCCCGAGCAGATCATGGGTGTCCGGCTGTTCCCGTCGACCGACCTGTATGCCCTGGCCGGGGTGCTGTATGAGATGTTCGCCGGTCGGCCGCTGTTCGGCCGGCAGATGGCGGTGCAGCCACTCACCCACCATCACCTGACCATCAATCCCGAGCCGCTGACCATGGTTCCGCCGCCGGTCTCGATGGTGATCATGCGGGCGCTGGCCAAGGATCCGACCGCTCGGTTCGGCGACGCCTCCGACTTCGCCCTCGAGCTCGCCCGCGCCGGTGCCCGCGCCTTCGGCCCGAACTGGCTGTCCCGCTCCGACGTCAAGGTCCGGGTGGAGGACGAGATCCGCGAGGCCGCGCTCGGCGGCTCCACCACTCCGCGTCCGGCCACGCCAGGTCCGGGTCGGGTCCCGGGTCCCCTTCCGGTTCCCGGATCGGGCCCGCTTTCCGGGGCGGGGCCACGGCCAGGCCCCCTCGGCCCCGGCTACTCCGGCGGCGCGCCGGCATCGGGCTATTCCGGCGGCCAGAGCGGTCCCGCGGGACCGGGTGGTCAGAGCAGGCCGAGCGGACCTGGCGGGCCGAGCGTGCCTGGCGGGCGGGTCGGGCAGAGCGTGCCTGGCGGACCTGGCGGGCGGGTCGGGCCGAGTGGACCTGGCGGGCCGGTTGGGCCTGGCGGGTCGAACCGGGCCGGGGAACCAGGGGGGCAGGGTCGCCCTGGTGGGCCGGGCCTGCCGGTTGCCGGGGGGCCTGTTCCTGGCCGGTCGTACGAGAGGCCGCCTGGCCAGGGCGGTCCGGTTAAAAGCAGCCCGGTTCACAGTGGCCCGGCCCAGGGCCCCCCGGCGGGTGGATATCCGCCGGCGGGCGGCTTCGCGGGGCGTCCGCCGGGACCACCCGGGGCCGACGACAGCCGGTTCACCCAGGCACCGACCACCCGGGCGGGCGGCCCCGGCCAGCCTGCCGGATGGGGCGGATTCCCACCCGTCAACACCCCGCAGCCGCCCGTCGCCGGGTCACGCACGCCGCCCGCCCAGCCGCTGCCCAGCGTTCCCGGGCAGGCCGCCGCCGGACCGTTTCGGCCCGGCCCGATAGGGCCCGCATCGCACCGTCCCCCGTCGGGCGCTCCTGGCGGACGGTCCAGGCTTCCGTGGATCATCGCGGCGGTGGCGTTCGTCCTCGTGGTCGCCGTCACCGTCGGCATCGTGCTGGCGGTGGCGAACTCCGGCGGGGATGACCGAGGGACGACCACCACTCGCATCACCGCCACCGGCTACCGGGGCGCGGCGCTGACCGTGCAGGGCCTGAGTCCGTACAGCCTGTACCTCGACCAGGACGGTTCGCTGCTGGTGTCCAGCCTCGCGACCGACCGCGTCCAGCGGATCACGCCGGCCGGAACCTCGAGTGACTATGCGGGCACCGGCTCCGGCGGCTTCAGCGGGGACGGCGGCCCCGCGGCGTCCGCGCAGCTGGACGGCCCGGGCTCGACCGTCCGCGACAAGGCCGGCGACCTCTACATCGGGGACGCGAAGAACAACCGCATCCGCAAGGTCAACCCCGCCGGGGTCATCACCACGGTCGTCGGCACCGGAACCGCCGGCTTCGGCGGGGACGGCGGCCCGGCCACCGCCGCGCAGATCAACAGCACCGAGAAGATCGCCGTCGGTCCCGACGGCAGCCTCTTCCTCTCCGACTATGAGAACCACCGGATCCGCAAGGTCGACCCGAACGGGATCATCACGACCTATGCCGGCACCGGGACCGCCGGCTACACCGGCGCGGGCGGCCAGGCCACCGCCGCCCGGATCGATGGCCCGAACGACCTCGCCGTGACGTCGGACGGCACGGTGTACTTCGCCGACCTCGGCAGCAGCACCATCCAGAAAATCACACCGAACGGCATCATCACCACGATCGCCGGCACCGGGCAGAAGGGTTACTCGGGGGACGGCGGCCCGGCCACGGCCGCGAAGCTGAACGTGCCATCACTGACGCTCGGAGTCGACGGTAAGACGTTCTACCTGGCCGACTACAACAACAACCGGGTCCGCCGAATCGACCCCAACGGGATCATCACCACGATCGCCGGCACCGGCACCAAGGGCCTCTCCGGCGACGGCGGACCGGCCACCGCGGCTCAGTTCGAGAATCCGAGCTCCATCGCCATCGACGGCAGCGGCAATATCTACGTCGCCGACAACGGCAACGACCGGGTCCGCCGGATCGACCCGAACGGCACGATCTCGACGATCGCGCGGCCCTGATCCAGTCTCCGGTGGTCCGGGGCATCCCGGCTCCCGGCGGCATCCGGGACCGACCCGCCGGGTGAAGCACGCCGGTCCGCGTACCGGGAATGGCATACCTTCGCCGCAGATCCCGCACCGGGCGATGCGGCGTGGCGGCAGGGGCCGGCAGTGGCCGGGGGTGGTGGACGGGAGATCAGGTGGGCGTTCCGGATCGGCGGTCGGTGCTGCGGGCCGCGGGCGCGGGTGCGCTGGGACTCGGCGGGCTCACCCTCGGGGGCGCGATACTGGCCGGCTGCCAGGACGACCCCGGCCAGCCCAGCCAGCCCGGCCCGTCCGGCACCTCGGGTCCGTCCGGAGACTCGGGGCCGTCAGGGTCACCTGACTGGGCCGCCCTCGAGTCGCGGCTGACCGGGCCGCTGCTGCGTCCCGGAAGTCCGGGCTACACCACCGCGAGCCAGCTGTACGACCCGGCCTTCGACACGATCCGTCCCGCGGCGGTCGCCCGCGCCGCGTCGCCGGCGGACGTCACGGCCTGCGTCGACTTCGCCCGGCAGACCGAGCTGCCGATCACGGCTCGGGCCGGCGGGCACAGTTACGGTGGGTACTCGTCGACGACCGGCCTGGTCGTCGACGTGACCGAGATGTCGACGGTGACCACCGCCGCGGACGGGACCGCTCGGATCGGTGCGGGGGCGCTGCTGGTCGACGTCTACGACAGGCTCGGCCAGGCCGGTCGGGCGCTGCCGGCCGGATCCTGCCCGACGGTGGGCATCGCCGGGCTCTCGCTTGGCGGTGGCATCGGCGTGTTGAGCCGCCGGCACGGTCTGACCTGCGACCGGATGCTGTCCGCCGACGTCGTGCTCGCCTCCGGCGAGCTCGTCCACACCGATGCCGATCACGATGCCGACCTGTTCTGGGCGCTGCGCGGCGGTGGCGGCGGCAATGTCGGCATCGTCACCTCGTTCACCTTCGCCACCCACGAGGCGACGCCCCTGGTGCTGTTCACCTGTCACTGGCCGTGGTCGGCGGCGGCCGATGTTCTGGCCGCCTGGCAGCGGTGGATCTCCGATCCCGGCGGCGCGCCGGACACCGTCTGGTCAAGCTGCGTCCTGTCGTCCGCGCCGAGAAGCGGGGTCGGCGGCACTCCCGTCCTGCGGCTGAGCGGGGTGTCCTGCGGCGGCTCGGACGACGCGGCGATCGCCGGTCTGCGCACCGTGCTCGCTGGCCTGGCGGATGCCGCCGGCCACCAGCCAAGCAGCACCTCCGTCGGCCGCCGTGACCATCGGACGGCGATGCTCATCGAGGCCGGTTGCGCCGGCATGGACGTCGCCGCCTGCCATCTGCGCGGACGCACGGCCGGTGGGACTCTGCCCCGGATCGCCCAGCGCGCCGCCTCGGCGTTCCTGCTGGAACCGATCTCCGCGGCTGGCATCTCGACTCTGCTCGGCACGATCGAGCAGCGGCAGCGCACGGCCGGCGCCGGCTCGGCGGCCGTCATCCTCGACGCGTGGGGCGGGGAGATCAACCGGGTCGCCCCCGGGGACACGGCCTTCGTGCACCGCTCGGCGATCGCCAGCGCTCAGTACGTCGCCGGGTACAGCATCAACGATTCGACCGCCAGGAAGGACGCGAACCAGGGCTGGCTGCGCTCGACGGTCGCGGCGATGGCCCCGTTCGTGTCCGCAAGCGCCTACCAGAACTACATCGACCCCGAGCTTGCCCACTGGGACCAGGCCTACTACGGCGACAATCTCGCGCGTCTGCGCCGGGTGAAACGCGCCTACGACCCCGACGACCTCCTGCACTTCGCCCAAGGCGTCACTCCCGCCTGATCGGAACAGCGCGGGCTCGCCGCCGCCGTCCAGATCACGACGGCTGACCACCCCGGGCCGGGAGTCGACGTCACCGGCCCGGGGCGGTCTCCCCATTACACGCCACCCGAGCGCTGGGTGCCCACTGGCCAGCCACCGCCAGCTCCCTGTCCACTTCCTGTCCCGCACCTGGCGGCCAGCCCCGTTTCCCCGGGCCGACTTGTCTCGAACTGGTCACCCCTGGCGGGTGAACTGTGCGAGGCCACGAGTACGACACGGCGCGTGCGGCGGTTCCGCTTGCAGCTACTACTCAAGGTGAGTACATAGGTGCTGTCGGTGATAGGCCGACGTTCGCGTCCGGCGGTGCCGGCTGGCTGTGCTGCGAGGTCCCACATGAGCAAATTGATCTGGCCGTGGGGAATTGGGATTTTCATCCTCTTCTTTATGGTTACCGCCCCCGCCAGCGCCTCGGCCCTGGTCCAGGACGGCGTCGCCCTGGCGGGCAACGTCGGGAACGGCCTGTCGGATTTCGTTGAGAATCTCGCCTGACGGGTGAGCAGGAAAGACTTCCGACCATCAGGAAAGACCCTTGGCAAGCGGGCGGGTGACCGCGACGGTCGTCGTCCATGAGGAGATGTCGGATTCGACGACCCCCCACCGGGCACCCTTCGCGGCAATGACCCGTCCGTCACCGATGTACATCCCGACATGGCCGGGGGCGTCGTCGGTGCCGTCCGTGCCGGGGGTGAACAGAAGGTCGCCGGGCTGCGGATCGACCCCGGCGACCTGGGGCCCGTAGGCCAGCTGGTCGGTCGTGACCCGCGGCAGACTGATGCCGATGGTCCGGTAGGCAGCCTGGACGAGGGAGGAGCAGTCCCAGGTGTCGGGGCCGGTCGCGCCCCACACGTACGGCTTGCCGACCTGGGACTCCATGAAGGCGAGTACCGGTTCGACCGAGCCGGTCGCAATGATGGCCCCGTCCTCGAGGGAATCGCCGTACACCTGTGCCTGGGCGAGGATTGTCCGAACATAGTTCTGCGTTTCGATGTAGGGCGGAATACCGGCGTAGGCCAGCACGGCGCCGGCGCCGGCGTTGTAGGCCGCGAGCATTTTCTCCTGGCCGTCACCGGGTACCGTGGCGACGCTCACCGCGACCTCACAGTCATACCGGGCCGCGGCGGGGATAGCGTCGACCGGATTCCAGACGTCACCCTGGCCGTGCGTGGCCCAGGTGCCAGGCATGAACTGGGCGATACCCATGGCACCGACGGGTGAGGCAGCCTTCGGGTTGAACCCGGACTCCTGCTGCAGCTGCGCGGCGAGCAGCGCCGGGGTCACCTCGGCACAGCCAGCGGCGTTCGCCGCATCCGTGATCATCTGAACGTACTCCTTGGGAATGCCCTTGGAGTTCTTGATCGCGCTGTCGCTGCCATGGTTGCCGACGAACGGCCCGGCAAGCGAGAGGATCAGCACGGAAACCAACAGGATGATCCCGCCGACAGTGACGGCGGCGGCCACGCCCAACCAGACCATCAGGCCGTTGCGTTTCGGCGGGAAACCGCGGGCCATCAGCCGCTCACCGTCCCGGCGCGTCGCCGGCGACGCTCGCGAGATCTGCCCCGGCGATAAGCCAGGTGCCATCCGGCTGGCGTAGCAGGGTGAGAGCAGGAGTGGAGACGCTGACGACCGGCGGCTTGCTGCCGGTGATGGTCGTGCGGCGGACGTTCAGCTGCAGCACGACCCGGCCGGTCGCTGTCGTGTCGACGCCGCCGAGCGGGGTGGTCGCGAGCACGCTGACCTGCGAGTGGACTCCGGCGGCGCGCATGTCCTGCCAGGCCTGGCCGTCCGCGCCCCCGCCGTCGGCCGCCTGCGTGCCGGTGGAGCCGGCCCCGAGGGTCGCGGCGAAGTCCACGGTGAGGCAGCCCCGGGCCCGGTCCACCCCCACGGACGGACCAGCGTCGCCACGCGCGTCGAACGACTGCCAGCGGGTGAAGCAGTCGGCGGCCACCGCCGCCGGATCGGTCCGGTCGACGGTTCCGCCCGAGGCGGGCGTCGTGACGGACGCGGTGGCCGTGGCCAACGGCGGGCCCGGCGCCTGGCTTGCTCCCGGCGGCGGACCGGTGGTCGTGGCCGGACGCGGCGCCGGGGTGTCGTGCTGGCCGAACGATCCGCATCCCGACAGCCCGACGGGCAGCACCACCAGCACCGCCAGCATGGCCAGCCCGGCCAGGTGAGATCCGCGGCGATCCGCGTCACGAGGGGACGCGGATCGGGCGGACCGGGAGGTCATCGGCACGTCGAACCGTCCGTTGTCGCCGGCCTACCGCCCGCCGCACACCGGCGGGCGGTAGGCCGATCCCACGTGCGTTGCGGTCATACACGGCGTCACCACGCGCGGTGCCAGCACGCGGGGTGCGGGCGAGTCGAGCGTGGTCATTCGCGTCCGTCCAGCCAGTCCCGGACGCGACCACGCCGCACCCGCCACTGGTGACCGACCTTGCGGGCCGGGATCGCCCGCTCCGACAGCAGCTTGAGCACGGTGCTCTCGGACAGCCGGAGCCAGGCGACCAGTTCGTCAACGGTCAGGACGTCGTCATCGTCGGACGGCCGGATCGGCGGCGCCATGGGTGCCACCGACCTCGCCGACGCCGTCGTCATGGCCGGCGCGGGGCCGGTCACGGCCATGGCGCCGCCGCCGGTCGTCACTCGCGCGCCGCCGTTGGTACTGGCGGTGGCACCGGCCACACCGGGTGCCAGCGGCGTGGGGGGCGGCGCCGAACCGGGCGCCGGGGCCGCCGCCGACGGGGTACCGGTTGGCCGGGCCGAGTTCGCCCGCGGCCGACCGGAACCGCCCGGCGCCGCACGCAGCGGCGGCATGCCGGCGGGCGCGCCACGCAGCGGCGCGGCCGCGCCGGCGGGCAGCCCGAAGCGGCCGGATCCTCGAGGCGCCGCCATCGAGTAGCCGTCCTGCGCCACCGACGCTCCCTTCACTCTGCTCGCCCCGTGCCTGGCCTACGTGGCTGTGCGCGCCCGGCTTCGCATGCCCGGCTCCGCACGCCCCCGGCTCGACACGCCTGGCTCACGCTCGTCGTTCGTTCTGGACGTTCGTCGTACTACGTGTTCGTCTCGCTACCGGATTCGTCTCGTTCGTGCGTCCCGCACGGGCGTCGCCCGGGGAGCCCGCACCACGGCTACCACGGTGACCACGGCTACCACGGTGACCGAACCGAGGTATGCCGACCCGCTCGATGGCCGAACTACCGGATTGCCCGAACTGTCCAATTATCCGAGCATCTGGGATGGCCGACCTTCTGGCGATCAACCCGATACTCGGCCGAGCCGTCCGGCCCGACGATGTCCGGTTCCGGAAGTTACACCGACCCACGTGTCCTGGATAGCCTCAACCTGAGCTTGTCATACTCGAACAGCTCGTGTTACATCGATCCGACCCCAGCACAACGCAAGTAACAGTAAGTAACGGTAACTGGCACTAGCTAACCATCAGAGAGCCGGGAGGGCGACGGCGCGTGAGCGATGTGCCACAGGCACCGCACGGTGAGGAAGGCGATGCGCGGCCTGTCTCCCTCATAGGAGCCCGCCTTCCGTCGACGGCCTCCCGCACCCAGCGGATGTCCGAGCTGGATGACCCCTACGGGTCGGACGCCACCCCAGGCGACGACGCCGAGTCACCTCCCCACGCACGCTCCGGGCGCAGACGTCATCGGCGGCGCACCGGATCCGACCTGGCTCAACCAGCCGACGAAGCGTGGCAGAGCGAGGCGTTCCACCTCGATGATGCGACATCCGCGGATGGTCCGGGTGCGGACCGTGCAAGCGATGCGGACGTCACGTCCGGCCGGGCCGACGAGTCCGGGAGCACGGGCGGCGGGCGGTCCCGGGGTGGCCGGGCGAGGCGCGCGGGTCGTCCGGCCGCGATCGCCCCGCGAACCCAGCCGGACGCGGATGGTCCCTCGGCACCTCGAAGCCCCGACCAGCAGTCACGCTCCGCAACCGATGGGCGAGGGTCAGAGACAGGCGGCGGCACGGGCCCGCGACGGAGCCGACCGCCGCGAGCCTCAGCCCCGTCGCGCACGGCTCCCGCGGTACCGGCCGTCCCGCCACGGGATGGGACACCGTCGGTGGGCGTCTCGCCCACAGGTGCCATGCCCGCCGGACTCCAGCCGACCGGGCCAGGCCAGCCGCTCGAACCCGCGCCGTCTGACCACACGGCTGATCCCCTCGTTGCCCGGCCCGAGCCCAGCGGGCCGTCCGGGGCGGCAGCCGCCCCCGCGACCGGCCCGATCGTGGTGCCCGGCCCTGTGAGCAGCGCCATCACCGGTCCTTTCCCCGCCCCCGAGGAGAGCGGCGCGCCCGCGCAGGGCCGCGACAATCCCGCACCGCCCCCCGGCGGTGCCACCTCGACCGGCACCGCCACGAGCACAGGAGACCCGGCGAGCCTCGACGCCGCCCCGCTCACGCCTGGTCGCGAGAGCTCCGGAGGTACCGAGGTCCCCGGCGGCATCCGGATCCCCGGCGGCATCCGGGTCGCCGGAGCTTCCGACGCCGAGGCCGCCGCGCGTGCCGCACACCCACCGGCGGTCGGGCCGCAGGGCCTCGAACCCCAGGTTGTGGCTCCTACCTTCGGCGCTCCGACGCGGGAAGGAGCGGCGGACCCGCCAGGGGGCTCACAGCCGGCCGCGGGGCCACTGTCCACGCTCGCCTCGGCGAAAGCAGTCCCGGCAGAGACAGCCCTGGCGAAGAACACGCAGACAACGGCCGCCACGGCGAAGGCAGCGCCACCAGCGGACGCACCGGCGAAGGGCGGGGCGGCGCCGGCGGCACCACAGCGGCATCCCGGGGCGCAGCGTCTGCCGGACGCCGAACGTTCCCGCCCACAGCGCGGCGGGCACGGTCTCGAGCCTCGTGACGAAGTCCCCGTCCGGCTGTCGGTTCGGGACCGGTCCCGTATCCCGCTGCCCGGCTCGTGGCGGATCGCCGTGACATCGCTGTTTCCGTACTCGGGGACGACGACGCTCGCCGGGGTGATGGGCCTGACCCTCACCGGTATGCGGGCCCAGCCCGTCCTCGCGGTCGATCTGTGGCCAGGTGAGGCCGACGCCGACGAGAGTGCCCTCCCCGCCGATCCGGCGTCGCCCGCGGACGAGAACGAGCCGCGGGGCGACCCGTTGACCAGCCGGGTCGGCTCCACGGGGACGACGACGGTCACCGATGTCATCCGCCATCACGCTGACGAGGGGTCGTCCAGCGAACTGCGGCTGATGATCGGTGGGCAGCGGTCAGGAAGTGCCCGGGACCTCGACGTGCTGCCGATGCGGCGCGACGCCGGTCATCTCGCCCGGGAACAGGCGGCGGGTGCGGCCTCGGCCGACCTGCCTGTCATCCACGGCGCCGACGAACCGACCGTGACGGCGAGTGGGCTGCGTTCGGCCCTCGGCCTGCTCGCGCATTCCTATCCGCTGGTCCTCGTGGACGCGCCGACCGACGCGCCGCTCACCGATGCCGCCGTTGCGGCAGCCGACCTCGTGGTGCTGGTCACCCTTGCCACGGCTGCCGATCTGGAGGCGACGGTGATGCGGCTGCGGGCCTTTCGGGAGTCGGCCGGCAACCGCCCGCCGGGGACGGCGACGACGCCGATCGTGGCGGCCATCGTCGCCCCGCGCCGGGGTCGGCCGTCTCCGCGTACCAGGGCCGGAGCCGCTCGGCTCGGCCGTCAGGTGGATGCCTTGGTGCGCATTCCCTACGACCCGCGGTTGGATCCGAGCCGGCACACACCGATTCGGATCCCGCGGCTGCGGCGGCGGACGCGCCGCGCCTACCTGCGCCTTGCGGCAGCGACCATCGAAAACCTGTTCATCCTTGCGAAAGCCGAGGTAGAGACCACGAAAGTGGCATCCGGGCCGTCAGGCACTTCCTCACTCGCCACCACCGAAGCGATCACAGTGCGTGCGCAGGCCGACCCGACCAGCGGCCTACCGGCCACTACTGCGGATCACAAGGCACCGATGGGCGTATCATTCGGCGACCTACGGTCACCCACGGCGCCCTCGCGGATCGCCGGACCGGATCGTCCGGGCGGAGACCTGCCCGCGAGAAAGGAACCGCGATGATCCACGACGCCGCCTCCACCAAGGCGACCGTCTTCCTCGCCGCCGTGCAGGTGAAGCCGGACGACTCGAAAGCGCCCGGCATCAACGCCCTGAAAGACCTGGTCAACGGCCTGGCTGCCTATGCGGTGATCGCTGCCGTCGCCGCCGTGCTGCTCGGCGGTATCGCCTGGGCGCTCGGTGAACGGATGGGTCTCGAACGCGCGTCCACGGTCGGAAAGAGCGGGGTCATCGCCGGCTTCGGCCTGGCATTCCTCGTCGGCGCCGCCGCCGCCTTCATCAACTTCTTCCTGGTCACCGGCGCAACGGCCACCGCACCGGAACCCAACCTGAGCGACCTGCGCCCGCCGGCCGTCGAACTCTCCGTCGCCGCTGTCCCCGGCGTGGTCCATGCCCCAGCGTCAATCCCCTTCTGAGCGGTTCCCCGGGTACCCGCGGGCGGACGTTGCGATGATGGTCGTGCCGTCGCGGGAGGGGAGCAGGCGTTGCCAGGCGTGATCGAAACCGTGGCCAGACGCCTGATCATCATCATCGTAGCCACCGGCACGGCCGGCGTGCTCGTCGGCGTGGTGGTCGGACGTTATGCCGTCCCCAACAACCCCAAGTCCCCCGACACCGCCTCTGTAGCTCCGTCGGCGGTATCGACAGCCTCTCCAGCGGTGACCACACCGACCGCGACGCTTGTCCCCAACCCACAGCCATCGGCGAGCAGCTCGGCACAGACATCTGACGGCGGAAGCCAAATCGCCGGAGTTCCTACTCGCACTAACGAGTTTGGCATTCCCGTCGGGTACCCTCGGGACCAGGCAGGGGCTATTAGCGCATGCGCTAATTACGATCGCGCCTGGGGAGTACCCGCCAATCGCGTTCCTTCGCGCATCCATGACATGTTTCGATCGATCTCACTACCAAGCGACGCCGATAGAATTGCAAATACAATTCTTGAAGTTGATAAAAAAAATGCAGAATATCTCAAAGTCAATTCCCTCCAGTCGCCTTCGGTGAACTGGATCGGAAGAGTTATCGGCTATAGCGTAACCTCATATAACGAAAATACTGCCAACATTAGACTCTGGGGAATTGTTGGCTTCGGCGTATACGACAGCTCTAACCCAGAACTAGCCCCGCGGGAAGGCTGGGGAACCGACGACTGTCAAGTTGTTTGGAATTCAGGGGATTGGAAGCTTACGGATGCTAAAGACGGCCCCTGGACCCCAGCCATAACCGAACGGACAGCCGAAAGTTTCCGCGATTTCATCCTGGTCGGAGCTGGACAGTGATCGAAGAAACTAACGTTCATGCCCTCCCCTTCCACCCCCTGAACAGTATCAAGGGTGCGATCTCGGGGAGTGTGGATGCCTACTTCGATTCTATGGGGAAGGCGTTCTGCGGGATGGCCGCGGACCTCTCCAGCTCCGTGTTCAGCTTCGCGGCACAGAAGACGTCGGTCAACCTCAGCGCCGATTACGTCGTCAAGAACTACAACATCGCGTTCGGGATCGCGGTCCTGATAGTTACGGGACTGTTTCTCTGCGCATGCATTATGGGTGCGGTTCGCGGAGACCCGCATATTTTCACTCGGGCGGGGGCGGCAACGGGTACGGCGATCATGGGTTCCTTCGTCGCGCTCGCGCTGCTGCAGATGATCCTTACCGCGTCCGATGGAATGGCGGATGCCTTCGGGGACGGTAAGCCGTTGGGCGCCGATCTCGTCGCGCAGCTTCGGGCACTCCCAGACCAAGGAAATTTCGCGCTCGACCTCGTGTTGTCACTACTGGTGGCGATGTTCTCGTTCGCCCTGTTCGTCGTGCTCTACATCCGCAAGGTCGCCATCATCGTGATAGCGGTGTTCATCCCGCTCTACCTGGCCGGGCAGCCGACGATGTCAACAAGCGGCTGGATCAAGCGGGCCACCGAGATGCTCCTGGCGCTAATCTTCGCGAAGCCAGTCATCTACGCCATCTTCGCGTTGGGCGCGGGGATGGCAAGTGACTCCACCGGATCCACGGTCGATCAGACACTGACGATCCTCAGTGGGACCGTTGTGATGATCGCTGCGGTGTTTGCGCCGTTCGTACTCATGCATCTCCTGGGATTCGCCGACGTCCACCTCATGCGCGCGGTCGGTTCGGCCGGCCGACGCAGTGCGGCGTCCTTCGGACAGGGCGCGGGGGCGCTGCTCGGCTCGACGTCGCGCGAGACCTTCCGCGGCATCGGCGCCCGGCTGCAAACGCGCAACCGGGGTGTGCTCGGCGGTAGCGACGGTGGCGGGATCGGTAGCGGTATCGGCGGCGGCATCGGCATGCAGCCGGGGCTCGCCCGGCCGGCGGCTGGGCGCAGCGGCCGTGGCATCGGCGGAACGCCGTTGGGCGCCCCGGCCCGGACGGGCGCAGCCACTGCGAGCGTGCGCGGCACGGTAGCCGGACGGGCACGTGTCGCCTCGACTGGCGGCACCCCGGCGATCGCCGGCGCCGGCAACGGCGCGAGCGCGCGCCAGCCCGCGCGGGCAGGTGCGCCAGCCCGGGTGGGTGGCGCCACCAGAGCGGCCGTGACCACCGGCGCCGCCGGACGTTCGGGTGGCACAACGGCACGGGTCGCGGCGCCCCGCAGCGGTACGACCGCCACCGCCCGCCCGCCGGTCACACCGGCGTCACGACCGCCTCGGGTGGGGGCACCCACACCGCCGGCACGCACCGGCGGTCAGTGAGCATCCCACTCGGGCTCCCACAAGCAGCCAGTTGATCTCCGGAACAGAGTGGAACAGGCCGTCAGCCAGCCGGCGGTGAGCAGGCTGTACGCAGGCGTCGGGTCGAGCGGCAAGTGAGGTAGTCGATGGTCGCAGAACGCAGTTACCGGTTCGGGCCGCTCGAACGTGGCGGCGTCATGCTGGGCATGCGCTGGCCGCAGCTCGGTCTGATGATCGGTGTGATGCTCTGCGTCCTCGGCGCGTTGCGGTCGCCACTGATCACCGTCCCGATCTGGGTGCTGCTCGCCGTGGCCCTGCTGTTCGTCGCCTTCGTCCGGGTGGAGGATCGTAACCTCGACCAGTGGGTGCCGATCCTGTTCGGTTTCACGATGCAGAAGGTGACGGGCGAGACGGTGTTCCGCGGCGCGTTTTTCCGGCTCGGCGCAGGAGAAGATCAGCTCAGCCGTACGGTCCTGCCCGGGCCGCTGTCGGCCCTGGTGATGCTGTCGGTACCGGTCGGCGGTGGACGGTATGTGGCCGTCGTCAAGGATGCGAAGCGGCAGACCTACACGGCGGTTCTGCAGGTGCGGGGCAGCCAGTTCGCCCTGCTCGAGTCCGGTGACCAGCAGGCCCGTGTCGACGCCTGGGGCGAGCTGCTCGCCGGTCTCACCTCCGGCGGCGGGCGGCTCTCGCGGATCCAGTGGCTGGAACGCACCCTGCCCGACTCCGGCGACCAGTTGCAGCGCCACTGGCGGGTTCGCGGCCACCACGACGACTCCTGGGCGGCGAGTGCCTACCAGGAAGTCATCGACGCGGCCGGGCCGGTCGCCCAACGGCACGAGACCTACCTGTCCTTTCAGCTACGGGCCAAGGACGCCCGCCGGGCCATCCAGCGAGCCGGCGGTGGTGACCAGGCGGCCTGCGCCGTCCTGCTCGGTGAGCTGCGCACCATGGAGGCGGCGCTCGCCCGCGCGTCCATCAACACCGTCGGCTGGCTGCCGCCGCGGGCGCTCGCAGCCGTTATCCGCACCACGTACGATCCGTATTCGATCGAGATGATCGACGCGCGTGGCGGAGCCAGCACCGACCTGGCCGGCGGTCTGAAAGGCCTCGCGTCCGGCATCGACCCGGCGGTCGCCGGCCCGGTGCGCACCGTCACCGCATGGGACCATTACCGCACCGATTCCGGTTTCCACACCACGTACTGGATTAACGGCTGGCCCCGTGTTCCGTCGCCGGCGGCGTTCCTCGCCCCCCTGCTGATGGAGACCACCTGCCGGCGTACCGTGTCATTGATCGTGGAGCCGCTCCCCGGACGTAAGGCGGAGAAGTCGGTGAACCGGCGTCGGATGGCACACCTCGGTGAGCAGCAGATGCGCGACAAGGTCGGCAAGGTCACGACCCAGCGGGACGTGGCCGAGGCCGACGAGGTCGAACGCCGCGAGCAGGAGCTCATCGCCGGGTTCGGCGCGTTTCGCTTTCACGGGTTCGTGACGGTTTCCGCGGATGACCTGGACGGGCTCGCCGACGCCTGTGGTGAGGCCGAGACCCTGGCCTCGCGTAGCCGCCTGGAGATGGTGCGTCTCGTCGGCGAGCAGGACCAAGGCTTCAGCGTCGGCGCGCTACCCCTGGCAGTAGGAGTGGCATGAGTCCAGCGCGCGACAATCGCACGCCCTACGACAACGGCACGTCCCCCGAGAACCACACCTCGTTCGACGGCGACACATCGTTCCACGATGGCACTGCGGATGACAACGGCGCAGCGCATCCTGGTGGCGTGCCGTACGAGGCGACCGGGCCGGACGGAGACGACGGCTCGGATAGCTACGGCAGCCCAAACGGCTATGGCAACCCAAACGGCTATGACGGCACGGGCGGCTATGACGACGTCGACGGGGTGATCGGATTCGACGAGTTCGACCCGCCGAGCTACGACGAGGCCGGCTACGACCCGGACGGCTACCAGGCAGCGGCCTACGAGGCCACGTCCCACGATCCAGGCCGGGATGCCGAGGGCTTCGTGGATCTGGGGGGCGGACCACGTCGCCCGCGGTCGAACCCGCGCGGGTCGGCGCAGCGGCAGTCCCCGCGCCGCAGCCGTCGGGAGGAGAAGGCCGCGGCCGCCGCGGAGAAGGCCGCGATGCGCAGGGCCCAGGCAGCGCTGCGCCGCGGCGCGCAGCCATCCAGGCTGATCGGGCAGTTCGCCGGACGCAATTACCACAAGCTGCGACTTCCCGCGCACATGGAGACGACGGCGCAGATCGCCGGCATCTATCCGTTCATCGTCGACTCGGGGCTCGACGCTCCCGGCATGTACATCGGCCGGCACGTCTGGTCGGGCAACTCGTTCGACTTCGACGTGTTCCAGCTCTACCGCCAGCAGGTCATCGAGAACCCGAACTTCGCCGTGTTCGGCGCGGTCGGCTCCCGCAAGTCGGCGCTGCTCAAGACGCTGATCTCGCGGGGTGCGGCGTTCGGCTACCAGGCCGCGGTGCCCTGTGACCCCAAGGGGGAGTACACCCGGCTGGCCCGCCGGCTCGGTTGCGAACCCACCTACATCGGACCTGGCATGGCGACCCGGCTCAACCCGCTGGACGCGCCGCCGCGGCCGCGGGGCATCGCCGACGCGGACTGGGCCCGGGAGGTCAAGCGGGCCCGCTCCGCCCTGCTGTCGTCGCTGATCGAGACGGCGAAGGGCGTGCCGCTCACCCCGGCCGAGCACACCGCCGTCGACCTCGCCCTCGATGTCGTCACCCGGCAGATCACCGGAGCTGACCCGGATCGCTGGGCCACCCCGCTGCTCCCCCACGTCCTGGAGGCGATGACCGACCCCACCGACGAGGACTGCGTCAACCTGCCGATGACCGCCACCGAACTGCGGGACGCATCCCGGGATGCCACCCTCACGCTGCGCCGGCTCACCCATGGTGCGCTCGGTGGCCTGTTCGACGGCCCGACGACGTCCCCGCTGGACTTCGACCGCCCCATCGCCGTGCTCAACCTGGAACGGGTCCAGGGCAGCGACGAGATGATCGCGCTGATCATGACCTGTGCGCAGGCGTGGATGGAAGCGGCACTCATGCGCCAGGACGGCGTGCAGCGCTACGTGGTCTATGACGAGTGCTGGCGCCTGATGCGCTTCGCCGGACTGGTCCGCCGGCTGTCCGCGCAGCAGAAGCTTGCCCGGCAGTGGGGCTGCGCCAACGCGATCGTCGCGCACCGCATCTCCGACCTGCTCTCCGCCTCGCCCGACTCGGTCGAAATCGCCAAGGGCCTGCTGGCCGAGACGGCGATCCGCATCCTCTACAAGCAGGCCTCCGACCAGATCGCCGACACCCAGCAGGCGCTGGGCCTCACCGACGTCGCCGCCGACCTGCTGCCCAGGCTCGACCCGGGCTTCGCGCTCTGGCTCATCGGCGCCCGGGCGTTCTACGTGGAACACGTCGTCGGCGACCTGGAGATCCCGGTCGTGCTGAACGGGTCGAAGATGCACGGCGAGGTCGACGACATCAACCTGACGCCGGACGACCTGGACCCGGCGGAGCTCGACCCGCCGGGTCTCGAGGCCGCCGTGCCGCCCGGTGCGCTCGGCGGTGCCCCCTTCGGCAATGGCCACCAGCGAGGGGACGGCCGGCGGCCGGCCGACGGCGCGGACGTCGATCGGGACGGCGACGTGCCGGGCGCCGGCGACGAGCCGTTCTCCGGTGACTACGGCTACCCCTCGGTGGAGCCCAGCTCCGCCGGCTGACGCAGCCGGGCGACCGAGATGGCCGACGGCGGCGGCCAGTTGAGCCCGATCGGGTTGGGCCAGGTGAACCCGCCGCCGAGCACCACCCGGTCGGCCAGCCCGTAGAGCGTCTCGTACAGCTCGTCGCATTCCGAGCGGGCCAACGCGCGGTACGGTGCGGCGGCGAGCAGGTCGGTCACGTTCTCGATCTCGGCGCTGGCCTGTGCGCCGAGAGAGGTCAGCGACCCGTCCGGATGCAGCCAGCCGCGGGCAGCCAGGCTGCGCACCGCGCCCGCCCACTCCCGCTCGCTCCAGCCCCGCGACATCCGCGACTGTTCGGCGGGACTTCGTCCGGTCGCGGACGCGAGGACGAGCGCCTCACACGGCCCGACCTCGGAACGCACGAGCGCGGCAATGTGCCCGTCGCCGCGATGCTCGCGCAGGACGGTCAACGCCTGCCACAGCGCCAGGTGCGGATCGGCGGGGATGGGCAGCACGGCGTTCGCCGCCGCCAGCGGCCGGCCCGCGGTCACCGCGGCGGCGACCACTCGGCCGGCCAGCTCCGCCGCCCGGCGCACCGCCGCCCCGGTCGCCTCCAGACCCCAGAGCTCCCTTAGCACAGCGTCCATGGCCGCGAGCCGGACGTCGAGCAATCGGGCGGGCGAGGAGTAGGCCCACACGTCCGGCACCGACCGGGCGATCCGGCGCGGCGAGAAGTTGTAGAAGGCCGCCGTGATCGCCGCTGCCGAGGCCGCGCCGAGCGGGGCGGCCCGCATCCCGACGTAGCTCATCCAGAAACCGTGGCAGCCGGCCTCCGCGCCGAACCGGGCCACCGCTGGATGGAAGTAGATGACCGCGTGGATCGGCTCGGCCACCTCCCAGATCCGACGCGCGTCATTCGCGAACGCCGCGCCGAGATCGTTACGTTGTCTGCCGTCGCCCATGCAGTTCCTCCCGACCGTGAGTCGGTTCCAGACTCCCCCCACGCGGCAGAGGTATGCCAGGAAAAACGGTCACAAGCCTGCACCTGCCGGCTGGCAGGGTCGGGGCAACCCTCCGCTTCCAGCGGGAACGCGCCGGAAACGCGACCGAAACGACTCTTGTCCCCTCCCCACCCTTGTGCCTCCCACTCCGCCGCCGGCGCGAGAGGCAGAGCCGACGAGAAGCCCGCGCGTACCGACCGGTGTGCGCGGGCCGACGCGGGGAACCCGCCAGCTCGAGGCCCGGCACGAGATCTCCGTCTCCGGCCCGAGGAGGCGGTGGTCAGTGTTGGTAGGTCACCCGCAGCACCGCGCGAGCCAGGGTGTGAAACACAAGGTTGAAGCCGACGACGGCCGCGGAGACCTCGTCGTTGATCTCAAGCTTGGGGATGTCGAGGGCATGCACGGTGAACACGTACCGGTGCGGGACGTCGCCCTGCGGCGGCGCGGCGCCCCCGTACTCCTTCGTCCCCCAGTCCGCTCGGATGTGATACGCCCCGGCGGGCAGCCCGGGGAAGTCGCCGCTGCCCGCACCGGCCGGCAGTTCGGTCGCCGTGGCGGGCAGATCGACCAGAACCCAGTGCCAGAATCCGCTGCCGGTCGGCGCGTCCGGGTCGAAGGCGGTCACGACGTAGCTCTGTGTCCCGGCCGGCGCACCGGACCAGGCGAGGCTCGGGGAGAGGTTCTGCCCGCCCGCGCTGTCGTGCACCTGCGCCAGCGGGACGGTGCCGCCGTCGACGAGATCGGAGCTCGTGACGGTGAACAGCGGCCGGACGGGCAGCACGTCGTACGGGTCAGGCGGGGTGCCGCGTTCGAGCAGGGACATGGTTCTTCCTTCCGTTGCGCTATCGGATCACAGTCGCTATCGGATCACAGTGCGGAGACAGGTTCGTTACTTGGAGGTTCTACGCTCCCCCCATGCGGTCGGCACCTGTGCGGCGCTCGTGGCACGTGTGCGGCGGTCGCAACCGCACAGTGATCCGACCCTGTGCTGTGGGTCGACCCGCACGGCGATCGAACCCGGCGCGCCCTGACCCTCCGTTCGGGTCATCTCAATAGCGTGAGACCATCGTCACATTCTCGAAAATCCCGCGCACTACCTGCATCTCTCTGTTCTGATCATGAGCCGGTCGGGCTGCGGACGGGCGACAGTGGCACGGTGAGCCGATACCGTTGACGAGTCCCGGCGGGCGTCCCACCGACTCCCCCCGTATCGGTGCGGAGCCCGCCGGGACCTTCCGCGTTCCGCCACCAGCCGCCTTCCGCCACCAGCGGTGTCCGTTCCGCTTGGCAGGCCGCTCCCCGTCTGCGCGTCCTCCCTGTCGCACCCATGCGCCCGGCCCTCGCGGCGTCGGGCGCACACCGTTTCAGCGCACACCGTTTCAGCGCATTCAGTCCCGCGCCGTCTGGCGCTCCTGGTCGCCCTGGTACTGGTGGTCGGCCTGGTACTGGTGGTCGGCCTGCTGCTGACGACTGCCCTCGTACTGACGGTCGGCCTGGTACTGACGACTGCCCTCGTACTGATGGCCGCCCTGAGCCTGATGGCCCGTGGAGCGCTGATGGGCCGCCGAGTGCCGGCCACCGCCACGGCGCATCTGCACTGTGGAGGACGGGTCGAACGGCGGCCCCGCGGGCGGCTCGTCCAGGGCGGATTCCGGCGCAGCGCCGACGCCGACTCGGTCGCCGGCCGCCAGGACCTCGTTCGTGCCGGGCCATGGCGCGCCGCCGGAGGCAACGTCGCCGGCCGTGCCGTGCTGCGGCGGAAACCCCGCCGCAGCCCCGGACTCGCTGCCAGCGTGGGCCCCAGAACCAGCCGGGGTCGTGGAACCAGCGTGGGCCGCAGAGCCAGCGGGGGTCGCAGAACCACGCCGACGACGTGCGCGCAGCATCTCGATGGCCATGGGCAGCACCGACACGGCGACCACCAGGATGAGCATCACCTCGATGTGCTCGTGGACGAAGTCCACCGAACCCAGGAAGTACCCGAGCAGCGTGACTCCGCAGCCCCAGAGCAACCCGCCCATGATGTTGTAGATCGTGAATATGCGGTAGTTCATCCGACTGACCCCGGCGATGACCGGTGTGAAGGTCCGCACAATCGGAACGAATCGAGCCAGCACGATGGACCGCGGGCCGTTCTTCGCGAAGAAGGCGTTCGCCTGTTCAACATGTTCCCGTTTGAACAGGCGGGAGTTCGGCCGGCTGAACAGCGTCGGACCGATCCTGCGCCCGAGGAGATATCCCACCTGGTCACCCGCCACCGCGGCCAGTCCGATGAGGATTATTGCCAACGGCAGCGGGGTGGAGACCTCGTCCCGGGAAATCAGCATGCCGACGGTGAACAGCAACGAGTCACCGGGCAGAAAGAAACCGATCAGCAGGCCGGATTCGGCGAAGACGATCAGCAGGACGATGACCAGACCCGCCTTGACCAGGCTGTCGGCACTGAGGGCATCCGGTCCGAGCGCCAGTGTGCTCGACGCGAGTGTGGTCACGATAGCGGGCCTCCGCCAGTCTTGGGACGACGGGACGGACGAACTGTCAGACCGCGGCAACCGCCGGTTGCCGCACCGCACCCGCCTGCGGACACCGTAAGGGTATCCACCCACCGCCCCTGCACGACCATCGCCTACGGCTACCCGGCCGAGATCCACAGAGGGTCCACAGATTCGGCCACCAGAAAGCCACCCGCGCGACGCTGCCCGACGGCGAACGGCCACGTCATCCGCGGACGCTGGAGCCACAACGACGGGAACCAGGCCGGTGGCGGCCGACACAGATCGATCATGGATGCGGGCGCGGCAACTCGGGCCTGCCCACACCGCGCCGCTCGGCCAGAGGCCAGGATACGACGCTCGGGCAGAGGCCGAGAGCGGGTCGTCGCCACCCGGCCGCGCCGAACTACCGAGAGATCTGGATCATAGGACATCGGGGATCCCGATCACCGGATCCGAACCGTCATCAAACCCCAATTTGGGGTCACCTATCCTAAACCATACGCTGATTACGTGCGTTTACTGCGGATGGTCTCGGGCGATGAATCTCGCGGTCGGGTGATCCGCATGCCGTTGGTCGTCCTGCTGCTCGGGCTGACTCCGCTGCTCGGATCTGGGCGGGCGGGCGGTACCGCCGCCAGCGGCCGCGAGCCGCTCGGCGCCCCCTCCGCCCGCGAAGGTGCCAGTGATGCCGACGGCACCAGTACCACCGGAGACGGAGCCATCGGCGACCGAGCCACCGGCGACCGAGCCACCGGCGGCAAGGGCGCGTCCAGGTCGGGCCGTCCGGGAGATCTAGTCCGGTACATCCCCGTTGACGGTGCTCCGGCCGGCATCCGTGCCTGGCGGGTCGTCTACCGCTCGCGGACCTTCGGGGCATCGACGGTGCAGGTCTCCGGACTGGTCCTGGCACCGAGGACCCCATCCGCCACCACGGTGCCCACGGGTGGTCGCCGCGTCGTCTCGTTCGCCCACGGAACGACCGGCGTCGCGGATTCCTGCGCACCGTCGGCTGCCAAGCCACCGCTGGCCGCAGCCGCCTGGATGTTCTCCCTCGTCCGCGCCGGACACGTCGTCACCCTGACCGACTATGCGGGCCTGGGCACGCCGGGTGAGCACGCCATCTACGTCGCGGGGCCAGAGGGCCGGGCCGTCCTGGACATTGCCCGGGCCGTCCGCGCGATCAAGCCTGCGGGTGCCGGGCGCGACGTCGTGCTCTGGGGTTATTCACAGGGCGGGCAGGCTGTCCTCTCCGCCGGGGCGCAGGCTGCCTCCTACGCTCCTGACCTGCGGATACATGGCGTGGTCGCGAGTGCGCCGCTGGCCGATCTACCCAGGTCGCTGGCCGGACTGGAACAGCGTTCGGACGGCGTCGGCTACCTCATACTGGCGATGATCGGCGCCTCCGACGCCGACCCGCGCATCGACCTCACTCGCTATCTGAAGCCGAAGGGCCGACATCTGCTCACCGTCGCCCGCACCCGATGCGCCCCGGACCTGCTGACCGCGAGCACCGGGGTCAACGTCCGGGCCGCCTTCACCCAGGACCCCCTGCGCCAGCCACAGTTCGCCGCCGCCTTCGCCCGGCAGCGGGACGAGGTGACCAGACGGATGACGCCAACGCTGATCCTGCAGGGCGACCGGGACACGGTGATCCGCCGTCAGGACACCGATAGCGCGGTGCGACGGCTGTGCTCGGCCGGGACGACGGTGGACTACCGGCGTTATCCACAGGCCGACCACGGCACGATCCTCAGCGCGTCCATGAGCGACCTGACGACCTGGATCACCCGCCGTTTCGCGTCCCATCCACAGCCGGTCACCAACATCTGCGCTGTGCAGCCGGCTCCGACCGACCCGCGATAGCCCGGCTGGTCAGCCCGGTTCGCCGTTCACATCCCCAGGTCGGTCTGGGGTTTCGCTGCCCAGATGGGCACCGTGACCGTGCCGGCCCGTCGAGGGGCACCGTGGCTCGTCCACCGCGGCCGGGATGCTCGGGCACGTCGGCCCTCGTTATCCACACCCTCGTCCGGCCGACCAGCGGCCGCATTATCCGGCTGTGGATAACAGCCACACGGCTCCCATTCATGCAGGTAGACGTGGGTGAGAGGCCAGATATCCCACGCTGACCACGCACCGAGCAGCGGCCCGCTCGCCAGACGCCACGGTGACCACCTGATGGGCATCGTCCTCCGTGGCGTTGCTTGCTCGCCTATTTCACCGGTGGGCACCGTGGTACGTCCCACCCGGAACTCACGGCTCGTGGACGGGCACCGTTGCCGGATGTTGCCGGATACGGCCCGGATTCGCCGTGCCCAGAACACCGGATCGTGGTCACGGTGGCCACCAGGCGCATCCGTGGGCACCGTCCGCAGGGCCTGGCCTCCGCCGCGCTCCCTGGACGGTCATCGGTCGATCCGATGACGATGACCCGACCCAGCCTGTGGATATCAGCTTCGGGCGCCCATGCCCGCCGAGGGAGCCTGTGCACATCGCTGACGATTTCCCGGCCTGGGCATCGCTGACCTGGTTCCCGGTATTCCTGGGTCGCCATCGGTGCCCATGGGTGGGACCCCAACGCCCGTCGAGGTTCGACGGTGACCATCGGTGCGGCCCCATGGCCGTCGGTGCCCACAGGTGCCTACCTACGGCCCTACGGCGGGACGATGCACCGCCGACCCGCTACCACCCTCCTCGCCACTACGCGTGACGGCGGATCGCCCCGGAAAACCTCCGTGTCGCTTCTACCGGGTCACGAAGGGACAAACCGGACAGATTACCCGGTAGAAGGGACATCCCCGCGTACCAGCAACGCCACCACCCCCGAAATCATCACGGACAGTGAGATTCACCGGGTGAACCCGGTCGCGAGCCGCAGATCCACGAGAAGCAACCTGGGGACGATGTCCGCCCGGGGACGGTGCCCGCCAGAGGACGGTGTCCACAGCGGGATGGTGCCCGCTCAGAGACGGTGACCACTCGGCGGGGACGGTGACCACTCAGGGACGGTGACCACCGCGGGATGGTGCCTGCTCAGAGACGGTGACCACCGCGGGATGGTGCCTGCTCAGGGACGGTGCCCACTCAGGGACGGTGCCCGCCCGGGGACGGTGCCCACCGAGGGACGGCGATCGTCCGGGGAGGGGGTGGCCCGCTCCTTCAGGCGGTGGGGGGCTGCTCGGGCCGGACGGCGGCGAGGCAGAAGTCGACCAGGCGGCTGTGGAAAGCCGCGTGGTCGAGCGGCTCTCGGGCACCGAACGCGTGCCGGGCGAGCAGAGCACCGAGGAAGGCCCCGGTCGCGAGGTCCGTGTCGAGGTTGGCGCGGGCCTCGCCGCGGGCGACGGCGTCGTGGAAGGCGTCCTCGATGGCTGCGGCACAGCGGTCGACCGACTCACGGCGGAACGCCGCGTACATCGCCGGGAAGCGGGGCAGCTCGGCCATGCACCGGGCGAGGATCGACATCCGCGGCTCGGTGAACACCGCGTCCACGTAGGGCGCAAGGTGCAACAGGTCGCTACGCAACCCACCCGTTCGGGGCGGGACGAGGCCGGCGGCCAGGGTGCCGAGCGCGGCCAGGACCAGGTCGTCCCGGTCGGGCCAGCGCATGTAGATTCCGCGCTTCGCGACACCCGCACGAGCGGCGACACCGTTGACGCTGAACCCGCCGACGCCGTGCTCGGCGAGCTCCGCGACAGCGGCGGACAGCACACGGGTGTCGATGGTCGCGTCCCGAGGTCGTCCCCGCCTTGGCCGGGCGGGTGTGACCGTGGTCTCGTCCACGGCGTCCTTCTCCGCAGCGACCCTCCCCAGGTCGCCGGGCTTCGAGTCGCCGATCGCCAAGTGGTCCATAGCCAGGTCGTCCTTCTCCATGCCGCCCTTCTCCAGGTGGCCCGTCTCCGTGTGACCAAGGCTAGGCGACGTGGCCGGGGCCAGGTCGCCAACACGGGGAAGGCCGGGTGGCGAAGGCCGGGTGGCGAAGGCCGATCCGCGACCGGCATGTGTGGACGACCCCACTTTAGGGTACCGCCATGGTGTCCTAAAGTGGCTCGGTTGGCCGGCCCCGGCCGGTGATCCGGTGATCCGGCCACGGTTATGCGCCGCCTGATCACCACGGCGCACGGCACCACGAGGCACCACGAGGCACACTTCGGAGGCGGCATGACCAGCACGCTCTACTCGGCGACCTCGACCGCCTGGGGCGGCCGCGAGGGACGGGTGGCGTCCAGCGACAACCGGCTCGACCTGCAGCTGTCCGTACCGAAGGGGATGGGCGGCGATGACGGTCCGGGCACGAACCCCGAGCAGCTGTTCGCGACCGGTTACGCCGCATGTTTCCACAGCGCACTGAGGGCCGTCGCGCGAGGCAAGAAGATCGACGTCAAGGATTCCGCCGTGTCGGTGACCGTCTCGATCGGCGCGGACGATGCCGGCGGCTTCGGCCTGAGCACGCGGATCGAGGCGCAGATTCCGGGCGTCGAGCGCGCCACCGCACAGGAGCTGCTCGCGGCCGCGCACGAGATGTGCCCGTACTCCCGCGCGACCAGGGGAAACGTGCCTTCCGAAGTCGTCCTCGTCGAGGACTGAGCCTCGAGGCCGGGCGACCTGTGGATAACCCGGCGGCGCGCCGCGGATGGTCCGCGTGGCCGAGGGTCGGGCCTGGATCGACCTCGGCGCGGACGCTCGGCCTGGGCCCACTGGGCTCAGTGGGCCGGTGGGCCGGTGGGCCGCGACAGACCGGCCCACCGGCCCAACAAATACCCACCGATCTTAGGTGTGTCGCTACCTATTAACACAGCGTGGCAAATCTGCCGCTACGCGATTCGCGTGAAGATCAACCAGGAATGTCCTAGTGTCACACAGGCAAGACCCCCTCAACGTCGAGGGACCAGGACATGGCCCGAACGGACGGAGGGTGCACACTTGCGGATCGCGTTGTTGTCGTACCGGAGCCTGCCCACCTGCGGTGGACAGGGGGTGTACGTCCGACATCTGTCCCGCGAACTGGTCGCCCTCGGCCATCACGTGCAGGTGGTCAGCGGACCGCCATACCCGGTGCTCGACCCTGGTGTCGGGCTGACCGAGCTGCCCAGCCTCGACCTCTACGGCGATGCGGAGCCGTTCCGCTGGGCGAAACCGTCGGAGCTGCGCTCCGTGCCCGATCTCGTCGAGTTCGGGATGATGCGCACCGGGCAGTTCTCCGAGCCCCTGTCGTTCAGCCTGCGGGCCTATCAGGCGCTGCGGCCCCGGGCGGCGGGTGGACGGCCACCGTTCGACATCGTGCATGACAACCAGGGACTCGGCTACGGCCTTGTGGCCCTGCGGGCCGCGCTGCGCCCGTACCGGATCCCCGTGGTGAGCACCGTGCACCATCCGATCACGGTGGACCGTCGGCTCAGCCTGGACGCCACGTCCGGCCTGCGGGCCCGGATCGGCCTGCGGCGCTGGTACTCGTTCCTGCCGATGCAGGCCCGGGTGGCACGCACCCTGGACGGGATCATCATCCCGTCGGAGAGCTCACGGCGCGGAATCATCGCCGACATGGGCCTGCCCTCGGAGTCCATGCACACGGTGCCCCTGGGGGTGGACGCCGACATCTTCACCCCCGCGCCCGCGGGCAGGGTCCCGGTCCCCGGGCGAATCGTGGTGGTGACCAGCGCCGACGTCCCGCTCAAGGGGCTGGGCGTGCTGCTGGAAGCGCTCGCCGCGCTACGCCGCGAGCGGCCCGGCGCCCATCTGGTCTGCGTCGGGAAGGTCCGCGAGGGTGGCCAGGCCCAGCGCCAGGTGACCGAACTGGGTCTCGTGGACGCGGTGACGTTCCGCTCCGGAGTGCCGGAGCCGGAGCTCGTCGACCTGCTGCGCTCCGCCGAGGTCGCGGTCGTCCCGTCGCTGTACGAGGGGTTCAGCCTGCCGGCGGTCGAGGAGCTGTCCTGCGGGATCCCGCTGGTCGCCACGACCGCCGGCGCGCTGCCCGAGGTCGCCGGCCCGGACGGCGAGGCGGCGCTGCTCGTCCCGCCGGGCGACCCGGTGGCGCTGGCCAAGGCGATCCGCCGCCTGCTCGACGACCCGGCCCTGCGGGCCCGGATGGGTGCCGCCGGGCGCCGCCGCGTGGAGGAACGGTTCTCCTGGCGAGCGGCGAGTGCCGCGACGGCGGCCTGGTATGCCGATCGGATCGCGTCGGTCGGGGGAACGCCCAGCACCCCGTACCCCGGTGCCGTCTGGTCGTGGGTCCCCCAGCCGTCCACCGGCGCCACGCTGCCCACCAAGGTGTCAGCGTCCGCGACCCCGGTGACCACCGGAGTCGCGGTGACCACCGGTGGGACCGCGACGGTGTCCAGTGCAGCCACGGTGACCACCGGTGGAAACTCCACGGTGTCCACAGGGCCCACGGTGCCCACCGGTGGGCCGCCGATCGCCATCACCACCGCGGTGCCCACCACGACAGTGCCCACGGGCGCCACCCCGTCGACGGCGGCGCTGCCCGGCTCGTCCACTCCGACCGGCTGACCGGCCGCCATGCTTACCGTTGACTTCGATCGTTTTCCCGTGCCCGAGGGCTGCCGGCTGCTCGACCTCGGCTGTGGCGGGGGGCGGCACACCTTCGAGGCGTTCCGGCGCGGCGCTGAGGTGGTCGCGCTCGACTACTCGTTCACCGACGTGAGCGCCGTCCGCGCGATGCTCGGCGCCTTGGCACTGGAGGGTGATGCTCCCCCGTCGGGACGCTCCGCCGCGGTACGCGGGGACGCACTGGCCCTGCCGTTCGCGGACGACACCTTCGACCGGGTCATCGCCGCGGAGATCCTCGAGCATCTGCCAGCCGACACGGCGGCGATGGCCGAGATCGCCCGGGTCGTGCGACCGGGTGGCTGGATCGCCGTCACCGTGCCCAACCGGCTCCCCGAGCAGGTGTGCTGGAGCCTGTCGTCGGCGTACCACTCGGTGCCTGGCGGGCACGTGCGTATCTATCGGCAGGCCGAACTGCGGGAGCGGCTGACGGCTGTCGGGCTGGAACCCGTCGACACGCACTTCGCCCACGCGTTGCACTCGCCGTACTGGTGGCTGCGTTGTCTCGTCGGTGTCCACAACGACGACCATCCGGCGACGCGGCTGTACCACCGGCTGCTGGTGTGGGACATGATGCGCAGCCCTCGCGTCACGCGGGTCGCCGAGCGGGCCCTCAACCCGGTGCTCGGCAAGAGCGTGGTGCTGTACCTGCGCAAGCCCCTGGCCCCGCCGAGCCACCCCCCGACCTCATCGACACAGGAGGCGACCCGTGCGGCCCGTTGAGCCTGCTCCGGTGCTGGATTCCGAGGCGCTCACCGCGACCGCGAAGGCGATCGCCGCGGTCCAGGAACCGGATGGCGCGATCCCCTGGTACCCGGGCGGGCACACCGACGCCTGGGATCATCTGGAGTGTGCGATGGCGCTCGACCTGCACGGTCAGGTCGATGCCGCCGACGCCGCCTGGGGCTGGCTGCGCCGCAACCAGCGAGCCGACGGGTCCTGGGCGACGAGCTACATCGGCGGTGCCGTCCGCGAGGACTTCGTCGACAGCAACCAGTGCGCCTATGTCGCCGCGGCCGCTCTGCACCGCTGGATGATCTACCGTGACGAGGTCTTCCTCGCCGAGATCTGGCCGGTGGTGCGTCGCGCCCTCGACTTCGTCGTGAATCTGCAGGCGCCGAGCGGCCAGGTCTGGTGGGCACGATCCACCGACGGTGCCCACTACCCCGAGGCACTGGTCACCGGCTGCGCCAGCACCCTGCACAGCCTGCGGTGCGGGATCGCGCTGGCCGCGGTCGTCGACAGCACCCTGGCCGACGGCGCGCTCGCCAGCACAGTGGTGCCGCGGTGGGCACGGGCCGTCGGCGCTCTGCACCATGCCCTGGTCGCCCATCCCGAGTACTTCGTGTCGAAGGACCGCTGGTCGATGGACTGGTACTACCCGGTCCTCGGTGGGGCGCTGCGCGGCTCCACCGGTCGAGCCCGCCTTGCCTCCCGCTGGGAGACCTTCGTCGTCGACGGCCTCGGTGCACGGTGCGTGTCCGACGAACCCTGGGTGACCGGCGCCGAGACCTGCGAGCTGGCGATCGCCCTGCATATGGTGGGCGAGACGGAGGCGGCGACCCGGCTGGTCGCCGACATGCAGCGGCTGCGCCATGAGGGCGGCGGGTACTGGACGGGCTGGCAGTTCGCCGACCAGGTGTTCTGGCCGGTGGAGCAGTCCACCTGGACCGGGGCGGCGGTGATCCTCGCGGTCGACGCACTGGCCGGCGGGGTCACGGACCGGCTGTTCCGCGGTGACGACCTGTCGATGGCCCTCTCCCTGCCGACGTCACCCGCCGTGGCCACGGCCGATCTGGCCGCCGCGGCCGGCCTGTCCGGGGCCGGCCACGCATCGGACGCTCTGTCCACGGGCGAGCTGTCCACAGGCGAGCTGTCCGCGGCCGGCCTGCTGGCAACCGACCTGCCGGCTCTGGGGCTCGTCGGGGCGTGCGGCTGCCCGTCAGTCGACGCGGCGTAGCACCCGCAACGAGCCGGTCACCGACTCCTCCCGAAATCCCTCGTCCAGGGCGCGTAGCAACACGTGGTACGGGGCCTGGCCGCCGTCGGCCGGGTCGGGGAACACATCGTGGATGAGCAGCGCCCCGCCGGGGGCGACATGCCCGGCCCACGCCTCGTAGTCGGCCTGGGCCTGCGCCTCGGTGTGCCCGCCGTCGAGGAACAGCAGCCCGACCGGCGTGGTCCACCACCGTCCGACCTGCTCGGAACGGCCGATGACCGCCGTCACGACGTCTTCGACGTGGGCGTTCTCCAGGGTCCGGCGCAGGTACGGCAAGGTGTCCATCCGGCCGGTGCGGGGGTCGACCAGCGAGCTGTCGTGGTACTCCCAACCCGGCTGGTTCTCCTCCGAGCCCCGATGATGGTCAACGGTGACCACCCTGGCACTGGCGGTCCGCGCGCCCGCCGCCAGGTACAGGGTGGACTTGCCGCAGTAGGTGCCGACCTCGAGGATCAGGCCACCGGCCGGTACTCCGGCGGCGGCCTTGTACAAGCTCGCCCCTTCGTCGGGAGGCATGAACCCCGTTGCCGCCTCGGCCAGCTCCCGCAACGCCGCGTCCACGGCACACTCCCCTTCGTCGCCCGCGCATCATCCGCGCATCCGCCCGCCACTACCACCCGGGCCAGGACCGCCACCCGGAGTGGGACCGCCGCTCAGGACAGGGCCGCCTTCCCCGACTGCCCGCCGCCCGGAACACCATCCGTCGCCCGGCCTGCCGAGCCCGGCAGGGGCGACGGTTCCAACCTAGCCGGCTGACTGGCGGGCCGCCCCAAGCTCGGCGCGGCGGGCGAAAACCTCCTCCTGGCGCTCCTCCATCTCCTTGAGTGCCTTGCGCCGGCCCCGGCTGGACAGCCGGTCGATGTAGAGGTTGCCGCCGAGATGGTCGGTCTCGTGCTGCAGGCAGCGGGCGAAGTAGCCGGTGCCCTCCAGCCGCAGCGGCGCGCCGTTCTGGTCCTGGCCGCGCACGGCGGCGCGTTCCAGCCGGGCGACCTCCATGGTGGCACCTGGCACCGACAGACAGCCCTCGTCGCCCTTGTCCAAGCGCCGCTGCGCGGGGTCGGGCTCCTCCAGGACGGGGTTGGCGATGTGGCCCACATGGCGGACACCGTCGTCGTCCGTGCAGTCGTAGACGAACAGGGCGGCATCCACGTCGATCTGGTTCGCGGCCAGCCCCACGCCCTCGGCGACGTACATGGAGGCGAACATGTCGTCGATGAGCGAGGCGAGCTCGGGGGTGGCGAACTCGGTGACCGGGCGGCAAGGGCGGTGCAGGATCGGTTCGCCGACGACAGTGATCCGCCGGACGTTTCCCCGCGCCGCCTGAGGCGCGTACGCCGGATAGCTGTCCACCGGCTCTCCCATCACTCGGACCCGCAGGTCACGCTGCTCGTTCAGCGCGTTCGTCCGTCCGGTGCGCGAGGCCATGGCGAGCTTCTCCTTTCATCCGACCGGCGGTCCGCGCCGACGGTCGACACCACCAGCACCGAGCCGGCCCGGCCGCCCGCGTGGCGGTCAGTTCGGGCCGCCACCGATCGATCCTTCGCCGTGCAGTGCTATGAGCTTGGCAGAACGCCGGACGGCAGGTGCGACGGCCCGTGATCGGTACGTCGGCCGCGCCGCACCTGTTCCCACCACGCCGCGAACTCCTGCTCCGCGCGTTGCTGCCTATCCTCGCGGCAAGGCCGGCACTGGGTGTCCTCGGCGGGACGCTGCCCACAGGTGGCACACATCGCGGGCACCGCACCCATCCGTGCTGTGCCACCGGCCTGCCGGACGCCGGCGGTCTGCTCCACTCCGCCAACCGCCTCCGCCCCCGCGGACTCCCCGCCGCCCACCGAATGCCCCGTGCCCGCCGCCTGTTCCGTGCCCGCCGCCTGCACCATCTCGGCGTGGGCTTCCTCGACGGTGCGCCGACAGGGACAGCTCACTGAGCCAAATGTGCATGTCACCCAAGGCGACAAACTTCCCGATCCATGATGATGTGACCACTCATGGTCGCACAACGAACACGCCATCACCGGCTCATTCGATCACACGATCCGGTCCGCCGCATCGCCCGAACAGGTCAGACACGGCCACCCCGATTCGGGAATGGCCTCGTCCCCCACCGTCCCCACCAGCGCATATCCGCAGACCAGCCGGAGTTATCCACAGGCTCGCCACGGTGCCCATCCGCGGGCCCGACTCCGACCATCCGCGCCGAGCCCGGCCCTGCCCCTCGGGTACGCACCCGACAGCGTCAACGATGCTGGTGGCGCCGAGCCGCGCTGGCGGTGCCACGCGGCGCGCAGCCAGCCCACCAGGACATCCGCGAGGAACTCAGGCCGCGAAAACCTCGCCGATGCGGTTCACAGCCTCCCGCGAACACAGATGCAGACGCTCGAGGTCCAGACCCTCGTCGCCGAGGACGACCAGCAGTCTGGTCATGCCGACGGCGTAGACGACGACGTGGCCGCCCTCGCAGCGAACGACCACCTCGCGTAGCGAGCCCAGCCCGACCTCCTGGCTGGTCGACCGGCCGAGGCCCAGTGCGGCGGCCGCCATCGCGGCGACCACTTCCGCCCGCACCCCCTCCGTGTCCGTGCAGAACAGCAGGCCGTCGGCAGCCGCCACGACGGTTCCGGTCACGCCGCAGACATGCTCGCGCAGGCTGCGTAGCTCGGCCAATACCGAATCGGAGATCGTGCTGGTGGCCATCGAGGCTCCTTCCATGCACCCGGCCAGGTCCTGTGGATAACCGGGTACGCCCAGGCATACCGCAACCGTCGGGTAGATCGACAACTGATCACGCGCCATGGCTGACCAGGTATTGCCAAACCGCCCAGATGGGCGGGATCGCTCACAGGTCAAGTGCGCGGGCGACGAGTCGCAGGCTGTGCCGGGCTAGCGCGAGGTTCGCCCGCGACCGATCCAGTACCAGGTAGAGGAAAAGCGTGCCTTCGGCCTGATCCAGCAGCCGGATGAGGTGATACTGCCGGTCGAGGGTGATGAGAATATCCTCAATCCCCTCCTTGATTCCCAGCACATCGAGGGTGCGGATTTTTGCCCGCACCAGCTCGGTGTTGCCCGCCGATGCCACCTCCAGGTCGAATTCCCGACCTCCGCCGCCGGAACCAAGCATCATTCCGCTCTCACCGTCGACGAGTGAGACACCGATCGCGCCGTCGACCCGCATTGCTTCTTTGAGGGCGGTCTCGATGTCCATGCTGCTCTCCTCAACCCGATGACCGGATGGCGCAGTTCCGTCGCCAGGCTCCCGATAATCCGACCCAGACCGCCGGCATATCGTGTGGACAGAGCGACCATACCTTTGCCGATACGAACTGTGACACCGGGGATATCACCATGGCCAATGAGACGGACATCATGCGGGGCCGTATCGCCTCGACCGACGAGCCCCCTCGAGCAGAGGTCAGCCACCTCTCGTCCATCCCGAACATCAGCACCGGCATGACGACCATGGCCGCGGGATCGGGCATCGGCTCCGACTCGAACGACGGCTCCGACTCGAACGACGCGCTCGAACCTGGCGATGCCGTCGGACCGTCCGGCGCGGACGGTCTGTTGGCCGAACTGGTCGCGTGTGCCGACGTCGCCTTCACCGGCAGCCTGCGGGTTCGCGGAGAGGCACCCGGACGGGTGACCCTCCAAGATGGACTGATCATCGAAGCCGTCACGTCCGCCGCGCCCGGCCCGCAGACCCTGCTGCTGCGCTCCGGCCGGGTGACCGAACGGGCGTGGACGGCCGCCCACGCCGCCGCGGCGCCCGCTGGCCGACTGCCGGATGTGCTGGTCGAACGTGGTCTGATGGGGCGTGCCGGGGTGCAGGTCCTCGCCCGCACCGCGGTGATGGACGCGCTGTTCGCCCTGGCCGGACCGGCACCCGTCGAGATCGCCCGGGTCCCGGCGGGTCGTCTGTCCGAGCTGCCCGCACCACCGTTGCTGCCCGCGCAGCCGGCGATCGAGGTCGGCTGGGCCGTGCGGGAGACGCGTCGGCTGCTGGCCGCCGCCGACCGGTGGCGCGCCGACCTGGGCCTGACCGCACAGACCCGCCCGCGGCCCGCGCCCGAACCCGGCCAGATGCCGTCGGCGGCAGCCCATATCACCCTGCTCGCCCGAGTGAACACGCGTCGGACCAGCCGCGACCTCGCTTTCGCCGTGGGTCGTGGGCTCTACCCCGTCCTGGCCGATCTGGCGTATCTCACCCGAGCCGGTTGGATCGTTCTGACACCCCCTTGGGAACAGCCCCCCACCATCACTCCCCGGCAGGCGGCCCGGCCAGCAGGAATAGAACCCAGACCGCAGGACGCGCCGCTATCTGCCGCTCCAGAAGGACCCGGTCCACGCCCTTACGGGGACCGCTTCCGTCGAATTCCCCCGATGACCTCCGAAGAAGTCAATACGCATGACAACCCTTGTGACGCCGACAGAGATGGCACCGCCGCCGAGGCCGGTACACCACGACGCCGATACGACCTCCTGGTCGACAGCCCGCTGCCCCGCCGGGCCGTTCTGTCCGATTCCAGTCGGTTCTCCAGAGATCTTCGCAGCCACTGACCGAGCCACCGAATGCCCGCAGCTATCCAGCCATCCACCGCAAGAGTGCGACCCGCCCGACGACCCAAGCACATTCAGCGCGCCCAAGCCGCCGCGGATGGACCCAAATCCCACCCTTGCTACGCCGTGCGATGGCCCGTCAGGCAAGATCCGGCTTCGCAGGTCGTCGTGGGGGGCAAATCGGACACAAACCTGCCCACAGCGACCTACTTGGATCTTTCCCACGATCTCACGACTACAGAGGGTAGCTTTCACCAAAGGATCTTGGTGCTGGTTCTGCGGCCGGCCGCTCCTGTCTGTGGACGTCCGCCGGCTTGGCTACACCGTTGGCTACAGGCGTCCGGCCGGTGGCCGCTGGCCAGCGGCTCCCGTGTTTGTTACTTGAGAGCGATCGTCTGATGTCGTACGGCGATGGTTTACGACGAGAAGGCGGACGACGCGGCCGGCCTCACTGACGAGGACGCCTGACCGCTTTGGCCACACCGCCAGCCCCATAACGATCTTAGGAGGCTGCCACGCCACATCCGGGGGCTCGGGGGGTCGTCCCCCCGACCAGCATCGCGGCTGCCGGGAAGGCGCCCAAAGGGCGACGAACAGCGGAATCCAGCGCGTGGACCTAGGTGGACTTGAACCACCGGCCTCTTCCTTATCAGGGAAGCGCTCTAACCGACTGAGCTATAGGTCCGGGCAACGACTGCAACCATACAGGATGGCGGTGCCGGCGTGGGTGCCGGCGCCGCCCCGTTTGCGCTATTGGTCGCTCAGGGTGATCTCGATGCCCCCGATCATCTCGGCGCAGAGGTTGTAGAGCAGGGCACCGAGGGTGGTCAGCGCGGTCATGAGGATCACATTGATCGCGCCGATGAGCAGGCTGATCTCCATGGCCCGGCCGAAGGACAGCCAGCCGCGCACATCGTGGGCGCTGCTGTCGGTCAGGGTGTCCGCCGCCTCGCTGACGCTGTCGAACACGCCGATCGAGTTCAGGACGAACCAGAGCACAGCGACGGCGACCAACAGGACGACGAAGACGCACAGCGAGAAGGCGAAGCTCAGGCGGGTCACCGTGATTGGGTTGACCTTGGTCAGCCGTAGCTTCGCCCGCCGGCCGGCCCCCGGTGGGCGGGCTCCGCCGGAACCGGGCCGGCCTGCGCCGGAGCCGCCTGAGCGCGTCGCCGTGGCAGATCGGTGGTCGTCGGGGTCGGTGTCGAACGGGTGGGCCAAGGCGTCCGGGGACGTGGTGGTCATCGGACTGCCGGGGCCGGCGGTGGCGGCGCTGCTACCGCGACCGGAAGCGGACGCGGTACCGACGCCAGGGCCGGCGCCGGAGGCCGTGCCGGAGCCGGATGGGGCACCGGACGTCGAGGTGCCTGCCGATGCCGGGGCGCTGATCGGCCGGTCGTATGCGGTCGTCGCAGCCGACGTCGCTGGGCGCCCTCGCGCTGGCGAGACCGGCCGGGCCCCATCGGGGGCGGCCCCCCGCGACGGTGTGCCGCGCGTGCTGTCGGGCTTCGTCGTACGACTCCTCGTCGTGGAGGGCGGACGGACCAGGGACATGGTGTCACCGTCCCGGTCCCTGGTCCGCTCGGCCGGGGGCTCGGTGCGGGCGCTGGGCAGGCCCGCGGCGGATCGGTCGATCCCGGAGGACGCTGTTCCGAAGGGCTTCGTCGGCGACGATACGGCGGCGGCATCGAGTTTGCGGGTAGCCGACGTCGGCGCCGAGCGCTGCGGCCCCGAGTTCGGGGATCCCGATACGGAGGGATCGGGGAAGGACGAGGCACGGCTGGACCCCGCCGGACCCCCGTCCGTCGTGCCGCTCGAGGGGGAGGCCGAAGACGAGGACGGCGGCGACACCCCGGGCGGGGTCCATGACGAGGCAGCCTTGGCCGTCCGCGGCTCGTCACCGCGTGAACCGCCCGTCCGCGAACCGCCCTGGTTTCCCGAGTTGCCGGATCCGCTCGATCCGCTGGAACTCCCGTCCACCATCGTAGCCTCGCCGTCCCCCTCGGCCATGCCTGATCGTGTGTCCCGGTCCTTCCCCAAGGACCGATCGCTACCCTTGGCCCGCTGCGCCCCGGCTGCGGCTCCAGCCGCGGTTCCGGCCGCGGCTTCAGCTCCGGCCGCACCGCCGGGAGCGTCCCGTCGTCGACCGGCCTGACCACTCGGAACGGATCGATCCTCCGGATCGTCCGGGCCCGGGTCGTCTGCCGCCGTCCGGCCCGGACGCTGGAAGAACGGGCTTGCGCTGAATGCCTCCGGGTTGCGGACAGCCCCGGACCCACCCGGTTGCGCTGCCCCCGAGCTGCCGGGACGATGCGAGCCCTCCGTGCCGTCGGAGCCGTCCGCCGGTACCGCCGGGGACGTCCCGGAGCCCCTGCTGACGGGCATCAGCATCGTCTCGTCATCACCGGCCCGACGAGGTCCGGTACCGCTGGAGCCGGCCGGACGAGGCCCGACGCCGGCCGGTCCGGCGCTATCCGCGCCATCCGCGCCATCGCGGGGCTCGCCGCCTGCCGCCCGGCGGGAGCGCTGCGGTGGCTGTGTCCCTGTCTCAGTGGCAGGAACAGTGCCGTGCTGGGCTGCCGGCCGGGCAGGCCGGTCGTCCTGACTGTCGCTCACGGACCCACTCCCGGTTCGCTTCTGGGCAACGCACGCCGCTCATGCGCGGCCCATGCCCGCTGGACCGCATCATCGCGACACCACATCCCCGAGGTGACGGGGCCGGCATCCCGACGCGGACCGCCGTCACCCGGCGCCGATCTCCACGGTCCGGGACTTGTGGGCCTCAGCCGTCCTGGGCCAGGGAACCGTCGCTGGTGTCGGTGTCCTCCACTTCAGCATTACGTGCCACCCCGACGACCTGCACACCGGATTCCAGATCGATGAGGCGCACGCCCATGGTCTGCCGCTGCGCCCGCCGGACGTCCTGGGCGACGGTGCGCAACACACCCCCGTTGGACGCGATCGCGTAGAGCTGGTCGTCCGGTTCGACGACCAGCGCGCCGACCAGGCCGCCACGGGTTGAGACGATCTTAGCGGTGAGCACGCCCTTGCCGCCGCGGCCCTGCACCGGGTACTCGGCCAGCGGCGTCCGCTTGGCGTAGCCGCCGGAGGTGGCCACCAGCAGGTCGGCGGTGGTGCCGGGAACGACGACATCCATGGACAGCAGCTCGTCCTCGGCGTCGAAGCGCATGCCGATCACGCCGGAGGTGGCCCGGCCCATGGGCCGCAGCTGTTCGTCGTCGGCGTGGAAGCGGATCGACTGGGCGTTGCGGCTGACCAGCAGCAGATCGTCGCCGGGGGCGACCAGACGGGCGGAGATCAACTCGTCGTCGTCGCGCAGGTTGATGGCGACCAGGCCGCCGGACCGGTTGGAGTCGAAGTCGCGCAGCGAGGTCTTCTTGCACAGGCCGCGTTTGGTGGCGAGCACCAGGTACGGCGCGGCGTCGTAGTCCTCGATCGCCATGACCTCGGCGATCCGCTCGTCCTGGCCGAAGGCGAGGATGTTCGCGACGTGCTGCCCCTTGGCCGAACGGGCCTGCTCGGGCAGCTCGTGTGCCTTCGCCCGGTACACCCGTCCCTTGTTCGTGAAGAACAGCAGCCAGTGGTGGGTGGTGGTGACGAAGAAGTGCTCGACGATGTCGTCCTCGCGCAGGGCGGCGCCCTGCACGCCCTTGCCGCCACGGCGCTGCGAGCGGTACAGGTCGGTCTTGGTGCGCTTGGCGTAGCCGCCGCGGGTGACGGTGACGACGATGTCCTCGCGGGCGATGAGGTCCTCGATGGACATGTCGCCTTCGAAGGGCACCAGCCGGGTGCGTCGCTCGTCGCCGAACTTCTCGACGATCTCGGCGAGCTCCTCGCCGATGATCTCCCGCTGCCGGGCCGTGGAGGCCAGGATCGCCTCGAGCTCGGAGATCCGAGCCCGCAGCTCCGCGGCCTCGTCGATGATCCGTTGCCGTTCGAGGGCGGCCAGGCGGCGCAGCTGCATGTCCAGGATCGCGGTGGCCTGGATCTCGGAGAGCGTGAAGCGCTCCATCAGCTGTCCGCGGGCGGCATCCGCCGACTCCGCGTTGCGGATGAGGGCGATGACCTCGTCCAGATGATCGAGCGCGATGAGCAGACCGTCGAGGACGTGCAGCCGCTCGCGGGCCTTGCGCAGCTGGTAGCGGGTGCGGCGGACGATGACGTCCACCTGGTGTTCGACGTAGTAGCGGACCATCTGGTCCAGGCGCAGCGTGCGCGGCACCCCGTCGACGATCGCCAGCATGTTGACGCCGAAGGTGTCCTGCAGCTGGGTGTGCTTGTACAGGTTGTTCAGCACGACCTTGGCGACGGCGTCCCGCTTGAGGTCGATGACCAGCCGCTGGCCGATGCGGGCCGAGGTCTCGTCCCGGACGTCCGCGATGCCGGTGACCTTGTTGTCGCGGACCAGCTCGGCGATCTTCTCGGCGAGGTTGTCCGGGTTGACCTGATAGGGCAGCTCGGTGACGACGAGCTGGGTGCGGCCCTTGTTCTCCTCGACGTTGACCACGGCACGCATCCGGATGCTGCCGCGGCCGGTGCGGTAGGCATCCTCGATGCCGCTGCGCCCGACGACGAGACCGTGGGTGGGGAAGTCCGGGCCCTTGATCAGGCCGATGAGCGCCTCGAGCAGCTCTTCGTCACTGGCGTCCGGGTGGTCGAGCGCCCACCGCACGCCGCTGGCGACCTCGCGCAGGTTGTGCGGCGGGATGTTCGTCGCCATCCCGACCGCGATGCCGCCCGCGCCGTTGACCAGCAGGTTCGGGAAGCGGCTGGGCAGCACCAGCGGTTCCTGGGAACGGCCGTCGTAGTTGGGCGCGAAGTCGACGGTCTCCTGGTCGATGTCGCGCAGCATCTCCATGGCCAACGCGGCCATGCGAGCCTCGGTGTACCGCATGGCCGCGGGCGGGTCGTTGCCGGGGGAGCCGAAGTTGCCGTTACCGTCGACCAGCGGGTAGCGCAGCGACCAGCTCTGCGCGAGCCGGACGAGCGTGTCGTAGATCGCCGAGTCACCATGGGGGTGGTAGTTACCCATGACGTCCCCGACGACGCGGGAGCACTTGAAGTACCCGCGGTCGGGGCGGTAACCACCGTCGTACATGGCGTACAGGACCCGGCGGTGGACGGGCTTGAGCCCGTCCCGGATCTCGGGCAGCGCGCGCCCGACGATGACCGACATGGCGTAGTCGAGATACGACCGCTGCATCTCGACTTCGATGCCGATGGGTTCGATGCGGTCGCCGGGGGGCGGCGGTAGGACGTCGACCACGGGGTCCTTCCAGGGCAAGAGGGATCAGTCGTCAGGGTGCTCGCGGACGAGCCGCGGCGGGCTCGCGGGCGAGCCGGGCGGCTAGATGTCCAGGAAACGCACGTCCTTGGCGTTGCGCTGGATGAAGCTGCGACGGGCGTCGACATCCTCACCCATGAGCACCGAGAACAGCTCGTCGGCGACGGCCGCGTCGTCCAGGGTGATCTGCAACAGGATGCGTCGGTCCGGGTCCATGGTGGTGTCCCACAGCTCGGTCGCGTTCATCTCGCCGAGGCCCTTGAACCGCTGGATGGCGTCCTTGGGCAGCTTGCGCCCGGACTCCACCCCCTGCTGGAGCAGGCCGTCGCGCTCGCGGTCGGAGTAGGCGTACTCCCAGTCCTCCCGCCCCCATTTGATCTTGTAGAGCGGCGGCTGGGCGAGGAAGACGTGCCCCGCTTCCACCAGCGGGCGCATGAACCGGAACAGCAGCGTGAGCAGCAGGGTACGGATGTGCTGGCCGTCGACGTCGGCGTCGGCCATCAGCACGATCTTGTGATAGCGCAGCTTGCTGATGTCGAAGTCATCATGGATGCCGGTGCCCAGCGCCTGGATGAGCGCCTGGACCTCGGTGTTCTTCAGCACCCGGTCGATGCGTGCCTTCTCGACGTTGAGGATCTTCCCGCGCAGCGGAAGGATGGCCTGGAACTTCGAGTCCCGCCCGCCCTTGGCCGAGCCGCCCGCCGAGTCACCCTCGACGATGTACAGCTCGCAGCGCTCCGGGTCGGTGTACTGGCAGTCGGAGAGCTTGCCGGGCAGCCCCGTGCCGCCGAGCAGGCCCTTGCGCCGGGTCAGGTCACGGGCCTGGCGGGCGGCGATGCGGGCCCGCTGCGCGTCCAGTGCCTTGCTGACGATCGCCCGGGCCTCGGTCCGGTTGACCTCGAACCAGTCCTTGAGCGCGGAGTAGCACATCTCCTGGACGAACTTCTTCGCCTCGGTGTTGCCGAGCTTGGTCTTCGTCTGACCCTCGAACTGGGGCTGGGTGAGCTTCACCGAGATGATCGCGGTCAGGCCCTCACGGATGTCGTCGCCGGAGAGCCGCTCGTCGCCGCCGCGGGCGCCCGCCTTGACCGGCTTGAGCAGGTTCTGGTCCTTGGCGTAGGCGTTGACGGCGCTGGTGAGCGCCGCACGGAAGCCCTCCTCGTGGGTGCCGCCCTCATGCGTGTTGATCGCGTTGGCGAAGGTGTAGACCGACTCCGAGTAGCCGCCGTTCCACTGCATGGCGAGCTCGGCCTCGATGCCGGTGCCCTTCGACTCCAGCGAGATCACGCTGCGGTGGATGGTGTCCTTGGTGGCGTTCAGGTGCGCGACGAAGTCGACCAGGCCGTTGTCGTACTGGTAGGTGACCTCGACCCGCTCCTCGCCACGCTCGTCCGCCAGCGTGATCGACAGGCCTTTGTTGAGGAAGGCCATCTCCTGTAGGCGCCGGGTAAGCGTCTCGTACTTGTACTCGGTGGTCTCGAAGATCTCGGGGTCCGCCCAGAACGTGACCGAGGTGCCGGTCTTCTTCGACGGACCGGTCTTCACCAGCGGCTTCGCCGGGCGGCTGGCCACATACGGCTGGAACCAGACGTGGCCCTCCACCTGGATCTCCACGTCGAGCCGGGTGGACAGGGCGTTCACAACGCTGACGCCGACGCCGTGCAGGCCGCCGGAAACCGCGTACGACTTCCCGTCGAACTTGCCGCCCGCGTGCAGGGTGGTGAGCACCAGCTCGACCGTCGGCACCTTCTTCACCGGGTGCATGCCGACGGGAATGCCCCGACCGTTGTCGATGACGCGCACGCCACCGTCGGCGAGCAGAGTCACGGAGATCGTGTCGCAGTACCCGGCGAGCGCCTCGTCCACCGCGTTGTCCACCACCTCGTAGACGAGATGGTGGAGCCCGCGCTCCCCCGTGGAGCCGATGTACATACCCGGACGCTTACGGACCGCGTCGAGGCCTTCGAGAACCTTGATCGAACTAGCGTCGTAGGCCACGCGGTGGGTCCCCTCGCTCTGGACGGAAGTATCCACCAGTCTACCTGGCAACCCGTCATAGCGGACGCAGGGCGACCCCTCACGCAGACACAGCGCCGCGAGCGGGGGGATGGTGAACCCCCCTACCCGACCGGCGCATCGCGGCCTTCCACGCCGTCACGAGACGAGCCGTGCGAGATCATCGGGCCCGGCGGATCATACGTGGACTGCGCGGGGGTGGATCAGCCGTAGGTGTCACGAGGGCCGCGGCCGGAGGTACGGATCGGGCCGTGCTTCCAGGACGGAGCCGTCGGGCCACGCACGGTGATCCGCTGGACGACCTGCGGGCCCAGTTCCCGCCGCAGGGTCGCGAGGATCTGCGTGGACAGCATCCGCATCTGGGTGGCCCACGCCGTCGACTCGGCGACGAGCTCGAGGTGGCCGTCGCGCAGGGACGCCGGAGTGCAGTGCTCGGCGATGTCCGGCCCGACGATGACGTCCCATCGACTGAGCACACTCGCGTCCGCAGCCTGGTCCCGCCAACCGCGGGCGGCGAGCAGCCGGGTAACCGCGGCGCCAAAGGCCACCGGCTCACGCCACTGCCGGCCAGGGCGGGCGATCCCTGGCAACTGCGGTCGGCGCGCGGGCTGATCGTCGTCCCCCTCGGGTCGGCGGCGGCCCGAGCCGGCGAGCCCGAGCCCGCCGGGACCACCCGACCTACCGGGATGATCGGTATCGCCCACGCCGCCGGCGCCGGCGGACTCGTCCAGCGAGCCGGCGAGCGGGGCGGCGGAGCCAGGCCCGGCGGCCCCACGGTCTCCCCTGCCCTCGACAACCGGACGCCGGCCACGGGCACGTTCGCGGGCATCCCGCTTGGCCTGGGCCAGCACCTGCCGGGCAAGATCAGCACCGCGCGGGCCGTCTGCGGATGGGTCGCCCGCGGGTGGACCGTCAGTCGGCACGTCGGACCCCCCCATCCGCGACCAGGTAGCGGATACCCGCAAGCTCCGCCGGCACGTCGGCCTCGACGGCAGCCGTCACCAGCACCTGTTCCGCGGGAGCGACCAGCTCGGCGAGCCTGGCGCGGCGCCGCGCGTCCAACTCGGCGAAGACGTCGTCAAGCAACAGGACCGGCTCGCGGTCGTCGGCGCGCAGCAGCTCGAACGAGGCGAGCCGCAGGGCGAGCGCCAGTGACCAGGACTCGCCATGGCTGGCATACCCCCGGGCGGGCCGGCCGTTGACGGACAGCAGCAGGTCGTCGCGATGCGGTCCGACCAGCGTCATCCCACGTTCGATCTCGCGGTGCCGTGCGGCGGCGAGTGCCGCGAGGATCGCCTCGGCCAGCCGGGCTCGGTCGGGCAGCCGCGGCTGGCTCGCTGGCACGTCGGCGGGCAGATCCGGACGGATCGCAGGCGCCCGCGATCCAGATGAGCCGGCATCGGGGGGTAGTGCGGTGTCCGGTGGCAGTGCGGCGGCGGCGCCGCCCGACTCGGCGCCGGTGTCGAACGCGATGTCCTCGCGGTACTCGATGTCGCTGCGGTACTCGAGAGCGACGGGCACGCCCTCACCGGCGACAGCCTTGTAGGCGGAGGCGACCGCAGGCCGCAGCGCCTCGATCAGGGCCAGCCGGGCAGCGAGCACCTCGGCGCCGTGGGCGGCGAGGTAGCCATCCCAGACGTCCAGAGTGCGCAGGTCGCCGCGGCCGCCGGCGCGCCGGGCCGCCCCCGCGGTGCGCAGCAGGGTGGAGCGTTGCCGGACCACCCGGTCATAGTCGGTCAGCACCGCGGCCATCCGCGGAGCACGGGCGACGAGCAGATCGTCGAGGAACTGCCGTCGCCCAGCCGGATCCCCCTTGACCAGGGCGAGATCCTCCGGCGCGAACAGGACGGTGCACAGCAGGCCCAGGACGTCGCGGGCGCGCTGTACCGGCGCCCGGTTCAGCCGGGCCCGGTTCGCCCGGCCCGGCACGATCTCCAGCTCGACGAGCGCGGCCCGGTCCCCCCGGACGATCCGAGCCCGCACGATCGCGCGCTCCGCGCCCTCACGGACCAGGGCAGCGTCGGCGGTCACTCGGTGACTGGATAGATTCGCAACGTAACTGATCGCCTCGAGCAGGTTCGTCTTGCCCTGCCCGTTGCTGCCAACGAACGTGACCACCCCAGGACCCAGCGTCAGATCAAGTGCCGGGTAGGACCGGAAATCGACGAGGGACAGATGGGTGAGATGCACGTCACCCGTTGAGCCGGATCGGCATCAGCAGATACCGGTAGTCGGGGAGCTCGCCGCTGTCCTCGTCGGCCACCTTGCCGGTGAGGATCGCCGGCTTGTTCGCTGCGACGGTGGGGTCCTCGGCGCTGGCGAACCCGATCCGCACGACGTCGGACTCCAGCGCCCCGAGCGCGTCCAGCAGGTAAGACGGGTTGAACGCGACCGCGAGCTCCGGCCCGTCGTAGTTGACCGGCAGCGTCTCGGTGGCCTGGGCCTCACCGCCGGTGCCGGCCTCGAGCACCAGATGGTCCGGTGAGAACGACAGCTGTACCGGCGCCGTCTTCGCCGCGACCAGCGCCACCCGTCGGACGGCCTCCTGCAGCGGCGCGATCTCCAACTGGGCGATCAATGGGGAGCTGTCCGGCAGCAGCTTGCGAAACGGTGGGAACTGGCCCTCAAGCAGCCGGGTGGTGGTCTGCCGGGTGGAGCCCGCGAACCCGGCCAGCGTCTCACCGGACGGGCCGGCGCCCAGCGCGATCGAGACCTCCACCCCGGAGCCGGACAGCGACTTCGCCGTGTCCAGCAGTGTGCGCGCCGGCACCAGCGCCACCGCCGTCGGCGCCGCGCCCTCGGCCGTCTCGTCAAACTCGGCGGCGGGCCGCCACTTCAGCGTGCGCACCGCGAGTCGGTAGCGGTCGGTGGCTGCGAGGGTGAGGCTGTCCCCCTCGATCTCGATCCGCACCCCGGTGAGGACCGGGAGGGTGTCGTCTCGGCCCGCGGCGATCGCCACCTGCGCGACCGCGGCCGCAAAGGCCGATCCTTCGATGCGGCCGGTGATCGGTGGCATGGCCGGAAGCGTGGGGTAGTCGTCGACGGGAAGCATCGGCAGCGCGAACCGCGCGTTCCCACAGGTGAGGACGAGCCTGGTCCCGTCCACGGACAGGTCGACCGGAGCGGCGGGCAGGGCCCGGGTGATCTCGGCGAGCAGCTTGCCGTTGACGAGCCCCCGCCCCTCCTCTTCCACGGTCGCGTGCACGGTGCTCTGGGCGGCCACCTCGTAGTCGTAGGCGGCGACCTTCAGCATCGGCCCGGTGGCGTCGAGAAGGAGCCCCGACAGCACCTGCAGCTGAGTGGTCGGCCGGCTCGGCAGCGTGCGAGCGGTCCAGGCGACCGCCTCGGTGAATTCGTCCCGTTCCACCCGGAACTTCATGGTTAGCCCCTCCTGTCGTCCCCGCCGGCGTTCGGAGTCATCCCGTTGGGAACACCGATCAGCATCCCAGAGTGCCAGCCGACACCGACGGGCGGCCGGCGCCGGTTCGCGGGGCCTGCGGGAGCCCACAGCGTCGGCCTACCAGTGCCGAGCGGCAAGCGTTCGACCGCGAGCCGAATCCATGATCGCCAGTCGCTCAAGATCGAGAGCGAGTTGTCCACACCCCCTAGTACTTGCAGTTCTTGATCATTGAAAAATTGATTTTTAAAGTGGTGGTAGTAGGGGCTGTGGATTCTGGGGATAACTCGCGTTTTCGCAGGTCAGAGCCCTAGGAGGCCGGTGCAAAACCTGTGGGGATCGCTGTGGACTCAGCCAGTGGATATCCACATGCTCGGACGCCGTCCCCAGGGACCACTGCGTCCCTCCACAGGCTCTCCCGAGGTTGTCCACAGGCTGCCCACACCTCTTCCACCGGTTCGCCCCGCAGCTGTCCACAAGGTTTTCCACAAGCTGTGGGTGGAGCCACTATGTGAGCCCGACGGTTCTCCCGTTCCGTCGCACCGCGAGCCCGAGCGGCCTCACCCGGCCGCCGAGGCCTACTGGGCGACATCTGCGAGGCGCCGGATTCGGTCGGCGGGTGGGGATACCGCGCGGGTGGGGATACCGCGCGGCCCGTGGACACGGTCCGGTTCCCCGACGACTGGCCGCGCAGTCGGAAAGGGCCGACGTCACGAGTGGCTCTGCCGACTCGGGCGGCCAGAGGTGGTTCGGGAGGAAACGCGCGCAGCCGGACGAATCCGGATCAGGCCCTCGCCGGGTGTGTCAGGGTCTGGCCGGAGCCAGTCAGGGCTGGCGGGCCTGCAGGCGGATCCGGTTGGTGAGCTCGGTGACCTGGTTGTAGATCGCGCGTCGCTCGGCCATGAGGCCGCGGATCTTACGGTCCGCGTGCATGACGGTGGTGTGGTCACGTCCACCGAAGTGCTGGCCGATTTTGGGCAGCGACAGGTCGGTGAGCTCGCGGCACAGGTACATGGCGATCTGCCGGGCAGTCACCAGAACCCGGCTGCGAGAGGTGCCGCACAGGTCGTCCATCGAGACGCCGAAGTAAGCCGCGGTGGCGTTCATGATCTCAACGGCGGTGATGTCGGGGTTGCCGGCATCGGGGATCAGGTCGCGCAGCACGATCTCGGCGAGGGTGCGGTCCACATGGGACTTGTTCAGGCTCGCGAACGCCGCGACCCGGATCAGCGCCCCTTCGAGCTCACGGATGTTGCGCTCGATGTGCGTCGCGATGTACTCGAGAACATCCGGCGGCACCGGAAGCCGCTCGGTAGCGGCCTTCTTGGACAGAATCGCGATGCGCGTCTCGAGGTCGGGCGGGGTGATGTCGGTCATCAGGCCCCACTCGAACCGGCTCCGCAGCCGGTCCTCGAGTGCGGAGAGTTGCTTGGGGGAACGGTCGGAGCTGATGACGATCTGCTTCTCGCCGTCGTGCAGGACGTTGAAGGTGTGGAAGAACTCCTCCTGCGTCCGCTCCTTGTTCTCCAGGAACTGGATGTCGTCGACGAGCAGGACGTCGACGTCCCGGTAGCGGCGCTGGAAGGCCTGCTGGCGATCGTCTCGGATCGAGTTGATGAAGTCGTTGGTGAACTCCTCGGAGCTCACGTACTTCACCCGGGTGTTCGGGTAGAGCTTCAGGGCGTAGTGGCCGATCGCGTGCAGCAGGTGTGTTTTGCCGAGCCCCGAGTCGCCATAGATGAACAGCGGGTTGTAGGCCTTCGCCGGTGCCTCGGCGACGGCCACTGCCGCCGCGTGCGGGAACCGGTTGCTGTCGCCGATGACGAACGTCTCGAAGATGTACCGCGGGTTGAGCCTGGCCTGGGCCGGTTCGGTCTCGGCTGCCGGCGCCTCCCGGCCGAGGCCCGCCCCCACCCGCATCGCCGGCAGGGGCTCAGGCACCGGGTGGGATGACACCGAGTCGGGTGCTGCCGGACCTGACGGCGTCGAGCCGGGTGATGCCGAGTCGGGGAAGGGCAGCTCGCCGTTGACCGGCGCGGACGACGATGGTCCGCCGCCCGCCCGGCGTCCGCCCCGCTCGGCCTGACCCGCGTCCGGACCGCCCCGGCCGGCATCGGATCTACCACCTCGCGAGCCGCTTCCGAGCGCCGTGCCAGCGGCAGGCAGGGACTCGGGGCCGCTCTCCCCTGGTCGGATGATCCGAATGGGGCCGCTCATCGGCTCCGGGTCGGGCAGGTGCTCGACGGTGACCGCGACCCGGATCTCACGTCCATAAGCTGTGGACAGAGCTGTGGACAAGAATGGGCGAAGCCGCGAGTCAAGGAGTTCCTTGGTGAACTCGTTGGGCGCGGCGAGCAGCGCCGTGTCCTGCACAAGGCCAAGCGGGCGGGTCAGCCGCAGCCAGGCCCGCTGCTGGGCGGACAGCGCGCCGTCCGCGACCCCGGAGACTGCCTGGCGCCAGACCGCGGCCAGATCCGGATCACCCGCCGGTTCGTCCCCGAATGGCAGACCGGCGACGGAGTCGGCGCTGGAGTTGGACACGGGGGCTCCTCGGGCAGTTCGGTACGGTTTGCGAGTCGTGCTGTCCCACCTGTGGGCGGGTAGGCCGCGGAAACTCCTGTAGTCCCGGTCCGGCGGCGGCGGAGAGACGTCGTCCCGATGGTTCTCCACATGGTCGTCCACAACCTGTGCATGGCCGTCGTAGGGCCTCCGGTGCGGCGTACCGGACGCCGACCTCGCGAGAGGACCGTCGCTCCCGGCCCTGGTCGCCGGCCGCCGCGCAGCCGCGACGATCGCCTTCTCCGCAGGCGTTTTCCACAGGTCAGGGGCTAGGTGTGAAGCTAGGGAGCACGCGTCCGGGCCGATCTCGCATGGTCCGGCGCCCGCGTATGCGTCATGTTGCCCTCTGGATCGTAAGGTGTCGGCGCACCCGCCGTGCCGGCGCCGTCGGTATGGCGACCGCTGCTCATCGGTACGGTCGGCCAGCGACTCGGCCCACGGGCCTCGACGGATGCCGTGGCATTTGCTTGCCAGCAGTTACTGATTCGACCGGCTGCGTGGGGCGCGGGTGGTTGAGCTCGCCCGCGCGGATCCGGCCGGCGGGCCAGCGTGGGCGTCGGCATGTGTACGCTAGGTCGAACCGCGGTGTTAGACCGCTTCGTTTGTCGTGGGATGTGCCAATGCGGGCCGTGTGGAGGTCCGTCCCCGCGGCTGCGAAGATCACCGCCCGCGTCCACCCTGCAGACGGAGTTCTCACGTGAGCAAGCGCACCTTCCAGCCGAACAACCGTCGGCGGGCCCGCACGCACGGGTTCCGGCTGCGGATGCGGACCCGTGCCGGTCGTGCCATCGTCTCCGCCCGCCGACGCAAGGGCCGCAGCGAACTCTCCGCCTGACGGCGGGTTCCTGCCGCCCCTTGGTTGATCATGCTTCCCGCGGGTTCCCGTGTCCGGACGAGGGTTGAGCATTCCCGTGTGGGCTCCGCGGGCCGACGGACGCGTTCCGGCCCACTGGTTGTCCACAGCCTGTGGACAACCAGTGGAGATCAGCCGCGGGCTGGTTTTGTCGTCGGTCGCCGGGTGGGTAAGGCTGTTGTGCGCAACCAGGTGCGACGCAGGCTCCGTGAGCAGATGCGGGTCCGGTTGGCTCAGCTCCCGCCGGGGACCATGCTTGTGGTGCGTGCACTGCCGGACGCCGCCACCGCCAGCTCCGACCGGCTTGGCCGGGCCCTGGACGACGCGTTGGCGCGGGCCGTGCCCTCCGTGGGTGGTGGTACCCCGTGACGGGATGGTCTGGTGCCGCCGTGGCCCTGCTCGTGGCCGCGGCCGTCGACCTGCTTCTGGCCAGCCGGCCGGTCGGTTGCCGGCTGCCCCAGCTGGCCCGTACCTCCACCGGAGCAGTGCGAGGGCCGCTGGCCTGGGCGTGCGCTTGCCTGGTTCGGCTGTACCGGATGGCGCTGTCCGGCCGCAACGCGGGCATGTGCCGATTCGAGCCGTCCTGTAGCGCCTACGCGTTGGAGGCCGTGTGCCGCCACGGAGCGGTGCGCGGCGCAGCGCTCGCGCTCGTTCGTCTGCTGCGCTGCCAGCCGCTGTCGGCCGGTGGGTATGACCCGGTACCCGGGGGCCCGGCTCCGGGGCGGGGTGGCCGGTATGACCCGGGAGCCGACAGCGAGTCAGATGATCTCCCGCCGATGGTGGGACCAGCTGCGACCACGCGGTGGGAACCATCGCCGGGTTGCGGGTCGTTCGCGAGCCCAGAAGGGTGGCGCACGTCGATGCGCCCGGTACCGAAGCGTCGCCCCGCGGGCGCGGCCGTCCGCCGAGTGAGGGGACGCGGGCCGAGATCGTCAGTTCCGGTCGCGGACCGTGGGCGTGAGGAGTAGGAACGTTGCTGGATCCCCTTTATCATCTTGCCGCGAACGCGATCGTCTTCTTCCACAAGGGCTTCGGGCCGATCTTCGGTGAGGACAGCTTCTTCGGCTGGGCCTTCTCGGTTGTCCTGCTCGTCGTCTGCGTGCGCCTGCTGATCTTCCCGCTGTTCGTCAAGCAGGTGAAGTCACAGCGCACGATGCAGATGATGCAGCCCCGGATCAAGGAGATCCGGGAGAAGTACGGGCATGACAAGCCCCGTATGCAGCAGGAGATCATGGCGCTGCAGAAGGAGCACGGCAATCCGCTGCTCGGCTGCCTGCCCATCGTGCTGCAGATCCCGTTGTTCATCTCGCTGTTCCACGTCTTCACCCACCTGGCGCCGATCAACGGGCAGTGGAAACCCCGGGTCGGGCTCTCCGCCACCCAGGTCGAGCAGATTGCCTCGGCCAAGGTGGCCGGCATCTCTTTGGCGAGCTCCTTCAACTCGGACTCCAAGCTGGTCGAGCTGCTCAACATCAACACCACTCATGTCAGGATCCTCGCGGTCATCCTGATTGTGTTGATGAGCTGCACGACCTACCTGACCCAGCGGCAGATCATGAGCCGCAACGGCCCGGTGGATCCGCAGCAGGCACTGGTCCAGAAGATCCTGCTCTATGGTTCGCCGATCATGCTCGCCGTGTTCGGCTTCCGGTTCCCGATCGCGGTGCTGCTCTACTGGTTGACCACGAACCTGTGGAGCATGGGGCAGCAGTTCTTCGTGATCAAGAAGATGCCTCCGGTCAAGCCGCTGACGGCTGGCGGTCGCCTTGCGGGTGCGCGTGCGTCCGGCGACGCCGAGGCAGCGACCCCGGCTCGACCGGCACCCGGCGTGCGGGCGGGTGCCAAGTCGAAGAACCGTCCCAAGGCGTCCGGTGCCGGTGCCGGTGCCGGTGCAACCAGTCTTACCAAGGCAACCGGTAGCGCCGCGGCGTCCTCCGGTGCGGCGGCGAAGTCCGGACAGGTGTCCTCGACGGCTCCTCCCGGCACCCGTTCCCGTAGCGGCTCCGCGCGCACGGCGAAGGGAGCCGCGGGCTCCGCGGCCGCGGCTGATGGCGCGACGAGTTCGACGGACCCGCAGGCGCCGGCGGCGTCCGCTGCCACGACCAGCGGGGAGGCTCCGACGGCCGGCACGACTGGCCGCTCGGCGAATCCCTCGGCGAGATCGGGCGGGGGCCGGTCGAAGCAGTCTGGGCGAGCGGCGGCGGCACACACGGCCGACAATGGAAGCGATCCGTCGGCGCCCGGTGCGTCCGCGGAGAGCACCGGGCGGCCCGCACCGGTGCCGGCAGGTGTGCGCCGCCAGGTCGGCGGCTCTCGACCAGCCAAGAAACGCGGCAAGGGCAAGCGGCCCGGCGGGCGCCGTTGACCGGGCCGGTGGCCGGACCCGCGCCCGGGCGAGGTCGGCTTGGCCCCGGGGAGACTCTCGCCCGACACCCCGATTACGTTATCGGGCGGGGGCATCCCGTAATCTCGGCTCCGCCGCCCCCCGTTCCCCTGGAGAAGCACTGATGACCGGTTCGGCACCCGACCTGGCTGTGGATGGAGCCGGAGTCACCGACGAGCACGCCTCATCCGAGGGTGAGTTCAGCACGCAGGAACGACGCATCGCCGATCTCGAGCAGGAGGGCGAGGTCGCCGCCGACTACATCGAGGGCCTGCTGGACATCATCGACATGGATGGTGACCTCGATCTGGACGTCGAGAGCGGCCGGGCGGTGGTGGCCGTGGTCGGCGACGGGCTGGACAAGCTGATCGGGAACGGCGGCGAGACGCTCGAGGCACTGCAGGAACTCACCCGGCTCGCCGTCCTGCAGAAGACCGGCGGCCGTAGCCGGCTGATGCTGGACGTCGGTGGCCATCGGGCCCGGCGGCGTGTCGAGCTCCGCCACATCGCCACGAAGGCAGCACAACAGGCCCTCGAACAGGGCAAATCCGAGACGCTTGCGCCGATGACCCCGTTCGAACGCAAAGTCGTCCATGACGTCGTCGCCGAGATCGACGGTGTCCACAGCGAGTCCGAGGGTGAGGAGCCCAGCAGGCGGGTCGTCATCCTGCTCGACTGACGGCCGCCGTGCGGGACCGTTGTTCCCGGCGCGCGGCAGCGCTCGCCGCCGGTGCCGTCGCCGCGGTCCTCGTCGGCGTGCTGTGCCTGCTGCGGGACTACCTGATCCGGCCCTTCTGGTATGACGAGATCTGGCGGGCCCATGTGGTCAGCGAACCCGCCAGGTCGTTGTGGGCCGAGCTCGGGGTGGCGAACACCCCGTCCGCGCTCGGCTGGCTCGGCGTGACCCGGCTGTTCGGGGACGCGTTCGGCTGGCACAGCTGGTCGCTGCGGCTACCTGGTTTCCTTGCGGTACCCCTGCTCGGCGTGGCCATCGTGCTTGTGGCCAGTCGCTATGCCGGGGCGGTCACAGCTGTCCTCGCCGCCGGCTGGATCTGTCTGAACTCGACTTTTCTTGACCTGGCGACCCAGCTCAAGCCCTACGCGCTCGAGACGTTGGCGTCCGCCGTCATCCTCATCCTGTGGGCGGGAGACCACCTTCCGACCGCCGCGCCGGCCTCTCTGACCGCCGCGCCCACCGCCCCGCGGACCGACCAGCCGGGCCCGCCGCCACGGGAAGGGGCGGACCGGGGTCCCCAGGCACGAGTGCCAGCGGGACGGGACGCCGAAGGTGTGAAGGCGGCACGCCTGGTCCGGCGGACGGCGGCCGGCCTTGTCGCCTTGTTCTCCGTTCCCGGGATCTTCGTGATCGCGCCGCTGTCGGCGCTGGATCTGTGGCGAGGTCCACGCCGCCGTGCGCGTCTACTCGAGTGCCTACCCGCCCTGGCACTCGTCGGCGTGCACACGGTGGTCTTCGTTGCCCACCAGTCCAGCCAACGCAACGGCGTCTACTGGGATCAGCAGTTCCTGGCCGGCCGAGGCCCCTTCGCCGCGCTGCGGTTCATCGCCGAGCAGATCCGCTTCACTCTCACCGGCTCCCCGCCGGGCATCGACCGTTTCGACCCGAGTCTTGTGCATGGCTCCGTCCCCCTCGGAGCGTCCGGCCCGCTGCTGACTGTGTTGCTCGCGCTCGTGATCCTCGGCGGCGCCGCGGTCGGGACGCGGACTCTTGCCCGTCGGCCGGACGGGCGGCAGCTCCTGGCGGCGCTCGGCGGTGCGGAACTGATGATGCTCGGGGCGAGCGCCGGGCGGTACTGGCCCTTCGGCCCGACCCGGACGAACCTCTTCATCGCTCCGATGATCGTCGTTGTGGTCATGGTGGGCTTCGGGCGGGTGATTCGACGGCTTGTGCTGGTCGTGAACCGAGAATTCCCCGGCAAGGGGCCTGAGGCGGTTGCTGACGGCCCCACCGTCGTCATCCCTACCCCGAGTAAACCCACACTCGAAGTCGAACCGTCACATTCAGTGCCTATCTCCCGGTCTGGGTCTTCCGCGGTTCCTCTTCCGGCCGAGACCGCGCGTGCCTTCCCGAGTAGTCCCCCGCCGACGATCAGCCGACTCGGTGCGACGCTGCCCGGGGGCGCGTCGCCGCCCCGTGCCGGCCGGCCCCACGTCGCGCTGCCCGGCCTCGCCCTGGCGGCTGCTGCCCTGCTCGCGCTCCTCGGTTCCGGCGCACTGCTCGCGGCGAACTCCACTGCCGGTGCCCGGCTGGTCTGGGATCATCGCGACCGTACGCGCGGCCTGGACCTGATGGTGGACGCCGCGATTGCCACCCGGCGGGCCGCACGGTCGGGCGATGTCGTGGCCGTCGGCGGGCGCCTTGCCCGTCCTGGCTGGTTGTACGCGATGGAGGCCAGCGACGACGGAGCTCGTGACCCGGCTGATCTGCCGCCGGTGCAGTCCGCGCATCGCGCCGGCGCGCCCGTCAGCCTGAGCCGATCCGGGTTCACGGACGGACCGTCCCGGATTGCCCGGACCGACACGATCTTCTTCGGCGGATCCGTAAGCCCCTTGGCGACTCAGCTCAACGCGCGACGCGTTGCGCCGCGCGGGCTGCTCGTGTTCGTCATCGATATCGAGAGTCGCGAGCTGGCCGGTGAAGTGGCCGCGTTGCCCCGGGCCGGCTGGTGTCCGGCCCGAAGCTGGACGTTCCGCCTGACCGGAGTCCTGACCCGGTACGACCGGTGCGCGGCCGGGGGCACAGCATCCGGACGTCGGTGAGGCTCGCTTGACGCTTGACGCTTGACGCTTGAGGCTTGACGCCTGACCAGCGCGCCAGCGGTGAGCTCTCTGGCCGTGCTATCCGACCGGTCTCTTGAACGACCAGCCGCTCCAGCGGCTGCCTGTTGCGGAGCCGGGCAGTCAGGCTCGGCCATCGTCATCTGCTACCCGACCGACATGCTGATAGGTGCCGAGCTCGCGGGTATGGGCGTCCTGGGCGGCTGTCGGCGCCCTCGAGTATGGCGGTCGCCAGATGGCCGGACGAGTCGAGGATGCTGGTCGGGTGTGCGGTTCATCGTCTTCGTTCTCGGTGCCCGCCGCGGTTCTCGCCGCGGGCCTTCCTCAGTGCTGCCGACCGCCGGTCGTTGCGAGCAGGCCGACGCGACCTGGTGCTAGTCCATCCGTCGGTGCCGGCTACCCGGTCAGGCCAACCCGGTCAGGTGTGCGATGAGTGACGTGGGCCGCAGGTCCGACCCTCCTCGGGCACCGATAGCAACCGCCCGCCTGGATTCCTCGGATCAGCCGACCCCCCCGGCTCCTACCTTCCCCTCGACGTCGCCGTCCGACGAAGCTCCGCTCCCCCCATCGGGCCAGCCCGAGTGCGCGGTTCCGCCGATCGCCGCCGAGATTTTTGGCGCCAGGATTGCGCAAGCGGTGCGGTATACCGAACTGCTGGCCACCGTTGGGGTGGAACGCGGGCTGATCGGCCCCCGGGAGACCGACCGGCTCTGGGCCCGCCACGTGCTGAACTGTGCGGTGCTCGCGGAGGTCGTGCCGGACGGTGCCGACCTCGTCGATGTGGGTAGCGGGGCTGGGCTGCCCGGAATTCCGCTTGCGCTTGCACGCCCGGATGTGCAGGTCGAGTTGCTCGAACCCATGCAGCGACGGTGCCAGTTTCTGCTCGAAGTGGTGACCGCGCTCGGTCTGGAAAGTCAGGTTTCGGTGCGGCGCGGCCGCGCGCCGGATGCCGGAATCGGCCCGGACAGTCGTAGATTCGGGGTGGTCGTCGCTCGCGCGGTTGCCCCGCTCGAGCGGTTGGGTGCAATCCTCCTGCCGATGTTGCAGCCGGGTGGTGTCATGCTGGCGATGCGCGGTTCGAGGATCCTGGCAGAGCTGCAGGACGCGCGCGGCAGTCTCGGAACCCAGGGTTGGCATCCAGTGGATGTCGTGGTGTGCGGGGAGGGCCGGGTGGACGAACCCAGCCGAGTCCTGCGCGCCGTGCGGGCATCCCAGCTCACCCGGGCCGAGAGTAAGAAAGGGCGCGGCGACGGTGAGCGACACGATGGCAGACAGGCCAGACGAACGGCGCGAGACTCACGGCAGTCACGAGAGGCCGGCCGTGACCGGCCGACACGTGGGCAGTCTCGTTCCACGTGAAACAGTGTTGATCGGTCGGGACGGATCGACGGGTGGGGCCGCACGGAACTATGGGTCCGCGCGGTCCCCGCTGGATCCACCGGACCGGTCGACCCCGATCGGAGCGGCGGCGGCAGCAGCAGTGGAAGCCTTGGCGGCAGAACGACGACAACCATTCCCCCGACCCACCCAGCGGCGCATCATCTCGGTCGCCAACCAGAAGGGCGGGGTGGGCAAGACGACGACCACGGTCAATCTGGCTGCGGCTCTGGCTTCGAATGGCGTGCGGGTTCTGGTAATCGATCTTGATCCCCAGGGCAACGCGTCGACGGCACTCGGGATCGACCACCACACGGGTGTTCCCTCGATCTACGAGGTGCTGCTGGGCGACCGCCCGCTCGACGAGGTGGTCGTGGCGTCCGGGGAGGCGCCGTCCCTGTACTGCGCTCCGGCGACCATCGACCTCGCTGGGGCGGAGATCGAACTGGTGTCCCTGGTCGCCCGGGAGAACCGGTTGCGTCGGGCTATCGCGAGCATTCAGCGGGAGGTCGACTATGTCTTTATTGACTGCCCGCCCTCTCTCGGCCTCCTGACCGTCAACGCGCTGGTCGCCGCGCGGGAACTGCTCATCCCGATTCAGTGCGAGTACTACGCGCTGGAAGGCCTTGGCATGCTGCTGCGCAATGTGGAGCTCGTACAGGCACATCTGAACCAGGACCTGCGCCTGTCGACGATCCTGCTCACGATGTACGACTCGCGCACGAGACTGGCGGACCAGGTCGTCCAGGAGGTCAAGGAGCACTTTGGCGAGCGGGTTCTGGGGACCACCATCCCGCGTAACGTCCGGCTTGCCGAGGCCCCGAGCTATGGCCAGTCGGTTCTGACCTACGACCCGACATCGCGCGGTTCCCTGTCGTATCTCGCCGCAGCACGAGAGCTGGCCGAGCGTGGCGCCGCGCCGAACGGGATGCCACGGTGAGCGCTCGCCGTGGAGGGCTTGGGCGTGGGCTCGGCGCTCTGATACCCGTCGGGCCCCCGCCCGAGGAAGGCCGCGAGATCGGTCGCTCTGACGGCGACGTCTACGCCGACTACTCCGGCCGCGGCCGCGGCGGCTACGGGGCACATGGTGGCCGGGCCGACGGGTTGGACGACGAGGTCGGTCCCCTGCCAGTGCACGGCGCCACGTTTCGCGAGCTTCCAGTCGGCGTCATCGACCCCAACTCCCGTCAGCCCCGTACTAACTTCGACGAGCAGTCCTTGGAGGAGCTGGCCGCGAGCCTGCGGGAGGTCGGGCTCCTTCAGCCGGTCGTGGTGCGCCCAGCCGCGGAGGGCCGCTTCGAACTTGTCATGGGTGAGCGGCGTCTGCGAGCGTCCCAGCTCGCCGGATTGACCGTTATCCCGGCGATCGTGCGGGAGACCTCGGACGATGCGATGCTCCGCGATGCCCTGCTGGAGAATCTGCACCGCCAGCAGCTCAACCCGCTGGAGGAGGCGGCGGCCTACGAGCAGCTGCTTGCGGACTTCGGGGCAACCCACGAGGAGCTCGCCGGGCGTCTAGGCCGCTCCCGCTCGCATGTCTCGAACACCATCCGCCTGCTGGGGCTGTCGCCGGCGGTGCAACGGCGGGTGGCGGCCGGAGTGTTGTCTGCGGGACACGCGCGGGCGCTGCTGTCTCTGCAGGATTCCGATGCCCAGGATCGGCTGGCCACCCGGATCGTGGAGGAGGGCCTGTCGGTTCGGTCGGTGGAGGAAATCGTCGCCCTGGGCGAGGACACAGCACGCAAGAGGGCGCCGCGCGGGCCCCGAGCGCCATCCCCCGCGCTGTCTCGGTTTGCCGAGCAACTCTCTGACCGGTTCGAGACCCGAGTGAAGGTCGACATGGGCCGCAGCAAGGGAAAAATCACCGTCGAATTCGCCTCGATCGAGGATCTGGAGCGCATCGTGGCAGTGATGTCTTCAGGGAGCGCGACGGAGAACCTTCCCCTCTCGTAGCGCCGGAGACATGTGGCCGGCGTCAGATGGAGGGCGAAGTACGGTCTGCCGCTAGCAAGGTGGGACCGAAGCGACTAGCAGGCCCGGCATGCCGCCGGTGGCGGCGTCGCTGCCCACTGAGTTCCGATGCGTGCGGGACGCGAGGAGGGTGACCAGAAGCCAGGGTTGCCCTTCGGGCCGTGGGTATCGATGTCCACCTCGCCGGCCCGGTAGGCGACCGGGCCGGCGAGGTGGACAGGCATCACGCTGGGTTGCTGGCTTGGCCCACCTTGCGAAGTACCCCCTCTGGCGTCATCGATCCGAGTAGACGTTCCAGGGCGACTTCGACATCCTCGCGCCAGCTGATGACGTTCTTCACCTCGAGACGCAGCCGCGGCCAGCGGTGGTGTGGTCGTACGGTTTTGAACCCGACCGACAACAGATACTCGGCCGGGACCACGCACCGGGTGTCCGAGTTCTGTAGATCGCCGAATGCCTCGATCGCCTTGAATCCGCGACGATGGATCTCCTTGGCAACCGCCTGCGTGAGGATGCGACCGAGACCCTGCCCTTGGAACTCCTCGACGATGAGTGCGGTCATGAGAAGCACGGCGTCGGCTGAGACGGGACTGGTCGGAAACGCGGCGGACCGGGGTACGTACGCTGGCGGTGCGAACATCACGAAACCAGCGGGTAGATCATCCATATAGACGATCTTTCCGATGCTGCCCCACTCGAGGAGCGCAGAGGAGACCCACGCCTCCTTCTCGATGTCCGAGGCGCCCGCCTCTTCGGCCCTGCTTCGGGCAACCGGATCAAGTTCCCAGAACACGCATCGACGGCAGGGAAGTGGCAGATCGTCGATGTTGTCCAGGGTGATGTTCGCGATGCGACGGCTCATCGAAAGGGCTCTCCAGCGGTCGGCCACCGGACCGTCGCCTCGATCGTTGGACAGGCGGCGGCATACGGACTCAGCCTAAGCTCGTCAGCCAGGATCACGGGCAGACTGATGGGCAAGTTTCACGTGAAACCACTCTCCCTCGCTCCGCATCGGCGCGAGGCGATCCAGTCCGCCCACCTGGGCGCGGGCCTTGCCTCGGGCGACGGAGGCGCCCGGAACGCGGTCGGGTCGATGGGCCGACGGACCACGCTGGTGTAGCGATGGCTCGGTGGTATCCCGGGGGAGGCGGACCCGCGCAGCGCTCGATTCGCAACCCATCGAGCAGGTCGGAATCCATCGAGCAGAATCCATCGAGCAGGGATGAGTCGGGTGGCAGTGACTGCGTTGCGGTGGCCGGTGAGCCGTGGATTCAGCTCCGCCCCGCGACGCGAGGAACGTGAAGCTGGCCCGTGGGTGCATCCATCTCGGGGGGCAGGAACAGTCGCTGGGTTGCAGCCAGGACAGCCTCGGCCACCGCAGACAGGAACTGTGTGGTGCCGAGAGCGCGTGCGTCCTGCTCGTTGGTGAGATAACCGAGGTCCAGGCGAACAGCCGGCATTCGAGTTCGGCGCAGCAGGTCCCAGGCTTTGGGGTGGGTCCGGCAGTCCTGCATGCTGGTACGCGAGACGATCTCACGCTGGACCAGCTGGGCGAAGCGCTCGCCTACCGCCGACGACCCGCGGGTCGTGCCGTAGTAGTAGGCCGAGACTCCCTGGGCATGCCGCGAGTCGCTGCCATCGGTATGCAGCGAGATCAGCAGATCGGCCTCAAGGGAGTTGGCGCGTGCGGCGCGTTCCTGTTCGGTCAGCGACTCGTCCGGGGCATGGATGAGAACCGACTCCAGTCCCGAGTCGATCAGCCTGGTCGACAGGCGGTCGGCCAGATCGGCCATGAGGTCGCGCTCGCACAGCCCGTTGCAGGCGACTCCGGTGTCACCGCCGCCGTGACCGGGATCCAGCGCGATGACGACGCCGAGCAGAGAGGAGCCACGGGCGAGGAGACGGACCGATTCGCGCAGCACATCCGGACGACCGCCGGTCACTGTCCGCCGAAGGCGCTTGAGTTCACGCAGAGTGTGCGGTCCGCACCGACCGTCGGATGCCAGGCCGCGGTTGCGCTGGAACTCCCGCACAGCGCCCTCGGTCCGCGGACCGAAGATGCCGTCTGTGCGTCCGACATCGAAGCCCATGTTGGACAGCCGCTCCTGCAACGCGGCGACATCGTCCCCGGCAAACGGGTGCGCGGGGCTGTGGTAAAGCAGACGGTCGCCCAGATTGCGCCGGGCCTCCTCAAGAGAGCGCGCGCTGTCAGGCCCGAGGATTCCATCGACGGACAGGCCTCGGCTCTGCTGGAACGCGCGTAGGGCGCGGTCGAGCGAGAGGTCGAATCGGTCAGCAGGAACAACTGGCGCGGCAGGAACGGTGGATGGGGCAGGCGTTGCCACCGGTGCGTCTCGAGCCAGCCCCAGCTTCGAGCCTGGGCTCTGGGTAGTGGCTGAGCCCGCGCCCGGATCCCGGGGAATGCCCGGGTCCGTGGATGCGGCCTGGTCCGAAGTCGTGGCCAGACCCTTGGAAGCGGCTGTGCCCTGAGATGTGGCCGCGTCCAGGGATGTGGCCACATCACGGGTTGTGGCTGTGCCCGGGGAGACGCCTGAGCTCTGGTACGCGGCGGTGTCCGGCTTCGTGGGGCTGGTCGGGGAATCGGGTGAGATACCCGTCGTGGAGCCCGAGCCCGGGCCCGAGGCGGATCCGTCGGGCGGGGCTGCTGGATCGGCGCCGGCCCGCTCCGCACTCCCGCTGATCTGCCGAGGAGTCGCGGGGAGAAAACCGAGATAGGTCAGGGTCGCCCGGACTTCGGCGACGGCGGGTTCCTGGTCTCCCAGTCGCAGCAGCTTCACGACGTTGAACCTTTCAGCTTGGCCGCCCCCACAGTGCTCTCGGTGCCTCCGTGGCTCGGAGCACACCGCGTCGAAGAACTGCTCCTCGACCGAGGATTGCTGGATCTGCTAGATCTCAAGCCTAGGGCATGCAGGTGTGGTCCCGACCGGCCAGGAACGGAAACCTCCGGGACTGCCCGTTCGAGGCGCTGCCGCGTGGGACGACGTGAAGGTTCTGTTCGTGTCGGCGGCTGAAGACCCCCTCACCGAAGGACAGCCCTACTGAAAGACCGTCCCGCCGGACGCCAACGGCCCGCCGACACCGAGAACAGGGCGGCGGGCCGTTGGGTGGCGCGGGGTGCGGAGAGCCCGAACAGGCGCAGGTGGGACGCGGGGCTACCGGTTCTCGGAGTGCCCTGGGCCGTCGAGGAGCGAGGGTTCCCCGGCGCGCAGGTCGTCGTCGGGATGCCGTGGCCGTCGAGGCGCGGCGTCGACCTGTGCTGAGATTCCGGTTGTACTGGGCCGTCAGATGTACTGGGAGAGGTCGCGCAGCAGTGCGGCCTTCGGCTTGGCGCCGACGATGCTCTTGTCGACCTCGCCCTTCACGAAGACGGCCATGGTCGGGATCGACATGATCTGGTAGTTCCGCGCGGTCAGCGGGTTCTCGTCGATGTTGAGCTTGACGATCCGCAGCTTGTCACCGTACTCCTTGGCGATCTCCTCCAGCACCGGCGCGACCATCTTGCACGGACCGCACCACTCGGCCCAGAAGTCCACCAGAACCGGTAGCTCGCTCTCGAGCACCTCGGTGGCGAAAGTGCTGTCGGTGACGGGAACAGTGTTTCCTGCCATGGCTGATCTCCCTGCTGAATCTCGTGAATCACGGGGATGGATGGGACGTCGGAATGGAGGGGATCGAGGTCATGGTGGACCTCGAGACCGAAGGGGTGTCAAGAGTGTGACGGAGGGTGATGGTCAGGCCGGCTGGGACTGCGGGGCACGCGGAGCCACTTTGGCCGCCTCGCCCGATACGGCCGTAGCCGGGCCTTCGGCGGCCGCGACGAATCGTTCCGCGTCGAGCGCGGCGGCACATCCGGTTCCCGCCGCCGTAATCGCCTGCCGGTAGACGTGGTCGACCACATCGCCGCAGGCAAACACGCCGTCGATGTTGGTCCGGGTGGTGGGGTGAGCGACCCGGACGTAACCGGCGTCGTCGAGGTCGAGCTGATGACGGACAAGCTCAACGCGCGGTTCATGGCCAATGGCCACGAAAAGACCGGTCACCGAGAGCTCATCGGTCTGCCCGGTGACGGTGTCCCGCAGCCGGACGCCCGCGAGCTTGTCCTCGCCGAGCAGCTCGGTGACCTCCGTGTTCCACCGGAAACGGATCTTCTCGTTGGCGAACGCCCGCTCCTGCATGATCGCGCTGGCGCGGAGCTTGTCACGGCGGTGGATCAGCGTGACGGACCGGGCGAAACGAGTCAGGAAGGTGGCCTCCTCGATCGCCGAGTCGCCACCGCCGACGACCGCGATGTCGTGGTCGCGGAAGAAGAAACCGTCGCAGGTCGCACAGGCTGACACGCCGCGGCCGAGCAACCGGTCCTCGTCCGGCACGCCCAGCTTGCGATAGGCCGAGCCGGTGGCGATGATGACCGTACGCGCCCGGAAGGTCTGGTCCTCCACCTTGACGATCTTCGGCGTCGCGGTGAGGTCAACCTCGGTGACGTCGTCGGGTACGAGCTCCGCGCCGAACCGTTCCGCCTGTTTGCGCAGATTTTCCATCAGCTCGGGGCCCTGGATGCCTTCCGGGAATCCCGGGAAGTTTTCCACCTCGGTGGTGTTCATCAGCGCGCCACCGGCGGAGATCGCGCCTTCGAGGACGAGCGGCCGCAGGTTGGCCCGAGCCGTGTAGATCGCGGCCGTGTACCCCGCCGGCCCTGAGCCGACGATGATGACGTCGCGCACGTCGCCGACGGGCGCTCCCTCACCGTGGCTACCTGCGCTCTGGACCTGCTGCTGGGCTGTCACACCCGCTCCTTTCACAATGCGTGATCCCGGTGGACCCTCGGATGCACCTGCCGGTTCGCTTCAGGCCCGCTTGCCTTGGTCGCTGGCCTGGAACGGACGGTGGCCTCATCCGCGAGACCGGGTCCGACAGCGACAACGGACTTCGACGGCATCTGATTCCATCGTGTCCCCGCCGGTGGTGCACGAACTGCGCAGTGTCGTGATCGTGGCCGCGCTACCCGCGCTGGGCGATCACGTTGTAGAGCGGTGCGGTCGACGAACTGGTCATCCCACATGCGGAGTCCACCACGAGCAGGCGGGCGGAGGAGGGCTGGCTCGGCACGGAAAGCACGATCAGCACGGCGGGCTGGCTGTCGTAGTTGACCAGGTCGACTCCGAGGATCGAGCCGCCGGTCTGGGCCAGCAGGCTCTGGTAGCAGGTGCGCAGATCAGGTGTGTCCAGCAGCGCCCTCAACCGGCCGGCAGCGGCGGCCCGCGTGAACGCCCGCACCTCGGTGGCCACTCTGGCCGGCTCCGCAACCCCGGCCGACGCCGCTACTTCAGCCGCTGCGGATCCCCGCGCGGTGGGCTGGGCACGGTCGGCGGCAACAGACTGGCGGCCTGCGGCGGTGGATACCGGTGCGGCGGCGCCGACCACGGGCGTGCCGGCAAGACCCAGCGACAGCGCCATCGAACCGGTGATACCGCCGTCGAGCAGTGCGTCCCCGTGGCGCACGATGTTCGCCGGCGCGAGGGCCGCCCGACTGTCGGCCATCATCGTCATCGACGAAGCCGCCGACCGCCCGACCTGGGCGGCGCGCGCGGCCTGGCCCTTGGGGATCGTCGAGGTGGCGACTCCGCTCCGCAGGTCGTGTAGGGCGAACAGGGCAGCCCCGAAGGTGAGGAAGGCGACGCAGACGGCGGCGATGGAGACCCAGTCGCGCCCTCCCGAGCCCGGATCACCCTCGCTCACTGCCCCCCGGTCCGGACGACGACTGCCCGGCCGTGGCCGGGCGAGAGACGCCCGCCTGCGCGAACCGGATCTGCCGAACACCGGGCGGGAGGCCGACTTGGTCCGCCGCGCCGGACCTGGTCGCTGCTCGCGGGCGGGGTGGCGCAACCCGTCCGATGGCGGAGTTGGCCTCGGCAGGTCGACGCCTGATGGCGCAGTGGGGCCTGATGCCGACGCGGGGCTTGGCGCTGTCGAGGAGCGCGGCACCGTGGACGCCTCGGCGGATGCCGGTGCCGGGGCCACGGTGGGCTGCGAGGGTGGCGCGGATGGAGAAGCGGGGGGAGACGTTGTGGCCGCTTCGGCCGTCGATGCGTGCTCCGGCGCGGACCCTGATGAAGGGGCTGGCCCCGGTTCCGCGGACGGGCGTGGCGCCTGGGCGGAGCGGGGCGCGGTCGAAGCGGGCGGTATCGACTCCGAGGCCTCAGAGGGAGGCCGCGCGGCGTCGGATGCGGCCGTCACGCGGGTGGCGAGCGCGGCCTGAATCCGCTCGGCGACATCGCCGGGCATCGTCATGGTCGCGAGGCGGGACAGCTCCGAGCGGACCCGGCGCAGCGCCGCCACTGATTCCCGGCAGACCGGACAGGCCTCGATGTGCTCGCGGGTCGAGCGGGCGACCGGCTCGCCGCCAGCGGCCGCGTCGAGCATCTCCACGTCCGGGTGGCGCAGCGGGCCGCGACCTCGCCGGCTGAGGGAACGGCTGCCGAGGGAGAAGGCAGGACGGCCCTGCGTCGCGCGGGGCTGGTCGTCATGCGGATCGGTCGCCCCCATCGGTCACCTCCTCCGGCAGGTCGGTGCGCCAGCGGGTCGTCGCGGGCATCCGGGTCGTCGCGGTTCTTGGCGCCGCGGGGACCGGGCGGGGGCCCGTCGATCCCGCTGTGCCGTGCTACTCCCTCCTTCCAGACGGTGGGAGACGCTCCCGGGTTCCCCGGAAGACCCGACCGGCGCTTGTTCTACGCCGTGTAGATGCTGGTCAGGTCTCCGATTTCCGGCCGCCTTTCACCAAGTGGGGGCACCATCCACTGCTCGATCGGGCCGGCATCACAGCCCCTGGGGTGCCGTCGGCGGATGGTCCGAACGGGTGGGCCACCTCCGGCCTGGACGGACGCCGACGGTCACGGTCACGGGCACGGTCACGGGCACGATGCGCGGCCGGCAGCCACGAACCGCCTCCGGCCGGCCCGGCACACGCCTTCGGCCGACTGGGGCCTCGGTCATCACCCCGGGACAGAGCGTCATAGTGCCCGAACTGTGGGGGGCACAGTCAGGATCGGAAAGTGATCTCCGCGATGGCGCCGCGGTACGGCTTGCCATCGGCAGGCGCAGGCGAGACCAGTGGTAGGGAGGTTATCCACAGCACCCAGTGCTGGGCCGGTGTGAGGTCTGAAGGCATGGGCAGGGTCACCGTCCCGGTGTCGGCCCTGGACACGATGGGTTTGGAATAGCCCTCGATCGAGTCGGGCTCGGTGGAGGCGCTGCGCACCTCGAACGACACCGGGCCGCCGGAGACCTGGACGGTCACCGACGTGGGACTGACGGCTCGGCCGAAGTCCAGGGCCAAGCCCACACCCGGCTTGAGGCTTCCGAAGTCCGCGGTCGTGTAGCCCTCGGTGTGCCACACCGTCGCCGAGTTGCCGTCGATGGCGTTGTTGACCTCGTTCGGTCGCTCGGAGCCGTCTCCGCGGTCGGCAGGTGGATCGAACGACTTGATGCCCTGCGGCTTCAGCACAGCGCCGGTCGGGACAACCTGGCCTGGAGCCGTGGCGCCGGGTGGGGTTCCATTGTGCTTCTTGTCGTCGCCGTGCAGCGCGACCACCGCCACCACCGCGACGACGATCACGATCACGACGAGGGTGATCCAGGGTAGCGCCCGGCCCAGGGACGACCCCGAGCGGCCGCCGCCGCCACGCCCGTCATGACGGGCTGGGCCGCGCTCGCCAGGTGGGTAGCCGCCCCGGCCGGGGGGGTACCCGCGGTCAGCCCGGTCGTAGCCCCCGCGCGGGTCGTAACCGCCGCGCGGGCCGCTCGGGTACCCGCCCCGGGTGTCGTAACGGCTGTCCCGAGCCGGCTGCCCCGGCCCGGGATAACCAGTGGTGTCGGTGTAACGGCCATGCGCCGGATAGTCCGATGCCACCTGGTAGGCGGAGTCGAACTGGTCGACGTCCATCGCCTCGGTGCTGGCGGGGGTGTCGCCGAGGCTCATCAGGCCGGTGTCGAGCACGGCGTCGACAGGGCTGATCGACTCAAGCTCGTCGACGAGTTCGGCCGCGGTGGCGATCGGCTCGCCGGCTCGATCGTCACCGAGGGCCGCCATCGTGATGGCGTCGAGGTCGCGCGGCACGGTGTGGGTGACCTGACGCGGGGTGCGTAGCAGGCCACCAGAGCGCGGCGCGGTTGGCAGTACCGGGTCACCATCGAGCGGCCAGTGCCCGGTGAGGCCGGCGTAGAGCAGACCGCCGAGGGCACGCAGGTCCGATGCGGCGGCATCCTCGTCGGAGTCCGCACTGCTACCACTGGAGGCCGTCACTCTGGTGGCCTCGGGGTCGGTCCGCTGGTCCGCCTGGCCGTCCGCCGGCTGCGCGCTGGACGGCCCCGGCCCGCCGGCCCGCTCCAGCTCGGCGAGCACCCTGCCGATCTCCAGATCGATGATCTTTACTGTGCCGTGGCTGGAGACGATGACGTCGCCGGGGTTGAGGTCGCCGTGGTGGATGCCGCGCTCGTGCGCGGCGGCGATCACCCGGGCGGCGGCGAGCACCACCGCGCCGGCCTGCTCCGGGCGCAGCGGGCCCTGTGCGGTGAGCTGGCGTAGGGTCCGGCCGTCCACCCATTCGGACACGACGTAGGAGATGCGGCGGGAACCGGTGGTGGTCGTGGTGGCGTCGTAGGTGGACGCGGCGCCTGGATGCACCAACCGACCGGAGTTGATGGCCGCGGCGAGCAGCCGGCGGGCCGCCTGCTCATGGTCGACCTGCTCATGACCGGCATGGGCGGACGCGTCACTCGGGCCGAGCAGGTCGTGTTCCACGATGCGGACCGCGACTGGCCGGGTGAGCACGTTGTCGTCCCCGCGCCACAGTGTCACCGGGCCGCGGGTCGTCAGCGCGGACCTGAGGCGGTAGCGGCGGTCGAGGACCGTCTCGGCGAGCACCGCGGTACCGGCGGGCGCGCCGGAACCCGGTGGGCCGGGAACGCCCGTCGTCAGATCTTCGACGTCCCCAGCCTGCGGTCGGTTGTTTCCGTCGACCACAGCGCCTCCGTCGTCCACGGGCCCGACGAGGACGATCCGGTGTCGGGCTTCCCTACCTCACCCGGGCAGGGTTCCGCCCAGCGTGCCGCAGGCGCAGGCCCCACATTTCCTCGTCACGGCACTCGTCGCGGCGCCACCGACGCTACCGGTGGGACGCTGCGCCTGGTTCACCGGCGACGTTGGACGGGGCCCGCGCACAGCGTGTCCAGTGTACGAGGGCGGCCCGAGGATCTCGCGCATGTCTTGGGACAACTCGCCCTTGTGCACCGGCTGTGACGGGTGGGGCCGATCCGGTCCGACCGCCCGGCCGCGCCGGTCCGGCCCGATGGTGCCGGTAACGGGTACGCACCGCTGATTCAGTCGCGACGCCCGCGACCGGGCGGGGGCGGCTGCGACCCGCGCGACGGTCCGGAACCACGGGTCTGACTCCGGGAGGTCCGACCCTGCCCGGTCTGATTCCGGGAGGTCCGACCCTGCCCGGTCTGGCTGCGGGAGGTCCGACCCTGCTCGCCGCGTGCCGCCTGGCCGCGTGCTGGCCGGCCGCGGCCCAGGCGGGAGCGGACGACTTGGAGCAGGGCGTTGACCTCGTGGACGTTCATCCGGACGGCCGCGGCGACGAAGAGCGCTCCGCCGATCGCCGAGGCGATCACCACGGCGACTCCCGAGGTCAGCCAGCCGTTACCGATCACACCGCGGATCGCGCGGGCGACCAGCGACGCGAGCACCGCGCCGAGGCCGGCGGCGATCGCCACCTGGGTGATCACCCGGGCGGTGCGGTTGCCGTCGACGCCACCGAGGCGTCGGCGCAGCAGGGTCGTCGCCGCGGCCAGGCCGACCAGGTAGGCAGCCGCGAAGGCGAGGGCGAGCGCCGGCGCGCGGTGCCGCTCGGGCACCAGCACCGTGAGGATCACGGCGCCGAGCACGTTCACCGCGACCACACTCATGTTGACCAGCGCCGGTGTCCGGCTGTCCTGGTAGGCGTAGAACGCCCGTAGCTGGATCTGGAACAGGGAGAACGGCACGAGGGCCAGGGCGAAGGCACTCAGGGTATCGCCGATGGAGATCGCGTCGTCGTAGCTGACGGCGCCGTGGTGGAACACGGTCACGGCGATCGGCCGTCCCAGGGCCAGCAGGAACAACGCCGCCGGAACGATGGCCGTGGCCGCGACCCGGGTCGCGGTCGAGATGTCGGCCCGGACGAGGTCCTTGCGGTCCTGCGCGGCATGCCCGCTCATCCGCGGCAACAACGCCGTGATCACCGAGACACCGATGATCGCATACGGCAGCTGGAAGATCTGGTAGCCGTAGGTGTAGATCGTGTATGCCGTCGAGGCCGTCGACAGGTTGACGATCACCAGGTAGCCGGCCTGGCTGACGACGACGAACAGCAGCGTCCAGCTGGCCAGCCGGGCCGCCGAGCGCAGCTCGGGATGGCGCAGGTCCAGCCGGGGCCGATAGCGGAAACCGACCTTGCGCAGCGCCGGGAGCAGAGCGAGCGTCATGGCGACGACGCCCAGCGTCGTGCCGCCGGCGAGCACCGTGATCTGGGTGTCGGTGATCTGCTTCGGCCCGTTCACGTTCGGCGGCCGCGGACCCGACACGAAGTAGATGAACGCCACGCAGGTCGCGATGACCAGCACGTTGTTCAGGATCGGCGCGAACATCGGCGCCGCGAACGAACGCCGGACGTTGAGGATCGCCCCGATCGTCGCCCCGATGCCGTAGAACACGATCTGGGGGAGGAACCAGCGCAGCAGATCGGTGGCCAGCGCCTGCTCGGCCGGGTTCGCGTCCAGGTAGGCGTCGGTGATCCATGGTGCCGCCACCATGCCGACCAGGGTCGCCGCCCCGAGCCCGAGAATCATCAGGGTGAGCAGGGACGAGGCGAACTTGTCCCCCCCGTCCGGGTCCTCCTTCGCGGCGCGCACCATGACCGGGACGACGACGCTGGTCAGGATGCCGCCGAGGAGCAGGTCATAGAGGATGTTCGGGGTCGTGTTGGCAACGTTGTACGCGTCGCCGACCGTTCCGGTGCCGATCGCCGCGGCGATCGCGACAGTGCGCAGGAATCCGGACGCCCGGGAAGCGATCGTGCCGATCGCCATGATCCCGCTGGCCTGGCCGAGACTTGGTCCCGCTCTGCCCGCTCTGCCCGCATTGCCTGCATTGCCGGCCCGGCCCGAACCCGCGGGCTTGCCGGACCGCGCGGATGTCCCGGGGATTCGGGAGGTCTGCGGGGCGCCCGGGTCCGCGTCGGCCGGTCGGCCGTGGCGGGTCTTCATGGTGGCCTCGACCGGTGCCGCGCCGCGGGGATCGGAGCGGCCGATCAGCGCCGTCGAGGCCGCGTCCGGATCGCGTCCGGGCCGCTGTCCGCGGCGATCCCGCGGGTCGGCCCGGCCCGGCCGGGACGAGGGGCGTTTTCCCTCCCGTCCCCGATCTCGGGGAGTGGGCATCCGGACGCGTTCTGTGCCAGAGTCGGCGGCGCCGGCCCCCCTGGCGGCGCGTGGACGGGGGCCGGGTGCCGGCCGCCCGGGTTCGCGATGGTCGTCTTGGGTCTCCCGCCAGCCGGTGGACGGCGGGGGGCGCTGGTCGCGGCGTTGCCCTTCGGCTGGAGTCGCCGTCGCACCGCCTGCCCGGTCGGCGGAGTCGTCGTAGCGGTCGTACGAACTGCGCCCCCGCCGGCGCGCCCGATCCGCCCCGGCTGCCCCGGCCGCCCCGGTCCGGTCCGTCTGTCCGGTCCGGCCTCGCTGCTCGGGCTGATCCGCCGGCTCCAACGGCTCGAGGGGATCGGGCAGATCGGGGTGGTCTGGGTGGTCGAGTGGCGCGAGGTGGTCGCGGTATGTGTCGACCGTCGGCGGGATGCGTCGGACGTTGCTGCGGGGCAGGGCCACCGTCGGTCGTGACTCGCCGAGCGAGGGACGTCGTCGCTCGGCGGGCGGGCGGCGCCCGCGTCCACTGCGATCCGCTCGGTCGCCGGACGGTGTCGTGCCGGGAGGTGTGACGCCGGGCAGGGCCGAGCCAGGCGGGGGCGTACTCGGTGGTGCCGCGCCGGGCAGGCGTGCGGTGAGTCCGGCTTCGTACCTCGGGACGGCGGGACCGCCCTCCGACGGGGGCGGCACGTTCGGCGGCGGTGTGCGGGCCGGAGTCGGCAGCCTGCGGGTCGTGTCGAACCAGGCCCCGGAGCCAGCGCGCCCCGCGTCGCCTTCCGGTCGCGGCCACCGATCGGGTGCCGGACCGTCGGGTCCAGAGCCGCCGCGTCCAAGGTCGTCGCGTCCGCGATCGAAGTCGTTCCCGGGGTCGCCGCCGTACCCGGGTCGGCCGCCGTATCCGGGGTCGCCGCCGTACGGCGCATCGCCCGGGTACTCGGGATCGCGGTCATAGGAGGCGCCCGGTCGGTCGTACCGCTCCCGCCGGCCGTACTGGCCCGGTGGGTCGTGGCGGTCCGGTTGGCCGTATCGGTCAGTGGGCAGGTGGGCGGGTGGCCCACTGTTCCAGTGGTCGGCCGGCCCCTCGTCAGGGGAGGGCGCGGCGGACTGCGGCATCGGGCGGCCGGCACCACGGTACGGGCCCGGATCGCCGTACGGGCCCGGATCGCCGTATGGGCCGGGATCGTCGTATGCGCGGGGATCGTCATATGGGTCAGGATCGGCGTATCCGCCCGGATCGCCGTACGCGGTGGGGTCGCCGGACGCACCCGGCGCGACGCGGCCCGAACGGTGCCGCGGCCCCGAGCGGGCACCGCGGCGATCGTCCTGGCGTTCGTCCGGGCGTGCGCTGTCCTCGGCGGCGCTCACGGGCCGCTCCGCCGGTGACGGGGCGGGGGAGGGTCGGACGCGTCGAACGGCGACTCGGCGCGGATCACGTGAGCCGGGCCTCCGTGGTGGACCACCCCGACCTCACGACGAGGCCGGTCCGTCCGGGCTGCCTCGGATGCCCCCTCGACGGGACCATCCAGGGGACGTCCGGCTCCGAACGGCCTGTCTTCGGGACGACCGTCTCGGACCTGCCCGGCTCCGAACGGCCCGTCCCCAGCAACGTGGACGGGTGCCGCATCGTCCACCGCGGCGGTGCTGTACCCATGGCTTGGGTCGTACCCCGCCCGCGCGAGGTATCCATGATCCCGCTCACTTGTGGGAGCCGGATCGTGCCCGTGGGGTGAGGGGTGGCCGGGGTCCGCGTCCGGCGGCCGGTCGTCCGGGCGGCGGCGGGCGCCGGGACGCAGCCGGTGGACGAGGCGCAGCACGACGGCCAGCCCCAGCAGGCTCACGGCGAAGATGGTGATGCCGGTGGCGATCACGCCGTAGACGGTCGAGCGCACGAGCACCCGGACCGGCGGATCCGAGGACAGCCGCTGGCCGGCGAGGTTGAGCCGGTCGATCTCCAGCGGGAACGTACCCGCCCCCTCGGCGTCGACCTCGAACTCGATCTGGGCCTTCTGCCCGGATGGAAGCGTGCGGACCTGTCGGGCGGGTGAGCGCAGCCGTCCCTGGTTGGTCGCGGAGAACTTCAGCACCACGGTCACCTCGTAGCGGGTGTTGTTCTCCAGCGTCAGGGGGACCAGGCCATGCCGGCTGGTCAGGTTGACGCTGCGGGACGCGACGACCCTGATGCCGTTGCGCAGCGCGCTGACGTCGCCGTCCACCTGATTGCTCAGGGACACGCCGTCGCCCATGCCGGCTCCGCGCCACCAGACGGAGGTCGCCGTGACGAGCGCGTTGCTCATCGGGTCGACCTTCTCCCCCTCGCAGGTGCGGGCCGCGCGGGGTGGCGGGCAGAGCACGGGGCCGAGCGCCTGCGCCTCGCTACGCACGCCGCTGACGGCGTCCAGGTAGTCGGCGGGCAGGTCGGTGGACTGTGTGTCGGACTGTGCGTCGGTGGAGTAGACGAGCTGGGCGGACGGGGTGGCGGTCTGGGCGGTGGCGGTGAACGCGGGGTCGTCGAGGGCGCTCGGCGTGGTCGCGGTCCCGCTGACCGCGCCGAGGACCTGCTCCGCCCAGGAGCCCGAAGGGTTCCAGTCCCGGGGCAGCGCCAGGACCTGGGGGCGCACCGTGGGGTTCTCGGAGGTGATCATCGCGAGTTCCGCCTGGAACCGGGCCAGCAGCGCACCGGCGCTCGGATCACCCGACCGGCCAGTATAGGCGGTGGCGAGCGCGCTGAGTGTGCTGTCGGCGCGCAGCGCCCGAATCGTGCCGGCGCTGGTGGAAAGGGTGACAGCCGCGGCTGGTGTGTACTTCAGGCTGCGGGGTGCGGGGAGCACCTGGTCGTTGAGCACCACGGTCCCCGCCTCCAGCTGGCGCAGCACGTCCACGGTCGTGGCGTCGGCGCGGCCGTCCACCGGATAGACAACGTATCCCGACTCGCGGACCGGCTGCTTCAACTGCGCCGCCAACACAACCTGGCCAGTGTTGACGGCGTACTTCACCATGTCCAGTTTCTGGGCGTGGACCAGGCTGGTCAGATCCGCGTCGCCGTACGGCAGAGCGATCACGTTGCCACCGTTCGCGGCGTAGACCACCAGCCTGGACAGGAAGCTGATCGCGTCGGTGCTCCTCGGGGCTGCCACGCCGGCCGTGGTCCCGGGGCTGGCGAAGCTGTACCCTGTCCGACTACTCATGATCATGAGTTCCTGGAGCAGTGTCGGGTCGACTGCGAGGGTGACCGGCGGGCGGGCCGCCGCGTCCAGCAGCCGGGACAGCCTTCCCTGCGGGGCCACCTCGCTGGCGAGCTCGTTGTCCGTGAGCAGTCCGTCCGAGCGCAGCCGAGGGCGATCGGCGATGGGCACGACGACGGCGACCGGAGTGCGGGTTACCGAGACCGGAGAGCGTACGACGAAGGAGTAGGCGGCGGCGGACACCGCCCGGGCCGCGATGGTGCCGCTGATCTGGATCCGCACGGGATACACCGCGACGTTCGTCGCCGCGGTGTTGCCCAGATTCCCGGTGATCTCGAACGGAACCGGGCTCGCGCCGCCGATGGGTAGATCGGTCAGCCGCTGGACGGAGTCCCCGCTGGGCAGCGTCAACTTGCGGTAGACGCGCTGGGACGCGGCACCGGGCTGGTCGGCGAGGACGGCCAGCTGCCCGCGAGACACCACGGGTGCCGTGCCGAGCGAGATGCTCATCCACAGGTCGCTGATCGGCTCGGTGGACGAGGTGGCGAGTGTGCCCGACACCGAGACGGTGGAGGTGCCCGCGGCCGGCTCGGTCACCTGGGTGATCGTGATCGTGATCGGGTTTGCCGGGTCCGAGGAAGAAGACCTTGCCGCTATCGGCTGGGAAGAGACAGAACCACCTGATTGTCCTGTGGATGAAGCTGGGGATGCCCCGGAGATTCCTGTGGATGAATAGCCCGGCGTGGCGCTCTGGCCCGTGCCCGCCGTGCTCGGCGCCGCCGCGGTTTCGGCGCCGCCGGCAGCGCCGAAACCAGGTACCCGGCGCAGTGCCGGTGCCACCGGGAACAGCTGGACAAGCACGGTGATGACGAACAGCGTCACGGCGAGCAGCCCGGCGAAGGACCGTACGCTGGCGAAGGGCTCCGGGCCGGAGTTCGCCGTGCGGACCGTCATGCCGTCGCGGCCAGTACGACCGGGACCTCGTTGAGTAGACGTCGCTCGTCGGCATAGGCCAGCCGGTCGGCGACCTCGATCAGGGGTACCCAGGCGACGGCATCGACCTCGACATCCTCGTCCGAGAGCGTGCCGACCAGGCGCAGCAGGAGGAAGTGGTGCACCGTCTTGTGGATGCGCGTCCCTCCGGCGACGAACCAGAAGTCGATCGTGCCCAGTGGGCCCAGCACCCGGCCGGTCAGCCCCGTCTCCTCGCTTACCTCGCGGACCGCGGCCTGCTCGACCGTCTCACCGGGCTCGATGTGCCCCTTCGGCAGCGACCAGAGCATCCGACCGGACCGGTCGCGCCGGCCGATCAGCGCCGCGTAGGCATCCGTGGAACGCTGGTCGAGGATGAGGCCGCCCGCGGAGGTCTCCTCTACCCTGCGCAGCCGGGCATGGCCGGTGGCGGAGCTCGGAGGCGGCATGCGTTTGATCGTACGAGGCTGCCGCCGTCGAGCCGGGCTGTGTGCCCGGAACGCCCGGCTTCGGGCGCTGGCGAGGCGTGGAACGGCGGCGGAATCCTGGTGGCACAAGTCGTGGAAAAAGAGGCTGCGGACGCGGCGGGAGCAGTGCCGCGGCGGCGCGGGAGGGTGGGCGGGGCTGACGGGCACCCTTCGTCCCCCGGCGCCTCGGTCCGGCACCGTCCATGGCCGGGATCACCGCGGCCGAACCCGTAACCTGTTGGTGTGTCAGTGATCAGTCTGGACAACCCGCGGGACTCGGCCGAACGGGTGGTGAGTGAGCTGCTGAGGGTGCCGGCGGCCGCCGACGAGCTCGGGCGGGTGTTCGCCGACCACGGGTACCGGCTGCATCTGGTCGGCGGCTCAGTGCGTGACGCCCTGCTGGGCCGGCCGAGCATCGGTACAGGTACAGGTTCCGGCTCCGCCGGTGGTGACGGTGACCGGGCGCCGTCAGCCGGGACGCCGATCAGCCAGGCATCGTCGCCGCTGCTGCCGACCCAGGCCCGTCCCCAGACACCGGCGGACCTCGACTTCGCGACCGATGCGCGGCCGGAGCGGGTCCTGGAGATCACCCGGGGATGGGCGGAGGCCACCTGGAACGCCGGGATCGCCTTCGGCACGGTGGGGCTGGCCAGGCGCGGCCTGCGCTTCGAGATCACCACCTACCGCAGCGAAGCCTACGACCGCAGCTCACGTAATCCGGCCGTCACCTATGGTGACAGTCTTGAGGTGGACCTGTCCCGACGGGACTTCACCGTCAACGCGATGGCGGTCTCGGTACCCGAACACGACTTCGTCGACCTGTTCGGCGGGATGGCCGATCTCGCTCGTGGCGTGCTGCGCACCCCAGCGAGCCCCGAGGCGTCCTTCGACGACGACCCGCTGCGCATCCTGCGGGCGGCGCGGTTCGAGGCGTCCCTGGGGCTGACTCCGGTGCCGGAGCTGGTCGAGGCGATGCGCTCGCGGACGCAGCGCCTCGCGATCGTCTCGCCTGAGCGGATCCGCGACGAGCTGCGCAAGCTCATCCTCGCCCCCGACCCGGTGGCCGGCCTCGAGCGGCTCATCGACGTCGGCATCGCCGAGATCGTCCTGCCTGAGGTGGCGGCGATGCGGATGGAGATCGACGAGCACCACCAGCACAAGGACGTCTACGCACACACCATGACCGTGCTGCGCCAGGCGATGGCGCTCGAGGAGCCCGGCCGGCCGGACGAGGTGCTGCGCTGGGCGGCGCTGCTGCACGACATCGGCAAGCCGCGCACCCGCCGGCACATCCCCGGCGGACGGGTGTCGTTCCACCACCACGAGGTCGTCGGACGCGACATGGCACGCCGCCGGCTGGCCGCACTGCGTTTCCCCAAGGACGTCACCGACGCGATCTGCCACCTGGTCTACCTTCACCTTCGGTTCCACGGCTACGGCAGTGGCGACTGGACGGACGCGGCGGTACGCCGTTACGTGCACGATGCCGGCCCCCTGCTCTCCCAGCTGCACAAGCTGGTGCGCTCGGACTGCACAACCCGCAACCGGCGCAAGGCGGCGGTGCTCGCCCGTACCTACGATTCGCTCGAGGAGCGGATCGCGGAGCTCGCCGCGCGCGAGGAGATCGCGGCGATCCGTCCGGAGCTGTCCGGGGACGACATCATGACCCTGCTCGGGCTTTCGCCGTCGCGGCTGGTCGGGCAGGCACGGGCGCACATGCTGGAGTTCCGGTTCGAGCGCGGGCTGGTCGGACGGGAGGCCGCCGAGGCGGAGCTGCTGCGCTGGGCCCGCGAGCACGAGGTGCCGATCCCCGGCTCCGGCGAGTGATCGCGCCCGCGCCCAGAGCCTGAGGGATGGTCACGAACTCGGCGCGGTCGGCGGTCGGCGGTCAGGCTGGTGGCACGGGCGTGGCCGGGCGATCGTCGGTCGGGAACTCGGCCGGTGCGAGGCCCGCGGGAACGGGGGGTGGGGCGCCGATGGCATGGATGACGCGGTCCTCGGGGTGGCGAAGGGCCGCGCGGTAGTAGACCACGCCGGCCAGCGCGTAACCCAGTCCCGCGATGATGACCACGGCCGGCGAATGCCCGCTGTCCGGCAGCAGCACGGCGGCGACCGCCGCCGCGGCCACGAACGCGACGTTGAACAACAGGTCGTAGAGCGAGAACGCCCGGCCGCGGTAGGCGTCGGCGGTCTGCTCCTGGACGATCGTGTCGACGCAGATCTTGCTGGCCTGGGCGGAGAAGCCGATCAGCGCACCGGCGACGATGAGCAGCACGGAGGAGAACGACAGCCCGAGCACGACCTCGACGATCCCACCGAAGAGCAGGGTGAGCGCGAGCCAGCTCGACTTCGGCATCCGCGCTGTGGCCCTCGGGGTGACCACGGCGGCGGTGATGGTGCCGACCCCGCTGGCCGCGACGACCGCGGCGAGCCCGCTGAGCCCGCTGGTGCTGCCAGTGAAGTAGTTGCGGTAGAGCAGCACCGTCATCACCAGGACCAGTCCGTAGGCCGCCCGGGACGCGGTCAGGGCACCGAGCGCGCGGCGGGCCGGGCCGTGGCCGGCGAGGTGACGCGCGCCGTCCGACAGGTCGGCGAGAACCTCGGTGGCCTGCTCCCACGCGCCCTGCCAGGGCACGGTGACCAGTGGGCCGAACGCCGTGCGCGACGAGCGGCTCGCCGTGACGGCGGCCAGCAGGTAGGCGAGGGCGGCGAGGGCTGCCACCAGTGCGACCGCGGGGTCGTCGCCGCCAGCCAGGCCCCGCAGGCCGCTGCCGATTCCGGCGCCGACGAGCGTGGCGACAGTACCGGAGGTGACGGAGAGCGCGTTCGCCCCCACCAGCCGCCTGACGTCGACGACGACGGGAAGCCCCGCGGACAGGGCGGACAGGACGAAACGGTTCACGCTCACCGAGGCCAGCGCCACCGCGTAGAAGTCGACACCCGTGCGGCCCAGGGCGATGAGGACGACGAGGACGCCCATGAGCAGCATCCGGGCGACCGAACAGACCACCAGCACCCGCTGGCGGGAGACCCGATCCAGCACGATGCCGGCGAACGGCCCGACCACGCTGAACGGCAGGACGACGACCGCGAGTGATGCCGCCAGCGCCCCCGCGGACGTCGCCCGCTCGGGGGAGAACAGTACATAGCTGACCAGACTTGCCTGGAAGACTCCGTCGGCGGCCTGGGAGGTGAGCCGGGCCGCGTACAGCATGCGGAACCCACGGCCACCCAGCAGCGCTCGGAGGTTCGCCGATCTTCCCACGCCTGCCAGCCTAGGGCCCTTCGATCGACAGCGTGGCACCGGAGGGGACGACGCGAACCGTGGACGACCCGCGCTCGCGGACGGCCGGCCGTCACCCGTTGGGGCGACGGCCGGCCGTGGCCTGACCGCGCGAACGCCGTCCGTGCTGGTGGAATCCACCCGGGGCCTCGGCCAGGGTGGTGCCCGCAGTGCCGTGCCTGCCCGGTCAGGCCTCGCCGCGGATGAAGGCCTCGACCTTGTCGTGGGCCTCGCTGTCGCGGTACTGCTCCGGCGGCGACTTCATGAAGTACGACGAGGCCGACAGAATCGGGCCGCCGACACCCCGGTCGAGTGCGATCTTGGCGCAGCGCACCGCGTCGATGACCACACCGGCACTGTTGGGGGAGTCCCAGACCTCGAGCTTGTACTCCAGGTTCAGCGGCACGTCGCCGAACGCCCGGCCCTCGAGGCGGACGTAGGCCCACTTGCGGTCGTCGAGCCAGGCAACGTAGTCGGACGGGCCGATGTGAACGTTGTCCTTGCCGAGGTCGTGGGAGACCTGCGAGGTGACGGCCTGGGTCTTGGAGATCTTCTTGGACTCCAGCCGCTCGCGCTCGAGCATGTTCTTGAAGTCCATGTTGCCACCGACGTTGAGCTGCATGGTGCGGTCCAGGACGACGCCGCGGTCCTCGAACAGCTTGGCCAGCACCCGGTGGGTGATGGTCGCGCCGACCTGCGACTTGATGTCGTCACCGACGATCGGCACGCCGGCCGCGCGGAACTTCTCCGCCCACTCGGGCACCCCGGCGATGAACACCGGCAGGCAGTTCACGAAGCCGACGCCGGCCTCGATGGCGCACTGTGCGTAGAACTTCGCGGCGTCCTCGGAGCCGACCGGCAGGTAGCAGACCAGCACGTCGGCGCGGGTCTCACGCAGGGTCGCGATGACGTCGACCGGGGCCTCGTCGGACTCCTCGATCGTCTCGCGGTAGTAGCGGCCCAGGCCGTCCAGGGTGTGGCCGCGGGAGACGGTGATGCCGAGCGGGGGCACATCAGCGATCTTGATGGTGTTGTTCTCGCTGGCGACGATGGCCTCGGACAGGTCGCGGCCGACCTTCTTCGCGTCCACGTCGAACGCGGCGACGAAGCTCAGGTCGGAGACGTGGTAATCGCCCAGCTGGACGTGCATCAGCCCGGGGACCCGCGTCGACGGGTCGGCGCCGCGGTAGTACTCGACCCCCTGGACCAGCGAGGCTGCGCAGTTACCCACGCCGACGATGGCGACACGTACCGAACCCATGACGGTCTGCTCCTTTAGCATGATTTCTGTGGATGTGGGAAAATCTGGGCATGACTGTCCGCCACGGTGTCGCCCGGATCCGGTGGACCGAACCGGCCCCGGTGCCCACCGCGGGGTGATGCGGACTATCCGGCCGGAACCTCGTCGTCCGGGCTGGGGCGGGTCAGATCCGTAGCGGTCAGCTCCGCAACGGACGGTTCGGCACCGATGCCGCCACTGCCAGCCACAGAGGGCGGGTGCGCATCGGCATCGGCTCGCGGGCCGGGGCCGGCCTGCGCGGCGACCTCGGCGTGGGGTGCTGCCCGCCGCCGCCGCCGTGGCGCGGACCCCGCGGCCGGCGGCTGCCGGGTGGACGAGGAGGCGCCCGCCCGGCTGGTGGATCCTGACCGCGGCCTTTCGGCCGGGTCGTCAGCCACCGACGCCGGACCTGTGGACGAAGCTGTGGACAACTCGGTGAATGCTGTGGACAACTGTGGGCCTGCCGTGGCTACCGGGGCTGCGGCCCGCTCCGTCTCGATCAGCTCGTTGAGCCACCGAACCTCGCGCTCCACGGATTCCAGGCCGTGGCGCTGCAGCTCGAGGGTGTAGCTGTCGAAACGTTCGACGGTCCGGCTCAGCGCCGAGCGGACCTTCTCTCGGCGCTCCTCGAGACGACCGCGGCGGCCCTCCAAGATGCGAAGGCGGACGTCGGCGTCCGTCTTCGCGAAGAAGGCGAACCGCACGCCGAACATCTCGTCCTCCCAGGAGGACGGCCCGCCCTCACCGAGCAGCTCGGCGAGCTTCTCCTTGCCCTCACCCGTGAGCGTGTAGACGACCCGGCTGCGCCCGCCCAGCCGGGTCGACGCGACGACGTCGTCGGCGGTCACATACCCGGCGTCGGCGAGGCGGCGCAGGCAGGGGTAGAGCGAGCCGTAGCTGAACCGGTGGAACGCGCCCAGCAGGGCGGCGAGCCGTTTGCGCAGCTCATAGCCGTGCATCGAGCTCTCGGACAGGAGGGCCAGGACCGCCAGTTCGAGCATGCCCCACCTCCTTGGCCTGGTTCGCGCCGTGTTCGCAGCGACCTGGTGTCGCAGCCACATGGTGTTGCAGCCACATGGTGTCGCTCCGACATATCGATGCGATACATCGAGGATAGACGTCTCCGGACGAGAACCGCAACCACAAATGACCAATCGGCGACGTGGAGGTGGCCATGAGGCGAGTAATCCCGGTCACAACACCCCCGGCCCGGCGGCGTGACGCGGCGCCGATGCCGGGGTAGTGGGCCGTCCGACAGCGTGGAAGACGCCCGCCGGTGCGCAGAGTGCCCGGCAGGGCTGGTGGCCGCGGGCGGGCTGGTGGCAGACGGACGGACGACGCCGGCCGCAGTGGCAGCCGGGGAGATGGTCCCCATCGGTGTGGATCTGCTTGGAGCATCTGCCCGCGGGACGCCCCCGGCGTACCGTTGGACCATGCGTCCGCGGTCGGTCATCGACTACGCGCTCGCCCGCCGGGCGACGCTCGCGGACCTCAGTGCGGGCAGGTTGTCGTCGCTCGACGTCTGCGACGCGCATCCCTATCTGCTGCGTGCGGCCAAGTACCACGGCGAGCCGACGACGAAGCGTTGCCCGGTGTGCCGGTCCGGCGAGCCGCTGATCCACGTGACGTACACCTACGGCGACGAACTCGGGGAGAGCTCTGGCCGGGCGCGGGCTACGCGGGATCTGCCCGGGCTCGCCACCAGGTACAGCGAGCTGCGGGTGTACGTGGTCGAGGTGTGCCGCCCATGCGGGTGGAATCACCTCACCCTGTCCTATGTGATCGGCACGGGCGAACCCACGGCGAAGCGCTCGGCTCGTCGGCGCGCGGCCGACACCTGATTCCTGGTTCTGACCCTGGCTGGCTCCCGGCTGGCCCCGGGCCGCCCGCACCGTGGCGTCCGTGCTCTGCGTCTGGCCTCACGGATGGGGGGCCGCGGTAGCCCGAACGGGTTATACCGGACGGGGCGCCCGGCGGGAGAGGGCGGAATCTGACGTGAGATCCTGGTAGGCCATGTGGAGATCACGGCGTGTCCAGGATCGGCGCGAGCTGCGCGTGGTCTTCTGCCGTGGTCTCTTCGGTAGGTGTCCGGCGCGGGTAAGGGTTCCGGTCATCCGGCCGGTTTCCGGGCGCGGGCCGCTCTCGCCGACGTGGCTGCTGTCTGGTCCGCGCGCGCCTGCCGAGCCCGAGCCTGCCGGTGCCTGGGCCAGTGCCGGTGGCCCGCAAGGATGCGGGCCCGTCTCCTGCGGCGCATCGCCTGTCGGACAGACCCGTAGCAACGGATGGAGCGGCTGGTGAGCTCTCCCCACGACCCGAGTGCCTACCGGCCCGACGCGGATCGGCCGCTCCCCGCGGATCAGGCCTATCCCGAGGAGGGAGTGCCTCCCCGCGATCGTCGCATCGGCCGTCCGACCGACCGCGACGGCGGCCGGGCTGGCGGGTCCGGCCGCGCGGCGCGTCCACCGGCGGATCGGGTGGCGTTGGTGCCCCCGGCCGTCCGGGCTGCCGAGGGCGGGGATGCCCGTACCGCGCTCGTGCCGTCCCCGGTCGGCAGGCCCGTGCCTCGTGTGACCCCGACTCCGGCACCGACTCCGGCACCGGCACCGGCTCGTGGCGGCTGGGTGCCCGGCCGTGAGGTGCTGGGAGCCGCAGGTGGCGGTCGTGGCGTAGCGACGCCGGCCGCGGGGCGCGCTCCGGCGGTTCGCCCCGATCCTGTTCGCCCCGATCCTGCCGCGACCAGGGCGGTCTCCCCCGCGCCGGCAGCGCCCCGGGCTGAGCCGTACGCGGACGTCCGCCGCGATGTCCCCGTTCGTGACGTTCCATTCCGTGATGCTCCCGGTCGTGATGTGGCGGGACATCGTGATGTGGCGGGACATGGTGTCATTGGTCGCGATGTCGTTGGTCGCGATGTTGTTGGTCGCGACGCCCTGGGAGCGGGTGTTCCCCATCGCGATGGGTCTGGTCCGGACAGGTCCGGCCTGAACGGACCCGGTGTGAGTGGGCCTGGTCGGGATGGGTCGGGCTCTGATGGGCCGGGTCAGAATGGTCCGTCCGGGGTGCGCCGGGGGATCGCCGACGCCCGTCAGGCCAGCGCCGATCGCGGGACCGGAACCGATCTCATTCCTCGGACTGGTGGGCGGCGCGGCCGACGTGGCGAGGGCACCACCCGGGGCACCGCCGCGAGCGTCGCCGCGGACGCGATGTACGACACCGTCGACCAGGCCGCACTGCGCCGCGTCGATGTGCGGGAACGCACCGCCGATTCGACCGTCTACGGAAAGGTGAGCCAGCCTGGGAATGGCGCCAGCCAGAGCAGCCGAGGGCAGGATGGTCGAGGGCGCGGCGGCCGGGATCAGGCCGAGGACGACGCGACCGCGCTGATGGCCGGCCCAGGCACCCGGCGGATTGCGGGGCGAGGGCGACGGGAGCGGCCCACCCAGCTGACCGAGCGGATGGCCGTGCGGGTTGGCGAGGCCGGCGACAGCGGCGGCGCGCGCGGGGCGACGCCGGCGCGTCTCACCGCCGGCGGCCGGACCGGCACCCGTCGACCGACCCCGGGGCGTGACGGGCGAACGGGGCCGGGGCCGGCGGCGACCTCGCGGATGTCCCGGGCAGCGGTCGGTGCGCCGGTCGGGGGGGACGTCCCCGAGCGCGGCGGCCGGCGCGGCGGCGGTGGTCGTCGTCCGGGCCGACCGGGTGAGGGCACCCGTGGCCCGAAGTGGTGGCGTCGCCGGCCGCGCTGGCTGCGCCGGCTCGTGCTGGCCGGTCTGTTCTCCTCGATCCTGCTGTTCGTCGCCGGCATCGCCGTGATCTACGCGGCCACCCGGGTTCCGCTGCCCGACGAGGTCCGGACTGCCCAGACGTCGATCATTTACTATGGCCCGCCGTCCGGGGCGCACCAGGAGACGGGCGACGAGCTCTCCCGGATCGGTTCGGTGAACCGCGAGGAAGTCCCCCTGTCGAAGGTCTCCAAGGCCATGCAGAACGCGGCGCTCGCGGCCGAGGACAAACGGTTCTACAGCGAGCCCGGAATCTCGCCGAAGGGCATCGCGCGGGCGCTGTATGTCAACCTCACCGGCGGTGACATGCAGGGCGGATCGACCATCACTCAGCAGTATGCGAAGAACGCATACCTGAGCCAGGAACGTACGTTCACCCGCAAGATGCGGGAGATCGTGCTGGCGGTGAAACTGGACCGCAAGTACTCCAAGGAGAAGATCCTTGAGTTCTATCTGAACACGATTTACTTCGGCCGTCAGGCCTACGGGATCGAGGCGGCCGCCAAGGCCTACTTCAACACCACGGCGGCAGACCTCACACCCGGGCAGAGCGCGGTCCTGGCCGGTCTGATCCGGTCGCCGAACTATCTGGACCCGGCGAAGAACCCCGCCCCGGCCGCCACCCGATGGCACGAGGTGGTCGCGACCATGGTCGACGAGGGCTGGGCACCCGCGTCCCTGGTCAGGGAACAGCCACCGGCGGTGCTGCCCAAGGCAGAGGAGAGCGCCGCGGCCAGCTCCGCGCAGGTCGCCTATATCCAGAACGAGGTCAAACACGAACTGACCGCGGCCGGCATCTCCGAGAACCAGATCGACAATGGTGGTCTGCGCATCACCACGACGATCGACAAGGGCCGGCAGATGGCCGCCTACGAGGCGGTCACGAAGGTGATCGGCCCGGCCTACCAGGCGGTGCCGGATCTGAGGACCGGCCTGTCCGCGGTCGAACCCGGGACCGGGCGGATACTTGCCTGGTACGGCGGGACGCTCTATGGCCAGGACTCCCAGGGCCGGAGCCAGTACGTGGACAACGTGTCCGGCGCCGAGGTGCAGTCCGCCTCCACCTTCAAGACGATCACACTGGTCGCGGCGCTCCAGAAGAACATCAACCTGAAATCGACCTTCGCCGCGCCGGCAAAGATCACGCTGCCGGGCAACTACGTGGTGAACAACGACGAAGGTGAGGCCGGCGACCTCGGTTATAAGAACCTCATCGATGCGACGGCTGGCTCGATCAACACCGTGTACGTTCCGCTGGCCCAGAACATCGGCGTGCAGAACGTCATCGACACGGCGCACCTGCTCGGTATTCCGGACAGCACCACGTTCCCGGTCGAGGCGGGTATCACCCTGGGTAAGGACCCGGTCCACGCGATCGACATGACGTCGGTCTACGCGACCCTCGCCAGCAACGGAGTCCGTGCCAAGCCCCATATCGTGGACAAGGTCGTCGACGGCAGCGGGCAGGTGATCTACTCCGGAGACTCACAGGCCAAGCAGGTCATCCCGTCCTCGGTCGCCCGCGACGCCACCTACGCCCTGCAGAGCGTGATCACTGAGCCGGGCGGGACTGGCACCAGGGCAGCGCTTGCCGGTGGCCGCGAGGCCGCCGGCAAGACCGGTACGTCGACGTCGTTCCGGTCCGCCTGGTTCTGCGGCTACACCAAGGAACTGGCATCCTGCGTCGACATGTTCCGCGGGAACGGCACCGACAAGGAACTGCTCACCGGAATCCCCGGCGCGCAGCGGGGAGTGTACGGAGGAACGTATCCCGCTGAGGTCTGGAAGGCGTTCATGGACGCCGCTCTGCAGGGCGTGCCCAAGTCCACGTTCGACCCGCCGGCCTTCGGCGGCATGGTGCAGGACAACGAACCCCCGGCCCCGACCCCGACCATGACCGCGGCACCGGACGCCGACCAGAGCGGGAATCCCCTCTCCGGCCTGGGCGACCTCTTCGGTGGCGGCAACGGAGGGGAGACGAGTGGTGGTCAGCAGGGCGGCCAGAACGGGGGGTCTCGGCCACGCCAGACGGGGATCTTCGTCGACCCTTTCGGGAACAACGGGTGAGCGACGGTCCGACCGCGGCGACGGGCTCGCCGGGCCTGAGGTCGGTTGCCTCGCGTACCCGAGGTCCCGAACCCGCCGCGACCCTCACCGGCTCCTCGGACCCGACCCCCTCCGACTAGGAACCCCGTCCGGCCTGGAGCAGCGCCGCGCGGGGCCACCGTGGCGGTGAGTCCGGCGGTGTCGCGCTGCCCCGTGCCCCGCTGGCAGCGCGAGACGCGAGGTCGCACCGACCGCCCGTGCGGGCGGTGCGTCGCTGGTCCTGGGATGATCCGTTGCGACGGTGGGTGAGAATGGCGCGCATGGCCACGACACAGGCGTCACCCGCCCGCGTCAGCCCGGCTCGGGAGGACCCGGTCGCCCGGGGTGCGAGTCAGCTGATCGGCGGGCCGCCCGGCGCGCATGCCGTCGTTCCCAGCCGGCGCTCCTGGCTCACGCCGCTGCGAGTTCTGATGGCACTGGTCATCCTCACGTCCGTGCTCGGCTACGCGCAGAAGGCGAGCTGCCGGGACACCCGGAACTGGACGCACGAATACCAGTACAGCGCGCTGTGCTACTCCGACGTGGTCGCCCTCTACAGCCAGGAGGGCCTCATCGACGGGAAGCTCCCCTATCTGGACTATCCGACGGAGTACCCGCCGCTGATCGGCGCGGCGATGGCACTCGTCGCCTGGCCAGCCGGCCTCGCCTCGGGGCCGAAACCGGTCTACCGGACGGACGCCAGCGGCCAGCGGGTCGTCGACCACTACACGATGGATCGGCGATCCGCCGTCTTCTACGACCTCACCGCCCTGCTGTTCCTGGTCGCGGCCTGCGTGGCGGTGTTCTGCACGGCCCGGACCGCGGGATCCAGACGAGTCTGGGACGCGGCACTGTTCGCGCTCGCGCCCGCCCTGGTGCTGCACCTGCTGACGAACTGGGACATCGTCGCCGTCGCCTTCGCGACCGGTGGCATGCTCGCCTGGTCCAGACGGGCCCCCCGGCTCGCCGGGGTGCTGCTGGGGCTCGGCATCCTCACGAAGCTCTACCCGGCGCTGTTCCTGCTCGGCCTGCTGTTCCTGTGCCTGCGCGCGGGCAAGGTCCGCGAGTGGGGCAAGGCGTTCGGGTCAGCCCTGGTCACGGTAGTCGTGGTGCTGGTCCCGCTGTGGCTGACGGCCGGCTACTTCGACGATCAGGCGGACCGGGTGGGCGACAGCATCCTCGGAACGTTCTGGCACGGCGGGGACTGGACCAGTCTGCTGGGGGGAGGCCCGGACGGGGCACGCAACGCGCTGGCCCGGTTCTTCGACCTCAACTCCGAGCGGGGGGCCGACTGGGACTCGGTCGCCTTCGGCGCCACCTGGCTCGCCGACCGGCACGACCCATCCTGGTTCGGGCCGATGCACCTGGTGATCTGCCTGGTGACCGCGGTCCTGCTGATCGCCGCGGCGAGTGCCCTCATCGTCTACCGACCGGATACCCGGCACCTGGTCATCGCCTCGGCGGTGGCGGCGTTCGCCACCATCGTCATCGCCGTGCCGCTCGTCCTGCGGGGCATCCGCGAGCACGGCCTGCCGGTCAGCACGCTCAACATCGTCACAGCGGCGACTCTGGCGGTGGCGGTCCTCGCGATCGGGTTGCTCACCTGGTTCGCGCCGCGCCGTCCGCGGCTGCCCCAGGTGCTGTTCCTGCTGGTGGTCGCGTTTCTGCTGAGCAACAAGGTCTTCTCACCGCAGTACACGCTCTGGCTGCTGCCGCTGGTCGCGCTCGCCCGGCCGCGCTGGCGGCTGTTCCTGGTGTGGCAGGCCTGCGAGTTCTGGGTGATGTTCACCCGCTTCATGCACTTCATCTACAACGACACCCAGGGCCGGCACGGCATCGACCGGGGCTGGTTCGTCGGCGCGGTCGCCCTGCGGGACTTCGTCCTGCTGGTGATGGCCGGCTTCGTCGTGCGGGAGATCCTGCACCCGCGCACCGACGTGGTCCGGGCGGGCAGCGGGCGCAGCCCGTCCGAGCGCTCCGATGCTGATCGCCCGGACGCCGGCCTCGACCCCGACGCGCTCGACGATCCGGCCGGCGGCGTGCTGGACCACGCCCCCGACGTCCGCGGCGGCTGGCGGGGTCGCCCGACCCATCCGGCCAGCACCGACCCGGCGAGCGGCCTGGCCAGCATGGTCGCCGCCGTCACCATGCCCACATCCGTCGGGCCCTCGCCGGCCGTCTCCTCGCCGGCCGCCTCCTCGTCGGCAGAGCCGGCGACGTCTACCCAGATCGAGCCGGGAGCCCTGTTCCGTCCTCGTCGTCGCCCGGACACCGACACCGCCCCGGGCTCGGACGCTGACGGGCCGAACGATGGATAGCGGTCCGGTGGACGGGGCGCTGCTGGGCGCGGGCCGGGGCGAACAGGGCGAACAGGGCGAACAGACGCCTCGCAGCGGCGTGCGGGCATCCGGGCCGCGATCCGGGTGGGACCGCGTGCCGGGGGCGGTGCGGGCGACCCTGCCGCTGTGGCTGGCCAGCCGAGTCGCCGTCGCGCTGCTGTCACTGGGCGCGGCGCGCGCCCTGAGCACGAGTCCTGCCCGCAGCGCGCCGGGCCTGCGCACGCTGTGGGACCGGTGGGATGTCGGCCTGTTCACCAAGGTCGCCCGCTACGGATACCGGTCCCCGGCCTACAGCGATCGTACCGAGGTCGACTTTCCCGGCCTGCCGCTCGCGATCCGGTTCGCGCACCTGTTCGTGCGGGACTGGATCGCCGCCGGACTGGTGGTCTCGCTGTTGGCCGGGGTGGTGACCGCCGCGGCGCTCTGGCGGCTCGCCGCGGACGAGGTGGGGGAGCCGGACGCACGGTTCGCGGTGCTGAGCCTCATCTGCTTCCCATACGCGGTGTTCCTGTTCGCCGCCTATTCGGAGGGGCTGTTCCTGGCCTGCGCGACCGCCGCCTGGCTCGCCGCCCGGCGAGAGCGCTGGTGGCTTGCGGGCCTGCTCGGCGCCGGGGCGGCGTCCGCGCGGGTCAGCGGCATCGCGTTCGGCGTGGCTCTGGTGGTGCAGTACATCGTCACCCGCCGAGGCGAGAAGAAGCCGGTGTTCGCTCGGCCGGCGGCGGCCCTGGCTCTGCCGTTTCTCGCGATAGTCGCCTTCCAGTCCTACATGCGGGCGCGTACCGGCGTCTGGACGTCGTACTCCGACGCGATGCGGGCCGGCTGGCACCGCGGGACCGACTGGCCCTGGTCCGGATGGGCGGCCACCTGGTCCACCGCGACGGACGGCGACGGCGCGTCGACATTCGCGTGGTTCTGGCGGGGAGAGCTGCTCGCGGTCGTCGTCGGCGTGGGGTTGACGATCGTCCTGCTGGCCGGCCGTCGGTGGGGCGAGGCGACCTTCGTCGGCGTGATGACCGCGATCATGGCCTCTACGAGCTACTACGCCTCCGGGATCCGTGGCATCCTCGTTGCCTTCCCGCTGTATCTCCTGCTCGCCCGAGCTGCCTCCCGCCGGACCTGGGTGGCGCCGGTGTATCTCATGATCTGCGCGCCGGTGATGGCCGTGCTCGTGATCGCCTTCACGCAGGGCCAGTGGGTCGACTAACGTCTGGTGGCGGTGAGTGACCACGGCTCGACGGGTGGCGAGATCCACGACTGGCGTCTGAACGCGTGCCGCCGACACGCGTCGGGCGGCCACGACAGCGGAAGGGATGCGCGACGCAGCCATGAACGACGCAGGGCAGGGCGCTGGTCACGCGACGCCGACGGGCGGGACGCCAGCGCGGGCCATCGCCGGTGTCCTCGTGAGCGCAGCCCTGCTCGTCGCCCTCGCGGCGCTCGGCCTCGCGCTTGCCGATCCGTCGCCGTCCCGACATGTGCGTGGACTGCTCATCACTGTTGATCTCGTTCTCCTGGTCGGAGTGGTCACCGCATGGCTGCGCGTCGTTCGGGCCCTGGGCGCAAGGGCGGGTGCCAGGCCGGGCCGATAGCCGCCGGCCAGACGCGACACCGGACGTCTGCCCGCCGCGCGACCATGGGCCACGTCAGGGTGCGCGGAGCCGGTACACTCAGGGAGACATGCCGCGCGTCGGTGTACGCGTCCGTCTGCTGGTCAGGCGCTGACCGATCAGCTTGATCGGTCCGGCCACCGCATCCGGGCCGCGTGCACGGATCATCGTCCGGTCGTCCCGGGCGAGCGGTTCCTGTGATCGTCGACGCCAGGGGCGTCTGTGGCGACACGGATCCGGGGCGCGGCTCCTCCTGCCACGGAACATCCGTGGCCGCCGAGTCCACAGGAGGTGGGTTCACCCTTGGCACGCCACTATGAATTGATGGTCATCCTCGATCCGGATCTTGAGGAGCGCACCGTTGCGCCCTCCCTCGACCAGTACCTCGGTGTCGTCCGGCAGGGCGGCGGTGTGGTTGAGAAGGTCGACATCTGGGGTCGTCGCCGGCTCGCCTACGAGATCATCAAGAAGCATGAGGGTATCTACGCGGTCATCGACCTGCACGCCGAGCCGGCCGTGGTCGCCGAGCTCGACCGTCAGCTCGTCCTGAACGAGTCGATCCTCCGCACGAAGGTCATCCGGCTCCCCGAGCCGAAGCGGCCTCGCCAGAGCCGTCGCGTGGCGGCGGCATGACCCGGTCCGCGGCGACGGCGGGGCATGCGCCGGCGTGGGCCACCGACATCCGGGAGGGCGCCCATGGCCGGTGAGACTGTCATCACCGTCGTTGGCAACCTGACCAACGACCCTGAGTTGCGGTTCACGCCGAACGGCGCCGCGGTTGCCAGCTTCACCGTGGCATCCACTCCGCGCACGCTGGACCGCCAGACAAACGAGTGGAAAGACGGCGAGGCGCTGTTCCTGCGCTGCTCCGTGTGGCGGCAGGCCGCGGAGAACGTCGCCGAGTCGCTGCAGAAGGGCGCCCGGGTGATCGTGTCCGGCCGGCTCAAGCAGCGTTCGTTCGAGACGCGTGAGGGTGAGAAACGCACTGTGATCGAGCTTGAGGTCGACGAGGTCGGCCCGAGCCTGCGCTACGCGACTGCCAAGGTCGTCCGCGCCGCCCGTGGTGGTGGCGCGGGTGGCGGTGGCGGTGGCGGTGGCTACGGCGGCGGGCCCAGCGGAAGTGGCGGTTACGGCGGTGGCGGCAGCTACGGCGCACCCGCCGGTGGCGCACCCGCCAGTGGCGCGCCGGCGGGCGGGTCCGGCGGTGGCTACGGCGGCGGTGCCCCGAACGATGACCCCTGGTCGCAGCAGCCGGCCGGTGGCTTCTCAGACGAGCCTCCGTTTTGAGCGGCCGGTCGTCGTCATCGAGGACGGCACAACGAGGTAGGAGCACGTCCATGGCCAAGGCGGCCGTGCGCAAACCCAAGAAGAAGGTTTGCATCTTCTGCAAGGACAAAGTCGAGTACATCGACTTCAAGGACACGTCCCTGCTGCGCAAGTACATCTCTGACCGGGGCAAGATCCGCGCCCGTCGGGTGAGCGGCAACTGCAGTCAGCACCAGCGGGACGTCGCCACCGCGGTGAAGAACAGCCGCGAGATGGCGCTGCTGCCCTACACCGCCTCGGCGCGGTAGGGGGTCACGCGATGAAGCTCATCCTGACTCAGGAGGTCCCCGGGCTCGGTAGCCCGGGTGACATCGTCGACGTCGCGAACGGCTACGGACGCAACTACCTGGTGCCGCGCAAGTACGCGATTCTCGCGACCCGGGGGGCCGAGCGCCAGGTCGAGCAGATCAAGCGGGCCCGGGCTGCCCGGGCGGTCCGCGACCTCGACCACGCCAACGAGATCGCCGGCCAGCTCGGCGGGCTCAAGGTCGACCTGATCAGCCGGGCAGGCACGGAGGGTCGGCTGTTCGGATCTGTGACGGCGGCGGACGTCGTCGCGGCCGTAACGGCCGCAGGCGGCCCCGACCTGGACCGTCGGCGGGTGGAACTGACCACGCCGATCAAGACGCTTGGCGCGCACACCGTCGCGGTGCACCTGCACCCCGAGGTGACCGCCTCGCTGAAGGTCCAGGTCCGCAAGGCATAGTCTCCAGGCGCCCGGCCACGAGGCCTGGTCCGGAAACGCCCCGGCGGGATCGGGTGCGGGTTTCTCCGATCCCGCATCCGTCCCGTTGGGAAAGAACTCCCCCGGTATCGCCCCACTACACAGGTGGCGGTTTCGGGGGAGTTCCGCGTTCGGGGGACTCCACGGGGATGAGTCCCAGCCGGAAAGTTTTTTCGCCTGTTCGTTTTCCACAGGGGGCCGGCTGAGGGTGTGCGGCGCACCTGGATTTCCTCGGCCCTGGGGTCATCTGTTGTCCACAGATGGGCGCCGACTGTCCCGAGCTTCTCCCCAGGATCCGGCCAGTTATCCACACTCTATCCACAGATGCCTGTGGATAACTTCTTGGCGACAGGGCCTGCCGGTCCGTAGGGTCGGGCCGGTCAGGCTGGAGCCTCCGGTCCGCCGGACACCTGTCTGGATGCACGTCGGGATGCACTTCGGGGCCCGGGACGGGGGCCTGCCAGGGAGAAGCAGGCCCAGGGTCTGCACAGGGATTTTCAGATGTGCAGGGATTTTCAGGATCTGCGCGGGATGCGTATCCGGCATCCGGCTGGGATCCGGGAGGACGCCGGAGCGTCGGCGACGCGGCACGGCCCTGGCTCGGGCCACGGCGCGCCTGGTTGACCTCCACCCGAGTCGATGCGAACATATGTTCGAAAGATGGCTGCGGTCAGACTGGCGCCGCCGGGTCCGGCCGAAGCGGGTCGGCCGAGGCGGGCCGGCCGGGACTGGGTCGAGACGGGCCGGCCGAGTCGGGAGGGGGCCTCGTGAGCGTCACCGAGATCTCGCGTGGTGCCGGCGGTTCGCCGGAGTTCGACCGGACGCCGCCACACGACCTCCCGGCCGAGCAGAGCGTGCTTGGCGGCATGCTGCTGTCGAAGGACGCCATCGCCGACGTCGTCGAGGTCCTGCGGATGACGGACTTCTACCGCCCGGCCCACGGCACCGTCTACGAGGTCATCGGTGATCTCTACGGCCGCGGGGAGCCGGCCGATGTGATCAGCGTGGCCGCCGAGCTCGGCCGGCGCGACATGCTCGAGCGCGTCGGTGGCCCCGGCTATCTGCACACGCTGATCTCGAGCGTGCCCACCGCGGCGAACGCCGGCTACTACGCCCGGATCGTCGGCGAGAAGGCCACCCTGCGCCGCCTGGCTGAGGCCGGTACCCGCATCGTGCAGCTCGCCTTCGGCGCCGCGCCCGACGTCAGCGACGTGGTCGACCGGGCCCAGGCCGCCGTCTACGAGGTCACCGAGCGGCGCACCAACGACGACTATCTTCCGCTGGGTGAGCTTCTCAATCCCGCGTTGGAGGAGATCGAGTCGATCGCGGGTCACGAGGGCTCGCTCACCGGCGTGCCGACCGGTTTCACCGATCTCGACGAGCTCACCAACGGCCTGCACGGCGGCCAGCTCTGGATCATCGCCGCCCGGCCGGCCGTCGGAAAGGCCCTCGCGCTCGATACGCCGCTTCCCACACCGGGTGGCTGGACGACGATGGGGCGCGTGGCCGTTGGCGATGAGCTGATCGGCGCCGATGGGCGCCCGACGCGAGTGGTCGCCGCCACCGAAGTGATGCACGGGCGGCCGTGTTACGAGGTCGAGTTCTCAGACGGATCCGTGATCGTCGCCGATGCCCAGCATCAGTGGGTCACCGAGACGAGAGCGGATCGCCGTGCTGCCACGGATCGGTCTGAGGCCCGTGTCGGGGTGCTCACCAGGCCAGTCACAACGGAGGAGATCGCGCGCACCCTACGTTGCCCGACGGGGGACAACCGAGCCAACCACGCGGTGCACGTCGCCCGGCCCTTCCAGCTGCCGGTCGTCGACCTTCCTCTCGACCCCTATCTGCTTGGCGCGTGCCTCGGAGATGGCACTTCGGCCACGGCCAGCCTGACGTCCACGGATCCCGAGATCAAGCACATCCCCGCCTCCTACCTGCGGGCTGCCGAGCAGCAACGACGTGACTTGTTGGCGGGTTTGTTCGACACCGGCGGCACTGTGGCGAGCAACGGGTCGACCGTGGAGTTCACGTCCACCGACGCGCGACTTGTCCGTGACGTTCGCGAGCTTGTCCTTTCGCTGGGATACCGGGCGACCGTCACGACGAAGCGGGTGCGGGGGAGGTCGGAGGCGGCCTCTACCCGTTTCACGATCGATTTCGCTCCGCAGGATCAGGTGTTCCGGCTTACTGGCAAGGCGCAGCGGCTGCGGCCGACCGGCTATCCGGGGGTAGGGCTGCGCTACATCACAGCTGTCCGGCCGATCCAGCCTGTGCCGGTCCGATGCGTCGAGGTCGACAACTCGGATCATCTCTACCTGGCAGGCGAAGCCTGCATTCCGACGCACAACTCGACTCTGGGGCTGGACTTCGCACGTGCGGCGTCGATCAAGAACGGGATGACGTCGGTCATCTTCTCGTTGGAGATGAGCCGCATGGAGATCACCATGCGGCTGCTGTCCGCCGAGGCGCGCGTGTCGCTGCAGAACATCCGCACCGGTCGGCTCACCGAGGAGGACTGGGGGCGCCTGGCCCGCCGGATGGGGGAGGTGGCCGAGGCGCCGCTGTTCATCGACGACAGCCCGCACCTGACCATGATGGAGATCCGGGCCAAGGCACGGCGGCTCAAGCAGCGCAACGAGCTGCGCCTGGTCATCCTCGACTACCTGCAGCTCATGTCCTCGCCGAAGAAGGTCGAGAGCCGCCAGCAGGAGGTCAGCGAGATCTCTCGGTCCCTGAAGCTGCTGGCCAAGGAGCTCGAGGTGCCGGTGGTTGCCATCTCCCAGCTCAACCGCGCCTCCGAGCAGCGTGCCGACAAGCGCCCCCAGGTCTCCGACCTGCGCGAGTCCGGCAGCCTCGAACAGGACGCGGACGCGGTCATCCTGCTCTACCGGGAGGATGCGGTGGAAAAGGAGTCCGCTCGCGCCGGCGAGGCGGATCTCATCATCGCCAAGCACCGCAACGGTCCGACCGGCACCGTCACCGTCGCCTTCCAGGGCCACTACTCCCGCTTCGTCGACATGGCCAACTGATGTTCCGGCGCTGCGCGCCCGGCCCGGGTCCTTGTCCTCGGTGCCGGATACGGTCCGAAGTGGGATGCTCCGCCCATCGGCTGCCCCAGCGGTGACACACTGGACGCACCATGACTCCGGGCGGCCGTCGAGGTCGCGGCCCGAGCGCAGGACGCGAGGAGACGCCAGGTGAGTGACGACACGAGTGGCACCGCCGCGGTGGACACCCCGCGGCCGGGCGCAGCGGTCGATGGCGCCGCCGTGACGGCCGTGCTCGAGATCGCCCGGTTCGAGGTCCGGCCCGGAACCGAGCGGGCCTTCGAGGACGCTTACCACCAGGTGCGCCCCGAACTGGTCGGCACACCCGGGTGCCGATTCGCACGGATGACCCGCGGTGTCGAGTCGCCATCCAGCTACGTGCTGCTCGTCGAATGGGATGCGCTCGAGCGTCACCTCGTGGACTTCCGCGAGTCCGAGCGGTTCGTCCACTGGCGCGCGGCGCTGGGGCCGTACTTCGCCGCGCCGCCCGATGTCGCGCACAGCGCCGACATCGGGCCTGCGTTGGTCTGAACCTGCCGGCCGGCTGGACTCCTGACCATGGCGAACTTCTTCGGCTTCCTGTTTGTCGCCCCGCTGGCGGCGGCCTTCTTCGGCTTCCTGATCTGGCTTCTCCCGGCGATCGTGCTGCGGAACCGGATCAGCGAGTTCCGGATCCGGCCGTTCGTCTTCTTCGTCTCCGGCTACCTCTTCACGCTCGTCCTGACCATCTCTCTGATCTTCTCCGAGCACTCGGTCGCGCCATTCGCCGGGACCGTCGCCTCGCTCGGCCTGGTCTGGGTGATCCGCGACCAGTGGCGCCGCCGCCGTCCACCGTCCAGGAGACAGCCCGCCGGCCCGCAGCAGCCCGGTCAAACGCCAGGCCAGGCGTTTCCCCCCGGGGCGCAGGGTTATCCGGGTGCTCCGGGTTACCCGGCCGGGCCAGGTTCGGCGGGGCAGTCCGGCTATCCAGGCCCCGGCCAGCCGGGCGCCCCCGGCTTTTCGGGCCAGCCGGGCTACCCGGGGCAGTTCGGCCAGCCCGGCCGGTTCGGTCAGCCCGGTCAGCCGGGGCGATTCGGCCAGTCGGGTCACGGTGGCTATCTGGGCCAGGGCGGGGCACCCGGTTATGCCGGCCAGTCTGGCTGGCCGGGATCTGCTGGGCATTCCGGCCGGCCCGGCCCCTCAGGTATCCCCGGCCAGCAGCCCGATGGGACGGATTGGCTGGCCGAGTCCGGCCAATCCCCAGCACCCGCGCAGCCGTCCCAGTCTGGGCCGTCGCCGGACCAGGCTTGGGATCCGCCGGCCCTCGGTGGCGGGCCGACGTCGCCCGCGGGCCGCCAGCCGGCGGGCGAGGACCTGGCTGCGGACCTCCCACCGCTGGACGAGGTCCCCTACATCCCGGACTTCCTGCCGGACTTCGACTCGTTGCCCGCCCCACCCGACCCGGATCGGAGGGGCACGGCCGGGCCCGGAGAACGTCCCGGGCAGCACGGCGGTGCGTCCGGCGGCAGGTCCGGGCCCCGGCCCGGCCCCGGAGCCCGACCGGTAGCTGGCCGTGGAGCAGACGCCACTCCCGGATCGTGGGCCGGCAGCGAGCCGAACGACGAGGGCGCTCGGCCCGGTCAGGACGATTCCGGCGCATGGCCTGAGCCGCCGGCCGGTGGCAGGGGCGCCGGGCGGCGGATCGCGGGCTATCCCTTCGCCGCACCCCCGCCGGACGCCGCCGGCGACCCACCCTCCCAGGACCCGGGCAGCCCGGAAACCTGACCCGGCTTACGACGCTGCTCGGCTGTCACGCTGTTCGGCTGGCACGCTGGCGTACGGTATCGGGCTGCGGTGTCGCGTCCGCCATGTGGCGTACCGTCGTCTCAGCACCCATGACCGCCGCCAGCGGCCGCCCTCGGTGGCTCGACTGTGGTTCGCCGAACGCGGCCGCCAACCGTGGTAGGCGGCGCCAGGGTGACGCCCGTTGCCGATGTGAGCCCCGAGGTCGAGATGCCCGCACTGCGTTCCCGAACGACCACGCACGGCCGGAACATGGCCGGTGCCCGCGCCCTGTGGCGGGCCACCGGCATGACTGACGACGACTTCGGTAAGCCGATCATCGCCGTCGCGAACAGCTTCACCGAGTTCGTTCCGGGACATGTGCATCTGCGCCACCTCGGCGAACTGGTGGCCGGTGCCGTGGCCGAATCCGGCGGGGTGGCGCGCGAGTTCAACACGATCGCCGTCGACGACGGGATCGCGATGGGGCACGGCGGGATGCTGTACTCGTTGCCGTCCCGGGAGCTCATCGCCGACAGCGTCGAGTACATGGTCAACGCGCACTGCGCGGACGCGCTGGTCTGCATCTCCAACTGCGACAAGATCACGCCGGGGATGCTGCTCGCGGCGCTGCGGCTGAACATCCCGACGGTGTTCGTCTCCGGCGGGGCGATGGAGTCCGGCAACGCGGTGATCTCCGGCGGAACGGCGCGGTCGAAGCTCGATCTGATCACGGCGATGTCGGCGGCGGTGAACCCGGATGTCTCCGACGACGATCTGTCCTCGATCGAACGCTCGGCCTGCCCGACCTGCGGGTCATGCTCGGGCATGTTCACCGCGAACTCGATGAACTGCCTGACCGAGGCGATCGGGCTCTCGCTGCCGGGCAACGGGTCGACTCTCGCCACCTCAGCCGCGCGCCGCGAACTGTTCGTCGAGGCCGGGCGGGTCATCGTCGATCTGGCCCGGCGTTACTACGAGAAGGACGACGACGCCGTCCTGCCCCGGTCGATCGCGTCCGTCGCCGCGTTCCGCAACGCGTTCGCCGTGGACGTGGCGATGGGCGGCTCGACGAACACCGTCCTGCACCTGCTGGCCGCCGCGGTCGAGGGCGGTGTCGAGGTCACCCTCGCCGACATCGACGAGATCTCCCGCACCGTGCCGTGCCTGTGCAAGGTGGCGCCCAGCTCCACCCGCTACCACATGGAGGACGTGCACCGCGCCGGCGGCATCCCGGCGATCCTCGGCGAGCTCGACCGGGCTGGCCTGCTCGATGCGACCACGCACTCGGTGCACGCGGCCAGCCTGCGCGAATTTCTCGAGCGGTGGGACGTGCGTGGCACGAACCCGTCGCCGGACGCGGTCGAGCTGTTCCATGCCGCGCCGGGCGGGGTGCGCACGATCGAGCCGTTCAGCTCGACGAACCGCTGGGAGTCCCTGGACACCGACGCCGAGAACGGCTGCATCCGCTCGGTCGAGCACGCCTACTCGGTCGAAGGCGGCCTTGCGGTGCTGTTCGGCAACCTCGCCGCCGATGGCGCGGTCGTGAAGACGGCCGGGGTGGACGAGAGCCAGTGGACGTTCCGCGGCCCGGCGCTGGTCGTCGAGAGCCAGGAGGAGGCGGTCGACGCCATCCTGAACAAGCGGGTCCAGGCCGGCGACGTCATCATCGTCCGGTACGAGGGGCCCCGTGGCGGTCCGGGCATGCAGGAGATGCTCTACCCGACGGCTTTTCTCAAGGGGCGTGGCCTCGGCCCCAAGTGCGCGCTGATCACCGATGGACGGTTCTCCGGCGGCAGCTCGGGCCTGTCGATCGGGCACGTCTCGCCCGAGGCGGCGCACGGAGGCACGATCGCCCTGGTCCGCGACGGGGACATCATCGAGATCGACATCCCGGCCCGGCGCCTGGAACTGGTCGTGCCGGACGAGGAGCTTGACCGGCGGCGAGCCGAACAGGAAGCGGCTGGTGGCTACCGGCCGACGGACCGCCAGCGTCCGGTCTCGGCGGCGCTGCGCGCCTACGCGGCGATGGCAACCTCCGCGTCGACCGGCGCCGCGCGCGACGTCACGCTGCTCGGCTGAGCGTCGTCTTCCGGGCTGAGCGGGACCCGTCCCGGCCTGGTGGACACTGCCGGGACGGGCTGACATGGCCGGGACGGGCTGACATGGCCGGGCGGGATGGGTAGACGTAGACGTGGGCACCCGCCCGGCTGTCCGGACTATCCCGGGCCCCGGCTGTCCGGACGCTCGCCGGCCCGGCTGGCCGGGTCAGACGGGGGTGGTGGGGTGGTGGGGGCGGCAAGGGTGAGGGCGAAGTCCCCGTCGGGGTCGGTCCACCGCGCCGCGCACGCCCAGCCGGCCTGCGCCAGCTCCGCGTCGATCCCCTCCGGGACGAACTTGGCGCTGATCTCGGTGAGCAGGTCCTCGCCCCGGACGAAGTCAAGGCTGAGGGCCAGCGCGTCGATAGTGACCTGCTGGTCGCGCACGGCGCGCAACCGCATCTCGATCCAGGAGTCGGCCGCGTTCCACTGGGCGATATGCGCGAAGCCGCGGACGTCGAAGTTGGCGCCGAGCTCCCGGTTGAGGACGGTGAGGATGTTGCGGTTGAACGCGGCGGTGACTCCGGCACCGTCGTCGTAGGCGGCGACCAGCCGGTCCGGATCCTTGAGCAGGTCCGTACCGATCAGGAGCGTGTCGCCGGGCCCAGCCTGACCGCGAAGCGTTGTCAGGAACTTCTGGCGCGACTCCGGACGCATGTTGCCGATGGTGCCGCCCAGGAAGGCGATCATGCGGTGTCCACCGGTGGGCAGAAAGGACAGGTGCCGTTCGAAATCGCCGACGACCGCATGCACCGCCAGGCCCGGGTAGTCGGCGAGGATGGCCTGCCCCGACTGGATCAGAGAGGTCTCGTCCACATCGAAGGGCGCGAAGCGTCGCAGACAGCCCGTGTCGCGCAGCGCGTCCAGGAGCAGCCGGGTCTTGCTGGAGCTACCGGAGCCAAGCTCAATGAGGGTGTCGACCGGGTGGACGGCAGCAATGTCAGCGGCGTGCAGTTCGAGGATGGTGCGTTCGCGTCGAGTCGGGTAGTACTCGGGCAGCCGGGTGATCTCCTCGAAGAGGATTCCGCCCCGGGCGTCGTAGAACCACTTGGGCGGCAGTGACCGCGGCGGCGCTGTCAGGCCGGTGAGGACGTCGCGCGCCAGGGCGACCGCCCGATCGGCCTCGCGAACGTGCCGCTGCACTGTCAGAGCGGGCCCACCGTCGGGTGCGGAGATCAGCTCGGATTCACGTGGAACAACGGTGATCGAATCCGCGGGGTCAGCCGTCCCGGTGGGGGAGGTCGTCGGAGTCCTCGCTGTCATCGTGGTTTCCTCCATCGACGGTGTGCAACCCACAGTAGCCACCCTCGGTTTTCAAGCTACGAAGGGTGACCTTGCGCGTGTCGGCCACCAGGAGATGGCGGTCCGGAACATGGATCCAGCCAGGTGCGTCGTCGTCGGGCTCGCTCGCGACCAGGACACCGTCCGCCTCGACCCGGTAGACCAGCGTCTCGCCCCAGGCGGTGGCGACCAGCTGGGTGCCATCAGTGACAAGGAGATTCAGACGCGCGGCCTGCGCCCGGCCCGGCGTCGGCGGCTGGGTGGATGTCTCCGTTCGTCCGGATGCCCGCGCCGGTTCGAACCCGGACCGCTGTTCGGACGCGGACGTCCGATCGGGCCCAAACTGCTGTTCGGACGCGGCTGTCAGGTCGGGAATGGACGTCCGATTGGACCCGGACAACCGATTGGACCCGGACGTCCGGTCGGGCACAGGTGGACGGGTCGGTACGGGGGGGTGTTCGGGGACAGCCGTCCAGTCTCCGGCCCAGGGGCGCGGGGCACCGGGGCCGGAGTCGGCGAGGTCGGCGTCCCCGAGGGCCGTGACGACCGTGGCGACCGCGTCGGCGAGGGGGAGCTGTGCGGCGTGCTCCCAGAGCAGGGCGGCTACCAGCGCCGAGTCGCAGGCCGAGTCGGGTGGCGGTGCATCGGGGTGCTTCGCCAGCAGGGCACGCACGGCGCTCGGGTCCACTCGCCCGTTGTGGCTGAGCAGGCGGATGCCGTCGGTGAACGGGGCGGTCGCGGACTCCTCGACCGGCATGCCGACGCTCGCGTTGCGCACGGCCGCCAGCACACAGCCCGAGGCGATCACACCGGCGATCGAGGCATAGGACGCGTCGGTCCACATCGGCACTGCCCGGCGGTACCGGGCTGGCTCGGCGCGCTGCCGCGGGGCGTACCAGCCGACGCCGTAGCCGTCGGCGTTGATCGTGCCGTGCCGCATCCGCCGCGGTGCCCAGGACTGCCGCAGCAGGCCGAACGGACGTGCCATCGTGAGCTCGGCGAGCGTGCGGGGAGCGCCTATCCAGGCGAGGTGACGGCACATGGTCAGCGCCCCCAGACCGTCAGATGGCTCTTGGGGGTGGTCACGCGGCGCGTGGTGGTCATTCGGCGTCGCGAGCCAGCCGGAAGCCCGCGAAGATCTGGCGTCGGATCGGGTAGTCCCAGTTGCGGAACGTGGCCCGGATGGCCGGGACGCCGGTCGCCCAGCTCCCGCCGCGCAGGACGCGGAAGGCCGACGTCTCCCCCGACTTCGGGAAGAAGACCTCGCTGTACTCCCGGTAGGGATGGGAACGGAAGCCCGGGTAGGGCGTGAATCCGCTCGCGGTCCATTCCCATACGTCCCCGATCATGTGCTCGGCTCCGCACGGACTCGCGCCCGTGGGGTAGGCCCCCAATGGAGCGGGACCGCTCGTGCGATTTCCCAGATTGGCATGGTCTGGGGTCGGCGCGGTGTCACCCCACGGATACCGGCGTGAACGTCGGGTGACCGGGTCGTGGGTAGCGGCCTTCTCCCATTCCGCCTCGGTGGGCAACCGCCGGCCGGCCCACCGGGCGTGTGCCTCGGCCTCGTACCAGCAGACATGCTGGACGGGCTCGTCCGGCGGCACCGGCTCGATCCGGCCGAACCGTCGGCGTAGCCAGATCCCGCCGTCGCGCCACCAGAACGCGGGCGCGTGGGCCCCTTCCTGCTGCCGCCATTCCCAGCCGGCCGGGGACCACAGCCGCGGGTCGTCATAGCCGCCGGCGTCGATGAAGGCCATCTGCGCCCGGTTGCTCACCGGCAGCGTGTCGATCCAGAACGCCGGCAGCTCCACCCGGTGCGCGGGGCGCTCGTTGTCGTACGCCCACGGGTCGTGACTCGTACCGAGGGTGAAGGGGCCGGCCGGCACCAGCACCTCCCTGCGCGGCACGACCCGGCCCGGCGCGGGTGTGGCGCCGACATCAAGCAGCGGGGGACCGGCCCGCAGCTGATGGGTGGCCAGCATCGTCTCGGCGTGCTGGTGCTCGTGCTGGATGACCATGCCGTAGACGAATCCGCGGGTCAGCAGCCGGTCGTGGGCGTCGGCGTCGGCGTCCAGGGGGGAGCCCTCGGTCGCACGGGCCGCGGCGCCCGAGGGCGTGCCGGTGCCCGTCGGGGAGGTGCCGGCGGGCACCGGGGGCGCCGCGCCGGGCTCGGTGGCGATGCCGATGCCCACCGGCAGTGCGTGCGGGATGGTCAGGGAATGGGCCGGGTCGTCGGGCAGCGGGCCGAACCGGTCGAGCAGGTCGAGTGCGCGTCCGCGAACCTCGCGCAGGTAGGCGCGGGCGCCGGCCGGGCCGAGCAGGGCCAGGGCCGCTCTGCTGGCCCGGCCGTGCCGGAAGGCGTCGTAGATGTCGTCCAGGCCAGACCGGGTCGCATCCTGCGCACCGAGGGCGCGCACCAGCCAGAGATCCTCGAAGTTGCCGACATGGGCGAGATCCCAGACCAGCGGCGACATCAACGGGGAGTGCTGGCGGACAAGCTCGTCGTCGTCGATGTCGGTGTAAAGAAGCGACCGTCGCCGGACCTCCTCGAGCCCGGCCACCACCTGCTCGCGCAGGCTCACCGGGCCGTCGCCGCTGGACGGTTCGGGGGACGGTTCGGGGGACGGCTCGGGGGACGATGACGGCTGCGGGGTCAGGCGACCGAGATGCACGACCGGGCCTCCTCGCGCAGCAGACCGGCCGGGCCGATCCGGGTGAACCGCTCGGACAGTTCGTCGGCCGGGCAGCGACCGCGGCCCGGGTAGCGCTCGGTGAACTCCTCGACGGCATGGACGAGATCACCCGGGGCGCCCGCACGACGCAGCGCGGCCGTGGCGAGGTCAAGGCAGGCCAGGCCCGCCTGGTGCAACGACTCGTCGGCCATCGCGAGCGTGGACGCGCTCGACCAGCGCCCGGCCACCTGCTCGCAGGCGATTCCGGCACCGGCGGCGGCGACGGGATCGGTGAGCAGCGCCGTGGTCACCGCGACGGCCACCATCCAGCCATCCCCCGGCTGCGCGTCCAGATAACGCAACTCCCACCACCCTCGGGGGCGGACCGGTGGGAACAGGGTAGTCGCGTGGTAGCGAAGATCGTCGATGGTCGGTGGACGCGCGACGGGGCCGCGTCCGGCGAGCCAGTCGGCGAAGGTGTGGCCCGCGGTGGCGGCGATGAAATGGTCGTCGTGCTCGCCCGAATCGTCCGTGCCGGCGTGCTCGGGGGCAGCGATCATCATCAGGCGAGCGTCCAGTAGATAGCGGGCCCAGCGGGCGGCAAGCTCGGCGCAGGGAAGCGGACCGGCGCCGATGCCCGCCCCAACGCCGAGTTCCCTGCCTGTGCCTCCGTTTTTCCAACCGGAGCCGACAGCGGGCGTTCCGGGTGTGTCGGGCGTTCCGGGTATCAGCGTGGCGGTGGGGCCGGCGTCGGGTCCGAGGCGGACGTCAAGGACGGAACGGGTCCGACTCGCATCGATGCCGGACCAGATGGCCTGCCGGGTGGAGCGCCAGCGGGTACGTCGCCCGGCGAGCGCGGGCGAGGCGGCGAACATGGCGGTCAGCACCGGACCGACGGTGTGGGCGAGCCGGAACCGTTCGTCCGCCTCCGCCGGAGTTGCCCCGAGGTCCAGGTTGACCTGGACGGACGCCGTCGAGAACATCATCGACGTCCCGGAGGCGCCACCGCCGGCCAGGAAGTGCTTCTCCATCGCCGCGTAGCGGGACGCCGTGGTCTGGCGTCCCGCGGTGCGCAGCGGATCGGTGCCCATGCCGACCAGCGCGAGATCGTGCTCGGCCAGTGCGGCACGGACGAGGCGCAGATCCGCGGCGGTCGCCGCGATGGCCGCCGCCAGCGTCGCCGGCGGGCCGGACAGCTCGAGCTGTCCGCCGGGCTCGAAGGTGATCCGGCTACCGCCCGGCAGCATCATGCCGGAAGCGTCGGTGTCAGCCGGCCCATCGACGACCGCATGGGCGGCTGCCCCCAAGGGCGGGTCGCCGGCCGGCCTGATGGCGGTCGCCCAGGCGGCCGGGCTGGCGCCGTCGGCGAGACAGGCGAGGGCTCGGCTGCTGCGCGCGGGCGTGACGGGACGGTGTACGTCATGTCGGTCCACCACGAACCATTCGGTCTCAACACCCACCGTCACAGCTGGTGACAAGTGGATTGCCGACGGCACCGCGACTATCGGTGAAGATGCCCCTGCCCTCGGGGCGTCGGCTGTTGTCGGAGCCGAGGTGGCCGAGGTGGCCGAGGTGGCCGAGGTGGCCGAGGTGGCCGTCGGGGTGGCGGGAGGTGTCACGCAGGCGACTGCGAAGGCGAGTACGGCGTCACGGTCGAGCGGGCTGCGGTACGGCGGGTTGTCGTCGTTCCCAGCGGCCCGAGCTGGCGCGTGACCTGGCATCCTGCGGCTCCTTCGTGGCACTGGCACCATCGCGCCGCGCTCGGCGGCGGCTGCCTGGGAGATTCCTCCCCAGCCTCGGCGTCGACTATCCGACCAGACCGCCCGGTGTCGTCTCGGCGACTTCGCCGAAGGGTGGTATAGATGTGGGTTCAACGTGGTTCTCGCTTGCATATTCCACGCCCCTGACCCTGTCGCTGTTGTGAATTCAATGGAATGGTGACCGGTATGGACCAGCAAGCCGGTAACGCGGAGTAACTGACCGTGTCCTGGCCCGGTTCCGGACCGGGGGCAATCGCCTAGCCCAGCGGCGTCGTGCCGGCGCCGGGAGGTGGTGACCACGGACGTGTCCGACCGGCAGTCAGCGGGGCGTTCGGCCATGGCCGAATACCTGCGGCGCAGGGAGCTTTACTCCGCCGAACGCGCCGACCACAAACAACGCTCGTTCGCCGTCGCGGGCGGCATCGCCGCGGGGGCGGTCCTCGCCGTGGTGGCGCTCTGCGTCCTCGCCGGGCTGCCGGCGGGGGTCGCGGCCCAGCTCGGCGTCGTCGCGGCGCTGGTCGTGGGCGTCGTCGCCGCGGTCCGGTTCTTCCGGACCCCACCGGAGATCGAGGCCTGGCGCGAGGACGCCGAGGCCGAGCGCAGCACCGCCCGGGCGCTCGACCGCCTGGTCCGCGCCGGCTACACGGTCCTGCACGACCGGGCTCTGGCCGACTCGGCGAGCAACATCGATCATCTCGTCATCGGTCCGTCCGGCGCCTGGGTGATCGAGACTGACGCGCACGAGGGCCCGGTCCGGCAGAACTCGGCCGGCGTCTGGGCCGGCAAGGTCCCGCTGCGCGCGATGCTCGGCCTGGTCGCCTGGATGGGCGAGGAGACCACCGCCCAGCTGCTCGGCGAGCTGCCGGCGGGATGGCAGCTCGAGGCCCAGCCGGTCGTCGCGTTCGCCCGGGCCGAGGTGCCCGCCGGACTCGCCCTGGTCGAGGGCGTGCTGCTGCTGCCCGCGTCCGGCGTGGCCGACTATGTGCTCTCCGCCGGGGTGGTCCTGCGGCCGATCGACGTCGCGATGCTGGTGGACGTCGCCGAGCGGGCGTTCCCCGCCTACGAGGTGAGTGCGCCCCCCCGGTCCTGGCCGGCCCGCTCCCGCCTACGCGGCCTGCTGCGCCGCTGACCCGTGCTGGTCGCTGCCGTGTGGTTGACGACCTGTGCGGTTGGGTGGGCTCGGGTTGGTGCCGCGGCCATGGATCGGTGTGCCGTGGCCATTCGGTGTGCCGTGGCCTCGGATCGGTAGGCCGTGGCCATTGATCAGTGCGCCGTGGCCTCGGGAGCGCGATGCCGCACCTGTCGGGATCGGCCTCTCGGACTGACGCGGTCGTGGTGTCGGTCACCGGGATACCGTGGAGGTCGGGTCGCGAACAGCGACGCTTGCGCGACCGTCGCCAGACGCCGACGGCGCCGGGCCGGGCCGGACGAGAGGAGTCGACATGGCGCGCAAGGTGACGGTGCTGGCGTTGCTGGCGGGCGCCGGGGCCGCGCTCACCGCCGTGCGGCGGCGAGCCCGCAGCGGTGAGGACATCGACCTGTGGCGCGAGGCCACCGCGACGACCGGCGCTCCCGCCACGCCCGTCGGGTAAACGCGGCTGACGGATGGCCCGGGGTCGGGCACCATGGAGGGCATGCTGCCCCGGGAGGTTCAGGTTCGCCCGGGTTTCGCACTGCCCGCAGACGAGTTGCGCTGGCGGTACTCCCGCTCCTCCGGCCCCGGCGGGCAGTCGGTGAACACCTCCGACTCGCGGGTCGAGCTCTCCTTCGACGTGGCCACCTCGCCGAGTCTGCGCCCGGCGGTTCGCGCGCGTGCCCTGGCCCGCCTCGCCGGCCGGCTGCACGACGGCGTCCTCACCCTCGTGGCGAGCGAACACCGTTCACAGCTGCGCAACCGCGAGGCCGCGCTCGACCGTCTGGTGGACGTCCTGCGGACGGCGACGGCACCGCCACCCCGCGCGCGTCGCTCCACCAAGCCGTCCCGGGGCGCCGTCGAGCGGCGACTGCAGGCGAAGAAGCAGCGCTCCGCCACCAAACGGGACCGCCGCGTGGTCCCACCCCACGACTGACCGCCCGGCCCTCCTGACCGCCCGGCCCTCTGTCCGCCCGGCCCTGCTGACCTGGTCGGGCTGGCACGCTCTCACCGGACGGCCCTGTCACATTCCGTGGCGAAAATTCCCGGGCCAGAAAGCCTCAAGATTCAAACAGGTCGTTGTGGGGGTATTCGTGTCTGATTTGTCCCCCACGGCGACCTGTGAAGCGGGATCTTGCTCCGTCGCCCATCGCCGAAAGTAGCGGTCCAGTGGATGGGTCGCCCATCTGCGGCGGCAGAGTTCGCAGCCTCAGAGTTCGACGATGCCGACGTCGGCGACCAGGGTGCCGCGGAGGCCCTCCGGCGCGGCGAGTAGCAGCTCGACCCGGGTGGCCGGGGCCAGATCCTCGATGACGCGCAGGGGGACGTGCACCGAGGCGCGGGCGCCGATCGGGAAGTAGCGCATCGGCTGGCCGTCCCGGTGCAGGATCGCGCAGATGAGTTCGTTGGTGGAGTTGCCGCCGCGGAAGTACAGCGGCTGCGCCGTGATCCCTTCCGGCACCACGTAGGCGAAGCTCGCGCCCAGCGAGAACGGCGCGCCCAGCCCACGCCCCTCGAACGGGACGATCCCCTGCAGGAAGCGTGGAGTGGTCAACATCCGCCTGCAGCCCGCCTCCCGCGTTCGTCCGCGCCGTCGACACTCAGGGTAGGTCACCGCGCGGGCGGCTGGCCGGCTCGGTCGGATGCGTGCCACACCCGTCCACCGTCCACCGTGTGCCGTCCACCGTGTGCCGTCCACCGTGTGCCGTCCACCGTGTGCCGTCCACCGTGTGCCGTCCACCGTGTGCCGTCCA
>NZ_JALKFZ020000147.1 GCF_023243075.1 Frankia sp. AiPa1 | reverse complement strand
CGCGTGGGGGGTGTGGGGCGGGCCGCGGGCCCCCGCACGCGGGGGCGCCCGGGGCGGGCCCCGGGCCGGGGCCCCCCCCCGGGGCCCCATCGTCAGGCAAACGCTAGCGGGCGGGGCGGGCGTAGCGGTCGGTGGGCTCGGAGTCCACGGGGCCGCCGCCGCGCCCCCCGCCGCCCGAGCCGACCCCCTCGCTCGTCGGCGAGCTCGAGGTGATCGACTCGACCGAGGAGCGCCGTTCGGGGGTGGCCGCGGTGACGCGGCGGATGCCGGTGCGTCCGTCGTGGACGACGCCGACGACCCGCTCGGCCAGCGCCGGCCAGTCCCGCGGAACCTGCTCCAGCTCCTTGAGGTGCGTCTCCGCCGAAGTGATCACGACGACGGCGTCCGCCTGGATCGCGGATGCCGCGGTCATCGGCAGCTCGGCGAGCGCCGAGGTGACCAGGATGACCAGGTCGACGACCGGGGCGCGGTCGGCCAGGATCGGGGCGAGGCCGCCGGGGCGAGCCGCGCGGGCCGGCGAGACCCGGTTGTAAAGGATGTGACCCCGGCCCCCGGTGCCGGACGAGCGGGCGAGGCAGGTCGGCTCGTGCGCCCAGCGGGGCAGCTCCGCGGAGGTGGCCCGCGGCAGACCCTCCAGCGACGCGCGCACCTCCGACGAGGGAGACGTGTCGAGGATCAGCACGACACCCTGGTCGTCGGACCAGGCGGCGGCGACGGCGGAGACCAGATCCGCCGTGAGATCCCCGCGGGAGGCCGGGGTGAACGCCACCACCTTGCTGGTCGGCGACATCACCGCCGACATCGCCGACACCAGGGTCTCGGCCGCACTCGCCGTCGTGCGGCCGGGCTCGAGCGCGGCGATCAGCGGAACGCCGAGCGCGTCGGACGGGTTGTGCGGGTCGAGAATCGTCGGCCGCCGCTGGTACATCACCCAGACCGCCAGCACCGACAGCAGGAAGCCCACGATCGCCGCGACCAGGGTGTTGCGCAGCAGGCTGGAGGGACCCTGCCCGTCGGACACCGGCGGCTCCGCCAGCTTGATCGCCGAGCTGGCGAGCGCCACGTCCGTCTGCGTGTCCGTGATCTGCTTGTTCAGCGCGGTGATCTGGGCGGTGCCGTCGGTCTGGCCGGTCGTGCCGGGCGGCTGCGCGGCCACCTGGGCCGTCAGCTGGTCGCGAAGCTTGATGATCTCGTTCAGCTTCGTCTGGGCGCTGTTGGTCAGCAGGGTGCTGTACGCCGTCTCGGCGGCGTTGACCAGCGAGATGGCCGCGTCCTCCGAGGAGCCCTTGCCCTTGATCAGGAAGAAGTAGCCCGAGTCGGACGGGGTGGTGCTCAGACGACCGGAGACATCACCGGCGGTGAGCTTGAGCGCCTTGGCGATCGCCTCGACCGCGGCCGAGGACTGGGCGAACTGGGCCTGCGTCTGGACGAAGCGGGTCGCGTCCACCGAGTTCGCGCCGAGTGTGCCTGAATCCGTCGACAGGAAGACGCGGGCACTGGCCGTGTACGACGCGGACTGCGCCTTGGAGTAGATCGCCGCGAGCGCCGCGAAGATCACTACCACGATCCCGATGATCAGCAGGCGCGGCTGGATGATTTTGAACAGCGACGGCGCGGACGGAGCCCGGCTGGTCTCGCCGCCCGCCTGTGCGTTGCGGCTCATGACGCGCGCACCCCGGACTGGGGACGAGCGGAACCCGCCCGCACGCGGATCGAAGCGCCGGCGGAACCCGCCGGCAGCTCCGGCAGGACGTGAAGCGGACTCAATGTAGCCCCCCAGAGGAGCATCCGGCGCGACTGCCGGACCCACGGTCGAGATCTGACGAACCGATTTGCGAGCTTAGCCGATAGCGGATAGTAAACGGTCATAGCTACGAACGACGCAGAGATGCCGTTCAGGAGCCTCGCCAGCCACGCGACGGGCTCGCCGGGCGACCCTGCCCGTCCCATCCGTCACGCTGACCCGACCAGCCGGGACCGGGATGCCTCCCATCATCCACGCGCGGCACTGCGCGACGCGATTCAGCCGAATTCTGTGGCGAACGCGCCGGTCGCGGCGGGCGGGAACGCGGGAGATCCCTTCGCAACTCCGCCGGGACGTCAGACCTCCGCACTTTCGTCAGAGTATTTCCATCTCGGGACCGTCGGACGCCCGCGACCCGCAACGCAGCCTGCTCCGCGTCGTGCTCCCGCCCAACCCGACGCAACAGTATGAACCACATCGGCGCAAGTCCCCAGAAGGCGATGTTGAATCCGACAACGGCGCCGCGCGCCTCCCCGATAAGCGCACCAAGGACCGGCAATCCCAGCAGGACCGGGGCGAACGCAACATTGAGCCGGAATGTGATCTTGGTCTTGCCCAGCGCGTACACCATGCAGGACGGACCGACCGGGACCGCGGCCGCAAGGTAGTGCAGGATCGACAGCCCGAGGATGCTCTTCACACCAGGCCAGCTGTCCCCCAGCAGCGACTCCCCGTAATGGTCCGGCAGGAAAAGGAAGATCAGACTCCAGGCCGTCCCGATCGCGAGGACCAGGCCGGTGAGGGCGTACGCGGCCCGTTCCCTGGCCCGGGCATCCATCGACGTCCGCCGGGAGAACTCCGGCAATGCGAAACTCACGACTCCGACGCCAACGACGGTGATCGGCCCGAGCAGGGTGCGGGCGCCCTGCAGGGCACCGATTGTCGCCAGCGAACCGACCACGCCGATCAGCAGCATCGATGTCTGCAGCGCGCCCTGCACGGTGAGAAACTCCCCCGCCAGGTAGATCGCGTCAGTGCGGTTCTCCGCGAACCAGGCGCGGGTCGCGCTCGGCGAGGGCCAGAACCCGGCCTGGACAACTCCGAGCAGCGCCGCGACCAGCGCGGATGCACCCCAGGCCAGCAGCAGCGGCGGGGCCGCTGTCACCCCCCGGTGCATCAACAGCAAGATTCCGAGCAGCTGCACGACCGCCCAGGCGACGTCGTTGACGAACGCCGAGGATGCCCGCCCTGTCGCGAAGAAGACATACCGCCAGGCGTCCTGCAGCAGGAGGCCGGGCAGCACGAGCCCCATCGCCGCCAGCGACGACCCCACCGCCCCGCCCATACCCAGCCCGATCACGGCGAGCGCCCCTCCGACGCCCACGCCGAAGACGAGGGACGCACCCGTCATCGCGGAGGCCGCCGTGCGCAGTGTCGTCGCAGACCCGGCGGTGTAGAACATGCTCAGTGGCATGCAGGTCGCGCCCCGGGAGATACCGATAATCAGCGCGAACAGCGTGTACGCGACGCCAAAGGCGCCGTACTCGATGCTGCTCACCTGGTGGGCGATGAGGAACGAGATGGCGGCGTTCGTCGCGCTGGAGACGGCCTGATCGGCCAGCGTCCACACGGCTTTCGACCGGGTGCTGCCCTGGGCGATCGCGTCGGCATCCCCCGGCGCCCCAGCCGACCCCGGCGCCCCAGCCGCCCCATCCGCGAGGTACCCATCCGCGGACGGACCTTGGCCGGGTCCCGCGGCGGGCCACCGCGTCGTCTGATCGCCAAGCCCGACGCGGACCGGACGCCGTCCCCGGCGACCGGGCTGGACGGTGCTGCGGGACACCACCTGGGTGGCCGCACCGTCGGTCTGGCCGATCCGCAGCCGCTGAGTGACCGGCGCTGGCGCAGGCTCCGCCGCCCGGCCCAGGACTGCGGTGTGCTCGGCACGCTCCCGCGCGGCGTGCTCGGCACGCAGCCGTTGCTGGAGCGCGCTGAGGTCCATCGTCGAAGTGATCGTGGCTGGTAGCGGCGCCGACCAGGGCGCCGGGACCGGCGGCCGCCCACGCGCTCGGCCGTCCGCCGCAGCGCGATGCGACAGCGCCGTCGTCGGTGTGCCCGGACCAGGCGGCGCCGGTGGTGGTGGTGCTGGCGGCGGCGGGGGCGGGGGCGGTGCCGGCCAGTGCGGGTCCGCGCCGGAAGGGCCCGTCCGCCAGGCCACGGGGGCCGGCATCTGCCGGGCACCGGCCACCGGTGACGATCCTCCCGTGGCACCGGGTGCAGCCGGGACCGACGGTGGCTGGCGAGGTTCAGCCGGAGCTCGGCCGACGGCGGGGATCCGACCCATCCGGGAGCCACCACCGGTCGCGGTCGGCGGCCGGGCGGGGACCGGTCCTGCGGAACCGCGAAGCTCGGGCTCCGGTGGGAGCACGGTGGACACTTCGAAGCCCACGTAACCGCGGTCGCGGGGCTTCGGGTCGCGACGATCATGATCGTTCCCGGACGGGAGATCGTCCGATTCGTCTGGTGTCCACCAGCCCACGTCGATGTCCGCCATGCTCACCCTTCCGGCCGACGGCGCCGGTCCGCAGGCCGGGTGCCCGCCGCCACGATGCGGGTACCGCCTACAACACGACCGGGCGGGGCACCGGCACGATGAATCGACCGCCACGGGCGGCGTACTCGCTCTGCTGAACCATGATCTCCTTCTTCACGTTCCAGGCGAGCAACAGCAGGTAGTCGGGCTGGCGTTCACGCAGGACAGCCGGGTCGAGGATCGGCAGCCGGGCCCCGGGGATGTACTTGCCCTGCTTGTGGATGTTGCGGTCGACCACGAAGTCGATCAGGTCGGTCGTGATGTCGCTGGAGTTCAGCAGCGTCGCGCCCTTCGCGGCGGCGCCGTACGCGGCGACGGTCTTCCCCTGCGCCCGCAGGCCGCGCAGGAGCTCCACGAGGTCCTGCTGGACCGCGCGCACGTCGTCGCCGAAGCTGGCATACCGGTCGAAGGTCGCCAGGCCCCCGTCCCGCTCGGCGCCGAGCACCGCGTCGACGGAGGGCGCGGGCACCGCGGCCGCGGCGTGCTGCATGCTCCAGCGCAGCGTCCCGCCGTGCAGCTCGGGGAACTCCTCGACGCCGACGAGCTCAAGGCCGTGGCGGCGCATGAGCGCCTGGACCGCGATCGTGGAGAAGTAGCAGAAGTGCTCGTGGTAGACGGTGTCGAACTCGGTGTGCGCGAGCAGGGCGCCGACGCCGGGGTTCTCGACGTCGACCAGCCCGTCATCGGCGAGCAGGATCCGAAAGCCCTCGACGAAGCTGTTCAGGTCGGGCACGTGGGCCATCACGTTGTTCGCGATGATCACATCGGCCTTCAGGCCCTCGGCGACAAGCTTGCGGGCCAGCTCCGCGCCGAAGAACTCCTCGCGGGTGGGCACGCCGGCCGCGCGGGCCGCGGCGGCGGGCCCCGGGGTGGGCTCGATGCCGAGCACCGGGATGCCACGCTCGACGAACGCCTTCAGCAGATAGCCGTCGTTGCTGGCAACCTCGACGACCAGGCTGTCCGGCCCAAGGTTGCGGCTGGCGATCAGGTCGATGACGTGCTTCTCCGAGTGACGCACCAGCATGTCGGAGAACGAGGAGAAGTACGGGTAGTCCTCGTCGAAGATCTCCGACGCGGGTAGCTCATGGGTGAGCTGCACCAACGCGCAGGACTCGCAGAAGCCGACCTCCAGCGGAAACGACGGGTCGGTGGCGTCGAGGGCGTCGGCGCGCACCAGACGGTTCGCGATCGGCGTGGACCCCAGCGAGAGGAACAGCCGCGGGGCGGGCCCGGCACAGGACCGGCAGGCGGTGACGGGCGTGGCGGCCGGAGTTCCGGATGACATGCGCTCCCCTTGCACAGATGAGGACGGACGGCTGGGCGGGCCAGGCTCGGTGCTGCCGTGCGGTCCCGGGGGACCGCACGGCACAGTTGCGAAACAGCGTGCTGCGAAACGGCGTGCCACCGACGCCGTCGTCCCCGCTGACGTTGATTTTCGCAGGTCCGCCGGAGAGCGGGACAACGGGGGGCGACTACAGCGACAACACCGACCGGATCATGCCGACCGGATCACGCCGACCGGGTCAGGCGACGGCGCGGGCGCCGACCGGCTGGGCGGGTTCGGCGGCGGGACCACCGGTGGGACCGTCGGGCAGCAGCGGCCAGGCGCGGTCCTTGTCGGAGACGACCGAGACCGGGCGTGGCCAGGCGATGGCCAGCCGCGGATCGTCGAACCGCAGGCCACGGTCGTGTCCCGGGGTGAAGGGGACGTTCATCTGGTACGTCGCTTCGGTGGCGTCGACCAGGGTCTGGTAGCCGTGGGCGAGGCCAGCCGCGATGAACAGGGCACGGTGGTTGTCGGCCGACAACTCGACCGCGACGTGGCGCAGGTAGGTCGGCGAGTCGGGACGCGGGTCGATCACGACGTCGAGCAGGGCTCCACGGGTGACCCGCACGAGTTTGGTCTCCCGCACCGGCTCGTCCGCCCAGTGCATGCCGCGGATTGTCCCCGCGGTCGCGTTGTACGCCAGGCTGCACTGGGCGACCTCGACGGTGAGCCCCGCCGCGGCGAATTCCTCGGCGCAGAACGTCCGGGCGAACATCCCCCGGGCGTCGGTGAACGGCTCGACGTCGACGATCCACACCCCGTCGATCGCCGTCGGTGTGACGATCACTGTTCTGTCCCGAGTGCGGCTGTCCCGAGTGCGGCCGTCCCGAGCGGGGTAGTCCAGAACAGGTCGGCGTCGAGCTGGCCGGTGCCGATCAGATACTGCAGCTGCTTGAGGCGGGTGTGCCCGCGGCCGGTGAACGTCTCACCGTCGAGCTTGATGCGGGTGAAGACGTCGTGCAGCTGCTGGGCGCCCCGCAGCGCGTTCCAGTCGCAGGAAAAGCCAGGCAGGGTCGTCGCGATCTTGTCGAACGAGACCCGGTAGCTGCGGTTGTCGCCGCCGTTGTCACCGAAGCTCAGCCGGCAGCCGGTGAACACCGACGCCACCGCGTCGGCGATCTCCTTGACCTGGTAGTTCTGCTCGCTGTCACCGACGTTGAAGATCTGGTTGTGAATGATGTCACGTGGTGCGGCGAGCACCAGACGGATCGCTTTGGCGATGTCGAGAGCGTGTACCAGCGGGCGCCACGGGGTGCCGTCCGAGGTCATCGCGATCTCCCCGGTGGTCCAGGCGACGCCGGCGAGGTTGTTGAGCACGATGTCGAAACGCTGCCGGGGGGACGCGCCATAGGCGGTGGCGTTGCGCAGGAACGTCGGCGAGAAGCTGTCGTCGGCCAGCGGGGTGACATCCCGCTCGACGTAGACCTTGCACTCGGCGTACGGCGTCTGCGGGTTGACCGGCGAGGTCTCCGTGACGTCGGTGCCGGTGGCCACGCCGTAGACGCTGCACGAGGACATGTAGACGAACCGACTCACGCCGGCCTGCTTCGCCAGCTGCGCCAGCCGGACCGACCCGACGTGGTTGACCTTGTACGTCACGTCCGGCGCCAATGCGCCGAGCGGGTCGTTGGACAGCTCGGCCATATGGACTACGGCGTCGACGCCCTCGAGGTCGTCCACCGTGAGCTGGCGCAGGTCCTTGTCGAGTGTCCGCGGAGCCCGGTCGGTGCCCCGGTAGAGCCAGCCGAACTTGTAGTAACCGGTGTCGACGCCGATGACCTCGTGGCCATCGCCCATCAGCTCGGGCGCGAGCAGGCACCCCAGGTACCCCTCCGTGCCGGTCACGAGCACCTTCATCCGCGAGTCCTCCCCATCTCGGCAGCGGCGCCGGGCCACCAGCCACCCGTTTCCGGGCTCAAACCGTACCGAGTGGGCCCCACCGCCGGGCCGTCGACGTCCCGCGACCCGCGCCGGGCCGGCCCTGCCGGCCCGGCAGGCCACGCGTCGCAGCACGCTGACCATCGGCGGTAGCGCAATGCTGACGGCCTGTCATGCCTCCCAGGCTCGTCCAACCCGACCGCGCTACCGAGAGTCGGACGCGGGACGCATCACCCGAGCGGGAGCGGCGAAGACCGTCGCTCCGGGCGGAACGTCGGTCATCACGATCGAACCGGGGCCGATCCTCACGTCGTCACCAATCGTGATCTTGCCGATGAGATGCACCCCGGGACCGAGTTCGACCCGGGCACCCACCTTCGGCACGTCCCCGGGCGCGGCCGAGCTCCCGGCGTAGCCGATGGTCAGGTTGTGCCGCACGGTGCAGTCGTCGCCGATCTCGCAGTGCGGCGGGATCAGAACCGCCTGGTGGTGGCCGATGAGGACGCGACGGCCGAGCCGCGCCGTCTCGTGCAGCTCCACGCCGTAGACATTGCGGATGACGAGGTTGTTGAGCAGTTTGTAGAGCACTGCCGCCACCGCGCGCACCGGCCCTCGCCGGGAGAGCCGCCACTGTCCGAAGCGGTAGACGGCCAGGACGTGCAGTCCCGGGTGGGTCAGGGAGCCATAGTGCCGGTGGTAGTCCTCCCGGAGGATCTCTCGCAGCCCCAGCTCCGACGGAGCTCGGGTGTCGGAGGACCCCGTGCCGCGAGGAGCGGCGTCAGGCGGCACGGCTGAGCTCCTCGATGTGCTCACGCATGTCGCCCACGGTCGCGAAGCTGGCGAGCCGGTCGTCGGCGATCTGGATCGAGAACTCGCGTTCCACCGCGTAGATCAGGTTGATGTGCGCGAGCGAGTCCCAGCCGGGCACGTCGGCGGAGGTCATCGTGTCGATGAGGATGAAGTCGTCATCGGAAAAGATCTCGCGGAAGATCCGCTGGAGTCGGTCCTGCACCATTTAGCCGGGCACCTCTTCCTTGCTGCGATGCTGCTCCTGGGGTGGGACGGCCAGGTGATCCGCGGCCTTCCGACGGCCCGCGACGACCTGGATGAGACCGGGGGACGCGTACGGGGCGTCCGCGGGTCGGCTCCAGTGGGTCGTGCCGGTGTCCCGCGGTACCGCGGCGTCGACGCAGGTGAAGCCCAGCCGCTCGTAAAGGCCGGCGACCAGTGCGTTCTTCGGCGAGGGCTGATAGTGGCCGATGACGCGGGCCAGCCCGCGGCGCCGGGCCTCGGCGAGCAACAGGCCGGCCAGCTCGTCCTCGAGGGTCCGGCCGATCACCCGGCAGCTCATCAGCCAGGTGTCGACCGCGAGTGCGTCGCCGTCAGCGATGGCGATCAGCACGGCGACAAGGCCGTGATCGGCGAAGCGGTCGGCGAGGCGCACGCAGATCACGGTGGTGGACGGCTCGGCGGCGAGCCGGGCGAGCTCCTCCGCACCGCGGCGACGGCCGGTGAGGTTGAACTGGTTGGTCTTGCCCACGAGCTGGGCGACCCGGGGCAGGGTCAGCTCATCCAGGTCGACGAGGGTCGCGGTCATGTCGAGGCTGCGGTGGAACTCCTCGAGTGAGGTGGCTGACGCCTGCGCGACGGCGAGGTCGGCACGGGCCCGGTAGGTAGCCGTCCGGACGGCGTCCTCCGCAGTGAGCGCGGCCGTCTCGAAGAACGGGTAGTCGGCGAGGGCACGCAGGTAGCCGTGCGGATCCGCGGGCAGGGCGATGACGTCGACGTCACCTGCGAGCTGGCGCACCGCCTCGCGCTCGGCCGGATTGTCGTCGACGAACACCAGGGCGTCGAGGCCCAGTCCGAGCGAGGCGGCGATGCGGCGCAACTGGGTCGGCTTGTCGTCCCAGCAGGCGCTGAACATCGCGATGTCGTCAAGGCGCAGGCGCATGCCCGGATGGTGCTCGAACACCTCGCGCGCGTCGGCGTCGTTGTTCTTCGAGCAGACGGCGAGCACCACGCCGCGCCTGGCGAGCTCCAGCGCGTAGTCCTGCACGGCGGCGAACGCCTCGCCGAGCGGCCCCTCGCCGAGCTGCAGGCCGGCGAGGCCCTCCTCTCCCAGGACGCCGCCCCACAGGGTGTTGTCGAGGTCGAGGACGAGGCATTTGCGGCTGGTGCCGAGCTGGGCGCCGATCACAGCGGCGGTGTGCCGGGCGAGCAGCGGGACGCAGTCGAGCGCGACCGCCTGCCTTGCCCGGCGCCAGTACCGTGGGTCGAACCAGATGCGCCGGCCGATCCCGGCGGCCAGCCGGTCGCAGTCGACGAGACAGACCGCGCCCCCTCCAGCGGGGCCCGCCGCCGTGGCGGCCCGGCCGAGCTCGGCGTTGACTCGGGCCAGCAGGGTTGCCCGGGAGCCGGCGGTGCGCAGGGCCAGGTGGCCGAGCGCCATCTCCTCGGGCACGGCGAAGGCATGGTGGACGATTCGGGTCCCGCACCGGGCACGCAGCGTGTCCCACAGCGCGGTCCAGCGGGACACCTCCGCGGCGACGGCACCATCCGGATCGTCCGCGACGGCGGGCAGGGCGACGTCCCCGGCGTGCACCGCGAGCACCACCACGTCGGGTGCGAACCGGTACAGACCGCTGTCCGGGTCCAGGATCTCCTGGCGGTACTGCCCGTAGCCGCACTCGTAGGTCGAGACGTCGATGCCGGCCCGCGCGGCAGCCAGCGGTAGCAGCGCCGTGAACTGCGAGGTTGTGTAGCTCCCGAGAACCGCCACGCGGGCGGTGCGCGGCAGCGGCCGGGTGTGCGGCAAACAGCGGCGCAGGATGCCGGCAGCAGCGATCCAGGCCGCGAGGTCGGCGTCGGCGTCGGTGAGGGCCAGCGACCAGCGCACCGCGCCGGCCGGGTCGCCCGCGCGCTCGTGCGCGACAGCAAGCTCCCGGCACAGCCGCGCGGATGGAAGATCGCTCGCCGCGGCCCGCGCGGTCAGTTCCTCGATGCCGCGGGCAGCGGTGTCTCCTCTTTCGCTCATCGATGCGGCCCCTTTCGGCGTCCCGTTCTGGCACCCGCTCCCAGCCGCCCAGACTCTACCCTCACGTTAGAGTTGATTTACGACCGCTCGGGGACCTATCCGTTCACCGACATCGGCCCAGACCCGCCCGGATAATGTGCAAAGCTGCCGGCACGGCGGTAGCGGACGCCCAGCCCGACCCGCCTCCCGTTGCCGCCGGCCTGCCGCGTGGCCCGTCCGCAGGCAGGTCCGCATGCAGCACGCCACCAGGCTGGCACTGGCCGCCACCCTGTGCGCGGCGCTCACGGCGCTGGTCGGATCGTCACTGGTCTGGTCAGCCGGTCCCGCACACGCCGAGGCCGCCGCCGGCTCGCAGTGGTACCAGACGGCGCTGGACCTTGACCAGGCACAACGGATCAGCCGGGGGGCCGGGGTCATCGTCGCCGTCATCGACGGCGGGGTCGACGCGACCAGTCCCAAGCTGCGCGGCCAGCTGGTGCGCGGCGCCGCGGTAGGCGCGGATGCCGCCACGGACGGCTGGCGTGACGACGACCCCGACGGTCATGGCACCGCGATGGCCGGGATCATCGCCGGCCGTGCCGACGGTGGTCCCGCTCAGGTACGGGGGATCGCGCCGGCCGCGCGCATCCTGCCGATCTCGACCGGCGCCGAAACCGACTCGGCGGAGGTCGGCGTCGCCGTCCACCGGGCGGTCGACCTCGGTGCCGGGATCATCAATCTCTCCCTGGGCTCCGCGGACACACCGACCTCCGACGAGCGGGAGGCCGTCCGGTACGCGCTCGCCCACGACGTCATCGTGGTCGCCTCGGCCGGCAACGTCGAGCCCGGGGATCCCCCCGCCGACGCGGCGATGATCAACTCACCCGCGAGCATCCCGGGGGTGGTTGCTGTCACCGGGTCGACTGCCCGTGACGACTTCTGGCACGGCTCGGTGCGCGGCCCGCGGGCCGTCGTCGCCGCGCCCGCCCCGGGCGTCCGTGCGCCCGTACCGGCCTCGATCTCCCCGGACGGTCTGGACACCGGGTCCGGGACGTCCAACGCGGCGGCGATCGTGTCCGGTGTACTTGCTCTGGTCCGCTCCGCCCGCCCGGAGCTGGACGCGGCGAACGTGATCGAACGGCTCATCCGCACCGCGCATGACGCCGGTCCGCCCGGGCGGGACGTCGAGTTCGGCTTCGGGATCATCGACCCGCTCGCGGCGCTCACCGCCACGGTCCCGACCGTGCATGGGAGCTCCCTGCTGGCACCACCGACCCGCTGGGGGATACCGGGCGAGCCGCCGGCGGATCCAAGCGCCACCACCCCGGCCCGCGGATCCGCGGCCACCGGCGGGTCCAGCGGTATCGGCGGGTCCAGCGGTACCGCGCCGCGCGACGGCGTCCCCCCGTTGCTGGCCTGGTTCGTCGGGATGGTCTTCGCGGTCTGGCTTGGCGGGCTGCTCGGTGTCGGCGCGCACCTCGCGGTCCGGGCGCCGCGGCGGGTGTTCGGCCCGCGCGATCGCCACGGCCCGCCGGCGGCAGCGGCGTGGCCGGCGCCGTACCCGGAACCGGCCCTCGCCACGACCACGCGGGTACCCGCGCCCTCGGGGGGACGGCCGAGCCACTCCTAACATGGGCACATGACACACGCGCTCCTGGACGAGCTGTCCTGGCGTGGACTCATCCACGACAGCACCGACCCCGCCGAGCTCCGTGCACACCTCGCCGGCGGTGGGCGGCGCTGCTACACCGGCTTCGACCCGACCGCGCCCTCGCTGACCATCGGCAACCTGCTGCCCATCACCCTGCTGATCCGGGCCGCTCGGGCCGGGGTCGGAGCGGTGGCGCTGTTCGGTGGCGGCACCGGGCTGATCGGCGACCCGTCGGGTAAGTCCGTGGAGCGCACACTGCTGTCCACCGAGGACGTACAGGCCAACGTCGGGCGGCACCGCGAGATCATGGAAACTGTCTTCGGCCGGGTGCTGGACGCGGCCGAGCTGCCGACCTTCGTCGACAACGCGGACTGGCTGGGCCGACTCGGCATGATCGAGTTCCTGCGAGACGTGGGCAAGCACTTCCCGGTCACGGAGATGATCCGGCGGGACTCGGTGCGACGGCGGCTCGACGACCCGGACGTCGGCCTCACCTACACCGAGTTCAGCTACTCGCTGCTGCAGGCGTACGACTACCGCCGGCTGTGCGAGGACCACGGCGTGACGCTGCAGATGGGAGCGTCGGACCAGTGGGGCAACATCGTCGCCGGGATCGACTACGTCCGTAGGGTCCTGCGCACCCAGGTGCACGGGCTGACCTGCCCGCTGCTGCTGCGCTCCGACGGCACGAAGTTCGGGAAGTCGGAGAAGGGCGCCGTCTGGCTGACCGCCGATCGCACCTCGCCGTACACGCTCTACCAGTTCCTGCTGAACCTCTCCGACACCGACGCGCAGAAGTTCGCGCTGTTCTTCTCGCTCACTGATCGCGAGCCGCTGGAGCGGCTGTTCGCCGAGCATGCCGAGGCGCCAGGTAAGCGTGCCCTGCAGCGTCACCTCGCCCGCGAGATCACGACGTTGCTGCATGGGACAGCCGCGCTGGACGCCGCCGAGGCGGCATCCGCGGCGCTGTTCAGCGGGGACGTGAAGGCGATCGGCGCCGACCTGCTGTCGGATGTCTTCGCCGACGTGCCGACGGTCGATGTAACGAGGGACAAGCTGGCCGACGATGACGGCTGGCCGGTCGCCGAGCTGCTGATCGCGACCGGTCTCGCCCACAGCCGCCGCGCGGCCAAGGAGCACCTCGGCAACAACGCCATCCTGGTCAACGGGGACAAGGCGACCACCGAGAGCGTGGTCAGCGAGAAGGACCTACTGCACGGCTCGGTGATCCTGGTCCGCCGGGGCCGCAGGGAATGGCGGGTAGCCCGGTTCGTCTGAGCCGCGCCTGGACCCCCACCCTGACGCGGTACCGCGGTACCGCGTCAGGGGGTGCCCATCAGGGCGCGGGGGGCCCGACGAGCAGGCCCTTGATGTAGGCGGCATGCTCGTCGGCGCTGGCCTTCTGGCCGCGGGCGCGGGACAGCACGGTGCGACCCGCGTAGCCAGCGACCAGCATCGAGCGCATCACGTTCACCCGCGCCGGCGCGTTGTGCTTGCGCAGGTAGCGGACCATGGACGCGCCGCGCATCTGCAGCATCCAGGTCTTGCCGGCGCCGCTGCCACCGGCGCCGTGCGGCACCAGCAGGTCCGTGTGCAACTTCTGGCGCAGGCCGGCCTCGCGGATCGCGCGACCGAGCGCCATGTCCTCGTTGTAGACATAGAACGTCTCGTCGAACGCACCGAGCTCGAGGAACATCTCGCGCCGCACCGCCATACACGCCCCGGTCAGCCACTCGGGGCTCATCGGTCGGCCCGGCGTGGGCTTGGCGAACAGCGCCGAGGTCGGGGCCACCTTGTGCGCGCCGAGGACGTGCAGCAGCACGCGCCGGGGCGTCGGCTCCCAACCGCCGTTGCCGAGCTCGGGTTTGCCGTCGTGCCCCTTCATCGTCGCCGCGCTGGTGACGAGCGCCTGGTCGGCGAGCAGGTCATCCACCAGGACGTCGATCACGTCGACCGTGGGTCGGCTGTCCGGATTGCCGAGGACGACGAATTCGTACCGGGACGAGCGAATGCCCATGTTCGCGGCCTTGGCGAAGCCCTTGCCGCCCCCCGAGTCGAGGTAACGGGCGTTCGGCCGGTCGGCGATCAGCTCGTCGACCCGGTCGACGCCCGAGGCGTTGTCGACCACGACCACCGGCATGTCGGTCGGAAGGGTCGCGAACAGGCCTTCCAGCTGCTCACGGCTGTGGTAGCTGACCAGCACAAGTTCGTACTGCCAGGTGGACCGCTTGGGTCGCTCGACGGCCACGGCGACGCGCTCCTCACTGCGTGATGTTCAGACTGCGTGATGACGGCTCAGACGGGCTCGCGCTCAGGGACGGGTGGGGCTCAACGCATCCGAGGCCGGTGACGGGACCGATGGCGCGGGAGTCAGGTCCGGCTCCGCGGCCGCGATGGGTCCAGCCGGACCTGTCCCAGCGGGAGCGCTGCGCTCGGGCTTGGGCCAGACGGCCGGACGGTCTCGGGCCAGAAAGCGGCGCACGCCCCCGAGGGCGACCGCCTGCAGGAAGAAGACCTGGGCAACGAGCCTGGTCGGACCGGGCGGGGTACGGCCGGAGAGCATGGCGGCGGTGCTCGCGGCGCCCACGGCATTGCCGGCGAGGAACACCCGGGCGGTCCAGCTGTCCCGGGCCGCCGGCACCGCAAGCCCAACGAGGACCACGTGCGCGATCGGCCCGAACGACGAGCGGACCAGCCGATGCCCCCACAGCTGCGGGGTGACCGGCAGCGCGCCCGGCACCAGCGCGGCCCGTCGGCGCCAGAGCATGTCCAGGTTGCCGGCGACGATCCGGGTCCGCCGCTCCCACTCGCCGTTGTAATCCGGCGCAGCCGGTTCGATCGAGTACGCCTCGGGTTCGTAGACGACCCGCAGGCCCCCCTCGAGCACGTCGAGGGCGAGCCAGGCATCGTCGACGGCCGTGTCGGCGGGCAGCGGCCGGAATGCCCGGCGGCGGAAGGCCAGCAGCTCGCCGACGACGCCGATCGTGGCACCGGTCGCCGACTCGCAGCGCTTGAGCCAGGACTCGAACTTCCAGTAGAAGCCCTGGGCCCCATCCGGGTCGTCGACCTGCTTCTCGCCCGCGACGGCGCCGACCGTGTCATCGGTGAAGTGTCGGGCCGCGGCACGCAGCGCACCCGGGGCGAGCACGGCGTTGGCGTCGGTGAGCACGACGATCTCGTGCGAGGCGGCGGCTACCCCCCGGTTGACCGCGCGCGCCTTGCCGAGCCGTTCGCCAGAGGACAGGACCCGCACGCCCGGGCGACGCGACGCCTCGGCCGTCCCGGGATCGTCGGCGACCACGATGATCTCCATCGCGCCCGGATAATCCGTGCTGGAGAGTTCATCCAGCTTTGTCCCGATGACCGCCGCTTCCCGATATGCGGAGACGACGACACTCAGGCTCGGCCAGCCGTCCGGCCCAGGATCCGGCGGGATCGGCGTCTCCAGACCCCGACTGCGCAACCCGATGTAGACCGGATACAGAACGTGACCGTAAACGGTGGCGGCTCCCAGCGCCGCGACGGCGGCACCTCGGCTGATGGTCCGGACACCTGTCATGGCGTCAACCGTAGCGTTGCGCCGCGGGAAGGTGCCCAAGGGCTCCTTACGGGGTCCCAGGTAGCGCGTCCCCCACGAGTGGGAGTCCGAGGGCCCGTTACAGTGGGTCTGGTGAGTGACTCGACGCGTTGGATCGTGGTGGTCGAGGAGCCGTTTCTCCCAGCCGATGCGGGCGGTCGGGTGGAGACATTCAGTTTCCTCACCGCAGCCGTCGCGGCCGGAATTCGGATGCAGGTCCTCGTCCCCTCCCGTGAGGAACTCGACATCACGGCGTACGAACAGGCCCTTCCCGGCTCGGCCGTCATCAGGCTGCGCCGCGACGACAGCCCTCGCTCCCACCTGACCGCGAAGCCGTTCATGCACGCCTCCCGGCCGGTGGGACCGTTGCGCCGGGCGCTCGAGTCGACCCCGCCGCGCGCCGACGCAGTGATCAGCTACAGCTGCCGATCATCCCACCTGGGCGAGGAGATCGCCCGGATCTGGAAGCTCCCGCATCTGGTCCGGGCGCACAACGTCGACTCGGAGTTCTTTCGGGTGCTGGCCCGCTCGAGCTCCGGCCCACGAGCGTTGGCCTACGAGCTCGAGTACCACAAACTGCGCCTTGCCGAGCTCTCGTTGCACCACTCACCGCTGGTCACCTGCATCGCGGACATCTCCCTCGAGGATCACGAGTGGCGCCGCACCCGGGCCAGCGTGCCGACCTTCCACCTCCCGCCGTTCCTGCCTGTCGGCGCGCTGCGCGCCGGTAGCACAGGCTCCACCGGTCCCGAGGAATCGGCCGGTTCCGCCGTCGACGCGCCGTCGGCGGCGTCTGGGTCTGGGTCTGGGTCTGGGTCGTCTGGGTCTGGGTCTGCGGCTGGGTCGCCAGGAGACGGGCAGCGGCTGGTCTTCGTCGGCTCGCTCGACACGCCGACCAACATCGAGGCCCTGCGCTGGTTCCTCGGCGGCTGCTGGCCCTCGGTGCGGGCCAGTCACCCCGAGGCGACGTTCCAGGTCGTCGGCCGGCGCCCGGAGGACGGGCTGGCGGCCTGGCTGACCGGGTTCAGCGGCGTCGAGCTGCACACCGACGTCCCGAGTGTCGTCGGCTACCTGGCGGCGGCGAGCCTGTCGGTGAACCCGATGCAGTCCGGATCCGGCGTCAACATCAAGGCCATCGAGGCGATGGCGACGGGCACACCGGTCGTGAGCACACCGACCGGCAGCCGCGGGCTCGGCTGGACTCCCGGCACCCACCTCCTGGTCGCCGAGGAGCCCGCCGCGTTCACGGCCGCCGTCTGCGAGCTGCTGGACGATCCGGTGCGGGCGCAGACAATCGGGGCCGCGGGGCGCGGCTACGTCCTGAAGGCGCTAGACCACGCGGCTCTGATTCGCGAGATCCAGGACCACCTTCGCCCCTAGGGCCCCTCGCGCGGATCATGATGCCCCAGCCCACCAGACCGGCCTGTTGCCCGCCCGATCCCCGACAGGTGCCCGGCCAATCCCCGACGGGGTGCCCCGCCGATGCCCGCACGATCCCCGACCGGTACCCACCATCCCTGGCCGAGCTCGTCCCACGGGCACCCCGGGCACACGCGCCCTCCGGAGTACCGCGCGGCCGGCGGCCGTGACACATGGCGTCCCTGACGTCACCGTCAGCCCCGGTCGTCACGACCAGCCAGCCCCATCTCCCCACTACCGACCCCCGCCACCGCCTCCTCACCGCTGCGCGTGACGATCGAGCGGCCCCGGAAATCCTCCATGTAGCTTCTACAGGTCTACGAAGGGACAAATCGGACGAACAACCCGGTAGAAGCGACATCCTCACTCAACAGCAGCGTCACCACCCCCGAATGCCATCACGGATAGTGAGATTCGTTGGGGGAATCCGGGGTGCGAGCTGGAGATCCACGCGAAGGAACCTTGAGCGGCGGCTTCGGGATACGCGCCGCCGGGAGCGCAGCGCGCTGTCAGAGCAGCGCGTGGTAGCGATTCTGGGTGAGCTCAAGGCCGTCTGTGATCAGCATCTCCACCGAGTCGGCGGCATGCTCGACGAGGAGCGGCAGCTCACGACGCTCGGCCGCACCGAAGTCGCGCAGGACGAATGCGGCCGGGTCCATCCGGCCCGGGGGTCGGCCGATGCCGACTCTCACCCGCAGGTAGTCGCGGGTGCCCAGGGCCGAGGAGATCGAGCGCAGGCCGTTGTGGCCGTTGTCGCCACCGCCGCGCTTGAGCCGAACCGTCCCGAACGGGATGTCGAGCTCGTCGTGCACGACGATGATCCGGTCAATCTCGATCTTGTAGAAACTGCGCATGGCGGCGAGCGGTCCGCCGGAGAGGTTCATGAACGACAGCGGCCGGGCAAGGACGGCCCGGCTGCCGGCGAGGCGCACCTCGGCGACGTCCGCCCGCGAACGGTGCGACTTCAACCGCGCGCCCGCCCGCTCGGCCAGCAGGTCGACAGCCATGAAACCAGCGTTGTGCCGGTTTCCGGCATAGTCCGGACCCGGATTACCCAGTCCGACGACGAGCCAGAGCCCGTCGTCGGTCGGGAGATTCGTCATGGCCCGTCCATCAGCAGGTCGTCATCTCGGGTGCCGGGTGTCGACGGGGGGAGCCCGTCCGCGTGGTTACGCGGACGGGGTCGCCGCGCCGGCCTCCTCGGCCGGAGTCTCGCCGAGATCAGCGTCCATCTGCGCGGTGGTCCGCTTGGCCAGGCACTGTACGACGACGAGGTCCGGGTCGGCGTCGAGCTCCGAGCCCTCCGCCAACGCGAGCTGGCGGGCCAGCACGCTGGTCCCTGGCTCCAGACCGGTGACGTCGACCTCGATCGGGCCGGGCAGAAGGGTGGCGTCCGCCTTCACCGCGATCGTGGTGACCTGCTGGTCGATCAGAGTATCGGGGTGTGCTTCCCCGATGACCTGGACCGGGATGTCGGCGACGATCTTCTCGCCCCGGCTGACCAGCACCAGGTCGATGTGCTCGTAGCTGCCCCTGATCGGATGCCGCTGGACGTCCTTGGCGAGAGCGAGCTCGGTACCGTCGGCAAGCTCAAGGGTGAGCAGAACGTTGGTACCGGCATCTGTCTTGAACGCGTGCAGTAGGTCGTGCGCGGGAAGTGCGATGTGCCGCGGCGGCTTGCCGTGACCGTAGAGAACGGCTGGTACCTTGCCGGCGCGGCGGGTGCGACGAGCACCGCCCTTGCCGAACTCGGTGCGCGGCTCCGCGGCGATGCGGACCTCGGACATGGCGACGCTCAGTCCTTCCAGACGTGGGATTCTCTCGCCGGAGGGCGGACGAGCCACCGCGGCGCGGTCCTTCACAGTACCGGACTCCGCGCGGGGAAGAGCCACCGCCCGGATCTGTCAAGCCCCACGCCGTCGTAAGCCGCCCCCCCGGGGGCGCCGGATGCCATGAGCCAGTGCCCCCGTGCCGCGCCACGCCGTACCCCGCGGTCCCGCGGGACCGCCCGCCGACCCGCATCCGCAGGTCAGGCTGCGATCAGCCGCCCGCAGTCCTTGGGTCGCACGGCCGCGTCACCTGCCGAACCGCGCACCGTCGGCCCCCGCCGCGCCGGGCACAGCCCCGGCACATCGGTGCCGCGCGACCTGGCCTTCGGTGTGACCCCGGCCTTCGGTGGGGCTCGGAGCCGGCCGCACCGACCCGTCCGGCCCGCCGGCGACCTACCACCTGGCTGGCAAGGACACGCCGCTGGACCCGGCCGGACCAGGCCTGGCCCGGGCTCGACACATGCCTGGCCGGCCGATCACCGCCGCCACCCCTGGGCGATCAGCGTCACCGGCCAGCGTCACCGTCGACGGCGAGCCGACCGCCGCAGGCGGCGGGCCGACCATCGCCGGCGGACGGAACGGGCGATGCGCAGCGAAGGTCGAGCCTGGCCTGTCGTCGGACGACGGTGCGAGGCCGCCGGGGGGCCGGAGCGCCCCGCGCGGACAGCTCGCCGCGTGGTCCCGGGGGACGGCGCCACAGTTGCACGGGAGTCGCCCGGCCGGTCAACGGTCGGATCGGCGCGTAGTTCCCGCAGTTCCTCGACCAGCGCACCAGGATCGCCGCCCAGATCCGGATGGTGGGCGCGGACGGAGGCACGGATCCGCGCACGTCGACGCGCTGCTTCGACTCCGTCGATGCGATCGGCCGTCGGCCGTCGGCCGGACCCCGCGGTGCCCGTCCCGAAGCCGGCTCTGACCTCGCCGCCGGGCTTGGCCCTACCGGCAGCCCTGGTCCCGCCGGACACAGCCTCGGTACCCCTGGTCTGGGCCTTGCCGGTATGGGCCTTGCCGGTGTGGATGGTGCTCGTCATGGTGGCTCCTCCCCCGCCGCGCCCAGTGACACGGTGACCATGGCGCACGCGGGAAACGGGGCATGACCGTTGTTGCCGCGACGCCAGCCCGATGTTGGACGTACCCGAGGGGACGCCGACTACGCCGTGGCCGAGCACCTCGGCGGGCGAGAGCCGACGGATAGGTTGGATCGCGGTGCACGTCGCGCCCGTGAGCCGTCGTGGGCTCCAGCCCACGAGTCCACGGCCCGAACCGAGTGAAGGAGCCTGCGCTGACTCGATCCCACCCGGCGCCGCGCCATGGCGCGGGCGCCGGTTCCGCCGTCACCGTCCGGGCCCCGGCCAAGGTCAACCTGCATCTCGGTGTCGGCCCGCTGCGGCCGGACGGATATCACGATGTGATCACGGTTCTGCAGGCCGTGTCCCTGTATGACGATCTCACCGCGACCGCACTCGACCCGTCCCCCCAGGTGGCAGCCGACGCGGGCGACGCGGGCGACGCGGGCGACGCGGGCGGAACCCAGGGGTTGATCGTCACCGTGGAGGTGACTGGTGAGGGTGCCGACCCCGCTGGGCGGGGGCCCGCCACGACCACCCCGGACGTGTCGATCGTCCCGACCGGCCTGGACAACATCGCCGTGCGAGCGGCGCATCTCGTGGCCCAGGCGGGAGGGATCGCCTCCGAGCGGGTGCACCTCGCCCTGACCAAGGGGATCCCGGTCGCGGCCGGGATGGCCGGGGGCAGCGCGGACGCCGCCGCCGCCCTGGTCGCCTGCGACGCGCTGTGGCAGACCGGGCTTGACCGGGCAACGCTCGCGGAGCTTGCCGCCCAACTGGGCAGCGACGTCCCGTTTCCGCTCGCCGGCGGCACGGCCCTCGGGACCGGCCGGGGCGAGCGCCTCACGGACGTGCTGGCCACGGGCGAGTTCCACTGGGTGTTCGCGCTCGCGGACGGGGGACTGTCCACGCCCGCGGTCTACGCCGAGTTCGACCGGCTGTCCGAGGGCCGGCTGCGCAGTGGGCCGACGCCGGCGGACGACGTGCTCGCCGCGCTGCGCACCGGGGATCCGCGCCAGCTCGGCGCCGCGCTCGTCAACGACCTCCAGCCGGCGGCGTTGCGGCTGCGCCCGGCGCTGCGGCGGGTCCTGGAAACCGGCCGTGAGCTGGGAGCGGTCGGCGCGATCGTGAGCGGTTCCGGCCCGACCTGCGCTTTCCTCGCCGCCGGCGGCACCGAGAGCATCGAGCTTGCGGCAAGTCTCGCGGGGATGGGCGTGGCCCGCGCGGTGCGTCGCGCCTGCGGCCCTGCGGCCGGGGCCCGGGTTGTCGACAGTCCGCACGGTGCGGACGGGACCCGTCCGGGCGACAGCCCGTGAGCGGGGTCCTGGTAAGCCTCGAAAACGTCCATGCCGCGTTCGGCACCCGCAGCCTGCTCGACGGAGTGAGCCTCGGCATCGGCACCGGGGAGCGGATCGGCCTGGTCGGGCGGAACGGCGCCGGCAAGTCGACGCTGCTGCGGATCATCGCGCAACAGGCCGAGCCGGACGCCGGACGAGTGGTCCACGCGGGCCATTCCCGAGTGGGCTCGTTAGCCCAGGCGGATGTGCTGCCGGCCGAGTCGACGGTGCGTGAGCTCGTCGTCGGCGCCGCGGCCGACCATGAATGGGCCGCGGATCCGCGGCGGCGCGGCGTGCTGGCCGGCCTCGGCCTGCTCGACCGGCTCGACGACGTCGTCGGCCCGATGTCCGGTGGCGAGCGGCGCAGGGTCGCCCTCGCCCGTCTGCTCGTGCAGGACCTGGACCTGCTGATCCTGGACGAGCCGACGAACCATCTCGACGTCGAGGGTGTCGCGTGGCTGGCCGGTCATCTCGCCGGCTGGCGCGGCGGTCTGCTGGTCGCCACGCACGACCGGTGGTTCCTCGACGAGGTGTGCGCGCGGGTCTGGGAGGTCGTCGACGGCCGGATCGATGCCTACGAGGGGGGCTACTCCGCCTACGTCCTTGCCCGGGCCGAACGGGCCCGGCGGGCCGACGCCACCGAGGCCCGCCGGCAGAACCTGCTGCGCAAGGAACTGGCCTGGCTACGCCGCGGACCCCCCGCCCGGACCAGCAAGCCACGGTTCCGCATCGACGCCGCCAACGCGCTGATCGCGGACGAGCCACCGGCGCGTGACCCGCTGGCGCTACGCAGCTTCGCCACGTCCAGGCTCGGCAAGGATGTCTATGACGCCGAGCACCTCACCGTCCGGATCGGCGAACGCGTCCTGTTCGACGACATCACCTGGCTGATCGGCCCAGGCGATCGGATCGGCCTGGTCGGCGTCAACGGGGCGGGCAAGACCACTCTCCTGCGGGCGCTGCTTGGGGAGATCTCCCCGGCCGGTGGACGGGTACGGACCGGCGCGAGCGTGCGCCCGGCCCTGCTCTCCCAGGAGATCGCCGAACTGCCACCGTCGCTGCGCGCGCTGGAGGCGGTCGAACAGGTGGGCCGAGTGCTCGAGGTGGAGAAGGGCCGCGAGCGTACCGCCGGTCAGCTGCTCGAGCAGTTCGGTCTGCCCTCCTCGCGGCAGTGGACCCGGGTCGGCGACCTCTCCGGCGGCGAGCGCCGCCGGCTACAACTGCTGCGGCTGCTCATGGACCGTCCCAACGTCCTGCTGCTGGACGAGCCGACGAACGACCTCGACACCGACACCCTCACCGCGCTTGAGGACGTGCTCGACTCCTGGCCGGGCACGTTGGTCGTGGTCAGCCACGACCGGTATTTCCTCGAGCGCACCTGTGACGTGACGATGGCGCTGCTCGGTGACGGTCAGCTGCGCATGCTGCCCGGCGGCATCGAGGAGTACCTGCGCCGCCGGGCCGAGGCCGGTCCGGGCACTGGGTCGGCCTTGGGCACTGGGTCGGCCTTGGGCACTGGGTCGGCCTTGGGCACTGGGTCGGCCTTGGGCACTGGGTCGGCCTCGGTCGCCGGTCCCGCGGGACCGGGCTCGGCGGGAACAGGCAACGGCCGGGTCGCCGTGTCCACCGAGCCCCTGTCCGGCGGTGAACTGCGGGCGGCCCGCAAGGAGCTGGCCCGCCTCGAGCGGACCCTGGACCGGCTGACCCGCCGGGAGCAGGAGCTGCATGAGGCGCTGGCCGCGGCCGCCACCGATCACGAACGCCTGCTGGAGCTGAACGACCAGCTGCGGACGGTCGTGGCCGACAAGGAGAACATCGAGGAAGCCTGGCTCAGCCTCGCCGCCGACGTCGAGGGCTGACCGCCGCTGTGGGAATGTTGCCTCAGGCCGACGCCGCGCCGGGGGCGGAGCGGGCGGGCGTCGCCCGCTTGGCGGCCAGCCGGGCCGGGTCCGGCCAGCGGACGTCTCGGGCCAGGCGGGTGACCTCCATCAGTTTGATCAGGTAGAAGCTGGTGTCGATCTGCCAGGGCCGCACGCCGTGCCGGGGAGACGTCGGCTCGGCATGGTGCAGGTTGTGCCAGGACTCGCCCATCGACAGCAGGGCCAGCGGCCACACGTTCGTGGAACGGTCACGGCTGCGGTAGGGGCGGGTGCCGAGCACGTGGCAGATGCTGTTCACCGACCAGGTGACGTGATGCAACATCGCGACCCGTACGAGACCCGCCCAGAAGAACGCCTGGGCCGCGGCCTCGAAGGAGCCGCCCCACAGCCCGCCGATCAGCGCGGGAGCGGCCAGGCTGACGAACGCGCACAGCCCGAACGCGCGGCTGGCCCGGACCATGTCCGGATCATCGAGCAGGTCGGGCGCGTAACGACGCTGATCGGTCTGCTCAACGTCGAAGAGCCAGCCGATGTGCGCGTGATAGAGGCCCTTGAGCATCGGCCACGTTCCGGGACCGTACCGCCAGGGCGAGTGCGGATCCCCCTCGGCGTCGCTGAAGGCATGGTGGCGGCGATGGTCGGCGACCCAGCGGATGACGGGGCCCTCAATCGCCATGTTGCCCGCGACCGCGAGCGCGATCCGCACCGGACGGAACGTCCGGAAACCGCGATGGGTGAGGTAACGGTGGAAACCGACGGTCACGCCGTGCCCGCTGATGCCGTAGAACACCACGGCGAGAAGCACGTCCCGCCAGGTGATCCACCGACCCCACAACGCGGGGATCGCGGCGACCAGCGCGGCCAACGGCACGACGATCACGATCAGCAGGGTGACCTGCTCCACCCGGGCCTTGGTCATCGAGTCCGGCCTGGTGGCGTTGCCCTGGGAGTTCGCGGGATCGGCCCCGCCGACGGCCTTCCTCGCACCTGGCCGGGTCTCGTCGTCGGGTACCCGGCCGTCGTCCGGGCGCACCGTGTCGGTAGCGGTCATGGCCTCGTTCCGTCCGTCGCGGCAGGTCCGTGCACCGGCCGTCCCCATTACCGGCGCTCCACGGCCACGGTAGCCCGCCGATGTGACGACAGTCCCCACTGCTGACGTCCAGCACGCGAATCAGCCCCCACCTGCGGGCGGTCGAACACCCTGGCCCGACAGGCCGCGGATCGGGAATGCACCGCCACACGAGCCGCCTCGGCGCGCCAGGACGCCCGCCGCGCCGGGATGCCCCGCCAGCCGAAGCTCCCCGCCAGCCGAAGCGCGCCGCCACCCGTGGCACGACACGGCACGACACGGCACGTGCATCCGCTGAGCCCGCGAACGCTGGACCTGGGCCGACTTTCTCTTCGGGAGGTCCCACGATGGTAGAGTTGCCGTGTTTTCCTTCGCGGTCCGCCGTAGTGTAATCGGCAGCACAGGAGATTTTGGTTCTCTTAGTCCACGTTCGAGTCGTGGCGGCGGAGCACTACCAGTAATACCATCACAAAGAATTTACGGGAAGCAGGACGGCCTGTCGGTTCACCCGGTCGCCCTTCCCTATCGGTTCCCCGCCGCGCCTCGCCCCAACCGCCCTGCCAGGAGGCACACAGCGGGCACGGTAGTGTGTCCGCGTCGCCCCATCGTTGCGCCGACCGAGCATTCGGGAGATCGTGTGACATCACCACGTCCGGCGGCCGTGATCATCCTGGCGGCGGGCGAGGGGCGGCGGATGCACTCGTCGCTGCCGAAGGTCCTGCACCCGCTGGCCGGCCGTTCCCTGCTCGAGCATGTGCTGCACGCCGCCTCCCCGCTGGACGCGGTGCGCACCGCCGTCGTCATCGGGCACGGCCGGGAGCAGGTCCGCGCGATGCTCGCCGCCCAGGCACCCGAGGTGGTCACGGCCGTGCAGGAACGCCAGCTCGGCACCGGGCATGCCGTCCGCGCCGCTCTGACAGTTCTCGGCGCACCGGGCGCACCGGGCGCACCGGGCGCGCCGAGCAGCGGGGATGCCGGCGGGCTGGGCCTCGCCGCCGAGGACACCGTCATGGTGTTGCCGGGAGACACGCCCCTGCTCACCACCGCCACGCTGCGCGCCCTCGCCGAACAGCATCACGCGGCGGGGGCCGCGGCCAGCGTGCTCACCGCCGTGCCGCACGATGCCACCGGCTACGGCCGGGTGGTCCGCGACGACACCGGTGGTGTGCGGGCCATCGTCGAACAGCGGGATGCCGACCCCACCACCGCGGCCATCCAGGAGATCAACACCGGTGTCTACGCCTTCCAGGCCGGGGCGCTACGCACCGCTCTTGGTCGACTGACAAGAAACAACGCCCAGGGTGAGGAGTATCTGACCGACGTCATCGGACTGCTGGTCGGTGACGGCGCGGCGGTGGCGGCGCTCGCGGTGCCCGACCCGGCCGAGGCCGGCGGGGTCAACGACCGCGTCCAGCTCGCCGCCGCCGGCCGGGCTCTGCGGGACCGGGTCGTCGAGGCCGCGATGCGGGCCGGCACCACCATCGTCGACCCGCAGACCACCTGGATCGACGCGGACGTCACCCTCGAGCCTGACACCACGATCGCCCCACACACCTTCCTGCACGGCCACACCCGCGTGGCCAGCGGCGCCACCGTCGGCCCGGAGTGCACGCTGATCGACACGGTGGTCGGCGCCGGCGCGACCGTCGTGCGCACGACGGCGGAACGGTCCGAGATCGGCGCCGGCGCCACGGTCGGCCCTTACAGCCATCTGCGCGCCGGCACCCGACTCGGCCGCGAGGGCAAGATCGGCTCGTTCGTCGAGACGAAGGCCGCGCAGCTCGGGGATGCCACCAAGGTTCCACACCTGGCCTACGTCGGCGACGCGATCGTCGGCGACCGCAGCAACATCGGCTGCACCACCGTGTTCGTCAACTACGACGGGGTAGCGAAGCACCGCACGATCATCGGCTCGGACGTCCGGATCGGCAGCGACACCATGCTCGTCGCCCCGGTCACGGTCGGGGACGGCGCCTACACGGGCGCGGGGTCGGTGATCCGCGAGGATGTCCCGCCGGGCGCGCTGGCCATCCGCGAGGGCCGCCAACGGATCATCGAGGGCTGGGTCGCCCGCCGTCGCCCCGGCACTGCCGCCGACGAGGCCGCCGCGGGCGCCGCGGGCGCCGCGCCTGGCCGGATCCCAGCGGCCGGTCCGGAGCCGAGCATCGTCGGATCGGTGATGCCCACCCCTTCCGTAGCGCCCACCCCACCCGCGACAGAGGTGCGTTCCCCCGAGCACATTCCGTCGCCGGGGAACGGCCAGCCGGACGAGGGCAACCAGGTTGACGTCCTCCCCCGCCTGAAGGCGGGGGATTCCAACTCCTACACGCCCACCAGGGGAGGTGCGTAGTGTTGAGGTTCGCGGTTCACGGGCACGGCCAACGCCGCGCCTCCCCGCGCAGTCACGGCCCGTCCGGCCGCGATATTCACCGCTGCGTTCACATCAGCGTTGGCCGTGTGGCCGCAGGCTGCGCACCGGAATACCGCTTGGCTCTCGCGGTTCCCGGGCGCCACCTGCCCGCAGGCCGGGCAACGCTGACTCGTAA
>NZ_JALKFZ020000146.1 GCF_023243075.1 Frankia sp. AiPa1 | reverse complement strand
GCCGAGTCGGAACGGTCGCCCGCGCGATCCTCACCCTCGAACACGCATTCCACGAATAGCAGGATGGAAAAGGCTCATTGAACCTTGTGCTTTCCGCTGGTCACGCGCAACCATTTCCTCGAGACAGATCCGCTGATGTTCGGAGTTTGTCACGGATCGGCCATACCCCATTTCCTCGGGACGGAATGCCCAGTATCTTCGAAGCCGCCGACCGGGATTCACGCTGCCCCGCCGGGGGCGGACCTGTCCCACCCGCCCTGTCCTCCATGGCCGTGTCACCTTGAAGGAGCCGCCCGATGCCGCTCTCCTCAGCTCGGCTTCTGATCGCGCTGCTACTCGCCGAACAACATCGCATCGAGCCCGCCAGCGTGCCCGTGCGGCACCCGTTTCCCCCCACGCCGGAACGCCACTTCGTGCACGCCGCCGCGGCGCTCGCCGCAGGTCGTCCCAAGGGGGCGCTGCGCGGGTTGCGGCAAAGCGAGCACGACCGCGCGGATCCTGATCAGGTTGCCGTGCACGAAGCGCTCTGGCTGGCCGCACTCGCCCTCGATCACAACTGGACCCCCGACGGCGCGGGCCTGCTCCATGCCGGCGCGGCCCGGCCCTGCGGGGGGACAGCACCGGCCGATCCCCTGCTGTCCGCCTGGACGGCGCTGGCAGTGCAACGTCAGCGCATCGAGCATCTCGACCCGCTGACCGCCGTGATCTGTGTGCTGGGGGCAGAGGTGATTCCCGGCATCCGCATGGCCCGTGCCCGGCTGCTGTCCGCTCCACCGCCCTCTCGAGATCCGGACGCCGTGCGCCGCCCGAGCCGGTCCTGGGTGAGCATCGGCACCCCCCGGCCTGACGCGCGCTCGATCGCGGCCGGCGAGCCTGACCCGCGCGGCCCAGTTCCCCGCAGCCCAGTTCCCCGCGATCCCGCTGCCCCGCCGACGGCGCCCGCTCGCTCCGTGGCCACCCACTCGGTGGCTGCTCACTCGGTGTCCGGCCCGCCGTCTGGCCCGACGCCCATGGCCGCTTCCTCCACCGTCGTGGCCCCCCCGCCGGGCTCGAGATCGGCGCACGGCCGATCCGTGCCGGGCGACAGGCATGGGTGGGCGGGCCGTCCGGCCAGGCCTCGGGCAACGAGCGGTGGCGCCGGGTCGGCTGATCTCGCCGGTTCGGTGGATGCGGTGCTTCCCACGCTGCCGGCACTTGCGGCGTCGGTGATCCCCCCGTGGGCGATCACCACTCCCCTGATGTTCGGCTGGGTCCCTCCGGGTGGCCTCGCCCGTCCCGACACTCCCGGCCGTGGCCTGCATCGGATCGCGGCCCGTGGCCGGGCCCGCAGTGGACGGCGGCCGCGGGCTGGCGGGCGGGCGGCCACCGCGGCTCGCACGTCGTCGCCGGCCAGCACCGCCCCGGCGGACACCACCGTCACAACAAGCGGCCCGGTTCTCCTCGGGGACGCGCCGGCCGCCCGCCCTGCGGCCTTCACGGCAGACCCGGGCACGGCGCCGGCTTCCGGGCAGGTCAGGCTCGTCGGCTCCCGTGGATCTGATGCGGTGTCCAGCGGCGCGACCGGGACAGCCGAAGCCTCCGGCGTTGCCCAGACAGCCGGCGCTGCCCAGGCAGCCGGGCCAGCCCGGACGGCCGGACCAGCCGGACCAGCATCCAGCCTGGCACGTTCGACCGACGGCGCCGTCGTCCGGCAGCTTGTGGCCAGGGCCGCGCGCACCGGTAGTGGATCGCTGTCCGCGCCGGCTTCGAACCCGCTGTCGGAGCAGGCGGTGGACGCGCTGGCCATCGCGGATGTCTTCGTCGCACGCCTCGCGGAGCTGCCCGTGCGCCAGGCCGGCGCCTACGGTGCGATCCTTCGGGCCGACCTGCTCTTTCGCATGGGCCGGGAGGCACAGGCGGGACGCGCGCTTGATGCCGTCGAAGCGGCCGGGGATGCCGACGCGGCAACTCGAGCGCACACCGCCCTGGTCCGCGGCGACTGGGCCGGATACCCGGACGGTGGCGCGCAGACCCTGGGCCGGCGCTGGGACGGCACCCTGCTCCCCACCCGGCGGCCAGCCGATCGAGGCCAGGCCGAGGTGCTGTGGCTACGGTCGCTGACCGCGTACGGCCAGATCGGTTCCAATGCTGGCCGGGCCGCCGGGCTGATCCGGCTCGCGGAGGCTCCGACCGCGACCGGCCGGCCGATGCTGCGCCGGGCCCGCATCGACGAGGCGGCCCGCCGGGCGCAGACCGCCGGCGACGACGCCCTGACCTGGACGGCCCGCGTGTACAGGCTGGTCGAACGGGCCCGTAGCGGTGAGGCCTCGGCGGCGGAGCTGCGCACCATGATGACGGCGATCAGGGAATGGAGCCGATTCGACGGAAGCGAGAGCTACGGCCGGGGACTATGCCGCCTGCTCGCCACCGCGACCGGGGTCGTGGGCGAGCGAAGCCTGCTCTGAGGGCACGAACTTCTGAGGGCACGAACTTCTGCCTCCCCGCAGCAAAGCCGCAGGCATCCGGACCAGACCGAACCCCGGCAGGACTGATGGCATGGGCGGCATGGGCGAGGCGGCCCAGCTCACCCACCGGCTCACGTGCTGGGCCCGGGAAAGGGCGGCGGGCCGCCCGTGTGCGGGGGTGAAGCCTGCCCGCGAACCGGACGTCCGGAGGACGCACACGGCACAGACGGCGGTGGCGCCACGGTGACTACGGGGGGATTCACCCGGTGACCGGGCAAGGTCACCCAGGCAGTCCCCTCGAACTTGGTACCGACCACGGCTGAGATCTGCGCGAAATCGTCTGGATCAAGATCGCGAAGCCGTTCCTTCACGGTGTCGAGGTAGAACTCGGGCGACAGCGCGAGCACGAGATCGGCATCGGGATGGTTCTCGAGTACCGCGCGCACCCCGACCGCGTCCACAAGCCTCGACGCGATGACGACCGCATTGCCCGCTGCTCCGCCTCCGTCGAGCAGCACCTGGCCGTGATGCAACGACATCCGCAGGCGCAGGCCGGCCGCGGGCTGGCGCACCCGGTTGAAATGGCGTTGCGCGATCCGCAGCTCACGGACGAAGTCACTGGCCAGCAGGTCCTTGGGCACCGCGGCGTCCACGGCGCACAGGCAGCCGTCCCCGGAATCCTGACGCAGCAGCACGTCGTTGGCGATGTCCACCTGCGCGAGCGCCGTGTCGACGACCTCGTGGACCCCGCTCCGCAGATCAACCTGGCCAAGCATGTCGCGGGCGCTGTAGCCGCGGGCGTCCACGCAGAACACGCTGGCATGGCGGGCCGACTCCGGCGCCCTCTTCGACGCCGCGTCGGGTTGGGAGGGTTCCGCCCCGCGACGATGCCGTGCCGGCCCGGGCTGGCGAGGTTCCGGTTCGGGCGCACGCTGTGCCGGCTCAGGTTGGCGCGGCGCAGGCCCGGGCGGTGCGTCGTCCAGGCGAAAGACGGGATTTTCCGGATACCACTTCGCCGCGACGGCAAGCAGGCGGGCACGGCCGTCCTCGAGAATGCCGTTCGTGAACTGAAAGGAGATCTCGGTCCAGAAGTAGAACGGCGGACCGTCGAAAGCCGGGACCTGGTTCCGGCGCATACCGGCAGACTCCAACACCTGGACGGCCAGCGGCCGCGTGTCAAAAACCGTGGCCAGCGCCTCGATCTCCGCCTCGGTCAACTTCTGCGTCACGAGTTCCCCCGAACCGGTGTATACCCTGACGGAGATCAGTGTAGTCCGGCACTTCGGGGTTCGGTACGCCGACGGACCACCCGTGAAACACCGATGCCCCAAAGGCGCCACGACGGCGTCCTCGGGGCATCGGCCAGGCTGGGGCGGCTCAGATCAGGCCGAGCGAGCGCACCGCCTCGCGCTCCTCGGTGAGCTCCCGCACCGAGGCGTCGATCCTCGACCGGGAGAAGGCGTCAAGCTCGAGCCCCTGCACGATCTGGAACGCGCCGCCGGACGCGGTGACCGGGAACGAGGAGATCAGCCCTTCGGGCACCCCGTAGGAGCCGTCGGACGGCAGCGCCACCGAGGTCCAGTCACCCTGCGGGGTGCCGTTGACCCAGGTGTAGACGTGGTCGATCGCGGCCGAGGCGGCCGAGGCGGCCGACGAGGCACCGCGCACCTCGATGATCTCCGCACCGCGCTTGGCGACCCGCGGGATGAACTCCTCCTCGATCCACTTCTGGTCGCCGACCGCCTCCGCACCACTGCGACCGCCCACCTGGGCGTGGAAGATGTCCGGGTACTGGGTCGCCGAATGGTTGCCCCAGATGGTGATCTTCTTGATTTCCGTGTTCGCCACGCCGAGCTTCTTCGCCAGCTGGGCGATCGCCCGGTTGTGGTCGAGCCGAGTCATCGCGGTGAACCGCTGCGCGGGGACGTCCGGAGCGTGCGTCTGGGCGATCAGAGCGTTCGTGTTCGCCGGGTTGCCGACGACGAGCACCTTGATGTCGGAGGCGGCGCCGCTGTTGATCGCCTCACCCTGCGGCTTGAAGATGCCGCCGTTGGCGGAGAGCAGGTCACCGCGCTCCATGCCCTTGGTCCGCGGGCGGGCCCCCACCAGCAGGGCGACGTTGGTGCCCTCAAAGGCACGCTTGGCATCGTCGAACACATCCACGCCGGCGAGCAGCGGGAAAGCGCTGTCCTCAAGCTCGAGGGCCGTGCCCTCCGCCGCTCGTACCGCCTGCGGGATCTCCAGCAGCCGAAGCTTCACCGGCGTGTCCGCGCCCAGCAACTGGCCTGACGCGATGCGGAAAAGCAACGCGTAGCCGATCTGACCGGCGGCGCCGGTGACGGTGACGTTGACGGGCGTTGAACTCACTGGCATCTCCTGGTGCGGGTCATCCGGAGGTCGGACGGTGACCCGGGCCGACCGTCGGGCGATCGTGACCGGACCACCGAGCTGCGCTGCTGTTTCCGTCGCGCCGCCAGTGATGCTAGTCCGAGCAGCGTGCCCGCGGGCAGCGCAGCGGAGCCGAGCGGCTCACACCGCGGGCCCGAACGCGCCGGTGCCTCGCCGCACTCGCCGCCGCGGACCTGCACCCGGCCGGAATCGGCAGCCACCACCGCCGTCCCGCCGTGGTCCCCATCACATCCACACCTGTCACGGGACGGCGGCCGCGGCGGGCTACTCACCGATCTCTTCGCCGCAGCGGGGTGCCGGGCGCAGCACATCGAAACCCGTCGCCTCGTGGTTGACCCGCAGGAAGGTGTAGCAGGAGTTCACCCGGCCGGTGCCTTGGGCGAAGTCGATGGCGGTCGGCAGCAGGCCGTCGGCCGTATAGCTCCGCGTCGCGCGCAGACCGCGTAGGAACGACACCCGACTCGGACACGGACCGGCCGCGGCCAGGCCTCGCAGGAACATGTCCGCCGAGATCCAACCAGCCAGTGCGGCCTGCTGGGTCGGCGGCGTGACCTGCGGCGCGTAGGTGCGCATGGCATCAAGGAAGCGTCGGTGCGCGGGCAGGTTCAGCTCGAACGGCTGGTAGTCGGTGAATGTGAAGACATCGGGCAGGGCTCCGCGATAACGGGCCAGCAACCGCTGGTCGTAGTTCGTCGGCGAGAGAACCACCCGCAGTCTCGCGTGCTCGCTGCGCGCGGCGCCGAGCACGCTGGCGAACGCGCCACCGGTCACGGTGCCGATCATGACATCGGCGCCGCTCGCCCGTACCTGCTTGCCGAGGTCCGCCAGATTGATCAGGCTGGTGGCGTCGACCCTGCCCACGACAGGTATCCCGACGGCACGCAGACTGCGCTCCATCTCATCGGCCAGCGTCACGGATGATTCCGAAAAACCGGACTGGATCAGAACCGCACGGTGCCCACCCTGGTCAGCGACGAATGTTCCCCAGGTGGTGACTGAGGTCCCTTTTGCCACCAGATTCGAATAGCTGAACATGTTGTCGTATTCGGCCCAGGCCGGATCCAGGGAGAGCCCGGTGACCGGGATTCCGGCCCGATGCAGGAACTCGGCGGAGCCGCCGGCCACTGACGACGACTCCAGGATGCCGAACACCTTGTCGTCGTCGACGAGAATGCGGGCGGCGACCTGATTGCCCGTTGGGCTGGACGCATCGTCCTGCCAGACGTAGCCGATCCGCCGGCCCGCCACTCCGCCGGCCTTGTTCGCGACGCCCAGACGCGCATCGGCGCCGTCCCGGAACGTCGCGAGCAGCGACGACGTGATGCCGCTGTCCGGGTAGATCATGCCGACGCGCAGGGAGTCCCGGCCGATTCCCGGCCCGACGCAGGCCGCCGCCGACGGGCCCGAGCCGCCGGACGACGTGCACGCCGCCAGCCCCGAGAGCACCGTGAGACAGGCCACCGCCGCGCGTCCGATCCGCACCGGGCGCCGCGTCCGGGCGGTATGCGGCATCCAGCCGGCCCGCCCGACCCGTACTGCGGCGGCGTCCCTTCCGGCGGCGTCCGCTGGGCGTCCGCCAGATCGCTCGCGACGGCGGCAGGCACGTCGAGATGACCTCGACGCTGCGGCGATGAGGGCCGTGACCGTGCGCACGACCCGACGCTATGCACCCGATCAAGGGCGCTAATGCACATCGGATGATTTTGTGAGATTGACGGAAAAGGCGGACGCGCGCGCACGAACCTGGTCTCGTCCGCACACGGCATGATCCGAACAGACCACGGCGGTGCTACAAATCCACAGATCCACCATGCTGTGGCGACAGGGCACCCCGGCTCCCGGATGCGCATGGCGGCCCTGGGGCGAGGCCGATGGGCGCGCACGGGGGCTGGGGTGAGCACCGGACCGACCAGGCGGCCGGTGTGCTCAGCGGACGAGGCGGGAAGACGCTGGACGAGGCGGGAAGACGCTGGGCGAAGAGGTCAGTACGCGGCGGCGGCGGCGCGAGCGATCGCCTCGTCATGCGGGGTCGGTCCGCCGCTGACCCCCACCGCGCCGACGACCATGCCGTCGCGCCAGAGCGGGACGGCGCCGTTGAGCCCGGAACCGGACAGCCGCTCACCGACCGCTCTCGGCCGGGCCAGACCCGCCTCGGCCGCCCGACCAGCGCGGTCCAGGCCGCGCAGCTCATAGACGGCGGACCCATGGCGGGCGGTCCCAGCACGGGCCGGGTTGTCGCCGGGAAGAGGGTGCTCGTCGAGTTCAGCCTCGAAATCGGGATCGAAGTCATCCTCATGACCACCGTGGACGAGGGCGGCCTCGGTACCTGCCACGGCCCAGTCGGTGGATCCCTCGTCACCGCCATGGCGAACGAGCCGCGCCGGCACCGCGGGCATCGCCGACGCCCGTGCGGCGCAGGCTCGGTCCACCGAGATGTCGGCGGTCCCGAGCCGGGCGTTGTCCATCCGGACATGCGCGACCAGAATCCCAGCGTGATCGACGACGGCGATGTTAACCGGTTGGCCAAGGTGAATCGCATATCTTTCACCGGCGGCGATGATCCGACGGGCATCCTCGAGCGATACGGTCATCCGCGACTCTCCCCATAAAGCGGCGTTCCGGTGCGCCTGACCATAGGCCCACAACGACCGTCCGGTGGTGGAAGGCGCGCCGCACAACAACCGTTGCGTACGCGGGTTCCCCTTGTGGGCGACGGGACACAGAAGGACACACAAAGCCCTGCGATGGCCCGGCCACCCGCGACCGGCCATCGCACGCCCGCCGACGTTCCCTCGATCCATCCTGCGCCGCGTGGGTCGCCGGACCAGGACTCCGATCGGCCCGCGCCCGGCCCAGCGCCGCTGCGCTGCCGCTCGGCGCGCATGCCGAGCAGGTCGCGGGATCGTCCGTACTACTCCGAGTGGCGGATCTCACCACCCGGTCGATCTAGATCGCCGGGCTGCGCCGATGGCCCCTCCTCAGTATGGCCGGACACCCGCCGGGTCGGTGTCGCCGTCGACGCCCCCGGCCGGTGGGCGGGCGGATCGACTGACGAGGTCGACACCGGCCAGCACGGGTGAGAGGCCCCCGTGGGCCCGCTCACTGCCGGGCGGCCCGTTCGGGCCCCGCCAACCGGCGTCCCCCCCGCCCGTTCGGGCGACGGTCCGCGTCGTCGTCGCCGCACGTCCGCCCGCCCCACGTCCGCCCGCCGCACGTCCGCCCGCCGCACGTCCGCCCGCATCGGTACTCGGGCGCCGCCCGACCAGCCGTCCAAGCAGCAGCCAGGCTGGCTGGTCGGCAGCCGATCGGGAGCACCGTTCAGGCGGCGCCAGCCATCGGGAGGACCAGCCGGGGGAAGCAGTGGATCAGCCGTGTGGTCAGTGGACCGCCGCCCGGCATGTCCGCCAGCACCCCGGCGAACCGGTGGTCCAAGCGGCCCAGGCGCTGCAGCCCGCGCAGCCGCAGCAAGCCGGGCAGGTGCGCCTCGATGGCCTTCTGGTCCGGACGGGCGGCCCCGCCAAGCCAGGCGTCGAACTGGCCGCCGGTCATGATCTCCCAGACGATGGTGTCCGCGACGGCCCCTGTGCCATCCGTGATCGTCACCAGGTGGGGCACGCGGACCAGGTCCGCAAAGCCACGCAGGTCTGGCCGCATCCCGGAGGTCACGACGTTGTTGGACAGACGCGGATCGACTCCCGCTGCCGGGCGGCGCAACACGTTGCGCAGGTGGGAGGCGAACGCGAGCGCGAGGGCGCTGCGCCCGGGCGGGCTGGTATGGGCATGCAGCACGACCGCGTCCACTCCGGGTGCGCGGACCCGCTCGGCTGCGGCCCGCACGAGCCACGCCGGCTCGACGAGCACGAAGCCGACCTGCGCGCGGCGACGCTCGGCGGTGTGATCCGCACATGCGCTGAAGTCCACGTTCACACGGTCGTCCACGTTCACACGGTCGTCCGCGTTCACACGGCGCTTCGCGTCCGCCGCGTCGCCGTCACCGAGGCCTGGGCCAACCGTGGCGCCGGTGGCCAGAGCGTCGGCCTCGGTGACGGGAGCGGCAGCACCACCGGCCCTGGCGACGACACCGGTGACGGCGGTGGCGGCGCTGGTGGGCCACGTGGCGGTGCTGGCGGAGATGGTCATGGCGGGCGTCTCGAGCGGCCACCGGCAGGTGATCAGCCCGTCCGCTCCGGGCAGCGAGAGCAGCGGGAGATCACCAGAGCTGAAGATCCGTTCCGCGGCGGGAGGGGGCATGCTGTCTCCGGTCCGGGGAGCCGGCAGACACGCGAACGCGACGGCCGACCGCGAGGGCAGGTTCGTTCGGGCAGGGGCGCAGCGGGCCTCGTCGCGCTGCGCGTCCTGGCGGTCCAACGGGCCGGGAGTCGGCTGGACCGGGGGCAGGTCCGACAGGTCGTCGGACAGGTCTGATGAGCTGTCGGTCGGGTCTGGCGAGCTCAGGTCGGGCGTGCACCGGGGTGGCGGGCCGGCCGCACCCGGGCGCACGGCCATGACCGCGTGGGCGCGCGCCGGCTGGGAAAGGACTACCGAGGTCAGCAGGGACATGACGGCGCGGGGCTACTGGAGAAGGTTGTCGAAGTCGCCGTCCTTGGCCCCGAGTATCAGAGCCTCGATCTCGGCTCGGGTATAGACCAGCGCAGGCCCGTTGGGATGCCGGGAGTTTCGCACGGCCACCTCGTCACCAGGCAGTTTCGCCATCTCGACACAATTGCCCTGGGAGTTACTCCGTCGGCTCTTCTGCCAGGTCACGCGCTCGAGCGCAGCTGCCGGCATGCCGCTGTAGATCTTGGTCATGCACTTCTCCCCAAGCCCGAGGTGCCACGCGACGGCAGCCCCTCACCCCACGCAGTCCGCCGCGCCGCACCGCCGCTGCGCCGCGGTGGGCCCTCCTCGGCCGCCCGCTGGGATGCCCCGCACGCCCCACCAAGCCGACCGCGTGTGCGCCTGCACGAACTTCGGCTCACGATACAGCACGGTCAGGTGCACGTGCATCATGCGGGTCGCATGTGCGCACGACGGGCTCACGTGCGATCGTCAGGAAGCATCGCGCCCGTGCACGACACCTCGCATCCGCCCGCCCCTGAACGAATCGGACCGAACCAGAACGAACCTGACCGGCCGCGCGCGGCCCGAGAACAGACGTCCGGGGATACTCCCCCCGAACGGGTCACATCGGACTCCCGTATGGCCCGCCGGGACCAGGGGGCAACCGGCCCGCAGAACCGGCCCGCCAGGCCGCACGCAGCCCACGGACCCCCGACCAGACGTCCGCCCTGCCCGTGCCGACCCCCGGCCAGACGCGCACCGGCAGACGACGCATCGCGGCGGCCGTCACGCCGAACCGGCGTCGAATCGCCCACGAAATCCGTATGGTGAGTAATCCCGCAGGGGCCGGCGCTCTTCACACCGACGCAAGGAGAGTGAGCCCTACCGGGCAGTCATCGCACTCCGGGGGAAACGTATCCAGGCGGCCGGGGGGAGTCCCCTTTTGGGCCGCGCACAGCACAATCGGGGGCCACGGGAGACAAAGATATTTTGCCACGCGGGCCGGTAATCCGGGTGATCCGCCGCGTCGGGTGTGCGGCCACAGTTACCCAACGGCAACCCGCTCGTCGCGCCACGAAGTGCGGCCTCGCACCATGCACTCACACGTCGGACGCATCCCCGACCCACGACCTGGATCGCATGGGCCGCCACCGCGAGGCCATCGAACCATTCCGTGGACGGCGAACCAGGTGGAGCCGGACGCGCCGGACGACCGTGCTCCGCACCGGCGACGCGCCATCGGCCCGCTCGGACTTACCCAAGTGTGCCGGCGAGCGCCCCCCTCGACCGCTCCATCAGGTGCAATCAGACGACGGGCGTGAGCACGAGCGGCACGGCGTCGACCCCGCCCGGACCAGACGGGACGACGGGCGAGACGGGACGGCCGGGGCAGGCCAGACGGGCGGAACAGGGCGGGCGGGTGGTGGGGCGACACCGGGCCGCGGGCCGGCTCGCCGGTACCGCCCGATGGTTCTTCCCGACCGGGTGCGACTCTTCCCGACAGGTCGAACCAAGCCTCGACGGGGCGAAGTCAGGAGCAATGGGGCATATGGCGCGGCACGACGGTCGCGAGGCGAAGCGATGACCCTGCGCGGAAGGCGCGGAAGGTATCGGGCAGTGACAGCAGCGGGGGGGCAGCGGACAACGCGGGATGGCACCCGCGGGCCCGGGAGTGAGGCACGTGACGCTTCAGCCGGATCCCTGCGCCGCACGGAAACAGAACGGATGTCTCACATCACTGCGCGCCACGGCGGGGGTCGCCGGACCCGCCTCGACAGGTCGTCCGGCCCGAGAGACGGGCAGCCATCTCACATACTCTCTGTGAGCGAGTATACAAATAACACCCACTGCGCTAAACAAGCGACAGTCGATCCGACATCAGAACCAGAGACGTAACCAGATCAAGAAGATCAGATGTCATACTCTTGCGTTGACCGATGGCGAGGGGGCCGACCGTGACGACAGCTCAGCCGGGAAGTGGGCCGACCGTGCGTCGGATCCTGCTCGGCTCCCAGCTCCGTCGACTTCGTGAGGAGAAGGGCATCAGCCGGGAGACAGCCGGCTACCATATCCGGGCGTCGGAGTCGAAGATCAGCCGGATGGAGCTCGGTCGGGTCAGCTTCAAAGAACGAGACGTCGCCGACCTCCTGACCTTCTATCAGGTCACGGAGGATGCGGATCGGGCACCTTTGCTGACCCTCGTCCGGGAGGCGAACTCCGCCGGCTGGTGGCAGAACTTCAATGACGTTCTGCCGAACTGGTTCCAGCCGTACGTCGGGCTCGAGGAGTCGGCCCAGCTAATCCGGACGTACGAGGTGCAGTTCATTCCCGGCCTCCTCCAGACCGAGGACTACGCCCGCGCCATCATCACCAACGGTGGCAACGGACTACTGACCGAGACCGTCGAGCGGCGTGTCAGCGTCCGGATGAACCGGCAAAAGCTGCTTTATCGCGCATCTCCCCCACGCCTGTGGATGGTGGTCGATGAGGCGGCGCTGCACCGGCCGATCGGTGGCCCGAAGGTCATGCGTGGTCAGATCGAGCACCTCATCGAGCTTGGCGAGCTGCCGAACCTCACGCTGCAGGTCATGCCGTTCTCCTTCGGCGGTCACGCGGCCGAGGGCGGCGCCTTCACCATCCTGCGTTTTCCGGAGATGGACCTACCTGACGTCGTCTACCTCGAACAGCTCACCAGCTCGTCCTACCTCGACAAGCGCGAGGAGGTCGACCGGTATATGGAGGTCTACAACCGGCTCAGCGTCGACAGCACGACGCCGGCCGAGACCCCTGACCTGCTGCGGCAGATCGTCTCCACCCTGTAGGTCAGCTACCGCCCGTAGGCCGGCTGCCGGACGGCTGCGCGGGCCAGGCGGGTTCGAGGGCCGGCCAGGTGAGTTCGAGGCTCAGGCGCCGGTCATCCAGCTCCACCACGGTCCCCAGGCGGACGGCGGGCGATCCCGCGTCCCCCGTGGCTTCCCCGCCGGCCATGGCGCCGCGGACCGTCTCCGGCAGCGCCAGCCCGTCGGGCCAGGGCATGGTGACGTAGATGCTGCCTCCGGCCGGCAACCACATCACCGTGACGATCGCCCGCCCGCGGCCGGCGACGGCAAGCACCTCGCCGACCCGGTCGGCCAGCGCCGCCCGCCCCGGCGCCGGGGCGGTGCGCAGATCCCCGGATCGCTGGATCTCGACGCTGATCCCAGCGCTCTCGGCGTCGGCCAGGACCGGATCGAGATCGGCCAGAGCCGAGGACGGCCCACCTCCCGTCAGCATCCGCCGGATTGCCGCGGCCCGGGCGGCGCTCGCACCGCGCACCGCGGGAGCGCCGGGGTCAAGCCGTCCGTCGGCGACCTCGGCGAGCAGCGGCAGCACATCCCGTTGGACGGCGCGCAGCCAGGAAAGCCGCTCCCGACGGATCATGGCCGACGAGTCAATGTTCGCGGCGAGCTCCGCCTCCGCGGCCAGCACGTGCGCGGTGTGCATGGCGGTCCGGCGCAGCAGCGGGCCCAGCATCGCGGTGATGATCTGCACGGCGCAACAACCATAGATCAACGACCCGAGCCGGGCGATCACCAGCGGACTGTGCGCGTCGCGGATCAGGACCAGGCCCGTGACCAGCGCGACCGCGCCGCCGAGCGCACCGATCCACTCCCTGGCCGGACGGGACGCGGTGACGAACGCGAGCAGCAGGGGCAGGACCACCCAGGGCCAGTTGGCGATGCGGACGATGTCGGCACCCCTGGTGTTGGCGGCGGAACACACCGCGGATCCCCCAGCGATCGCCAGCATCAGCAGCGCCTCACCCCCGGACAGCGGCCGACGGCGCACCAGCATCCGGGCCACGACGATCACCACTGCCAGCGCTCCCCACAGCACACCCCCCACGGCCGGCTCCCGCACCCAGTGCAGCGTGGCCACCAGCGGAGCGACCATGAGCAGCAGCCAAGCGCCGGCGACGTTCCCAACCGCACGACGAAGTCCCGCCGTGTACGCCGACCGCAGATCGGCGGCGATCGCCGCGACGTCCCGCCGATCGGGCACGAACCCGCCGCGCGCACGCCCCGCGGGTGGCTCCCCGCGGGGCGTGGCAACGATGCGCGGGGTGCGCCACCGCAGTTCCACCGTCGTGCCACAGCCGGGCGTCGAGGTGATCCCGACGGTGCCGGCGACGTCCTCGAGCCGGCCGGTGATCGACCGGCGCAGTCCCAGTCGGGCCGGGTCCACCAGACTCGGTTCGAATCCCCGTCCGATGTCGCGGACCCGGACGGTCACCTCGTCCGGTCCGCCGTCGATGCTCACCCACGCGTACCGGGACCCGGAGTGCCGCTCGACGTTCGCCAGCGCCTCCCCGACCGCCCCCGCAAACGCCGAGACCACCACCCCCGGCGGTCCCGGCGGCCCGCTCTCCAGGCGGCTGGTGAGGTCGACCACGAGCCCACGGCCCGTCGCCTCGGCGACGACCTCGGCGATCCGCTCGTCGAGTGCCGGACCGGTGTCGGGCCCCGGGTCGAGCAGGTCCCGCACGGCGACGAGACTCTGGGCGCAGCGGCGCCGAGCGAGCGCCACGTCCCGCCCGCCACCCCAGGCCAGGCCGGTCAACGTGTTGAGCACCGTGTCGTGGATGACCCGTTCCCGCTCGCGCCGGTCGCGGGCGACGGCAAGCACGACGGCCTCACCCCGGTGCCGCGCCACGACGTTCGCCCAGCGCCGGTCGGCGGTCCGGGCGATGTGCCGCAGACGTCCGATGGACATCCCCAACAGGCCCGGGGCCATGACCAGCAGCACCGCCTGCGCGACAACCTGCGGATAGCGTCCCCAGCCGCCCACGAACGCGCCGGCCGCGAGCAGCAGCACCAACGCGGCGGCGGGCCGGCGCGGAAACGCCCACACCGCGGCGACGGACGCGTTGACGACCGCGAGGAACACGAAGTTCCCGCTGTCCCCGACCGACTCGCTGGGCAGCACAAGACGCGCGGCGACACTAAGCGGTAACGCAAGCGCGACGCTCGCGCCCGCGAGCCCGCGACCCACCCCGCGCCGCGCCCCCAGCAGGCAGAACACCAGGTGCCACAGCACGGTGGCCCCCAGAACCGCCGCCGCCACCGGATGATCGAGATACCAGTCCCAGACGATCAGGTAGAACACCGTGAGCGCCAGCGCCACGGCCCGCAGCGCAACCAGCACGCTGGCCATGACCCGGTCCAGCGCGCGATGGGCCCGCCCGACCTCCGCGGCCGCCCGACCAAGCTCCAGCGCCGCCGCACCGAACGCCGTCCCGCTCGGCACGCCCGGGCCACTCCCGGCCCCCGCGCCACCGGACCCGGCCCTGCTCGCGGCCGCACTGTCGAGAGCCCCATCGCCGACGGCCGCGTCACGGACCGTCACGCCACTGGCCGTCACATCGCTGGCCGCCGAGACGTAGCCTTCGGAACCGGCACCGGCAGTTCCATCACCGGCAGCGCCAATCAGCCCGCCGGTGGCCGCGCCGGTCATCGGACCCGGCGGACGGCCCGACCGCCCGACTTCCCCCCGGTGGGACCAGCGCCCCACAGATCTGCAGCCGTCTCTTCACTCTCCGCCGCGGTGGTCCCGGGGATTCCACCCGGTGATCTCCTGGCAGGTTACAGCCCGACCTCAGCCGGTGGAGCTCATGGGAACCCGCGCAGGGCTTCCGTCCCACCTCAGTGACATGATCCGCTGTGCGGTGGGGCCGCGGACGACGCGGGTCGCCGCGCGGCGGTTCGGCATGCGCCCGCGGTGCCCTAGGCTGGAGGGCGTGAGGAAGGACCGACCGTGAATGCTCCGCCGTCCGGTTCCCCACCCAGTAGCTCCGTCTCGACGACGGCGGCAGGTACGCCCTGCGCCGGCGGACAGGACTCCGGCGGACAGGATTCCGCCCGGCAGGACTCCGGCCGGCAGGACTCCGGCCGGCAGGACTCCGGCCGGCCGGACCGCCGCGGCAGGCCGGGCGGTAGTGGACGTGCTGACCGGGACCGACACGCAGACCAGGCCGGACGAGCGGACCGCGACGGTCGGACGAACCGACGCGGGCGTGCCGGCCGAGGCGCGGGGCCCGGCAGCGCTGGAAACGCCGACCGTGGGAATGCCCGGGACCAGAATCAGGACAGCGCGGTCGTCCTCCCCGTGCAGGTGCAGGTGGAGGAGCTGACGGCGCGGCTGGCGGAGTTGGCGCCGCGGGACGCCCATCGGCTGGGCCGACGTGTGGCGCAGGGGCAACGGACGCGCGAGCCGGCGGCGCGCCAGCGTGCGCTGGCCGCGGTCGCCGCCGACGTGGAAAGGGCATCGGCCCACGTGCAGCGGCGCAGGGCCCGCCTGCCGCAGATCACCTATCCCGAGGCGCTGCCGGTGACGCAGCGCAGGGACGAGATCCTCGCTGCGATCCGTGACCACCAGGTGGTCATCGTGGCCGGGGAGACCGGCTCGGGAAAGACCACCCAGCTGCCCAAGATCTGCCTGGAGCTGGGCCGCGGCGTGCGCGCGATGATCGGGCACACCCAGCCGCGACGGATCGCCGCGCGCACCGTGGCCGACCGCATCGCCGAGGAACTCGGAACCCCGGCGCCGGCGTCCGGCGGTGGGGTCGTCGGCTATCAGACCCGGTTCACCGACCAGGTTCACGAGGACACTCTCGTCAAACTGATGACGGACGGCATCCTGCTCGCCGAGATCTCCTCGGACCGCGCCCTGCGCCGCTACGACACGCTCATCATCGACGAGGCGCACGAGCGCAGCCTCAACATCGACTTCATCCTTGGCTATCTACGCTCGCTGCTGCCCCGCCGCCCGGACCTGAAGGTCATCATCACCTCGGCGACGATCGAGACGGCCCGGTTCTCCGCCCACTTCGGCGGCGCCCCGGTCATCGAGGTCTCCGGGCGTACCTACCCGGTCGAGGTCCGCTACCGGCCGCTGCTCCCCGACTCCGACACCAGCGACGACGACCCCGAGGATCCCGAGGATCCCGACGGCACGGAGCTGGACGCACGACGCTCGGACGGACGACGCTCGGACAGACAGCGCTCAGACGGACAGCGCTCGGACAGACAGCCAGCCGAGCGCCGAGGCGGGAACGGTCGGGACGCCGAGGATCGGGATCAGACCCAGGCGATCAGCGACGCGGTGGACGAGCTGTGCGCCGAGGGCCCGGGCGACATCCTGGTGTTCCTCTCCGGGGAGCGGGAGATCCGGGACACCGCCGAGGCGCTGGCCCGGCAGAACCGTCCGCTCACCGAGATCGTGCCGTTGTACGCGCGGCTGTCCGCCGGCGAGCAGCACCGGGTGTTCGAGCCGCACACCGGGCGGCGGGTGGTGCTGGCGACCAACGTCGCGGAGACCTCGCTGACGGTACCCGGCATCCGGTACGTCATCGATCCGGGAACCGCGCGGATCTCCCGGTACAGCGCGCGGACGAAGGTGCAGCGCCTGCCGATCGAGCCGGTGTCACAGGCATCGGCCAACCAGCGCAAGGGTCGCTGCGGACGGACCGCGGACGGCATCTGCGTCCGGTTGTACAGCGAGGCGGACTTCGAGGCCCGCCCGGAGTACACCGACCCGGAGATCCTGCGGACGAACCTGGCCTCGGTGCTGCTGCGCATGGCCGATCTCGGCCTCGGCGATATGGCCACGTTCGGTTTCCTCGACCCTCCGGACCCGCGTCAGGTCAATGACGGCGAGCTGCTGCTCACCGAGCTCGGCGCCTTCGCCGTCCCCACGGGCGAAGCCGACCGCGCGGAGGCCGGCGAGACAGCCGAGGCATCGGCGCGGCGATTGACGGCGGTGGGTCGGCGCCTGGCGCAGATCCCGGTGGATCCGCGGCTGGCGCGGATGGTGCTGGCCGGGGACGAGCAGGGCTGCCTGCGCGAGGTGCTGGTGATCACGTCGGCGCTGGCCATCCAGGATCCGCGGGAGCGTCCGGCGGAGCATCAGCAGGCCGCCGACGAGCGGCACGCCCGCTTCGCCGACCCCACCTCGGACTTTCTCGCCTATCTGAACCTGTGGCGCTATCTTCGGAACGCGCGCGGCGAACGCTCGGCGAACCAGTTCCGGCGGATGTGCCGCACCGAGTTCCTGAACTACCTGCGGGTGCGCGAGTGGCAGGACGTCCACGGCCAGCTGGCCGCCGTCGCCCGAGGGTTGAAGCTGAACCTCGGCGATCCGGACGGCCCGGCGGCGGACCCGGGCGACGTGCATCGGGCGCTGCTCACCGGTCTGCTCTCGCACATCGGACGGTACGACCCGGAGCGTCGCGAGTACGCCGGTGCCCGCGGCGGACGGTTCACTCTCTGGCCGGGCTCGGCCCTGTCCCGCCGGGGCGCCCGGGCCGCCGCCGAGGCCGCGGCGGCCGCCGAAGCCGCCGAAGCGGCGCATGCGGCCCGACGCGCGGATGAACCGGAGGATGCGGCGCAGGTGCGGCAGCCAGCCCAGCAGCAGCAGCGGCCGTCCGGGCCGCCAGCGTGGGTGATGGCGGCGGAGCTGGTCGAGACGTCCAGGCTGTGGGGGCGGACGGCGGCGCGCATCGACCCGGACTGGGTGGAGCCGCTGGCCGGGCATCTGGTGCGCCGCACCTACAGCGAACCGCGCTGGTCACGGCGCCAGGGAGCGGTGCTCGCCGACGAGCGGGTGACGCTCTACGGGGTGCCGATCGTCGCCGGCCGGCCGGTGCGGTACAGCCAGATCGACCCGGAGCTGTGCCGGGAGATGTTCCTGCGCCGCGCGCTGGTCGAGGGCGACTGGCAGACCCGGCACGAGTTCTTCGCGCACAACCAGCGCATGCTCGCCGACGTCGAGGAGCTCGAGCATCGGGCCCGCCGGCGCGACATCGTCGTCGACGACGAGGCACTGTTCGCCTTCTACGCCGAGCGAATACCCGCCGACGTCGTCTCCGTGCGCCATTTCGACGCCTGGTGGCGCCGGGCACGCACGGACAACCCGCGCCTGCTCGATTTCACCCGCTCGCTGCTCGTGTCCTCGAATGCCAGCGCCATCACCGAGGACGCCTACCCAGACGCCTGGCAGTCCGGCGAGCTCGCCCTACCGCTGAGCTACCAGTTCGAGCCGGGAACGGCGGCCGATGGAGTGACCGTGCACATTCCGATCGCCGTGCTCAACCAGGTCGACGCCGAACCGTTCGCCTGGCAGGTGCCGGGGCTGCGCGAGGAACTGGTGACGGCCCTGATCCGGGCCCTACCGAAGGTGGTGCGGCGTAGTTTCGTCCCGGCGCCGAACTACGCGCGGGCGGTGCTCGAACACGTCTCGCCCGCCAGTGGGACGCCGCTGCTCGTCGCGGTCGAGCACGAGCTGCGCCGGATGGGCGGCCCGGAGATCCCCCGTGACGCCTGGACGCTGTCGGCCGTCCCCGACCATCTACGCATCACGTTTCGCGTCGAGGGCACCCGCGGGGAGATCCTGGCGGAAGGCAAGGACCTCGACGCGATCAAGGATCGGCTGCGCCCCCGGACTCGGGCCGCGGTGGCCGCGGCGGCCGACGGCATCGAGCGCCGTGGCCTGCGGTCCTGGGACGGCATCGGCACCCTGCCCAAGGTGGTGGAGCTGCGCCGCGGCGGCCACGTGGTGCGCGGCTTCCCCGCCCTGGTGGACGAGGGCGACTCGGTCGCCGTGCGGGCCACCGACACCGAGTCGGCGCAGCGCACCGCCATGTGGTCCGGTACCCGGCGGCTGGTCCTGCTCGGGGTTGCGTCTCCGATCCGCGGGCTCAACGGCCGGCTGTCGAACGCGGCGAAACTCGCGCTCTCGCACAATCCGCATCGCGACGCGGCCGACCTGCTCGACGACTGCGTCCGCGCCGCCTGCGACCAGCTGATCGCCGCCGCCGGCGGTCCCGTCTGGGATGAGGCCGGGTTCACCACACTGCTGGCCGCCGTGCGCGCCGAGCTCCCGCAGGCGTCCTTCGCGGTGGTCCGGGAGGTGCAGGAGGTGCTCGGCCTCGCGCATACCGTCAGCGGTGCGCTACGTGACGTGCGGGCCGCGGTGCTCGCGCCGTCCGTCGCCGACGCCCGCGCCCAGCTCGACGCCCTGATCTACCGCGGTTTCGTCACGGACACCGGTGCTGAGCGCCTGCCTGACCTCGCCCGCTACCTGACCGCCATCCAGCGCCGCCTGGAGCGCCTCCCGCGCGACCCGAACCGCGATCGGCTCAACACCGCGGCGGTGGGCCGGGCCACCGAGGCGTACCAGGAGCTGCTCGCCACCCTCCCCGCCGGCCGCGAACCAGGCGAGGAGATCCGCCGGGTCCGCTGGATGATCGAGGAACTGCGGGTGAGCCTGTTCGCCCAGAACCTGCGCACCCCCTACCCCGTCTCCGAGGAACGCGTCTACCGCGCCATCGACGCTCTGCTCAGCTAGACCGGCCCCTGTTCGGCTGGCGGGCCCAGCTCGTCAACCCGCGGCCCCGCCGCGAGACGGCACGAAGGGCGACAAACCTGACTGCGGTGCGTGCGGATGGCACACTGATCTGGTGACAATCGGGGGCAGCGCGGGCGGCGCCACCAGCGCAGGGAGTGCCGGCGGAAGGACCAAAAGCGACGGCGAGGCGTGGGATTTCTTCGTCTCTTACACCCAGGCGGATCGGCGCTGGGCGGAATGGATCGCCTGGGTCCTCGAGGAGGCCGAGTACCGGGTTCTCGTCCAGGCGTGGGACTTCACGCCCGGGTCGAACTGGGTCGTCGGTATGAACAACGGCGTCCGCCAATCCGCCCGCACCATCGCGGTGCTTTCCAACGCCTACGCCCGCTCCGTGTACGGCCAGGCGGAATGGCAGAGCGCCTGGTCCGCCGATCCAACCGGTGCGCTGCGCACCCTCCTGGTCTTCCGCATCGAGGACTGCCTTCGCCCGGGCCTGCTCGGCCAGGTCGTCTCCATCGACCTGTTCGGCATCCCCGAACCCGATGCCCGCACGGCACTGGTCAGCGCCGCCCGTCTGGCTGTCAGCGGAGCCCGCGCCAAACCCCTCACCCCACCGCCGTTCCCCTCAGGCCGAGCCGCCGGCAGTCCGAGGCGCACCGCGGCGAACCCTCCGGAGGTCGGCACCGCCGACCGGCATCCTTCCTTCCCGCCAGCAGCCGCCGATCCCGACCCGCACGAGCGGTACGACCCCCGCCGCTGAAACCGGTCCGAGCTGAAACCGGTCCGACCGGACCTTCCGGGCAGTGGGCCCCGTTGACCCACGACCAGGTTGACGACGACCGGACGTCAGCGGACGTCAGCGGAGGCGTTCAGGGTCTGGGGGGCGGAGAAGTCCCAGAGGGCGCCGATGCCCCACCAGGGCCAGATGTGGCCGCCGTTCCAGAGGATGTGACTGATCGTCGATCCGGGGGCGAAGTGCATGGCCTCGGTCTCGCCGTCGGGCAGGGACATCTTCAGGTAGTCGGACCAGCCGCCGCGCCACGGCACGGTCGTGTCCGCAGTGCCGTGGATGTGCACCAGGTTGACCCGCACCCGGGGGCAGGACACCAGCGCCTGCCCGCCGACCATGCCGACGGCGGCGACGAGGCCAGGGGCCTGGCAGGCGACGCGGGCGGCGAGCATCGCGCCGTTGGAGAAGCCCCAGACGTAGATCCGGGAGCGGTCGACCGGCGTGTGTCGGGCCACGTCGGCGACGATCTGGCGGACGTAGGCGACGTCGTCGGTGGTCGCTTCCCCGCAGCATCCGCCGGCGTTCCACGCCTCGTCCACACCCACGCCGTAGGCGACCGCGAAGCCGTGCGCATCGGCGAAGGAGTCGGCGCCGGAGACCTGGCGCAGTTCCTCAGCGGTGTTCAGGAACCCGTGCAGCATGATCACCAGCGGGCGGGCGCTGCCGCGGTACTGCGGGGTGGCCCGGACGTTGGTGTGCAGCTCATAGGTCCGCCCGGAGGCCAGCCGGTGCACCGGGTCCGGCTCGTGCGCGGCCTTCGGATCCGTCCGGCTCGGCTCCAGCGCCGGTACCTGGGCCGACGACGTTCCCCTGGCGCGGGACGCACTGGACGGCCTCCCGGTGGACGTCCCCCCGGCGGGGGTGGACGCACGAGTGGCCGACGGGCTCGTGGGGGTGGATCGCGCCGCGGTGGAGGGGGTGCGCACTGCCGGGGACGCGCCGGAGGCACCGGCGCCGACCGGCGGGGCTGCGACGGCGGACGGCGCGCCGGCGACGAGCGGCGCGGGGGTGACGAGCGCCGAGCTGGTCGACGCGGACGAGGTCGTCGGCAGGGCCGCCACGACGACTCCGGCGAGGCAGGCGACGACCGCGACGGCCAACGCCACAACCTGGGTGAGGCGACCTCGCCGCGAGGGCCATCTCCACGTCCCACCCCAGCCGCGGCCGCGCACCCACCCCCGCACGGACACTGGCCTCTCAACTCCTCGTCTCCGCCCGGTCAGAGCGGCTTATCGTAGCCCGCTTAGCCTCAAGAACTCCTATACGGGCTACAACAGCACACTGACGGACGATTCAGACGGCCTGCACCCACAAGGCCCCCGGCCGAGCGGGCCTGACCGTGCCGCCCACGCGCCTTCCACGGGCGCGGGCACACCCGTTACGGGACGGCCCATCCGGACATCGCCCCGATCGGATCAACCAGGGCCAGAACCCGAGGAGCGCATCACGACCTGACTGACGAGGCCCGGCTCCTCCCGGCACAGCCCAGCCCGGCCCGACAAGCCCAGCCCGGCCCGACGAGCCCAGCCCGGCCCGACGAGCCCAGCTCAGCCCGGCTCGGCCCGGCCCGGCTCGCATCTCAGGTGGCTTCCGCGATGACCACCACCGCACTGAGCGGCAGAATGATCACATAAGATGATCAAGCGGGGTGATGGTCGTGCCAGCGGCGGCCGTGCACAGGTGCAGCGTGGCCTCCCGTCCGGTGCGCGCCGCGTAGGCGGGGCGGAACGCCGAGACGAAGGCGTCGGCCCAGGCCCGGTCGACGAGCGCGAGGGCACAGCCGGCAAAGCCACCGCCGGTCATCCGGGCGCCGAAACAGCCAGGGGACGCACAAGCGACCTCGACGGCCGCATCCAGCTCGGGGCCGGACACCTCGAACTCGTCGCGGATACCACGGTGCCCCTCGTTCAGCAGCCGTCCGGCCGTGGCCGGGTCGTTGCCGACCAGGGCGGTGACGACCGCATCGACCCGGGCGTTCTCCGCGATGACGAACCGAGCCCGGCGCAGCGCCACCTCGTCCATTCGCCGCTCGGCATCCGGTGGCAAGGCCGTCACATCCCGGAGCACCCGGACGCCCAGCGCCTTCGCCGCCCGCGCGCACTCCGCTCGCCGCTGGGCATAGGCGCTGGTCACGAGTTCGCGGCGAGTGCCCGTGTCGAGCACGACGACGGCGATTCCGGTTGGCAGCGGTACGGGAGTGAGACTCAGCGTCCGGCAGTCGATCCGCAGGGCGTGCCCGGCGATCCCGCCACCGCACGCGAGCTGATCGAGCAGTCCGGTCGCCGCGCCGACCCACTCGTTCTCCGCCCACTGCCCCATCCGGGCCAGGTCCACCGCCGGCAGCGTCACCCCGGCCAGGGCCATGCCCGCCACCGCCACCGCCAGTTCCAGGGCAGCGGACGACGACAGCCCCGCCCCCACCGGGATGTCGCTGGCCAGCGCCCCATGCCACGGCACCGGGTCGACGCCGGCCACGGCAAGCGCGACGGCAACCCCCTCCACGTACCGCGCCCACCCCCCGGCCCGCGCGGAGGGTGGAGTGCCCGGCCCGCGTGGGGGAAGCCGGATGGCCACGGGCGCCGCGTCCTGCTCGGACACCAACCGCAGCCACCCCCCGCCGTTCGGACCATGCGGCACGTCCGGCCGCAGGGCGATACACAGGTCACGGTCGAGGGCCAGCGGCAGGCAGAGGCCCTCCGAATAGTCGACGTGTTCGCCGATGAGGTTCACCCGGCCCGGGGAGCGGACCAGGTGCGTTGGCGAGTGACCGTAGGTGTTGACGAACGCCCGTACCGCCCGCCGCGCGGCGGAAGGCGGCAGGTCGCGGGACGTCACGGCCGGGGCACTGGACCAGAGGCGAGCGAGTCGGCCGCGAGCGGGCCGGAGCCCAACGGATCGGAGCCCATCGGATCGGAGCCGAACGGGCCAGTCGCCCGCGGACCCGGTGTCGGGGTCGGGGTCGGGGTCGGGCCGGCCAGGGCAGTGGCCTGCGCCATGGTGATGCCCGAGGGCGGCAGGGTGACGGCGCTGTCCCAGGACGTCGACATGACCGTACGCAGACGGTCGGCGGCATCCTCGGGAGTCATGTCCCGCTGAAGCTCGGCGAACATCTCGTAGCCGACGACATGCTTGCGGATCGTCGGCGAGCGCAGCAACGGCGGGTAGAAGTGCGCGTGCAGCTGCCACACCTCCTCCGCACGCCCCAGCCCTCGCCCCGCGGATGTGGACGGGTGCGGGCCGGGGGCGCCATGCCATCCCATCGAGAAGGGGAACGGGTAGGCGAACAGCGCGTCGTAGCCGGTGAGCAGGCGGCCAAGGACGTGCGCGAGGCCGCTGCGCTGGGCGTCGTCCAGGTCGGCGAGGCGGGTGACGGGACGGCGCGGCAACAGGAGAGTCTCGAACGGCCACATCGCCCAGTAGGGAACGATGACCAGCCAGTCCTCCTCGTCGAGGACGATCCGCTCGTCGGCGGCCGTCTCGGCGCGGATGTAGTCAAGCAGCAGGGACCGGCCCGAACGGGCGAAGTGCTCGCGCTGATGGGCGTCCTCGGTGGCTGCCTCGTCAGGCAAGGCGTCGCAGGCCCAGACCTGGCCATGTGGATGCGGGTTCGAGGCACCCATCGCCGTCCCACGGTTCTCGAAGATCTGCACCCAGCGCCACCGACGGGACAGCTCGGCGTCCTGCGCCGCCCAGGTGTCCACGATGGCACGCACCTCCGCGTGGGACATGTCGACCAAGCCCCGGCCATGGTCCGGCCCGAAGCAGATGACCCGGCAGGTCCCGTGCGCCGACGCGCTGCGCAGCAGCCCCGAGCGGCCACCGCCGGACTGCCTGTCTCCGGCGGCGGCCTGCCTGTCGCCGGCGGCGGCCGGCATGCGACAGCCCGCCGCTCGCTGCTGAGCTTGCGTGACATGGCCAGGCTCGGCGGAACTCCCGTTCTCGACGACGTGGTCGGCCCAGACAGTGCCGTCGGCCTCGGCGATGCGATCTGGTTCGGCGATGCGATCTGGTTCGGCGATGCGATCTGGTTCGGCGATGCGATCGGGTTCGGGCTGCAGGGCCGGGAAGTCGTTGGTGAAGACGTACGTGCCGCGGTAGACAGGATTGTGGACGCCGCCGGCGCGTCGGTTACCCGGGCACAGATCACAGTTCGGGTCGTGGGCGGCGGGCGACGATGGGGCGGACGGCTCCTGGCCGCCGTGCCAGGGGCGGCGCACGCGTCCCGGCGAGACCAGGACCCAGCGGCCGGTGAGCGGGTTGAACCGCCGATGCGTGGTGTCGTCCATCGCTTGGACAGCCTGCCACGGCGGTCGCATGTGGGCGTCCCCGTGCGGGCCACCCGGAGGTCCGGCGGCGAAGGTCCACACCCCGCCGCGCCCGCTTCCGGTTACCAGAAGCATGGTAGCGATGACCGTAGAGTCAGCTGACGGCCGGCGACAGGGCCCGTTGCGACCACTCGCGGATGCCATGACCCCGGTCCGGGATCCGGGGAGCGTCGTCGTGACTGGCCCGGCGAGGGCTCTGCAACACGAATCACAGTGGGGCCGGGCACCCGCCACCCTCGGCTGCACCCCCCGACCGGGGGTGCGGCCGATCCGGGACATGGCCCGACGCGACGATGCCGGCCCGAGGGAACGCTCCCCCGGGGCGCCGGGCATGGCAGGTCGCACACGAGGGGTGGCGGAATGGACCGACGCACGGTGCTCCACTCGGCGGCGGCCGCGGTAGCGGTAGCGGGCGTGGCATCGGCCTGCGAGCCCCTCGGCTCCCGTTCCGACTCGGCGTCCACGTCAGCCGGCAGGAGGTCGGCGGCAGGCGAGAACGCGTCCCCACCGGACGATGCGGCGACCACGGCCGCCCCCGGCAACGCGACGGACACTGACACCGAGAACGAAACCGACACCGACACCGCTGGATCACCGCTCGTGGTGCGGTCCGGAGCCGGCCCATACGGGCCCCTCGGCGCCGTCGATGCCAACGGGGTGGCCCTGCCCGCGGGCTTCACCAGCCGCGTCCTCGCCCATGCGCGCTTCCTGGTCGGGACGACGGACTATGTCTGGCCGGAGGCCCCGGCCGGTGGCGGCTGCCTACCCGGCGCGTCTGGCGGCTGGACGTACATCGCCACTTCGGCGCAGTTCCTGCGCGGCGGGGTCTCGGTGATCCGGATGCGCGCTGACGGGTCGATCGCGTCGGCCGGGCGGATCCTCAAGGGAACCACCGCCGTCCATACCGGCGGGGCAACCCCATGGGGCACCTGGCTGGCCGGTGAGAGCGGCCTGTTCCTCGGCCAGGTGCGCGAGACCTACCCGGACGGGTCACGAGCAGCGGCCGCCCGCCCGGCGCTGGGCCGCTTCTCCCACGCCTCCGCGTCCTACGACGCCGACCACGGGGTGATCTACCTGGCCGAGGATCACGCGGACGGTGGCCTGTACCGGTTTCGCCCCGACCGGGCCGGCGATCTGGCCGCCGGCCGGCTCGAGATCCTCGCCGCGGACGCCGATGCCGGGACAGACCGGGTGCGGTGGGCGGCGGTGACCGATCCCGACGGTTTCCCCCGCTCGACCCGCCGTCAGGTCCGCGACGCCCGGCGGTTCGCGAGCGCCGCCGACTGCCGTTACCTCGACGGCACCTGCTACGTCAGCACCAGCGACGACGACCGGATCTGGGCTGTCCGCCTCTCTGCCGGTGCGGGTGGCGGACCGTTCGACCCCGCGGCGATCAGCAGCCAGGCGGTACGCGGCGAGACGGTCGGTGCCGGTCCGGCGGACGGCGGTCGGCTGGACGGCGGTCGGGTGGAGCTGCTGTTCAGCGCGGCGCAGACGGCCGCCGGGCAGCCGGCGGCCTCCGGGCTCGGCCAGCTCGCGGTCGCGGGCTCGGGAGAACTGTTCGTCGCCGCCCGCCGCCCGAGCGCCACGCTGCTGGTCATCAGCGCTGCGGGTGAGGTCGCGCCGTTCCTTCGGCTGCCCGAGCACCGCCATTCGGAGATCACCGGGCCGGCCTTCAGCCCAGACGGAACCCGGCTCTATTTCTCCTCCCGCCGCGGTTCCACCGGACGCGACCGAGCCGGCGTCACCTTCGAGGTCACCGGCCCGTTCAAAACCATATCCTGAAGTCAGGTTCAGGTATTTACACTGGGCGGCATGCTTCCGACCGACCTGCTGACCGTTGGCGAACTGTCCCGTCGCAGCGGATTCGCGCCGTCGGCGCTGCGCTTCTACGAGCGCCAGGGCCTCCTCTCCGCCTCGCGCACCAGCGGTGGCCAGCGCCGCTACGAACGGCACGTGCTGCGCCGGCTCGCGTTCATTCGCGCCGCCACCGCCATGGGCCTCAGCCTGGACGAGGTCGCCGCGGCGCTCGCATCCCTGCCCGAGGCCAGAACCCCGACCGCAGCGGACTGGACGGCGATCTCGCGACGGTGGCGGTCACGCCTCGACGAGGAGATCGCGGCGCTGATCGCCCTGCGCGACGGGCTGGATGCCTGCATCGGCTGCGGCTGTCTGTCCCTGCGTCGCTGCCGGATCTCCAACCCGAATGACCGCATCAGCGCCCTTGGCTCTGGCGCCCGCGCGTTCCCGGCCCCCCTGCGCCGCTCCGGTCATGGTCGTCACGGCGGCCACCGCCCCCCTTCCCCCGACGACCTCTCCGACAGCTCCCTCGTCCGCTCCCCCGACAGCTTCTCTGGCGGCCATGTCGATGAAGGGCACAAGGACGTCATCGACGAACCGTGTGCCTATCCGGCCGACACGCCGGGCGACGCGCCGGGCGACGCGCCGTTCGGCAAACGGGTCATCGACAAGGTGGACGATGTAGCCACGATGGACGGTGGCGAGCATGGCCCGTGCGGGCCACCGTTCGCGTGTGGCCCGGCCTGAGCTACCTGCCCGGCCGGTCCGGCGCCGGGCGAAGGTGAACCTGAACGCCCATCTGTACAGCAACGGCCCCGGTCAGATAGGAACAAAGGCGGCGGAACGGCCGTCCTCCGAGGTGTGCGCCCCGCTTCGACCGAAGATCGTTCGACCGAAACGGGATCCGATCGAACAATATCCAAACAACACATCCACCTGACCTGCGCACACGGGCTTGAGGTGCCTCTTTTCTTCCGGACAGTGCCCCCTACTAGAATAGGGGGCATCACGGAAGGAGGATTAGTTGACGCGT
>NZ_JALKFZ020000145.1 GCF_023243075.1 Frankia sp. AiPa1 | reverse complement strand
GAGTATGTGTTCCAGCGTGGGGCGCCGTCTCCTCCCCGACCTGAAGGCCGGGGCATCCACGGCGCGAATCCGGTGACCAGCGACAATCGGTATCCGTCGGCGCTCCGGGGATCCGGGGATCCGGCCGGGCCGGCTCAGTCGTCGTCGAGGTCCTCATCCAGCTCGTCGTCGTCCATGAACTCGCCTGCCTCCTGGCCCGCGAGCAGGGGGCCGAGGGAGGTCATCCGGCGCCGCCCGCCGGAGGTGCGTACGGCATGGCGGACGGCGGGGCCGTTGACCGCCACGATTGACAGATGGCTGGCGGCACGGGTCAGCGCCGTGTAGACCAGCGGCCGGGTGAGCATCCGGCCGGCCTCCGGCGGGAACACCGCGACGACCGCCGGCCACTCGCTGCCCTGCGCCCGGTGCACCGTCACCGCCCAGCCATGGCGCAGATCACCGAGCAGGCCCGCGGGCACCTCCACCGTCCCCCCGGGGAAGGCGACCCGCAGGGCACCCCGCTCGCCCAGGGCGACCACCGTCCCGATCTCGCCGTTGGCGAAGCCGATGTCCACGTGGTTCGCCGTGGCCACGACCCGATCGCCGACGTCGAACCCCGAGGACGTTCCCGTCCCACCCGCACCGGCGGTGCCTCGGGTGCTCCCGTCGACCTGCCCGCCGACAGGGTTGAGGACGCGCTTGAGGGCCGCGTTGAGCGCGGTGGTGCCCGCCGGCCCCGCGTGCACCGGGGTGACCACCTGGATATCGGCGACCGGGATGCCCAGCGCCCGCGGAATCGAGTCGGTGACGAGCTGCACCGTGCGGTGGGCGGCCTCCCCGGAGCTGCTCGCGGGCACGACGACGACCTCCCGGCCCGCATCGGGCGCCGGTGGCGGCAGCTCCCCGCCGCGGACCGCGGTCGCCAACGTCGCGATCGCCCCACCGTCGACCTGGCGGTAGAGCCGGCGCAGCTCGGTCACCGGCACCTCCCCGCGCGGGTACTCCGTGCCACCCTCGCCGTCCGTGCCACCCTCGCCGCCCGCGTCGGCGCCGCTGAAACCGGCGCCACTCGGGCCGGCGCTGTCGGAGCCGGTGCCGCGGCCGTAGTCGAGCAGGTCGGTGAGAACCTGACCGGGGCCGATGCTCGGCAGCTGGGCCGGGTCGCCCACGAACATCAGATGGGTCCCGTCGGCGCAGGCGTCGAGCAGCGCCGCGGCGAGCTCCGCGTCCAGCATCGAGGCCTCGTCCACGACGACCAGGTCGGCGTCGATCGGATTGTGTTCGCCACGGGCGAACCCCGCGCCGCGGCCCTGGGCGCCGAGCAGCCGGTGCAACGTGCTCGCCGGCGCGCCGCAGAGCTCCTCGAGCCGCTTGGCGGCCCGTCCGGTCGGCGCGGCGAGCGCCACCTCGGCATCCGCCGCCCACGCCAGCCGCACCACCGCGGCGACGGTACGGCTCTTGCCGGTGCCCGGTCCGCCGGTGAGCACGCTCACGCCCGACTCGAGCGCCGCGCGGGCGGCGTGTAGCTGCACCTCGTCCAACCCGCGCACCGCGTCGTCCGCGCCGCCGGACGCGGCGCCGTCGGTCCCGGCGTTCCCGGCCCCGGTACCCTCGGTCGCCCCTTGGCCGGGCGAACTGGGGGCGGCCCCCTCGGTGGCGCCCGCCCCAGTGGCCCGCGCGCCGCCATCGCGGCCCGCGTCGCCCGCGTCCGCGTCCTCGTCCGCGTCCTCGAAGGACAGCTCGGTGGCCGGAGGCGGCGCGGGAACGGACACCGGTGTGGCCTCGGCCGGGGAGGCCGACGGGTCGGAGCCGCCGCGACGGCGGGCGCGGGGACTGCCCGCGCGCAGCGGCTCGGCGGTGGCGATCAGACGCTCGATGCCATCAGCGATGGACTGCTCGGCCATCGCGTACCGTTCCAGCGCGATCCGGTCACCGACAGCGATGATCCGGCCGTCCTCGAGCGCGGTCTCGAGCGCCGCGGGCGGGTCGGCCACGCCTTCGCGAGCCGCGGCCTCGAGCACCGGGGCGACGGTGGCGGCGGTGTCCCCGGCCCGGCTCGCGGCCCGGCCCAGCAGGTGGGCGAGTACCGCCGGGCCGCGCATCGGGTCGTCCCGGCGGTGGCCCCGGTGGCGGGCGAACCGGTCGGCCTGGCTGATCTCGGCGTCCGCGGTGAGCAGCGCCCACGGGTCGGCCCGCAGGTCGCCGGCCGCGTTCGGCCCTAGCCGTTCGGCCGCCGCGCGCGCCAGGCGCGCCGGCAGATCCGCGCCGACGAGCAGTTCGACGACGGCGTAGGTTCCCGCCGCGGCCCGAAAGCTGTCCACCAGCCGGCGGGCCCGCGGCCCGGACACGCCCTCGACCTGCCCGAGGCGACCGAGGTCGACGTGCTCGGGCAGGGTGATCCCGGCGGCGGCCAGCCGGCCCGCGGTGGTCCGGCCCAGTCCCGGCCACAGACCTGCGTCGTGGAAGGCGGCGAACACCGCCTGCGGGCTGGGCGCAGGCTCCGCGCCGGGCGGGACCGGGGCCACGGCGGTGCTGCTCGGATACGCGTCGGGCATGCCGGGAAGCGTAACCACTGCGATCGGCCTCCCTCGGGTGACGTCCACTCGGTAGCGTGGGGCGCGACCACAGGCGAAAGGACGACGGGTGACCACGGTGCTGCTGGTCCGGCATGGCCTGACCGCTGTCACGGGCACGATCCTGCTGGGGTGGACGCCGGGTGTGGGCCTGGACGAGCGGGGTGCGGCCCAGGCATCGGCGCTGGCCACCCGACTGGCCGGCATCCCGCTGACGGCGATCGTGTCCAGCCCGCTGGACCGCTGCCAGCAGACGGCGGACGCGATCGCCCAGCGCCGCCCGGCCGCCGTCATCGAGGAGGGCAGCGGCGGTGCGTGCCAGGACGTGGTCGTCGACGAGCGGTTCGGTGAGGTCCGCTACGGCGACTGGACCGGCCAGCAGCTCGCCGTCCTCGCCAAGGATCCGCTGTGGGCGGTGGTGCAGAGCCATCCCAGCGCGGTGGTGTTCCCCGGGCCCGAGGGGGAGGCACTGCGCGACACGCAGGCCCGCTCGGTCGCCGCGGTGCGTGCGTGGAACGAGCGGCTCGGCCCGAAAGCCACCTGGCTGCTCTGCTCGCACGGCGACGTGATCCGCACCATCGTGGCGGATGCGCTCGGCATGCACCTCGATCTCTACCACCGGATCACCATCGAGCCGTGCTCGCTCACGGTCATCCACTACGGCGAGCGGCTACCGCTGGTACGCCGGCTCAACGACGTCGGCGGTGACGTCACCGACCTCCTCCCACCGCCGCCCGGCACGGCGAGGCCAGCGTCGGCGGATTCGGCGACGTCAGAGTCCGCGACGTCAGAGTCCGCGACGTCAGAGAACGCCGCATCGCCCACCGGGGCCGACGGACATCCACCGGACCTGGGCGGGCTCATCGGCGGCGGCGCGGGGACCTGGACCCCACCGCCCGCCGCGGGCCCCGCCTAGCACAGCACCGCCACGGGGCACCATCCGCCCGGGTCCGTCTTCGGCACACCCGTCCCCCCGGTTCCGCGGAATCGGGGGGACGGGGCCCGGGCCGGCCTGCGACATGACCACGCGGGGCGGTACCGGTGACGTGCACGGGCAGTGGAGAGACCTGGCTCACATCGCCTGGTTCAGGACAGTCCGGGCACGCGCCCGACAGACTGGTGCGATGGGCGTTTCCGCGGCTGGACCGACCGGCCCCGTGCCGGGGCGGCGGCCGCCCCTCGATCCGCTCGACTGCGGCGGCCTCGACCTGGGCGCGGCGCTCGGGCTGCTGTGCACGGGCGAGCTCACCGTGACCGGCCGGATGGCCGATGCCAGCAACGCCACGCTCTACTGCGAGATCGCGGCCGGAGCGGTCGCCGGGCGCTGCGTCTACAAGCCGGTGCGGGGTGAACGTGCCCTGTGGGACTTCCCCGACGGCACGCTCGCCGCCCGCGAACTCGCCGCCTACGAGATCTCGGCCGCCCTCGACCTCGGCATCGTGCCACCCACGATCATGCGCGACGGGCCGTTCGGCGAGGGCATGGTCCAGCTTTGGATCGACACCGACGTCACCGTCGATCTGGTGGCGCTCACCCGCTCCGATGACCCGCAGCTGCGCCGCATCGCGCTGTTCGACGCGGTGGTGAACAACGCCGACCGCAAGGGCGGCCATCTGCTGCCCGCGCCGTCCGGGCGCATCCACGGCATCGACCACGGCGTGACCTTCCACGCCGAGGGCAAGCTGCGCACCCTGCTGTGGACCTGGCGCGGCCGGCGCCTGGACGCCGAGGAGACCGCACTGCTGCGCTGCCTGGGAACCGCCCTGGACGCGGAGCTCGGGCAGCGCCTGGAACCGCTGCTGACCGTCACCGAGCTCGACGCGCTCGGCGCCCGTGTACACCGCCTGCTCGATGAGGGCCGCTTCCCGCTGCCCTCGGGCGACTGGCCGCCGCTGCCCTGGCCGCCGTTCTGAGGCCGGGAGATGTCCGCGCAGGTCGGTTACGCCGCGGTTAACCGTCTTGCGACCGCCGGATCCCCCGTTCGCGGTTACGCTGACACGCATGCAGGCGTGGCCATCTCCTCCAGTACGTCCCCTTCCCGGCCGTGGCCGGCCATTGCGGATTCTGGACACGGCCACCGGCCAGGTCCGTCCGCTGTCCCCGGGGCCGACCGCGCACCTGTACGTCTGCGGCATCACGCCCTACGACGCCACGCACCTCGGCCACGCCTTCACCTATCTCACGTACGACCTGGCTCAGCGGGTCCTGCGCGACGCCGGCCATGCCGTCCGATATGTGCAGAACGTGACGGACGTGGATGATCCGCTGCTGGAGCGCGCCGAGCGGGACGGGCTGGACTGGCGGCACCTCGCCGACCGGGAGATCGCGCTGTTCCGCGAGGACATGACGGCTCTGCGGATCCTCGCGCCGGACGCCTACGTCGGCGTCGTCGAGGCGATCGATCTGATCATCGCCATGGTCGGCGAGCTGGTCGAGTCGGGCTCGGCCTACCAGGTCGGTGACGACGTGTACTTCTCCGTCGCGGCCGCGCCCTGGTTCGGCGAGGTCTCGCGGCTGCCCCGCGAGCAGATGCTCGCCCTGTGCGCCGAGCGCGGCGGAGACCCGGACCGGGCCGGCAAGAAGGACCCGCTCGACCCGTTGCTGTGGCGGGCGCACCGTCCCGGTGAGCCCTCGTGGCCGTCCCCGTTCGGCGCGGGTCGTCCCGGCTGGCACATCGAATGCGCCGCGATCGCCCGGCACCATCTGGGCGGCCTCGTCGACCTGCAGGGCGGCGGCGTCGATCTGACCTTCCCCCATCACGAGTGCAGCGCGGCGCACGCCGAGGTCGCCGCCGGGACCCGCCCGTTCGCCCGCAGCTACGTGCACACCGCCCTGGTAAGCCTCGACGGGCACAAGATGTCGAAGTCCCGCGGCAACCTGGAGTTCGTCTCCCGGCTGCGCCGTGACGGGGTCGACCCGGCGGCGCTGCGGCTGGCCCTGCTCGACCACCGGCACACCGACGAGTGGGAGTGGACCCCCGCCTGCCTGCGTGACGCCACGACCAGGCTCGAGCGGTGGCGGGCCGCCGTCGCACTGCCCGCCGGCCCGGATGCCGGCGCGGTGCTTTCCGCCGTGCGGGATCGGCTCGCCGACGACCTCGATGCTCCCGGCGCGCTCGCCGCGGTGGACGCCTGGGCCGACGCCGCCGCAGGTCGGGATGCGCCCGCTCGGCCCTATGACACCGCGGCGGGCGGGCGGGGGGAGGCGCCCGCGCTTGTCTCCCGGCTGGTTGACACACTGCTCGGTGTAGACCTTGAACCCGTCCGACCTACAGGGAGCTGAGGGATGGGGTCGCACCACCGCAGGACCACGCCGGGTTCCGCCGACGAGCGGCCCGCCTTCGACGAGGTCGACCACGGCTACGACCAGCGCCAGGTGGACGACTACCTCGGCACGCTGTGGCGCTACGCGAGTTCGGTGACCTCGCGAGCCGCCGCCGCCGAGAGCGCGCTCACGCACGAGCGGGAGCGCCTGGCCGCCGCTGGGGCCGCCGGCGCCGCGGGTACGGGCGGTCCCGCGGAGTCGGGCGGCACTGGCCGCCCTGGTGCTGGTGGTGCCAGTTCGGCCGCCGGTGGTCGCATCGGCCAGATGCTCGCGATCGCCCAGCAGGAGGCCGACGAGATCATCGACGGCGCCCGGCGCATCGCCGAGTCCGCCCTGGAAGAGGCCATCGAGGACGCCGGGTCCCATCACCCGATCGTCCGCGAGGCACGCGAACAGGCGGACAGACTCCTGCTCGACGCGGCGCAGGAGAGCCGGCGGATCGCTGTCGTCCGCCACCGCGAGCTCGAGGCGGAGGTCGCCCAGGCATCGGCGGCCCTCGAGGCGTTGCGTCACCAACAGGGCGAGATCATCGGTGCGGTGCTGCGGCTGCGTGCCGTCCTGGGTTCCGACGAGGTCGACCGCGCCGTCACCGACCTTGCTCGCGCCGGCACCGCACCCTCCGCCGGCACCGCACCCTCCGCGGGTACTGTGCCCGCCCACAGCGAATATGCGGGGGGCGGCCCCGACGTGCCCGTCCAGGCGGACCTGACTGGCACACCCCCGGTGGGTCCCTCGGCGTCCCGTCCCTCGGCGTCACCCGCATCGGGCCGTCCGGTGCCCGGTGTGCCGGGCGCTGGGCCATCCCCCTCCGGCCCGGCAACCTCCGGGCCGGAGGCCGGGCGCTCGCCGGCTCCGGGCTCTGGTGTCTCCCAGCCCGGTGTCTCTGAGCCCGGTGGATCCCAGGCCGGCGCTGGGCGGCCAGAGGCGTCCCGACCGGGCACGGCCTGGTCTTCCGAGCACGGTCCCGCTGCTGCCGCCACCGGCAGGCCGAACGGCCGGCCCGACGCGGCCTTCGGTGCGTCCGGGGGCACCGCGAGCGGCTCGCATACCTTCGGTGGCGCCACCGCGGCTGGTGGCTGGGCGGCGACCAGCGGGCCCGCGGCCGCTGGATCTGTCCCAGAGGGATTCGGGTCTGCCGTTCCGTCCGCTGCAGGGACGGCGACCGTCGGCGACGGCCCCGCCCGCGGCCCGTCCGTGGGCGGGTTCGGCGCGGCGGCGTCAGGCTCGGCGCGTCCGTTCGTCCCCCATGCTCATGACCCGCGGGCCCACGACACGGGTGCCACAGCCGGGGCGTCGGGGCGGGCCACGTCCGGCTTCGGACGTCGCCCGCCCGGACGCCACCGTCTCGCCGATCCCAGCGAGACCGACGCCGCCGGCGGGTCGCCGCGGGCTGGCGTCGGGACAGCCAGCGCCCGCTACCGCCGCGGCGCCGACGAGGAGATCATTGACGCCGAGATTGTCGAGGAGTAGCCGAGGTCACTGGCCGCGACGGCGCAGGTAGCGTTCGAACTCGCGGGCGATCGCGTCTCCGCTGGCCTCCGGCAACGCCGTCTCCGGCTCGCGTGACTCCAGCGACCGGACGTACTCGGCGACCTCGGTGTCCCCGGCGGCGAGCTCGTCGACCTGACGTTCCCAGGCCTTGGCCCGTTCGGGCAGATCACCCAGCGGGATCTCGATGTCGAGCAGGTCCTCCACCCGCCGCAGCAGCGCCAGCGTCGCCTTCGGGCACGGCGGGTTGGCGACATAGTGCGGCACCGCGGCCCAGAACGACACCGAGGCGAGCTCGGCCCGCGCACAGGCCTCGCCGAACACCCCGACGATACCCGTCGGCCCCTCGTACCGGGACGGTTCGAGCCCGAGCCGCGCGGCGGTGGCCGCGTCTCCGGCGGTACCGCTGATCGGCACCGGCCTGGTGTGCGGCGAGTCGGCCAGCAGCGCACCCAACGAGATCACCATGTCGCTACCGAGCGCGTGTACGGCCTCGATCAGCTCGTCGGTGAAGCCACGCCAGCGCATGTTCGGTTCGAGGCCCCGGATGAGCACCAGGTCCGTCTCGGACTTGGGCGGCCGGGCTACCGACAGGCGGGTCGTCGGCCAGGTGATTTTTCTGGAGGCGCCGTCCGTTCCGCTCACGTTGGGCCGGTTGACCTGGAAATCGTAGTAGTCGTCCGGGTCGATCGCACCGATCACCCGTGCCTTGAAAGCCGTCTCCAGATGCTCGACAGCCGCGGACGACGCGTCGGCGGCGTCGTTCCACCCCTCAAAGGCAGCTACCACAACCGGCGACCGCAGCTGGCCGACGCCGGAGAACTCGATCACCTACCACCTCCTGCCGCCCAGCGGCGGCCCACTGCCCCCGTGACAGTGCAACGGTACGTCCTCACGGAGACGACTCCTGCCCCGAGCCGACATCCGATGACGCCAGCCCTCCTCGCGATCGGTGGGAATCCCTCGCCCACGGGAACCCTCCGTGGGACCAGTCTGCCGGTGTTCTCGTGGGAACGGCCTTCCTCGGTCTGGCGACGCGGTGGCGACTCGCGACGCTGTGCGGTATGGCGAACGCTGCGTGTATTGCCGAGTGCTGTGAGTTTTGGTGAATGCTGTGCGACTTGCCGGACCTGCGGATTCTCCTGGCTTGCTGGAAGCTTCGGCGATTGCCGTGGGTCTCGCCCACGCTATGGGGTCTGGCGGTTCTCTGGGGTCGTGGAGACACTGCGGGGCCTAACTATCGGGCTTTTGCTACCGGGCCCGGCAGTGACGGCGGGTCTGGCGGGTCTGGCGGGTATGCGGGCCTGGCAGATCGTACGGATGTAACGGTCGTGCGGGTCTGGCGGGCTTTCAGGGCCGGGTGCGGTGGCCTGGCCAGGCCGTTCGGTTGGCGCACCTGGTCCGGTGGTGCCGGGCGGACTGGGCACCCGGCCTGGATCTCCCGGTGGCAGCACCGTATCGGCTTCGGACGGATACCCGCCGGGGCGGGATCGTGAACGGCCCGCGGACAGCTGTCCGAGTCACGACAACCAGTGCCGCCCGACCTGTCATCCCGCTGCCGACATGTCGCCCGAGGGGCCGTGTCCAGGGCCGTGTGCATCCCCTGTCGGCGTCCGCGGCTGGCGTCCCTGCGGGGCGGGTCACGGCCGTGGCGGTGGAGGCGGGAGCGGTGTTGTGAGGGGGACCGCTGCGCCCGGGTGCCGGCCACACCGGTGTGGTCCGGCAGCATACGAACCGAACGGTGCAGCCAACCCCAAGCTAGGAGCGACAGTGGGTAGCCTCGCGGCGGTCTTCTTCGACATGGATGGTCTCCTCGTCGACACCGAGCCGATCTGGACCATCGCCGAGCACGAGGCGGCCGCGCGTCTCGGCGGCACGTTCACCGCCGCGATGAAACGCGCCATGATCGGTCATGGCATCGACACCGCCGTTCCCATCATGGTTTCGATGCTCGGACAACCGCCGTCCGCCGTCGAGGACACCGCCCGGTTCCTGCTGCGCCGCTCCGCGGAGCTGTTCCGCGAGCCCGGCGTCATCGTTGCCCAGCCCGGCGCCCTGGAGCTGCTTACCGCCCTGCACGAACGCGCGGTGCCGACCGCCCTCGTCTCGTCGTCCTTCCGCAACCTCATGGACCCCGTCCTCGACGTCATCGGCCCCGAGCGGTTCGCGGTGACGGTCGCCGGCGACGAGGTGCACCGCCGCAAGCCCGACCCCGAGCCCTACCTCACCGCCGCCCGCCTGCTCGGCGTCGAGCCGCACGCCTGCGTCGTCCTGGAGGACAGCCTGTCCGGCGCCACCGCCGGGGTCGCCGCCGGCTGCGCCACCATCATGGTCCCCTCCATGCCCCCCGAGGACTCCGCGCAGGGCTCTGGCGCCGCCAGCCAGCGAGTTCCCGCGGTCGCGGATCATCCCGAGGCCGCAGGCCTGCGCGACCGGCTCGCCGGTCTCGTCGCAAGCCTGCACGATCTGGATCCTGACCGCATCGAGGATCTCGCCGCCGCCCACCGCCCGCGTCCCTGACCGCGCCACCACCACCGGACACACCGCCCCCGCCGCGGGAAGAGCGCCGCCCCCCTCACCCGTACGGGACGGTGCGGGTGAGGGGGGGGCAGGACGGTGCGGGCCGCCGTGCGCGAGGCCGGGCAGCCCGGCGAAACCGCCGGCCACAGAGCGCATCACGAGAGCTGCGGCGCCGACACGCAGTGACGCCGGTGAGATCTTTGGAGGGCGTGCCGAACCTGCGCGATGACGCACTTCGGCGTCCGCGCGCCGTGGGGGTCAGGTGGCGGAGATGGCGCGTAGGACGTCCATGCGGGCGGCGCGGCGGGCGGGGAAGGCGGCGGCGAGCACGCCGAGCAGGACGCCGACGCCGATGACGACGACGATGGTGGACGCGGGATAGGCGAAGGTGCTGATCCCCTGGCTCGCGAGTGCCCTGGTGAGCGCCCAGCCGAACACGCTTCCGACGGCCACGCCGAGGACCGCCCCGAAGACGGAGATGATGGTCGACTCCATGACCACCATCGCGCGCATCTGGGCACGGGACATGCCGACCGCCCGCAGAAGGCCGATCTCCCGCGTTCGCTCGATCACGGACAGGGCGAGGGTGTTGACGATGCCGAACAGGGCGATGATGACTGCCAGGGCCAACAGCACGTAGATGAAGCCGAGCAGCTGGTCGACCTGTTTCTCCTGCTGGGCGACGAATTCGGACTGGTCGCGGACCTCGACGGTCGCGTACGGCCGTACCACCGAGTCGATCTCGGCGCGCACCGCCGCCGGGTCCGCCCCCTCGGCCCGTTTGACCAGGACGAACAGATCGAGATCGTCGTGGGTGTGCTTGGCGTACTGACTGGTGGAGACAATCCACGAGCCGGCGACCTGGCTTTTCTTGTAGATGCCGGCGACGGTGAGGCCCTGCACGCCGTCGGGGTAGGCGACCCGCACGGTCTGGCCGACGGTGAGGTGCCGGTCGGTGGCGGTCGCCTGGTCGACGAGGATGGTGTGCTCGTCGAGCTTGTGCAGGTCGCCGTCCACCTTCTTGATCGCGAGGACCTGAAGCAGACCCGCGGGGTCACCGGCGAGCAGCTGGACGTTCCGCCCGTCGACCTTCGCCGCGCCGCCGCGCAGGCCGGTGGAGACACCGATGCCGGGCTTGCCGGCGAGGTCCCTGGCCACCTGGCCGCTGAACCCGGCGCCGAAGCCCTTGGTGGTGAGGTAGTAGTCGGCACCGAGACTGGTGGTCACCGTGGCGCGCACCGACTCCTTGATTGACTGGCCGAGGATCGCGAACGCGCTGACCAGCGCCAGGCCGATCATGAGCGCGGACGCCGTGGACGCGGTGCGCCTCGGGTTGCGCATCGCGTTCTCCCGGCCGAGATGCCCGGTGGTGCCGAAAACCGCGACGAAGGGACGCCCGAGCACCCGGATGACCGGGACGGACAGCAGCGGCGAAAGGGTCGCGACGCCGAGGAAGATCGCCGCCGCGCCGGCGCCGACCGCGCTGGCCGCCGACTTGCCCGAGGACGCCGTCCCGGCGGCGAGCAGCAGCACGCCGAGCCCGGACAGCGCTATCCCGGCGATCGCCCGCAGCCGCAGCGAGCGGGCCGGCAGCACGTAGGTCTCCCGCATCGCCGCGATCGGCGGCACCGACGCGGCCTTGCGGGCCGGCACGAACGCCGCCACCGAGGTGATCACGACCCCGACGGCATAGGCGACGACGATCGTGCGGGCCTCGAACACCAGCGACCCGCTGGGCAGATCCACCCCGAACGCGCCGACGGCCGCCCGTAGCAGCAACGCGAGACCGGCGCCGAGCCCCAGGCCCGCCGTCGCCCCGGCCGCACCCACCAGGGCGGCCTCGACCTGCAGCGACATCTGGACCTGGCGGCGGCTGGAGCCGATCGCCCGCAGCAACGCCAGTTCCCGTACCCGCTGGGCGACCAGCATCGTGAACGTGTTGAAGATGATGAACGCGCCGACGAACACCGAGATCGCGGCGAACACCAGCAGGAACGTGGAGAACCCGCCGATCGCCTGCTGGACGGCGCTGGCGTTCTGGTCGGCGAGCTGCTTGCCGGTGATCGCCTCGACGCCGGCGGGCAGCACTGTGGCGATCCGGGCCCGCAACTCCTCCTGGCTCACGCCCGCCACCGCGGCGAGACGCACTGTGCTGAACTGGTTGGGGGCGAGCAGGACCCGCTGGGCGGTGGCGGTGTCGAAGGCCGTCACCGACGTTCCGCCGAAGCTGTCCTGGCCGGCGACCTGGAACATGCCGACGAGGGTGTAGGTGGCGGGAGCGCCCTTCGTCTGCACCTGCACCCGCGCGCCGAGCGCCAGGTGCATCGAACGGACGGTGGCGCGGTCCACCACGATCTCGCCCGGGCCCGGTCCGTGTCCCTCGGTAAGGGTCTCGGCGGACGTCGGTTGATCCCCGGTCCAGTTCGAGCCGACACCGAGCGCGTTGCTGTTCCCCGCGGGCTTGCCGGTGCGCGGGTCGATCAGCACCGCCTGACCCTGCACCGAGCCAACGGCAGCGCGTACACCGTCGACCTTCGCCAGAGTGGGCACGATCGACGCCGACAGCGGCGGGCGGCCCGCGTCGCTGGTCGGGTCGACCTGGTTGACGGCCCGTACCGCGACGCTGACGTTTCTGTCGATACTGGCGAACAGGGTGTCGAAGGTCTTGTTCAGCGTGTCAGTGAGTACGAGAGTTCCTGTGACGAAACTCACACCTACGACGACGGCCAGCATCGACAGCGCCAGTCGGGTCTTGCGGGCCAGCAGGCTTTTGAGGGTGGCGCGCAGCATCGGCTCAGGCCCACTCCGCCGAGTGCGACCCGCCGGAGCGCCGCCGGCGCCGCCCCGAGTCGCGGTAGAGATCGCCGATCTGACCGTGCGGCTCGGCCCCGCCGGGCTCACCGCCGGCGTCCTCATCCGCGTACCCACGTTCGTGGTCGCCGGACGGGTCGCCGTGGGCGTACCGCTGGTCCGGGTAGGGGTAGCCGCCCGTGTCAACGCCGCGATGGCCGTCACTGCCGTCGTTGCCTGAGCCGTGACTGCCGGCGGCCGGGCCGGGCTCGTATCCGGCCGGCCGGGCGCGGTAGGCCCCGGCGTCGTCCCGCTCGCCGTACCCCGAGTCCGGCCCACGCGTGTACGCGCCCGTCGCCGGTCCGCCGTAGCCGTCGGCCGGGTAGCCGCCCGTCGCCGGTTCCCCGTAGCCGTCGGCCGGGTAGCCGCCCGTCGCCGGTCCGCCGTAGCCGTCGGCACCGAAGCCACCGGCGGCGTGGTCATATCCCGTGCCGTCGGCAGGGTAGTAACCCTCGGCGCCACGCTCGCCGTAACCGTCGGCGGCATACCCCTCGGGGACCCGGCCTCCGGCGCCGTAGCCGGCGCCGGAGTAGCCCTCGGCCTCGCGGGCACGGCTGCCGCGCCCACGGTCATCGTGAGCATGACCGTCGCGAGCACGGTCGCCGGCGGGCTCGCGGTCGTAGGCGGGCTGGCTCGGGGCGTATCCGGCCGGGTTCGGGCCGTAGTCCGCGGCGGCCTGGCTGTAGCCGTCCGCGACCGCGGCGAGCGAACGCTCCTCGGTCGCGGGATTCACGACCAGGCCGCGCTGGACCGCGTCGAGATGCTTCAGCCGGTCGAGCACCTCGTCGGCGGTGGGCTGCGCCAGCGAGTCGACGAGCCGTCCGTCGGCGAGGAAGATCACCTCGTCGGAGTAGGAGGCCGCGGTCGCGTCGTGGGTGACCATGACGATCGTCTGACCGAGTTCGGTCACCGAGTCGCGCAGGAACTGGAGCACCTCGGCGCCCGAGCGCGAGTCGAGATTCCCGGTCGGCTCGTCGGCAAAGATGATATCCGGCCTGGTCACGAGCGCCCGGGCGCAGGCGACGCGCTGCTGCTGGCCGCCGGAGAGCTCCGTGGGGCGGTGCCGCAGCCGCGGCGCGAGACCGACCGCGTCGACCACCGTGCGCATCCACTCCTTGTCGGGCGAACGCCCGGCGATGCTCAGCGGCAGCGTGATGTTCTCCGCGGCGGTCAACGTCGGGAGCAGATTGAACTGCTGGAAGATGAAACCGATCCGGTCGCGGCGCAGCCGGGTGAGCTCCTTGTCGGACAGGCGGGACAGGTCGACGTCGCCGATGTACACCCGGCCGCGGGTGATGCTGTCCAGGCCCGCCAGGCAGTGCATCAGCGTGGACTTGCCCGACCCCGACGGGCCCATGATCGCGGTGAAGCGGCCGCGGGGGAAGCCAATGTCGATCCCGCGCAGCGCGGTGACGATCGTGTCCCCGGAGCCGTAGACCTTCGTCAACTGGCTGGCCCGCGCCGCCGCGACCGGCGTCGCCCTCGACTCGTCGGCGGACCGCTGCCCACCTCCGGACGGCGCGGCGGGGACGCCGGGGGCGCCGCCGGTGCCCCGGCCGTGCCGCCGCCCGGTCGTGGCGATGTCACTCGTTGCCGCCTCCCGCCTCCCGCCGGGGGACGCTCCGGTGCGTCGGGCCATCGTTGGTCCTCCTCGCGTCGCCGCGTGTGCCGGTCGGTGTCCGCCGGCCACCGCGGCCGGGGATGGGCGTGCCATCGTCCTATGTACGTCTATCCACCCTCGGATGACCGCAGCGCGTTCACCCCGGCCCGTCCAGGCACCTCGGGCAACCGGGCATCGACCGCCCGAACTCCAACGAACCACATGTGATCAACATCTCCGGGGGTCACCGGCTCGTCTCAGCCCGATCAGCCTCCCATCGTCCTCTGATCACCAACGGTGCCATGCTGGCTCGCCGGAGGCGCCGAACGCCGCGATCAGCTCGCGACCAGGCGCCCGTCCCACCGCTACCAGGAGATCGGTGACCGGTGAGCGTTCGAGGGCCGTGGGGACTCTAGCCGTCGGCCTCGCAGACGGCCGGAGCCTGATCGTCGAGACCGGCGGCGGGCCGCGGCGACGGCAGCGGCGGTGGGGTGCCGCCGAAGGCCGGGCAGCGGGACTGGTGGTCACACCAGGAGCACAGGCGACCCGGCGTCGCCCGCCAGTCGCCCGTGCGGTGGGCCCGCTCGATCGCCGCCCACAGCGCCGTGATCCGCCGCTCGGTGGCGCGCAGGTCGGCCTCGTCCGGCGACACCCGAAGCCAGGTGCGATCACCCAGATAGTAGAGGCGCAGCTCGCGGGGGATGACTCCGCGCACCCGCCACAGCAGCAGGGCGTAGAAGCGCATTTGGAACATCGCCGACGCCTCGAACGCCGGCCCCGGCGAGCGGCCCGTCTTGTAGTCGACGACCCGCAGCGCGACGCCCTGCGCGGTGGCCGCGGAGTCGAGCCGGTCCACGTAGCCGCGCAGCCGCAGCCCCGAGTCCAGCACGTGCTCGACATACAGCTCGCGGGCCGCGGGAGCCAGCCGGGTGGGGTCCTCCAGCGCGAAGTAACCCTCGAGCAGGTCCCGCGCCGATTCCAGCCAGGCGGCGAGCGCCTCGGCACCGTCGAACAGCCCCGCGACGGCCGGCTCCCGGGTACACAGCTGCTCGTAGGCCGGCTCCACCAAAGTGCGGGCCGCGGCCAGGGTGCGCCCCGCCGGCGGCAGGTCGAACAGCCGCTCCAGCACCGTGTGCACGACCGTCCCCCGACTCGCCGCCGGGCTCGGCGGTTCGGGCAGGCGGTCGACGACACGGAAGCGGTAACGCAACGGGCAGGTGACGAAATCGGCCGCCCGCGACGGCGACAGCGACCCGATCAGCGTCGGCGGCGAGCCGGCGGCACCGGGCGGTGACGGGCCCGCCGGGCCGGGTGGTGGGGTTGTCGTGGTCACGCCCCGACCCTAGATCCCGCCACCGACACTCTGGCGCCCCGCCTACCGGTTCGCCCGCCTGCGCTGGTCACGGGTGTGCACAGGCCAGGCGGACGGGGCCGGATCCACTCCGTAGCATCGGTTCCATGACGGATCAGCGCGGTCAGGTCGGCTCGGATGCCCAGAGCGGCCCAGGCGGCCCCGGGCAGCATCCGGGGCATCGGCCGGGTGACCGCCAGACCAGCGTGACACTCGGGCGGGTCCGGGGCGTCCCGATCTATGTCTCGCCGTTCGCGCTGATCTTCGCGGTCCTGGTGGCATACCTGATGTCCGGCTCGATCCGCGACCGGCTTCCCGCCGCCTCCGACAGCCAGGTGCTGGCCCTGTCCGCGGCCATCTCGGTCGGCTTCCTGGTGTCCCTGCTCGCCCACGAACTCGGCCACTGCCTGGTCGCGCTGCGCCTGGGCCACACGGTGCACGCGGTGACGCTGCACGGTTTCGCCGGGTTCACCGAGTACGAGCCCGAGCCGCGCAGCCCCGGCCGGATGTTCCTGATCACCTTCAGCGGTCCGGCGGCCAACGGAATCCTCGCCGGGTTGTGTGAGCTGGGCCTGGTATTCGTCGCGGCCGACTCCCACCTCGGCATCGTGCTGCGCGACCTGGGTCTGGTGAACCTCGCGCTGTTCGCGTTCAACCTCGCCCCCGGCCTGCCTCTTGACGGCGGCCGGGTCGTCGTCGCGGCGATCTGGGCGGCGACCGGCGACCAGCTGCGCGGGCTGCGGGCCGGAGCGTACGGCGGCTTCGTCGTCGCCGGCGGCCTCGTCGTCTGGGGGTCGATGGTCGGCGGCGACGGCTTCGGTCTGTTCTACACGTATGCTCTGGCGGGATTCCTGGCGTTCGCGGCCTACCAGTCGCTGCGCGCCGCCCAGATGCGCGAGCGGCTGCCCGGGCTGTCCGCCGGGCGCATCGTGCGCCGCACCCTGCCGGTCGAGGGCGCGGTGCCGCTGGCCGAGGCGTTGCGGCGGGCCCAGGAGGTCGGCGCCACCGCCGTCGCCGTCATCGACCGCGACGGTACCCCCCTGAAGATCATGAACGGCTCGGCGGTCGACGCGCTGCCCGAGCATCGGAGGCCGTGGATGAGTGTGGACGAGGTGAGCCGGGTCATCGGGCCCGGCATGGTGCTCGACGCCGACCTGGAGGGCGAGGACCTGCTCGCCGCCGTCCAGCGCGCCCCCGCCTCGGAGTATCTCGTCACCCAGGGCGGCCGGCCCGTCGGCGTGCTTGCCATGGTCGACCTGGTCGCGCGGCTCGATCCGGCTGCCGCCGCCCGCATGGCGGCCCACCGGTGAGCACACGACCGAACGACCTGACGGGACCTGAGCCGACGGGGCCGGAGCCGACAGCATCCGGTCCGGGCGGGTCCGATCCGAGGACGTCGGTGCCCGTCGCCGCGTCCATGGTGGCCGATGTGTCGACGCCGGTCCGGACGGGACACGACCAGGCGGCGTCCGATCAGACAGCGTCGGACCAGGCTGGGTCCGGGCCGGTCACGGTGGACCTGGCAGCGGCGGTGCCGCGGCCGGGCCCGACGGGGGCGGTGCATCGCCGCGGGCCGTTCACGAAGGGCGACCGGGTCCAGCTCACCGACCCCAAGGGCCGCAGGCACACGGTCCTGCTCGAACCCGGAAAGCGGTTCCACACCCACCGGGGCGCGATCGAGCACGACGCCCTGATCGGCCAGCCCGAGGGCATCGTGGTCACGAGCTCCGGCGGGACCGACTACCTGGCACTGCGCCCCCTGTTGGTCGACTTCGTGCTGTCCATGCCGCGTGGGGCCACGGTCGTCTACCCGAAGGACGCCGCGCAGATCATCACCTACGCGGACATTTTTCCCGGAGCTCGCGTGCTGGAGGCGGGTGTCGGGTCGGGCGCGCTGTCCTGCTCCCTGCTGCGCGCCATCGGCGACGACGGCCGGCTGGTGTCCTACGAACGACGCGCCGACTTCGCCGAAGTGGCCCGCCGCAACATCGAGGCGTTCTTCGGTGGCCCCCACCCCGCGCACACGATCCGCGTCGGCGACCTGGCCGAGACGTCCGAGCGCGGCGTCGACCGGGCGGTGCTCGACATGCTCGCGCCCTGGGACGTCGTGGACGCCGTCAGCCCGGCCCTCGTGCCCGGGGGTGTGGTCTGTGCCTACGTGGCGACCACGACGCAGCTCTCGCGGATCGTGGAGGCTCTGCGCGGCCACGGCACGTTCGCCGAGCCCGCCGCCTTCGAGACGATGCTGCGTGACTGGCACGTGGAGGGGCTCGCCGTCCGTCCCGGCCATCGGATGGTCGGCCACACCGGTTTCCTCGTCACCGCCCGCCGTCTCGCCGACGGCGTCACCCCGCCGGTGCGCCGCCGCCGCCCCGCCAAGGGCGCCCTGCCCGACCCGGCCGACGCGTCCGCGGCTGTGCCGGCTGCCCCGACTGCCCGATTGGTGCTATCCGAGGAGCAGTGACGAGGCGTTCCGGCGAGCGCGACGGCGCCTGAGCCCTCGATCCCGGGTCCGGACGAGTCCGCCCGTACGGCGCGAGGCAGCCGGGCGGTGGTGCCCTCCCGGCATCCGGACCCGCCCGGGCAGGGGAGCCCGCCCCGGGCCTCAGCCGTCGTCGGACGGGCCGCCGGCCTCAAGGGTGCCGTCGGGGCGCTCGACGTAGATGCAGTTGCCCGGGCACTCGTCGGCCGCGCCGAGCACGGCGTCGACGAGGGGCAGGGGCACTCGCACGCGCGCCTGCTCCGCCGTCTGGAGCTCGCCGTCGTCGTCCTTGACGTAGGCCAGGCCGTCGACGTCGAACTCGAACACGCTCGGAGCGAGCTGGACGCACAGACCGTCGCCGGTGCAGGCGTCCTGGTCGACCCGCACGCGCAGGCCGGCCGAAACGCCCGGCTTCGCTGGAGTTGCCACAGGGCTCCGATCTTCTGTCACCATGGCACCGTAACCCGCTGTTTACGGCAAAGCTGGATCGTCCTTGCTTGACCGGCCTGACAGCGGCGGTCACAACGGTAGTGTGGGTGCGTCCCGGTCAGCACGGGGGAGGTGGAGGCGCAGTGTCCGGTCCCCGTTCGGGCTCTGGCTCCGATGGGAGCACGGGTCGTCCAGGTGATGCCGAATCACGGCGGTCGGCGTACGAGAAGGAAGCACACGAGCTCACGACGCAGGTCGCCTTCCTGGAAGAGGAAGTGGCCATGCTGCGGCGTAGGTTGTCCGAATCGCCCAGGCAGGTCAGGGTGCTGGAGGAGCGGCTCGCGGAGGTTCAGGCGGAGCTGTCGTCTGTCTCAGGGCAGAACGACAGGCTCGTCGCGACCCTGCGCGAGGCGCGCGACCAGATCGTCACCCTGAAGGAGGAGGTCGACAGACTCGCACAGCCGCCCAGCGGCTATGGGATCTTCGTCTCCGGCTACGACGACGGCACTGTCGATGTGTTCACTCAGGGCAGAAAGCTCCGGGTGACCGTGTCGCCGAGTGTCGACGTCGACGGGCTTGAGCCCGGCCAGGAAGTCATGCTCAACGAGGCCCTCAACGTGGTCGAGGCGCGTTCGTTCGAGCGGCAGGGCGAAATCGTCCTGCTCAAGGAGGTTCTCGAGGGCGGCGACCGGGCGCTGGTGCTCGGTCACACCGACGAGGAGCGTGTCGTCATGCTGGCCCAGCCGCTGCTGGCCGGGCCGATTCGCGTGGGCGACTCACTGCTCATCGAGCCCCGTTCGGGCTACGCCTTCGAGCGGATCCCCAAGTCCGAGGTCGAGGAGCTCGTGCTCGAAGAGGTCCCCGACATCGGCTACGAGCAGATCGGTGGGCTCAAGAGCCAGATCGAGTCGATCCGCGACTCGGTCGAGCTGCCGTTCCTGTACAAGGAGCTGTACCGGGAACACAAGCTCAAGCCGCCAAAGGGTGTGCTGCTCTACGGCCCGCCCGGCTGTGGCAAGACGCTCATCGCCAAGGCGGTCGCCAACTCGCTGGCCAAGAAGGTCGAGGAGACGACCGGGCAGGGCTCGGGCCGGGCGTTCTTCCTCAACATCAAGGGCCCGGAGCTGCTCAACAAGTTCGTCGGTGAGACCGAGCGGCAGATCCGACTGGTATTCCAGCGGGCGCGCGAGAAGGCGTCCGAAGGTATGCCGGTGATCGTGTTCTTCGATGAGATGGACTCGATCTTCCGGACCCGTGGCTCGGGTGTGTCCTCCGATGTGGAGAACACGATCGTTCCGCAGCTGCTGAGTGAGATCGACGGTGTCGAGCAGCTCGAGAACGTGATCGTGATCGGCGCGTCCAACCGAGAGGACATGATCGACCCGGCGATCCTGCGGCCCGGCCGGCTAGACGTCAAGATCAAGGTGGAGCGCCCCGACGCCGAGGCGGCGCGCGACATCTTCGCCAAGTACGTCGTGACCGACCTGCCGCTGTACCCGGACGATCTCGCCGAGTTCGACGGCAACCGAGAGGCCACCGTCGCGGCGATGATCCAACGGGTCGTCGAGCGGATGTACGCCGAGAGCGAGGAGAACCGCTTCCTCGAGGTGACCTACGCCAACGGTGACAAGGAGGTCCTGTACTTCAAGGACTTCAACTCGGGCGCCATGATCGAGAACATCGTCGCCCGGGCCAAGAAGATGGCGGTCAAGGAGCACATCGAAGGTGGCAAGAAGGGTCTGCGCATGCAGTACCTGCTCGCCGCCTGCCTGGACGAGTTCAAGGAGAACGAGGACCTCCCGAACACGACCAACCCGGACGACTGGGCCCGGATCTCCGGCAAGAAGGGCGAACGGATCGTCTACATCCGTACGCTCGTCACCGGAACCAAGGGCACCGAGGCCGGCCGCTCCATCGACACCATCGCCAACACCGGCCAGTACCTCTAGGCCACTACCGCTGGCCCAGCCAGCACTGGCGGGGTCAGTGCTGGCTGGGCAGGGAGTCCCGGTCCCACCAGGGCGGGTATCTCCCCGAGCCTGTACTCCAGGTTCCGGCGCACGACATCGGGCCTGCCCGCGGATCGCGACCGTCCACCACCCCGGATGGTCACTGTCCGCTGGGCAGGCCCTCGCCCGTCAAGCGACCACGTGGCCAAGGCGCGCCCGCCAGGCGATCACTCGGGCGAGAGCGCGCCGTCGTCCAGGCCGTCCTCGGGCCGGGGACGTTTGCCGTCGATGCCGTCCGGGGGCGGCGGGTCGACGGGAAATGAGGGGCTTCGGGGCACACCGGTCCGAGCCGGGAGAGCCGCGCGCGGACCGGCCAGAACAAACAAGCCTGGCGTCCGGCTAACCGGCAGCCCGCGCAGGACCTACGCTTGCAGGGTGAGCGCGCGCCGGATCATGGGAATCGAGACCGAGTACGGGGTGTCGGTGCCCGGTCAGCCGAACACCAACCAGATGTTGGCCTCGTCGTTGGTGGTGAACTCCTACGCCAACCGGACGTCGGCCACGGGCAGTCGCGCCCGGTGGGACTTCGAGGAGGAGTCGCCCTTGCGGGATGCCCGGGGCTTCGAGCTGCCCCGGGAGCCGGCGGTCGATCCGAGCGCGCCGGCCAACGAGGATGATCTCGGCCTGGCCAACGTCATCCTGACCAACGGGGCCCGCCTGTACGTCGACCACGCGCACCCGGAGTTCTCCGCGCCGGAGGTCACGAACCCGCGTGACGCGGTGCTGTGGGACAAGGCCGGCGAGCGGGTGATGGCCGAGGCGGCCCGCCGTGCGCTGTCGGTGCCGGGCACCCGTCCCGTACACCTGTACAAGAACAACACCGACAACAAGGGCGTCTCCTACGGATGCCACGAGAACTACCTGATGGCCCGGTCCACTCCGTTCGGGGAGATCGTGCGCCACCTCACCCCGTTCTTCGTCTCCAGACAGGTCATATGCGGCGCAGGGCGGGTCGGCATCGGGGTGGACAGCCGCGAGGCCGGATTCCAGATCAGCCAGCGGGCGGACTTCTTCGAGGTCGAGGTGGGCCTGGAAACGACACTCAAGCGGCCGATCATCAACACCCGGGACGAGCCGCACGCCGACCCGGAGAAGTACCGCCGGCTACACGTGATCATCGGTGACGCGAACATGAGCGAGGTCGCCACCTACCTGAAGGTGGGGACGACCTCGCTGGTCCTTTCGATGATCGAGGACGGCTGGTTCAGCGTCGACCTCTCGGTGGAGGCGCCGGTGGCGTCGCTACGCGCGATCTCCCACGATCCAGGCCTCAAGCATCTGCTGACGCTTACCGACGGGCGGCGGATGACCGCTGTCCAGCTGCAGATGGAGTACTACGAGCAGGCCCGCAAGTTCGTGCAGAACAGGTTCGGCGCCGACGTCGACCCGCAGACCGCCGACGTGCTGGCCCGCTGGGAGTCGGTGCTCGGCCGGCTCGAGGTCGACCCGATGACCTGCGCGCGGGAACTCGACTGGGTCGCGAAGCTGTCGATCATCGAGGGCTACCGCACCCGGGACAACCTGTCCTGGGACTCGCCGCGCCTCGAGCTCGTCGACCTGCAGTACCACGACGTGCGGCCGGACCGGGGGCTGTACAACCGGCTGGTCGAGCGGGGGCGCTTCGACCGGATCCTCGCCGAGGACGAGGTCACCCGCGCGATGACCGAGCCACCGGAGGACACCCGGGCGTTCTTCCGCGGACGCTGTCTGGCCCGTTATCCGCAGCAGGTCGCCGCCGCCTCCTGGGACTCGGTCATCTTCGACGTCGGCCGGGACTCGTTGCAGCGGGTGCCGACGCTCGAACCGCTGCGGGGCACCAAGGCACACGTCGGTGAGCTGCTGGACCGCTGTGCGACCGCCATCGAGCTTGTGGACGCCCTCGCCGGCCGCTGAGCCGCCGCCATCTCGCCGCTGGCCCGCGAAGCCGGCGTGGCGGCGGCGCCGGCGCTGGTGGACGCTGAGGGCAGCGGTGATGAGCCTCCCGGACCGGCCGTCGTCGGACCGGCCGCGTTGCGCCCTGGGCGGACGCGGCGACGAGAGGGTCAGAACGTGATGGAGTGGACCTCTCACCGAGTCGGCCGATGGTGTCGGCGGGGCGGGATAGTCTCGCGCGAGGCGATCGAAGGAGGGCGTCATGGCCACCAGGGACAGCGGCGGCGGGCAGCAGCAACAGGGCCGGCGCGCGGACGAGACCGACGAGGCCGCGACCGAGGAGACCGCCGCCTCCGATCTCAAGGAGCGGCACGAGAAGCTCTCCGAGGACGTCGACTCGCTGCTCGACGAGATCGACGACGTCCTGGAGGAGAACGCTGAGGAGTTCGTGAAGGGCTACGTCCAGAAGGGCGGCGAGTGACCGAGGCGCTCGGCCGGAGCGTGACTCCGCCACGATGACCGGTCCGGTGCCGGACGGTCCGGTTCGGCACCGGGTGGCGGCGTGTCGGGCGGCCCGTCGCTGACCTGAACCAGCGTCGCTGATGAGACCCAGTGGTGCTGACGTGGCCTGGTGGCGGGGTCGTGCGGTGGCCGCTCATCAGCGACGTCGCCGCGCGTGCGCCTTGTGGTCGGGTTCGCCCTGTGGTCAGGTCCGGCTGGTCGGTCTGTACGCCTTGCCTGCCGATCTGTCCGGTCGGCGGTCTGACAGGTCGATCTGTCCGGTCGGGCGGTCTGTCTCGGCAGGCCCGCCGGGCTCCGATGGGTCCGTGCCGTAGCCCCGCCCGCCCGCCTGCTCTGCCCGACTCCGGCACCGGGCGGGGCGGGGCGGCCGCATGCGGCCGGGGGCGGACCCAGGCGGGCAGCTGCCGTGGCCCGAAAGTGCTGGTGGCCGTGGCTGGCGATCGGTGCGGCGGCGGCGTGGCCGGTCCGGTCGCCCGCCCGGGCCATCGCTCGACGGTGATGGCCCTATGTTGTGCTCATGCGCACGTCCGACGTGGCGCCGGGAGCCCCCGGGAGCCGCACACGGGCGGAGACGTCTATCGAAAGGGGGATGCGTGGCGGATCCATTGGGTGGCGCCGGGCGCCTGCCGGGCGCGTTCACGACGTCGGGATTCGTGACGTCGGGGTCGGCCCTGTCGGGTTTCATGGCGCCGGGCACGTCGTCGTTCACCGAGTTCCTGTCGCAGACGGCGCCGCACCTGCTGCCCGGTGCCCGCGGGGGGCTGCCGGCGCCGGTCACCGACGTGGCCCACGGCACGACGATCGTGGCGGTGGCCTTCCCCGGTGGCGTGATCATGGCAGGTGACCGGCGGGCGACGCAGGGACACATGATCGCCCAGCGGGACGTCGAGAAGGTGCACCACGCCGACGAGTTCTCCTGCGTCGGCTACGCCGGCACCGCGGGCGTGGGCGCCGAGCTCATCCGGCTGTTCCAGCTCGAGCTCGAGCATTATGAGAAGATCGAGGGCGCGACGCTGAGCCTGGACGCCAAGGCCAACCGGCTCGCGGCGATGGTCAAGGGCAACCTGGCGATGGCCCTGCAGGGCCTCGCCGTCGTCCCGCTGTTCGCGGGCTACGACGAGGACTCGGGCCTCGGGCGGATCTTCTCCTACGACATCGCCGCGGCGAAGTCCGAGGAGCGTGCCTACGAGTCGATCGGCTCGGGCTCGGTGTTCGCCAAGGGTTCGCTGAAGAAGCGCTTCCGCACCGACCTCAGCCGGGACGACGCGGTACGCATCGCGATCGAGGCGCTCTACGACGCCGCCGACGACGACACCGCCACCGGCGGGCCGGACCTGATCCGCAAGCTGTACCCCATCGTCGCCGCGGTCACCGTGGACGGGTACCGCCGCTACGGTGACGACGAGGTCGAACCCGTGGTGAGCGCCATCATCGCGGACCGTTCCACGAACGCGGGAGGCTGACGTGACCATGCCGTTCGGATACGCGAGCCCCGAACAGCAGGTCCGCGACAAGAGCGAGTACGCGCGCAAGGGCATCGCGCGCGGGCGCAGTGTCGTGATCATCACCTACGCGGACGGGATCCTGTTCGTCGCCGAGAACCCGTCGGCGACCCTGCACAAGATCAGTGAAATCTACGACCGCATCGCGTTCGCGGCCGTCGGCAAGTACAACGAGTTCGAGAACCTGCGCACGGCGGGCATCCGCCTCATGGACTCCCGCGGCTACATGTACGACCGCCGTGACGTGACCAGCCGCGCGCTCGCCAATGCCTACGCGCAGACCCTCGGGGCGATCTTCACCGAGAGTCCCAAACCCTACGAGGTCGAGATCGTCGTCGCCGAGGTCGGCCGCAGCAGCGACGACGACCAGATCTACAAGCTGACCTTCGACGGCTCGATCGCCGACGAACGCGGCTTCGTCGCCATCGGCGGTGCCTCCGACCAGGTCACCACTTCGCTCAAGGAGCACCACCGCGACGGTCAGTCCCTCGCCGACGCGTTGCGGGTGGCGGTGCGGGCACTGACCGTGAGCGTGCCGCCGGGGCTGCCGCAGAACGGCGAGCGGGTGCTCAAGGCGGCGAACCTGGAGGTGGGCATGCTCGACCGCACCCGCGCGCGCCGGCAGTTCAAGCGGATCGGCGGACTCGTCCTCGAGGATCTGCTGGCGCAGACCGCCTCCGCCTGAACCCGCGCCGCGGGCGGATCCGCGCAGTCCGCATGACCGCGCCATGCGCACGACCTCGTGGGACGGCGGCGGGAGGCGATCGCTGTCGGTCTCCTCGCCAGGGATCGTGGCCGAGGATCAGGTGGGCTCCGGTCGCAGGTGGAGGGCTGGTCACACTGTCGGAGCCTGATTCTGGAACCAGCCCCCCACCTGTCACTGATCTGACCGGAGCCGGCCCGGTCACGGACCGGGCCGGCTCCAGACGGCCGGAGGAGACGCTCGGGTCGGTGTCCGCGCGGTCGCACGGAACACCCACCTGCGATCGTCGTCCGGCCGGGCATCGGTGCCCGGCGTGGGCTAGCGGGGGCGGACGCGCTCGTCGAGGAAGGCGAGCGTGCGGGTCCAGGCGTCGGCCGCCGCGGCGGGGCGGTAGATCGTCTCGCGGTCGTCGCTGTGGAAGGCGTGTCCCGCCTGCGGGTAGCTGACCAGCTCGACAGGCTGGCCGCTGCGGCCCGCTGCCGCTCGCAATGCCGCGATCTCCTCGGTGGTGATCAGCTCGTCCTGCTCGCCGTACAGGCCGAGCCACGGCCCGCGCAGGGCCGGCGCGGCCTCGACCAGCGCGGGAACCCCCGGCCAGTAGGGAGTGCTGACCCCGCCGCCGTAGAACGACACCGCGGCGGGCAGCGGGTGGCGGGTGGCGGTGTGCAGCGCCACGGTGCCTCCCATGCAGAAGCCGATGATCGCCTGCTGGGACGTGTCGAATCCGGCGACGTCGAGGTGGGCCAGGGCAGCGTCGACGTCGACGTCGAGCTCGGCACCGGTCAGCCGGTTCATCGTCGGGACCGCCTGCGGCCAGCCATCGGCCGGGTCGACCTCGTCGAGGCCCAGGCGGTGGTACAGGTGCGGCGCCACGGCCAGCCAGCCCGCGTCCGCCAGCCGGTCGCAGACGGATACCAGGTATGGCGTGATGCCGCGGGCGTCCTGCACGACCACGACACCGCCGCGCGGCGGGTCGTCCGCGGCCGGGGCGACGACGGTCAGGGGCACCTCGCCCTGCCGGTCGACCTTGGCCCGCAGGTGGCTCTTGAGCGCGCCGGCCCGACTGGCCGCGCGGGTGATCGCGTCGTTCGTTCGGCTTGTCATGGCGCACATCCTTCCCCGTCCGCGCCGTCGTGACCGTCGTGGTGACCATCCCCGTGACCACCGCGGGGTAGCCACCCATTGTGTCCACGACCCCGGTCCGGGGCGGACCACTCGCACGGGGTTGCCCGACCGGGGGCGGGCCCGGATCGGACCGGTCTCGGACGGTGCGCCGCGACACGCCCGGAGGCGACACGCCGGAGGGCGACCGGTCGGACAGGACGTGACCCCAAGAAGGCATCAGGCTACTCCCCGTAGGCGTCCCGGCGGCTCCGCCGGACGGAGGGGAGGATGCGGTGAGCAGAGCGTGGCCGGAGGAGACAACGGGTGGTCCGCCGCCCCACGGCATGGTGTGCGGCGGGACGTCCCCGTGGTGACCACAGGTGGGCGGCCTGGGCCAGGCGACCACGAGGGCCTGCCCGGCCAGCGCCTTGGCCGCGGCGGTGGCCAAGGCGCCACCCGCCCCGACCTGGTCCGCCCCGACCTGGTCCACCCCGATGTGGCCCGGCCTGACGGGGGCCATCCTGGCTCGGTCCGCCCCGACCTGGTCCGCCCCGATGCCGGCCGTGGCGGTTCTGGTCAGCCTGGCGCGGGCCGGTCCGGCGGCGGTCGGCACGCCGGCGGCGGCCGGCCGGTGGCGCCGGGCGGATCGTCCGTGGCGGGGCTCGGGGCCCTGCGCCGCCTCGGGACGCTCACGGTCGGGATGGCGCTGCTCGCGGGTCTGCTGGTCTGGCTGTATGGCACCTCGGTGACGAGCATGCGGCCGCGGAACCTGCCGATTCTCACCGTCGGACCGCAGCCGGCGGCGGGGGCGCTCGCCGATCAGATCAGCCGGGTCGAGCCCGGCGCTCTGTCGGTGCGCACGGTCGGCAGCGTCGTCGCCGCCGACCAGGCGCTGCGGGACCGGGACGCGTATGCGGCGATCGTCATCGGCGACGGTGGGCTCACGCTGAGGGTGGCCTCCGCGGCCAGCCCCGCGGTGACCGAGGCGCTCACCCGCGGTATCCGGGTGTTCATGCCGGGGCTGGTGATCCCGGTGGTCGACGTCGTCCCGACCGCTCCACGCGACCAGGGCGGCGGGGGTCTTGCCGCCGGGTACCTGCCGCTGGTGCTGGTCCTGGCCGCGGCCGGGGTGCTGCTGACCCGGCTGGTGCGCTCGCGCGCGGCGCGCCTGGCCGCGATCTCGGTGTTCTCCGTGCTCGCCGGGTTCGCGGGCGCTGTCGCGCTGCGGGGTGCCCTGCATGTGCTGCCGGGATCGCTGCTGACGACGATGTCGGTGGTGACGCTGCTCGCGCTGGCCGTCGTCGCGCCGGTCGTCGGTGCTGGCGCGGTCGCGGGGGTGGCCGGGCTCGTGGGTGTCGTGCTCGTGATGGTCGTCGGCTCGGCACTGTCGGCCGCGGCGTCGGCGCCGGAGATGCTGCCCCGCCCGTGGGGGGAGGTCGGCCAGTTCGCCCCGCCCGGCGCGGGCGCGACGCTGCTGCGCTCCACCGACTACTTCGACGGTGCGGCGGGGGGGCGCCCGGTCGCGGTCCTGGCCGCGTGGCTGCTCGTCGGCCTGTGGCTGGCGTTCGTCGGCGGTCGAGGGGCCGCCCCCGAGGCGGGTACCCGGCGCCCGGGTGACGGCCAGCCGGAGCCGCGTGGATCCGAGACCCGGCGCCCGGTTCGAGCGGCCGACCCACGCGCCGCCGTGCCGTCCGGCTCCCTGCCGGCCGCCGCACCATCCGATGTCGTGCCGTCCAGAGCGGTGCCGTCCAGAGCGGTGCCGTCCAGAGCCGTGCCGTTCAGAGCGGTGCCGTTCGAGGCGGTGCCGGCGGACGCGGACGAGGCGAACCCCGAGGATGATGCGGGCGCCGCGGCCGTCCCGGGGCGACGCTCGGCGCTCGATCCCACCGTCCCGCTCGAACCGCCGCCCGCCGGCGGACCGACGGGCCTGTGAAGCGCGACTGTGAGGCTGGCTCGTCGATCCCCCCCGCGGGGCAATCGACCGCCAGGGGCGGTGGGGCGGGGGGTGGGCGGCGGGGCGGCCCTCCTCCC
>NZ_JALKFZ020000144.1 GCF_023243075.1 Frankia sp. AiPa1 | reverse complement strand
ACAGCCTGGCCATCACAACGTCCCAACCAGCCGGGAAACGAAAAACAAACGATCTACGAGACCTGACCAGTTACCCTAGTACTACAGCAACAGTGATCTCCTTGTTGCCTCTATGATCTCGTCGGCGTGCCGGCGTGCAAAGGTAAACATTTACCTGGTTTGGTGAATGTTCACCGGCCCCCAGCCGCACTCGGTGATCGCTTCGCGGTCGTGGCGGGCGCTGGGCACGGGGTCGGAGAGAGGAGCGGCATCTCGACCTGTTCGGCGAGGACCATCAGCGGCGGCCGGCCAGCGCGACGGAACGCGAGGATCCGCTCGACCCGGCCCACGATCTCGGTGATCTCGTCCGCGGACAGACCCACGGTAGACTGGCAGCGCACCGGCCCCTGCCCTCTTCAGGATTTTTGTTGTGTGGTAACTCCAATCTTTCCGTGGGCAGGGCCGGTGCCCTTCACCGACTCCCGGTAAAGCCGACCCGTTGGTATCCAGCCGAGAAACGTTGATGCCGCGGCCAGTCGCGATTGACCGTCCGGCGCCCGCGCCCCGCGCTCTTTTGACCTCCGAGTCCCGCCAGGACGCCCACCAAGACAGGGATGATGGCGTGCGGATCAGCTCAAATCAGGACTTACCGATAAAGCTTCAGACTTTAGGTAGACCGGAGAGATTAGGCCAAGCCTGCGGCGTAAACCATCGCATCCCGCACCAGACTACGCAGGTTGCGCAGCGCAACATCCCCAGGAACCCCCCGCTGCCATCCGTCGACACTGTACCACCCCCGACTATTCTTTAGGGACGGGATTGGAGATATCGGAACAATGCCAGCAGGGGCTCCCGGAAGACGAAAAATCAACCAATCGGTTCCAGTAGCTACAACTGCGGCGATTCCTCTTGAAACTATGACAGGAATGCCATAGACGGGCACTATGTCTTTCGAGTCTAGAGCAATTTCACCAAGACGCTCAACCAAGTCCGGGTGAGCGTTTAGTCGCCAGCCATCAAGCTCCATGTCCCCTTCAGGGTTGGGCCTCTTCGCATTTCGTTTCCTGTACGCGATTAAGTCACCGTTTGCCGGAACATCATCAAGTTTCACACGAAGACCTTTTCGCCACTAAAGATCGCTTGGACGTCAGATACAGAAAATACCGCAAACAAAGTATCTTTGAATAGCATTCAATTTCGGAGGAATATAACCAACCCAATGATCACCCTGCCTTCTCCATTTATACCCACGTGCAGCCAAATATTCCAATTCCGCCCGAAATATACTGCCCGCAGGGTACGTTCGATGCGGATCCGCCAGCGCCCAAACCCCAAATCCTTGCCTCAGGCCGCTCTTCAGCCACGCCATATTCGCAGCCAGCGACCAATTGTTGATCCTAAGAACCCACCAACGCGTCTTCGGAGGATGACTGCTCCGATAGTTCCAAGCCTGCTCCTTCGGAGTACCAATTAGGATTGTTTTGCTATTTCCGCAACTGCATTTTCCGTCGAGGTCATAAGAATTGTAGGGATCTTGGTGGGCGTAGTCGTAGGGGTTGTCGGAGCCGCCGGGGACGGGGTCGGTCTGGAGGAAGCGGCCGGTGCTGGGATTGTAGAGGCGGGCGCCCATGAGGATGACGCCGGCGAGGGTGTCGCGGGAGCGCTGTTTGGCGCCGAGCCAGCCGTACCGCGGGTAGGCGGTGGCGGGGTCATAGGGCTTGCCGAACTCGTTGGTCTCCTGGAACGAGCTGGTCGAGGTGGCGCTGGTGGTGTCTGGGGCGGTGGCGACTATGTCGCCGTGGATATCGGCGAGCTGCAGGACCACGGTGCCGGTGTCGTCCTGGACAGCGGCGAGGTCACTGCCGATCCCGTGAATATTGCGGATCCAGGCGCCGCCCGTGACGCCGATCCAGGCGGGGCTGTCGTCGGTCCCGGATGTGTAGTGGTTCGTCGAGGTCGACGAGCCCTGCGTCCACGAGCGGATCCGGCGGGTCGGGTCGAGGGTGTAAGTGCGGGTGGTCGAGCCCTGGGTTTCGGAGGCGACCATGTCGTCCGCGGCGTAGCCCACGGTCAGCGCGGTGCCGCCGGCGTCCGCGGCCGGGACGGTGGTGGTGCGGCCGAACAGGTCGTAGACGTACCCGGTGTCGGTGAGCCGGTCGGCCTGGTCGTAGCTGTGGTTCAGGGTGTAGGTCGGCGTGGTCGAGGTGCTGCAGGTGGCGCCGGGGCTGTTCGTGCCGGCGTCGGGATAGGAGATCTCCTGGGAGCGGTTGGAGTCGGCGTCATAGACGTAGCGCCGTGAGGTGCAGGTCTGGGTGCCGCTTGCGGCGCGGACGTCCCGGGCGAGGGAAAGCCGGCCGGAGAGATCGTAGAGATACTCGATGCCCTGATTCGGAGTACCGACGATCCGGCCCTGGCCGTTGATGTTGTCGATCTCGCTGTAGCCGAGCCACGTCGTACCGCTCTTGGCGTAGGTGAGTGCGGTTGGGCGGGCGGTGTTGTCGTACTGGCTGGTCGCGACAAGACCGTTCGGATAGGTCTGCGTCGCGAGCTTGCCGTCACCGTTGTAGGTCGCGGTGAACGTGGACGGGGCTGAACCGGCCCCGATGTTCAGCGAGGTGACCAGTCCGCGATGCTCGGTCGCGCTGTCGAACGTGTAGGCGTAGACGCCCTTGCCGTCGCTGACACTCGCCGGCTGGCCGTCGGCGTCGAACGTGGTGGTGGCGGTGTTGCCGTCGGCGTCGGTCTGCGAGGACACCTGGCCCCAGGTGTCGTAGCCGGTGGTCAGGGTGATCCCACCCGCGGTCGTGGTGGTCGGCAGGCCGTTGTCAGCGCTGTAGCCGAACGTCGCGTTCGGGACAGCGGCTCCCCCATCGGCGACGGGGCTGACCGCGACGGCGAGCGACGTCTTTCGGCCTGCGGCGTCGTAGCCGGTGGTGGCCGTTCGGGTCGTCGAGTTGACCGTCTCAACCTCGGTCAGGGGCTCGTTCAGGTTGTTGTACGTGTACGTACTGACCGGCAGCGGATTACCCGAGCTCGGCTGCGCCCACCGCCCATCCAGGTCGCGACGGTGGTCGGCCGGCGCAGCGTCCAGCCGGAGGTGGCGGCGTCGCCGCCGGTTTTCGCCTCGTAACCGTTGGTCGTCTTGCGGGTGTCGGTGTCGGAACTTCCGTCGTACGCGGAGGTCGTCAGTACCGGGCGACCTCGACCGGCGCCGCCCCGTTCAGCGACATCGAGATCGAGCTGATCCGCCCGGTGTAGTCACCCCACGTCGCCGGGTCCCCGCCGTCGGCCGTGGCGGTGGTGGACGTCGCGTAGCTGATCGTCAGGGCCCGGCAGCCTGCGCCGAGGGCTCCTGAGCAGTTCACTCCGGCGGGTACAGGCGCCAGAATCCGCGTCGTGCGACCCTGGGCGTCCACGGTGAACGTGGAGGTGTTCGCGTTGCCGGGTTCCACCACCCGGTCGTCGACCCAGATCGTCGAGCCGCCGACCGTCGCCGAGTTCCAGGTCGTGCGGGTGCCGTCGACCTCGGCGAGGGTGAACTGGGTCGCGGAATCCTTGGTGAGCGTCGACCCGTCCGCGGCGGTGTCGGCGACGCCGGCATAGCGGTACGGATAACTGCCGGAGCCCACCCTGGTGTAGACCGCAGGCGCGCCTTCCGCCGACGTCAGGGTGACGTAGCCGCCGGAGTCGGTGCTGTCAGTCAAAATCCGGTTCGCCGAGCCCGACGCCGGGCCAGGAATGTTCGACGTCCAACCGGGGCCGAACACTCCGGCGGGCGTGGTGGTCGCGCCGGGTGGCGTCAGGGTGGTGAGGGTCCGGCCGACGGCCAGCGTGCCGGTGTACGAGTAGACCCGCGGGGACGGTCCAGCTACCCAGGGTGTTCGCGGCTATGTGGAACTACGCCGCCACCAGGCCGAGATTCGTCGCCTCAGCCGAGAGAACGCGGAACTGCGTCGCGCCCTGGAGCTGGTGCGGGGCCCGGTCGTCAGCGGGCGGCGTTCTTGACGAACTGCTCGCGGTAGCTGGCGCGGTCGCCGGCGTAGTAGCCGGAGCGAACGTGGCGGCGCAGGGTGGCGTCGTCGGTGGCGCGGGCGGCGGAGTGCCACAGGTAGGCGTCATGCAGCAGGACGTCGCCGCGCTCGGCGTAGAGCGCGATCTCGCCGGGGACCTTCTCGAAACCCAGCGGCATCGGGAACGGCGGCGGGGTGTCGGTGTACCCCCCGGATGGACGGGCGTCGTCCGGCACCGGCGCGTTGTTGATGTTGCGGTAGGGCGGCGGGGTCGCCCACTGATGCGAACCGGGCACGACCCGCAGGAATCCGTTGGCGGGGCTCGTCGCGTCCACGTGGATGGTGAACGCGGCGCCCGGCCAGACGTCCAGGCTCGGCATCGCCTGCCAGTCAGAATGCCAGCCGATGCGGGTGTAGCCCGACTCACGGCCCGGCCGGGCGTCCTGGTAGACCACCCCGGAACCGGCCTCACCGAGCGTCCAGACCTCACTACCGAGCAGCCCCCGCAGGGCTCTGACCAGCGACGGATGTGACGCGGCCGTCTTCACCGCCGGCGAGAGCTCCTCGACGTGCTCGACGTAGTTCACGTACGGCTCTGACCCCGCCGACGAAGACCCCGCCGACGAGTCGTTCGGAGTCCCCGCCTCCGCGAAACGCGCGTCCAGGTACTGGGTGGAGCCATACCGTTCGGAGACCGCCCCCTGGAGCACCGCACGCTGTGCCTGGACGCACTCGGTCTCGATCTGGTCGACCAGCGCGTCCGACAGCAGCCCGCGCAGCAGCACGAACCCGTACCGCCGGTAGAACTTCTCGAAGCCTGGGACCTGCATCGGATCCGGCTCGGCCGGATCGAGCGGAAACACCCCGAACTCGGAGAACTGCGCGGGCCCGTCGCCATCCATGGTCACAGTCTCCACCTCTGTTCGCCGCCCTGGACGCCGTACGGCCCGGCGTGTGCCGTCCACAGGGACCGTGTTCTGGTCACAGTACGGCCGGTGGATTTCACCGCCGTTGCCCGACCGCCACCGCGCGTCGACCGCCTGCCCGCACGACCTCGACCACGGCCTCGGTCTCGGTCACCGTTCACCCGTCAGGCGCCGTGGATGCCCCGCCGGCCGAGCTGCCCGCGCAGCTCCCGCACGGCGACGTGACGGCGGGACTTGACCGTGCCGAGCGGGACGTCCAGCAGGCCGGCGGTTTCGAGCTGGGTGCGGTCGAGGTAGTGCAGGTGGACAAGGGTCGCGCGGTGTACGTCGGACAGCGCCCGCAACGCCCGGACCAGCTCCACCCGCAGCAGCACGGCGTTCAGAGCTTCCGCCGCCTGCGCCGCCGGGGTGGCGGCCAGCAGCGCGTCGTCGGCGGCCAGCAGGCTCCGTTCGGCGGGACGGGCCGCCTGCCGGCGGTGCCAGTCGACGGCGAGGTTGCGCGCCACTCGGAACAGCCAGGCGCGTGCATTGCTGTGGGCAGCGAGCTCGTCGCGGTGCCGCCACGCCCGCAGAAACGTCTCCTGCACCAGGTCCTCGGCGCGGCCCGCGTCGTCAGGGCTGATCCGCCGGGCGTAGCGCAGCAGATCGGCGGCGCATTCGTCAAAGAGCGTCCGGACGACGGCGCCGGCCTGCGCGCCGACCGGCGACCCACGGGCGAGCGGGTCCGCCATCCGCGGAACCTCCTCGGAACCGACCTTGACCGCGCGACGCGCCCGGCCCGCGACACAGCGGAAGAATACGCGATTGTCGCAATTTATCTACTAAGTCAGATAAATGCCCCCTTCAGTTCGTCGTCTCCACACCAGGTGGACGGTTCCCGTTCAGGCACTCGCCGCCGAACGGTCCCGATCGGCGGCCGCCGGCTCACTGCCCGACGTCGGCCGCGGGGAGATCCGCCGGATCGAGCCGCAGCAGATCATCCGTGGTCGGTTCGGCAAGCTCGGCGACCCGCTGGGCCTGGTTCTCCGTCATCCGCTGGAACAGCTGCCGAGCCAGCCGACCGTTGCCGAAGCCGCGACCGCGGGGAAGCGCCGTGAAATAGGCGTCGAGGGCCAGGACAGTCGGATCGGGCAGCTCGTACCGGTGCTCACGGCACTGCGTGGCCACGATCTGGGTGAGCTCCGCGGCGGTGTAGTCCTCGAAGGTGATGACCCGGGAGAACCGGGAGGCAAGACCGGGATTGGACGTGACGAACCGGGCCATCTCCGCCGGATAGCCGGCCACGATCACCACGACCCGGTCGCGGTGGTCCTCCATCAGCTTGACCAGGGTGGCGATCGCCTCCTGGCCGAAGTCACTGCCGAGATGCGCTGGGACGAGGGAGTACGCCTCGTCGACGAACAGCACGCCGCCGAGCGCCCGCTGGAAGACCGCCTGGGTCTTCGGCGCGGTGTGGCCCACGTACTCGCCGACCATCGTCGAACGGTCGGCCTCGACGAGATGGCCGCGTTCGAGGACACCGAGCGCGGCGAGAAGCCGTCCGTAGAGCCGCGCCACCGTCGTCTTCCCGGTCCCCGGATTACCGGCGAACACCAGGTGCCGACTCAGCGGCGGCGCGGGAAAACCGGCCTCCTGTCGGCGCCGGACCATCCGCATGAGCTTGACCTGGGCACCGACATCCTGCTTGACCCGGTCCAGCCCGACCAGCTCGGCGAGCTCGGCGAGCAGCTCCTCCAGGCTCTGCGCCGGATGTTCGCCCTCCTCGGATCCCGCGCCGTGACCGGCCTTGCGCTGCCCGCCGCCGCGGCCACCGCCGCCGTGACCGCCGCCTTCGTCGGGCCCGTACGGGGCTGCCGGCCGGCCCGGGCCACGGCCGGCGTCGGGGCGGCGTGGCAGGTGCGGGTCGCGCACGCCGACGGCCTCGCAACGGTCGAACTCCGGCTCGGCGCTGTCGGCGAGGCTCAGATCCGTCTCACAGTCCAGGACCCGGCAGCCGACCAGCCGTGGCCGGGCGCCCGCACCCACATGCACGGCCGGGAACTCGGCGCCGGAGATCTCACAGTCGGTGAACGTTCCGGCCCCGCCGTCTCCGACGAACAGCCCGTTCTTCGCCGGCCGGCGCAGCTTCGTGGCGCGGACCTGCGGGTCCGCTCCGGTCCACACCACCAGAGCCGAGCCACCGGCGTTCGCGATCTCACAGTCGTCGAAGCTGGCCCGCGCGTCGCGGGCCAGCACCACCCCGGCCGTCCCGGTCCGGTCGATCCGGCAGGCCCGCAGGCTCACCTGCGCACCCGCGGCGATCTGGACGCCGACCCCGCCGGTGCCGGTGATCTGACCGTCCACCCACCGCGCGGACGACCCGGTGGCCACCGAGAGCCCGGTGGCACCATGCTCGATCGCGCACCCGTCGGCGACGAGCGACGCCGTGCCGTCCACCTGGATGCCCGACATCCCACTGCCATCGACGATCAGCGAGGACAGCCGCGCGACCGCCGCACCCGCGACGTGCAGGCCGTGTTCGGGAGTTCCGCGCAGCCAGCCCCCGGACAGCGCGGCGTGCGCGTCCGCGCCGATGTGGACGTTGCTGTACCCACTGTTCTCAACGGCGAGACCGGTCAGCTCGGTCCGCGCGGCATCGGTCACGAACACCCCGTTCGCCGTACTCCCGCGCACCGCCCCGCCGGTGCCACGCAGCCGGGCGCCGCCGCGGGCGACCAGACCGCTCGTACCGGCGGCGTCGATCTCGCAGTCCTCGATACGCACGTCGGCGTCGCCGAGGGCCACCACACCGGCCTGGCCGGACCGCCGGATCCGGCATCCGCGCAACACCACGCCGGAGCCGCCCTCGACCAGCAGCCCGTCGGTACCGGCGCGGACGATCTCGCACGCCGCCAGGCGGACGCGGGCAGCCTCCGGCTTCGCGGTGTCCCGCTCCGCGGTATTCCCCTGCCCGGTGCCCGGCTCCCCGGCGCTCGGCTCCCCGGCGCCGGGGTCCGGCCGGCCATCGACGGCGTCCGCATCGCCCGCGCCCACACCGGCCGTCTCGTCGCCAATGCCAGGCCGCATCTCGACGACGGACGGCGTCCTGGCGACAGGCGGCGTCCCGACGACGACAGACGGCGTCCCGACGACAGACGGCATCTCGACGGCGGACGGAGGCGCGACGGCGGACGGCATCTCGACAGCGGACGGAGTCCCGGTGTCGGGAGGCACGGCAGCGCCCAGGATGCGGACCCCCTCGCCGCCGGGGTACCAGAACAGGCAGTCGGCGAGATCCGCGGTGGCCTCCTGTTCGACCAGGAGGCCACTGCGGTCGACCTGGCTGATCTCGCAGTCCCGGGCCCGCAGCGTCGCGCGGGACCGCAGCCGCAGGCCCGAGCCGGTGACCCGGCTGATCCGCGTACTGACCAGGTCAAGCACGGCGGCCCCGGCGGCGACCACCCCCGTGCCGGCGACGGCCTCGATCACGCAGCCCTCGAGCGAGGCGACACCCTCGCCAAGCACGTGCAGCCCGGCCAGGGAAGCGCCGGAAAGCCGGCAGGTACGCAGGTGCGCGGACCCACCGGTGATCTCGACCCGGCCACCGACCAGGGCGCAGTCGGCCAGGTTGACCACGCCCGCGACCACGACCAGGACAGCCTCGGCGGGATCGGCACCGACCAGCCCGAGCCCGCGCATCGACACCGCGGCCCGCACGATCACCGGGGCGTCGCCCGACAGCCAGACCGTGCCGGGCCCGGCCGCGGCGACCAGGTACACGTCCCGGTCGAGCACCAGCCGCTCCGCATAGCGTCCCGGCGCGATGGACACCGAGCCGCCATCCGACACGGCTCGCAGCGCCGCGGCGATGGTCGCGAACCCGCCCGCCCCGACCCGAACCCCCAGCGCGCCGGACCCTCCTGCGGACGGCGACCCGCCGGACCCGCCGGACGCGTCCGGCCCGTCCCACGCGGACGCCGACGCCGTACCCGGCGCGCCACCCGTCGAACCCGGCATGGCGCCCGTCGAACCCGGATAGCCGCCGGTCGAGCCAGGCATGCCGCCCGTCGGATCCGGCATGCCTGGCTGGGCCAGGCCGGCGTCCTCGGCCGGCCCGCCGTCCCGCCGGCCGCCTCGCACCCTGCGCATCCGCTCTCCCACTCATCCCGCCTGACCCCTGGCCGGCCACACCCGGCACCCCCGCACAACCCGACCCGACCCATCCGACGGACCCACCGCCTTTGGCGCGCCCGCGCCGGGTCCGTCCGCGCCGCCTCCCCTCAGTCGCCCCAACCGGACCCGGCGGGCGGGGGGATCGGAGCGAAGACCATCGTCGGGGAGAGAACCAGATGAGTCGTCGCGGGCTCCGTTTCCGGCGAGGGCACGTTGTCCTGCGGTCGCAGACCCGCGGCCTTGAGTAGCAGCGCCGCTCCCACCGTCCGTTCGATGAACCGTTCGGTGAGCTGCAGACCGATATCAGGCAGGCCACCCTTGTGGAAGTAGCGCCCGGAACCGAGGATATGGCCGAAGGTACGGAGGCTGCCGAACGCCGCTCCCGTGATCAGCGAGCCGGCGGCACCCCACGCGCCGGCGAGCCCAGCATGGCTGCCGTGCAGAGGAACGTAGTCATGGGGCAGGCCGAAGACGGCGGCGTTGACGGCGTTGGCGGCGAAGGAGGAGACGGATCCCACGAGGAAGGTGCCGACGAAGTAGTCGTAGCTGGCCTGCCGCCACCGGGTCGGGTTCTCCGTGGACGCCCAGTCGTTGTCCCAGAACTTGTCATGGTTGTAGGGCCTGCGGTTGAAGTCCTTGCCGCTGTCGACGTTGGCCAGGCCGTCCTTCGTACTCTTCACAATCCCCACCCGGTCGTGCACGAGACCGCTGACACCCTTCACTCCGCTGGCGACGCCCGCGCCGAGCAACGCCCGGTACCAGTCCTGCGGATTGAGTTGACCGTTGTTGAAGGCGAGGGCGACCAGCGACTGGACAAGGAAGTCCAGGGCGAAGTCCTGGGCGAAGTCCAGTGAGATCTTCTGGGCGGTCTGCACCCACGTGCTCTGGAAGGTGCCGGACAGCCCGTCGGCGGTCGTGTACTGCCGGCGGTTCGACTCCCGCAGCATGCGATTCCAGCCGCGGAACTCGCTGGCCCAGCCCCGGGCCTCGAACTCGCGGCCCACCGGGGTGAAATGCGCGTGCTGGATCGACCACCGCAACGGCCCACGTTCCCACACCGTGCCCGACATGGAGCGGAAACGCAGCAGCCGGCCGGTCTCATCGGTTTCGCGCCACTGCTTGTGGGAGGACTCCGACTCCCGGTAGACACCGTCGCCCTTGTGCACCCGCTCGCGGAAGACCCCGTTCTGGTCGTAATCCTTCCATGCTCCGTGCCCGACCGCGCTGTTCATCGGACGTGCGGCGCCGTACACCCGAACCCGACCATCCGCCAGTTCGCGCGCGATCGTGGTGGCCACGCCACCCTGACCGTCCGGGACAGTGACGACGTCCCGCCAGGGAACAGGCTTAGTACCCGCCGGGGGCGTCGCCTGCCACTGGCCCTGGTGCAAGAACTCCCGGGTCGCCCTGCTATTCGGAACCAGGTTTCCTGCGGCGTCATGGATCTCGGCGCGCCAGGTCCCGTTCGCGTCCTGCTTCGCGAGCAGCGCCCGACCTTTTTCCAGGGCATGCAGCTCGCGGATGAGGGTCTGGCCGTTGTTCCCGGCCCGGAAGTCGCGGTAGGAGTCGTCCCACGCCCCGTCCCGGTGACTGTTGCGGATACTTTTGCGTAGGCCGGTGTTCGCGCCCTGAGTCCACTGCCAGGCACCTTTGCGGGGGTGGCCGAAGGCGGTTACCGTGATGCCTGCGGGGGCAGCCTGGCCATCCTGGGGCGCTTGGTCCGGCCACCATTGCTCTCGGCGCCCGACGATCTGACCCATGGTGTTCCGCGTGATCGTTTCACCGACATCCCCCGGGTTATACGGATTGTCGGGCCGCCGATCCGGGTCGAAGCGCGGCCGGTCCGCCCGGCGGACGATATGCGTCACGGCGCCACCCGCTCCGGTGTATCGGACGGCCGAGTGGCCGCCGGCCTCCGGGTCGGTTGCCGCGTCAACCCAGTGCCGACCGTCATTGAGGAAGTACCGCTGGCCCTCCTCCTGGACGACCTTCGCCGAGTTGATCTCCCGCCAGGGCAGATCCCGCCGCCCAGTCGTGTTCGCGTTGTTCGCCAGAGAAGCCCACTTACCGCTCGCATCGCGGCCGATCTCGACCGTGTTGCCGTTCTCGAGCTTAAGCGCCCCGCGGACGAAGTCTCCCCGCCCGATGAAATCGGAGAACGACCCGTCGGGGGTGACCACTCGGACCCCGGAGGCCACCACATTGTTGTCGTTCCGCTCGACCCAGCGGAAGACCTGGTACCGGCTGTCGCCGAGAATCTGGTCCGACGTCCGAAAGTCGACCCGACCCACACCCTTCCACAAACGCTGCGGCGGACGCTGCTCGGCCCATCGCACCGTTTGCAGCGTATTACCGTTCTGGAGGGATTCAAGGGTACCGGTGTCCTTGATCTGCGGGGAGAACTCCTTGTAGGCGCCGCCCACCTCAAATTCACCGTTGCGCCCACTCACGGCATGCTCACGGTAGTGCAGCGCGTCGGGGAAGAAGTTGAACGCGGACCAGTACCGTTGGACGACATCGCTGTCCGGAGCGAGCAGAGTGTCCTGCCAACCCCGCCCCCAGCCCAGGAAATCGCGCGTCCCTTCGGCGGTGCGCACGCCGGCCTTGTCGTAGCGGTACCACTGCCATGACCCATCCTGCCAACGCTCGGCCCGGACCATTCCACCGTCGGCGGTTATCCGGTACTCCCGTACCGCCGGATCCCACAGCGTGCCGTGCCGGTAGTCCTTCCACAGGCGACCCTCGGGAAGGTCCTTGAAAAGTCTTCTTCCGCGGGCGGCGTGCGCACCGAGCTGGCCATGGGCGGCACCGGTCCACTGGTGCCAGTATCTCTCACCCTTCCCGTCTCGGAAGATCTCCAGGACGGCGGGGTGCTGGATGTCTGGAACGGGCTCGAGATGTTCCCGCCAGTAGAACGGAGTCTTGTCGGCCCCAACGAGCTGGAGGTCACCGTTTGCCTTCACCGTCACGGTGCCACCGCTGCCGTAGCGGTACGGCGCCGCCTGGGCGGGGGCCGCGGCCTGGCCCGGTGCCGCCTGCTGACCTTGCGGCGGCGCAGGCCGGGCCTCGGGGCGACCCGTAAGCTGGCGGTCCTGGGCGTTCCGCCACGTCCACGTGCCCCGGGCATCGGCCGGGGCGTTGGCAGCGGCGTAGTCGATCCACAGGTGCGTGTTGTCGCCGCCACCCTTCCTGAGCAGATAGGAGATCTTCTCCGACCGCAGGGTCCCATCCACGCGGAAAGCCTTGTAATCGGCGCCGTGGGCCACCGTGCTGATATCAGCGACGCGGTAGCCGCTACCAGCACCGTCGCGGGTGACGCGGGAGTTCGGCACCTCACTATTCGTGTTCGTGTCCATGAGCCGCATGGTGATACCGCCGTCTGCGGCCCGCTGGGCCTCGATCCGGGTGGAACCACCGTTTCCGTGGATGTCATGCGGCACGATGACCTCCTCGAGGATCTGCCCATCGCTGCGGAGCCGCTGCGAGCCGCCCGCCGCGTTCCCGAGCCGGACCTCACCGTTCTGCGCTACGGCCAGGGTGCTCCAGTCTCGCTGGAAACCGTCAGCGTCAATGTGGCTGCCGGTATGCGCGCGCAGGTTCATCTCCACCGTTCCGTCCGGCGCCCCGTGGAGGCCGGTGACGGTGGTTCGCTGCGCGACCAGATCTCCCTGCGCATCGATCCGGTACCACACGATGTCCGCCTGGCCAGTGATCACATGATGACCGTTCTGCCACGCATAGCGGAGCTCCGCTCCCTGCGCCCCATCGCGCTGCAACCACGCTCGCGGCTCCGCCCCCGTCATATCCACCGACAATCGGCTGTCCGCCGCCCCTGGCACATCGCGCACCGGCAGCTCAAAACCAGACAGACCACCATCCTCACCAAACCGCCACCACGAACCATCCGCACGCGTAAGCACATGCTGGTCATCCCGCCACTCGTAGCGGAACTCCGCGCCCAGCTCACCATCGCGCTGCAACCACGCCCGCGACCCCTGCCCCGCCACATCCACCCGCAGCCGGCTATCCGCCGCCCCTGGCACATCGCGCACCGGCAGCTCAAAACCAGACAGACCACCATCCGCACCAAACCGCCACCACGAACCATCCCCACCCGGATACGAAATCAGATGGTCACCATCCTCCCGCTCGTAGTCGACCCCCCGGGCCTCTCCTCCTGGCGCTTGCAGCGTCACGTGCTCGGCGTCGACATCGAGGTGGCCGAAGGGGCCCCGCAGGCCGGTGAGATCGACTCCGCCTCTGTAAGCGATCAGGGCCCCCTCGCTGTCGTACTCGCGGTACCTGGCCGAATCGAGCTGGTCCGTGATGCGGAACCCGCCGTGGTCGAGCACGGTGACGGTTCCTTCGAGGCGCAGGCGACTCTGGTGATCGACGAGGTGGCCGGTTTTGTCAGCGAAGTAGCTGAACGGGTTGAGGTAGGAGAGAATCCCATCGGGCGTGGTGGACTCGAACCGCAGCCCGTCGGAAAGGACCCGACCAGCCATCTTCTCCAGGCCTGACTGGCCCCAGCCGCCGCCGGGCAGGCGGGGGTGCTCGAGCAGGGAGAGGCGCAGCGCCTCGTCATCCGCCGAGCGCAACCGGTTCACGTCGAGGTCGAGACTGTGCAGACGCTCCTCGGCGGTCGCGAGCCCGGCCAGGGCGCCTCGCAGCCGGTCCTCGGCGGCCAGTTGGGCCGGGGTGCTGTCCGGCTTGCTCTTCGGCACGGATGACGTTTCCGGGTCGAGCGGGCGGCCGCCCGGATGATGAAGCTGGTAGTCGGCTCGGGCCTCGGCGAACTGGGTCTCGGCCATCCGGAACCGTGCCCAGGCATGGTCACCGGCCGCCGCGACGGGGTCGGGTACACCCCGCGCCCGCAGACTCTCGATCGCCCGTTGCTGGACCGACTCGGCGATCCGTAGATTCCGCTCGGCCTGGGCCACCTTCAGCGCCTTCTGCGCCGGGTTGGCGGCATGGATGAACGGGGCGACGTTCAGGCCATCCCGGGCGCGGCGCACCGCCCCGGCAGTACTGGCGATCTTGTCGAGCGCGGCGTCGAACTCCTCGCCGTCAGGCCGGTCGCCGTGCGCGGCCGGCGGCGTCGAGGAAGCCGAGGAAGCCGACCCGGCCGTCTCCCCGTCGGGCCGCACCGCCCCATCAGACCGCACCGCCACGTCGGGACGCACCGCCACGTCGGGACGCACCGCCACGTCGCCCAACGCCGCTCCCTCGGGCCGCGGTGCCGATTGAGGTAGCACCGTGCCCTCCAGCCGCGCCGCGGGCACACCCGCGGTGTCGAACCCCGGCCGCACGCCGCGCTCGCCCGCCTCGGCCGGCTCGGCCATCCTGGCGCTCACCCCGTCCGGGACCGAGGTGACGGCCGAGCGACCCGCGTCCCGCGGTGGCGCCGCCAGCAGGTCGAGGGCGTCGCGCGTCGACTGGCCCACCGGCGCGTGACGGGACGCCACGGAACCGGCATGGGCCAGACCGGCGAGCTGGGCGACGTCGCCGAGCGGCTCGGTGGGCACGCCATGGGCGCCGACCAACGCGAGCGACGAGGACGGCGGCGTCCGAGCCGGCGCCGCCGCCTCGCCGCGGATCTCCACACCGCCGGCCCCGATGACCAGCTTGGCCTGGGCAGCCTGGGCAGCATCCGGCACCGGTCCGGCCGTCGTCGACCCGTCCGTCGCCGCCCGGGTGCCGGGCAGCGCCCCCGATCCGGCCGTCGTGGTGGACGCGGCCGGACCCGCGCTCGCGTCGTGGGTCACTGTCGTCGCGGGTGGGGTGGAGACCCGCGACGATGCCGATCCCGGCGAGGAGACCGAGCCCGCGACGTCGTGTGCCGCTCCACCCCCCGTCGGGGAGCCCGGCGTCAGGTGACCGGGTGTCAGGGAGCCGGCGGTGAGATCATCCGGCGTCAGGTGGGCCGCTCCGGACAGCTCCGCGTGGCTGGCGCTCACCGCCGGCGAGGGGGGTGTGGGCAGGTGTCCCGCGTGACCGACGCTGCCGGCGAACGAGGACGACGCCGACAGGTTCACGGCACCGGCGCCGATCATGATCCGTCCGTCGTCGTCCGCGCCGAGGTTGAAGGCGACCCGGCTGTCGTTCAGCTTCATCGCCGAAATGTCGCCGTTCAGTGCCGCGTGCAGCTCGGGCAGCCCGGTGGCCTGGACGTCACCAGCGTGGTGGGCGGCGAGCCGGGCCGGTGAGGACAGGTCGCCGAGTCCGGAATGCATCCCGGTGACACTCGCCGCAGCCAGGTCGCCGGCGGGGGTGACGATGCCGCCCGGGTGCACGGCCGCCGTCGATCCCAGGGTCCCGGGCAGGGGCACGCCGTGCGCCAGGCCGGCCGTGCTCGTCATGCCCGTGGACAGCGTGCCGGGCTGGCCCACCAGGATGTGTCCCGCGTTGAGGCCGGCGTTGAGGCCGGCGGCGTCCCCCGTCTGGGCCGAGACGCCATCGCCGAGATGCGTGGCCATGGCGGAGACGCCATGGTCCGGCTGTGCCAGGATCAGGCCGGACCCGGTGTGCGGCAGGGCGGGCTCCGGCGGGTTCACCGCGCGCAGGATGCCGTCGCTGAGCCGCAGTGCCCCGCCGGTCGCCTGCGTCACCTTGCTGGCGAGGTCGGGGAAGACCCCGGCGCGGCCCAGACCGCGGCCGAGTACGGACAGGCGGAAGGCGTCGTGCACGCCAAGCACGCCGATCTCCGTGCCGTCCAGCGGAAGGAAGATCTTCAACCACTTCCACTGGCCGAACTCCTTGCTGAGCACCCTGGGCACCGCGGCCAGGCCGTCGCCGACGAATGTCACGACATCGCGGGCGTATCCGGGGATGGCCCGCACGCTGGTGACGAGCGCGGCCGGCAGTTCGCCGCCCGCCTTCGCGATCGAACGCAGCAGGCGCACGGAGTCCGCCGGGGCGGCCAGCGCGAAGTCCCTCAGCGTGATCAGGCCCCTCGCGGCGAGACCGTCCACGGTGGTGAAGGCCTTGAACACCCACAGGCCGCCGTCGCGGATCGTGCTGGCCACCGACGTCGCGATGTCTTCGACGCCGGCGACCACCGCACCGAAACTGATCTTCGAGGCGGTCTCCCAGAACGCCGCACCGATCTTGGGAACCGCCGTTCCCACGGACTTCAGGCCATCTTTGATCACTTTGGCGGTGGCGCCGGCGATCTCCTTCAGCGTGGACAGTGCGATCAGAGGCTTGGTCGACGGGCCGAGCAGACCGAGCAGGCCGAGCAGCAGCCCGGCGATGTTCGTCTTGCCCTCGACGAAGTCGACCACGGCCTTGACCGCCATGATCGCGCCCAACCCGAGGGCGATCAGACCCAGTGGCCCACCGGTGAAGATGGCCACGACCGAGATCGCCAGCACGATCCAGCCGAAGATCTCCCAGAAGACGTCGCAGGCGGACTTCTTCGGGTTCGGCGAGTGGATGTGGCCGCGGGCCGCACGGATCGTGGCGGCGGCACCCTTCGCGGCCCGATCGAGATCCTCGCCGGCGTGCGTCGCGTCGCCGGCGAGGGTGGTCCGGCGGGTGTCGTCCTGCGCCAGGCCGGTCGCCTCGGCGAGCGCCTGGTCGGCGCGGGACTGCGCCTCCCGCAGCGCCGAGATGTAGCTGCGTACGGCCGGCTCGGTAAGCTGGAACGCCTCGCTCACCCCGCCGATGAAGTCCTGGATCGCGGCGGAGATGGTGTCCCGCAGCCAGTCCGCGGTCTTGCCGACGAAGGCACCGTCCCCGGTCGACGAGACGACCTGGTTGAGCCCGGTCCTGGCGGTGTCGGCATTGCCGGCCATGGCGTGCATGAAGTCGGCGACGGCGGCCAGCGCCTCCGGGTCGCCGGGGGTGGGATCGCGTGGCAGTCCCAACGGTGACCAGTCGGTCGGTCGTGGCATCTCGGCCTCCCGGCATCCGCTGCGGGCCGCCCGCGGGCACGGCCTCTCAGAGGAACCACCGCCACAAGGACACCGGCCCCCCTACTCCAGACGCATCCGCGCCACGGCAGGGTTCATCGCCGACGGAAGAATCACCGAACCGTCGGGGATCCGCTGCGCGTAGTAGGTGGTGGGGGCGTCGGACGGTACCGGCGCCGCGGGCCCGCGCCGGAGGCCATCGCCGAATCCGGACAGCACCCAACCCTGGCAGCACCCGAACCCGGGCAGCAACGCGGACAGGAGGGACCGGAGCCGCCATGGCTGACCTCGTACTCGACTACGGACTGCTGCACCGGCTGGCGGGCAGCCTGCGCAGCCTGCGCGCGCAGATCGGGACGGACGTCGACGCGGTCAGCGGGCGTTCGGTGGTCAGCGCGGGCGGCGAGGTCGGCTCGGACGCCATCGGGAACTCGACGTTGTACGCCGCGCTGAGCGCGTTCTACGCCACCTGCCACAAGCCGTTCCAGGACTCGATGCAGAAGCTGGAGGACCTGGCGAGCCTGCTCGAAAGCGTCGCGACGGCGTTCTCCGACCAGGACTCCGACCTCGCCACCAAGGCGAACGCCGCCCTGCTGCAGGCCGAGATCGACCAGTGGCAGGCCGAGGAGCTCGCCTGGAAGCAGTACGAGACCTCCAAGAACCAGGTGATCAAGTACCAGTACTACGACAAGGACGGGGTGCTGCGGACCGCCACCATCCCGCTGTGGGGCCCGGACCGGCCGCCGCCGAAGGATCCCGGCGCCCAGCCCACCAGCGTGACCTCGCCGGACGGGACCATCACGTCGACCGCCCAGCAGGTGGACGGGACCGGAAAGGTCGTCACCGAGACGAGCACCGTCCACACCACGGACGGCCTGTCGTACACGGAAACGACCACGTACACCTACCAGGACCTCGACGGCAACGGAGAGACCGACAACGTCGACTACACGACCACTGTCACCCATTCGGACGGCACCACGGAGGTGATCACCAAGAACACCAGCCCGGACCATACGACCGTGATGACCAGCACCACCGACGACGGCACCACGAAGACGACGGTCACCCCGGGTCAGAACGGGGCCTATCACAGCGTCACCGTCGATCCCAAGGGGGACACGACCACCACCGAGGTGACCGTGAACCCCGACGGCACCGGTACGAAGACCGTCACCGGCCCGAAGGGCACCGACGTCTACACCGGCGACCCGAACAAGGACCGGTGGACGAAGAGCTCCCACGAGGACCCGCCGCCGGAGTACGACCCGTACACCCCCATCAACGAGTGACCCGTCCCGCGCCGGACCCACCCTGTCAGGCGACGCCGGGACCGAAGGAGGAGCACCATGGCCGACATCTCCATCGACTACGCCAGCATCGACACCGTTAACGGCATCCTGACCGGCGCCGTCAACAACACGGTCCCGAAGCTGACCTCGCTGCAGGCAGAGGTGACGGCGCTGCTGACCGCCGACGGCGGCCTGTGGCTGGTGAAGTCGAGCCCGGTCCTGTCGAAGCAGTACAGCGACTTCAACACCTCGATCACCACGGCCGTGAACAACATCATCAGCTTCGCCCACCAGTTCAGCAACATCGCCTCGCAGTTGCAGGCGATGGACGCGGCGATCAGCAGCTCCTGAAGGGGGACGCCAGCTCATGCCCGACATCGACGTCGACTACGCCCTGGTCAACACAACCGCGAGCCGGCTCGCCAGCGCCTTCGACGAGATCACCGCAACCCTCACCCAGCTTCAGGGCCAGGTCTCGCAGCTGCTGACCAGCACGGGCGGTCTGTGGATGAAGCAGTCAAGCCCGGTGATGGAAGCCCAGTACACCGAGTTCAACGCCTCGTTGACCAGCGCGATCGCGAACATCCCGAAGTTCGGCCAGAGCTTCCAGGCCATCGCGCAGAACCTGCAGACGATGGACGCCACTCTGGCCAGCCCGCCCGCGAACACCTGAGCGGGCCGGCCCCTATTTCAGCACGGTGTGCGGGATGGTGATGGCGCGCAGCGTCCCGGTGACGTCGGCGACGTAGCCGCGGCCGGGACGCACCCCGCCGCGCAGCAGGCTCACCGGGATGCGGCTGCCGACCAGGTCGCCCTCCAGCGACGTCTGCGGCGCCAGCAGCACTCCCTGCCGGGAGCGCCGTGCCTCTCCCAGCCAGCCGCTGATCGCCTGGGACAGCACCTCGCCGCTGCCCGCGTAGGCGAGCCCCACCCCGCGGTCCCGCCCGGACGCGACGATGGCGCGCAGGGCGGGTTCGAGCGGGGAGTTGAACCCGAACAGGTCCACGTCGTCGACGAGCAGGACCGCCGGCCCCTCGACCACCAGCGGTTGCGCGCCGGAAAGAACCTCCGGGGCGGCCAGGGTGACCTGCGGGTGGGCGGCCAGTCGGCGCAGCGGTGACTCCCGCGGGGTGAGCACGACCAGGCTGGTGCCCCCCGCCAGCAGCGACACGGCCAGCGTGGCCAGGGTGTTGCTGCGTCCGGACCCGGGCGGGCCGGCGACCAGGAAGGTATGGGCCCGGCCGGCGAAGTCGAGCAGCAGCGGCGCCGCCTCGTCGCCGCCGAGCCCGAGCAGCGCCCGCAGCGGACGCCGGTCGGCCTCGGGAACACGGGCGATCGCGTCGGCGAACGGCAGCACGCCGGGCAGCGCCGCCACGGGAGCCGGGCGCCGCCCCACGGTGACCTCCCGGTCGCGCGTCTCGGCCCGCGCGGCGATCTGGCGCAGCGCGGCGGCCTGCGCCTGCCCGGACGGATCGGGGTCGAGCAGGGCGATCTGGAGCTCGGCCTGGTTCGCCGACCGCCACCCGCGCCCAGGCGGAATCTGGGCGGGAATGCGCGCCAGGGGGATGCGGATCGTGCTGTAGTCGGTGCGCTCCCCCATCCGCAGCAGGATGCGATGGTCGTTCAGGCCGCCGGCGCGCCCGGCGAGCAGGCCGCGGTCGGAGGTGGCCACCACGTGGATGCCGGCGCCGGTGCCCTCCCGCAGCACGGTGAGCAGCGCGTCGTAGCGCCAACCCCCGTCGCTTTCGGGCAGGGTGGCGGCCAGCGAGTCCCAGCCGTCGATGAGAAGCACCAGATGGGCGGGGCGCTCGGCGACGGGCATGGCGACGCGCAGCTCGGCCAGGTCCGCGCAGGAGTACTGGGCGAGCAGCCCCTGACGGCGAGAGAGTTCCGAGATCAGACGGTTACACAGCCGACCGAGCCGCTCCAGGTCGGAACCGGTCACCACGGCGCCGCAGTGCGGCAGCTCGGCGAGCACCGCCAACGCCCCACCGGCCGCGTCGACCCCGTACAGGTGGACGTCGGCGCAGGAATGAACCCGGGCCAGCCCGCCGGCGAGCGTGCGCAGCACCTGGGACCGCCCGGAACGCTGCGTCCCGATGACGTACAGGTGCCCGAAGGTCGCCAGGTCACAGCACACCGGCCGTTGGGCCTGCCGGTGGGGCACGTCCTCGAGCGCGTAGGGCACCGTGGCCGGCCCGCTGGGCGCCAGCAGCTCGTCGAGCAGCACCCGCGGCTCCAGCGCGGGCAGCCATGGGCTCGGCTGGGCCTGGTAGGCCGTGCGCTCGGCGGCCGCGCGGATCAGGTCGACGAGCACGTCGAGGTCGGTGGGGGCAAGATCGTCCTGGTCGGCCTGGCCGACGGCCGGGTCGGCCGGGTATGCCGTCAGCGGCAGCGGCCGCCCCAGGGACGTCCACGTCAGGGCGACAGCCGTCACCGTCTCGGCCGTGGCGCGCTGCCCCGCCGACTCGCCCGCGCCCGAGCCCGAACCGGCGGCCGTGCCCGTGCCCGCGGCTGTGCCCGCGGCCGGTGCGCCGCAGTACGCGGTCTGGAACAGCACCGTCGACCGGTGCGCGAGCCGGGCCAGGGCCCGTCCCGGCGTGGACGCCGCGATGAGGGCCGCGTCCCGGGTGTCGATGACGTCGGTGCTCTCCGTCGGGTCGGTCACCCGCAGGGCGATCCGCAGGTTGGTGTTGGCCCGGATGTCCGCGGTCACCACCCCCGCGGGCCGCTGGGTCGCGAGCACCAGGTGGATACCCAGTGAACGGCCGCGCTGCGCGAGGCTGACCAGCCCGGGGATGAAGTCGGGGACCTCCCGGGCGAGCGTGGCGAACTCGTCGATCACCAGCATCAGCCGGGGCAGGGCGACCAGGTGCGGGTCGCGGGCGCGCAGCGCGCGGTAGTGGACGATGTCCTTGGCCGCGGCGGCGGCGAGCAGTTCCTCGCGCCGGCGCAGCTCCGCGGCCAGCGACTCGAGCGCCCGGACGGCGAGCGCCGAGTCAAGGTCGGTGACCATACCCAGCGTGTGCGGCAGCCGGGCGCAGCCCCGGAAGGCGCTGCCGCCCTTGTAGTCGACCAGCACGAAGACCAGCTCGTCCGGGCGGTTGTGGGCGGCGAGCGCCCCGACAAGCGTCTGCAGCAGCTCCGATTTCCCCGCGCCGGTCGTGCCCGCGACCAGCGCGTGCGGGCCGTCGCGGACGACATCGAGCACGACCGGACCGTCGAAGCCGACACCCACCGGAAAGCGGGTCGAGGCCGGCCGGGCCAGCCAGGCCTCGGCGATCGCGGCGGGGTCGGGCGGCTCGGGCCGGTCGGGATCCGCGAGGCCCAGCAGCTCCAACAGCCGCACCCGCTCGGGCAGGCCGTCGGCGGTCACCGGGGTGATGTCGCGCAGCGGGGCGAGCGCCCGGGCGACCTCCTCGCACCAGGCCGCCGGGACCAGGTCCGAGCGCACGTCGACCAGCTCGGGCACGTCACTGCGCCGCACCGCGAGCCCATCGGCCTCGCAGACGACGACGCTCGTGCACTCCTCGGGCAGCAGGCGGGTCTCGCTGTCGAGGCAGATCGCGAAGATCCGCACGGCCGGCCCGTCGGTCAGCACCTGGATCATGCCCGGCACGTCCCGCAGCCGCCGGGCCCCGTCCACCAGTACGACGACGTCCGGCTGGGCGAACATCACCGGCCCGAGGGCCGAACCGCGGGCCTCGGCGCGGGCGCGGATCTGCGCCTGCAGCTCGGCGACACGGTGCGCGACGGTCTCGGGGTCGTTGCCGATCAGCACCAGCGGCGCGCCGGGGCCGGCCGCGCCCGGACGGATGTGCGGCAGCCAGCGCACCCATTCCCAGCTCGACTGGCCCGCCAGGTCCGTCAGAACGACGATCTGCAGGTCACGGGGGCTGTGCAGGACGGCGCACTGGGTGAGCAGCCAGCGGCCGAGAGCGTGAACGGTGGCCCGCTCACCGGCCACGCCGACGACGCCCAGGGCGGCGAGGTCCAGGGCAAGCGGCACCTCGGGGACATTCCAGCGCAACCGCCGGTCGTGGTTGTCGAGTGCGGGATCGTCGACCTCGATCAGCGACGGCTGGTCGACCGTGCCCACCCGCAGCACGAGATGGTCCGGGTCGGTGCGTCGCCGCTCCCACAGCCGGCGGCCGGGACCGGTCGCGATCAGCCCGACGATGGCCGGGTCGGGGGACGCGTCGCAGCGGGCACGCCGCTCGGCGCGAACCGCGGCACTCAGCTCCTCCTCGGCCGCCGCGCGGTTCGTCCGGTAACGCGCGCACTCCTCCCGGTAGCGACGCCGGCCGCTGCGTCGGTCCTGGCTCCAGTTCGCGAACGCCATCAGCGGGCTGAACAGCATGATGATGAGGAAGAAGTAGGAGTGGAAGAACCAGACGAACGCCAGGCCCAGCACCATCGGCGCCAGCATGAGCAGCAGCGGGACGGGCCGGCGGGCCGGCGGCGTCGGCGGGGCCGGGAAGCGCTGGCGGGAGGTGAGCAGCGGCGGCACGATCCGCGGCGGCCGGTTGAAGTCCAGTCCCAGCACGTCCTCGGACAGCGTGATGGCCGCGTCCGGCTCGAAGCGTTCGGCCAGCCGGAGCAGGACCGGACCCACCACCAGGTCCTCGCCGACCTCCCACCGGCTGGATCCCGGCGCCTGCGGGCCGAACGGCGGCCAGGCCGGGGCCTCGGCGGGCAGCGGCTGGTCGCGCCGCTCGACCTTGGCTGCCGCGCGATGGTGCTCGGTGAGCCGAGGCCGCGGGGAGCACGGCAGCGTCGATCGGACGCCCTGCGGCGCGAACCCGGTCAGCCACGTGTCACCGGTCGACCCGATATGCAGCACCGCCGCGAGGTCGGGGACCCCGGGATCGGTGAGCCGCACCGCGCACCCGACGTCGGCGCCGATGTCATGCGCGCCAACGCCGAGCCGCCAGATCCGTCCCGCGTCCGGTCCGCCGACGACCCGCACCTCGAACAGTCTGGTGGGACGCGCGAGCGGGGCGAAGGGATCGACCGGCCGCGCCGGAGAGCCCAGGCCGATCCGCTGGCCGCTCGTGATCCCGCTATCGCGTACCGTGGCCGCCGGGTCGAGGGACGCTGCTCCCAGGAAACAGATCGGGGCGGGGTCGGCCAACCCGGCGGCGAGTTCCCCGACCAGGGCGGTGGGCGCCAGCCGCACCACCACGTCACCAACACCCGCCGTCACGGCACCGGCACCCGCAGACGTCGGCCCGGGCAGCGCCACCCGGTCGCTGGCCGGCAGCTCGAGGATCGCCCGATCGGCGGCGAGTGGACCCGTGGCCGCCGTGGCGGGCCGCGGCGGGTCCGCTCGCCGTGGCCAGGACGGTTCGCCGCCGCCGACCTCGACCGTAAGCACGACGTCCGCCGTCATCCGCCCGCCTTCACTCGTCCGCACCCGTGCTCCCGGCGGCCGACGCCCCGGCGGCGCCCAGTCCTCCCCCCACGCCCACGGCCGCCGTGCCGGAGCGGCCGTCGCGTGCCGGGGCGGCCTGCCGGCCCTGGTCGCCGGCCGGCTCCGGCTCGGCGAGCTCATCCGGATCCGTGGGCGCCCAGTCGGTCAGGCCGACCGGACCGGTCAGCTGGCCGGGATGGCCATCGGGCCGGCCAGCGTCATCCGGGATGTCCTCGACGTCCCAGCCGTCTGCGCCATTCCCGCCGTCGACGTCGTCCCAGCTGCCAGCGTCGTCCCAGCCGCCAGCGTCATACCGGCCGCCGGGGTCGCCGTCTGACTCGTCCGGGCCAGGCGGGGGCGGCTCGTCCGGGTCCGCGGCCAGGACGGAGTCCGGCGGCTCGACCGCAGACGGTGCCCATCCGCGCCGGAGACGCTCGCGTCGCCGCAGGGCGCGGTCGAGGCCGCGGTCGAGTGGGGCGCCGTCCGCCCGCAGGCCGAGCTCGGGAGCCGTGATCCGCCCCAGGTCGTCGAGTTCGAGGCGCCAACGGGAACCCGGGTGCCGACCCACGACGACGACGCGCAGGTCCACCCGGCGCTCGGCCAGCTCACTCACCCGCGCCAGCTCCTCGGGGCGGGTCGCCGAGCAGACCAGCACCGTCCGCACGGCAGGCGCTTCTCTGTCGACGCTGGCACTGTCGACGCTGGCACTGTCGACGCTGGCACTGTCGACGCTGGCACTGTCGACGCTGGCGTCGCGGCCCGGCACGGCCGCCCGCCCGGACGGGTCAAGCAGATCGAGTGCCTCGCTCAGCGTCGGACCGCCGAATCCGGGCAGGATGGTGTCGGCGACGAGTAGCCGGACGCCGGTCGGAGCGAACAGGCCGGCGGCGAGCTGGGCGGCGATCGCGGCGGCGAGACGGCGCGACGGCCCGTCCGGCCCGTCGATCGTGCAGACGGCTGGCAGCGCGGCCAGATCCAGCACCGCGAGCGCGCCTCCCGACTCGGGGATCAGGCCGATCGCGACCGGGCAGTGTTCCAGGGCGGGCGGATCGTCCAGCGCCTGCTGTTCATCCGGTAGCTGCGGCGGCGCAGGGGCCGGCTGACTGTGCCGAGCCAGTGCGACCCAGCAGGGTCGGTCAAGCATCGTCCCGGATGTCAGGAGCTCCTGCCCGGCGCGGCTGACCCCGACGGAGTCCGTACGCACTGCGGCCAGGAACGGTCGTAGGACGGGCTGCGGCCCCCCGGGCTTGGCCGTCGCACCGGGCGCCGCCTTCACCGGGATCCCGGCGTCGCTCCTGATGTCGTTCCGGCTCGGAATGACCGCCGGGCCGGGGGTCGACACCGCGGACACCGCGACCGCGAACGCGGTCCAGGTGTCCTCGTCGAGTCCGAAGTCCGCGAGCAGCCTGGCGACGGCGCGCACGTCGCGGCGGAAACGGTACGGGACGGCCGCCAGCCGGCCAAGGTCCCCGAGGCCGCCGGCGAACTGCCGTCCCCGGTGGACGGCCGTCCGCCGCCAGCCCCGGGTCCGGGAGAACCACTGCGCGCACACGATCAGGACGATGAGCGCCACCAGACCCGACAGGGCCAGCAGAATCGCGGTGCGGTGCTCCCGGAGGAGGTCAGCCACGGGCCCACCGCTGGTACGAGCCGCCGTTGCAGGGCATCGTGTAGAGGCTGCCGTCCGAGCCGCTGTCGAGGCAGCGCCCGGTGGCGACGTTGGTGAAACTCACCGTGCCGTATCCGGCGTCGGCCGTCCGCCACTGCTGACTGGCCGCGCCCTGGCAGCTCCGCGTGTACGCATTCCCCACCGTGTTGCTGTCCAGGCAGTAACCAGTCGCCAGGTCGGTCAGCACGACCGCACCGTAGCCGTACACCTTCCACCGCTGGCTGTCGCTGCCGTTACAGGTCCCTGCGTACCCGGACTGGCTGCTGTTGCTCTCGAGGCAGAAGCCTGTTGCCAGGTCGGTAAGGGTCGAGGCGGACGCGGCCGGCGCGGCCGGCGCGGCCTGCTGCGGGACGGCGGGTGGCGCGGCCGCCACCGGAGCGACCGAGCGAGCGGCGGGTGGAACCGTTGGCTGGTCGGCCGGCCGGGCCGCAGTGGCCGCGGGCAGGGGGGCCTGCGCGACCACAGGGGAGACCGGACGCGCCGGGGCCTGCCGCGCGGTGTCGGCGATGGGCGGCAGCGCGGTCACCGGCGGTGTGCTCGGCGCAGGCGTGGTCGGCCGGAGCGCGGTGGCGGGCGCGGTCCGCCCCGGATTCGGTGACCCCTGGGCCGCGGGGCTGGCAGCCCTGGTCCGCGAGACGCCGATGGCCGGCGCCGCAACGCTCGCCGAAGGGTCTCCGGCAGGCAGCCCGATCATCCCGACAATGACCGCGGCCACCACGAGCAGCGTGAACGCGGCCAACGCGCCGAGCGCACCCCAGGTCCGGCCCGGGACCCGGGTAGGAGGCCGTCCACCTCGCCGCGCCCGGGCCCAGACCTCGAGGTATGCCTGCGGACTGGCCGTCGGCGGAAAGGCCCCGGTAGTGCTTTCCCCCGCGGCGGCCTCCCTCGCCACGATCTCCTGCGCGGGATCGTTTCCCACGGCGTCGGCTTCCCCTGCCGCCTCCCAGCCGTCTGACTGGGCCGCATCCGACGGGCCCGTGGACTCCGTCGCAACCGGATGCAGCGGAGCGGTCACTGCCTCACCTCGCCGTTTCACATGCTGGCCGGATGCGCCCCCAACCCGGTTGAGGTGCATGAATAAACCAATTGTCCGAAACGGAGGTTACCGAAGGCGCCCGGCACGGTCGAGTCTGTCATCAAGCGTTCATGCCAGCTTTCCGACAAGGTCAGGGCGCCACGGAGCCCGAGGCTCGCGGCGGCACTCGCCCACGATCAACACCAGCGCTGCCATGACGCCGAGCATCCTCGGAGCCCGGCCGGAGCCCGGTCCGCGCGGTCGACCGCGCCTCGGCACATTTCCCAGGCGATGAGGGAGCAGCTCCGACGCTCCACCGACCGGGAAAGGACCGGGGATGTGGACCGGCGAATATGGACCCGGTGGATGGCTACACTTCCGCGAGCGCGCCCGGTTCTCCTGGCTCCCCGCGCTGGTCCCGAGACCCCGCAGCCGCCTCCGCCGCTCGCGATGGACGGCGCTCGCAATGGATGGACCGTGACAGACGGACCGCGGCAGGCGGACAACTGGAGGGTGCACGAATGACACCACCCGCGCAGCCAGAGGGGTTGGGCGGCATGAGGGCCTCCGGCGCGGAACGGAGATCGGGCCAGGCGATCCGGGCCGACCGGACGGTCGCCCGCCTGGCGACCCTGCTGGTTCTGGTGGACGGCCGCCTGCCGTCCGGGGGGCACGCCCACTCAAGCGGGGTGGAGGCGGCGGTCGCCGACGGCAGTCTGACTGGACTGGCGGACATCGAGAGTTTTTTGCTCGGCCGCCTGCACACCGCGGGAGTAGTCGCGGCCGCCTTCGCAGCAGCGACGTGCCATGCCCTGATCTGGCCACCCAGCACGGACCCGCCTGGCGTCGCGGACCCAGCCCAAGGCACGGACCCAGCCCAAGGCACGGACCCAGCCCGAGGCACGGACCCAGCCGGCGGCACTGACCCAGCCCGAGGCGGGGACCCGGTCCGAAGCGGGGACCCAGCCCGAGGCGGGGACCCGGCCGCAGGCGTGCTTGCGACCAGACCACCGGCCACCGTCGAGGATCTTGACACGGAGCTCGACGCACGCACGCCGTCGCCGGCACAGCGCTCCGCGAGCCGCGCCCAGGGGCGCACCCTGCTGCGGGCGGGACGAGCCGCCTGGCCCGTCGCGGCGGGGCCACGTGCACCGCATCACCCGATCGCGCTAGGCATGGTCGCGGCGGGGGGTGGGCTGCTACCGGCGGACGCGGCCCTGGCCGCGGCGCACCTGATGGTCACCGGACCAGCGACCGCGGCGACCCGCCTACTCGGGCTGGACCCGCTCGCCGTCACCGCCGTGCTTGCCCGCCTCGCCGACGGCGTGGCGGCGACGGCGCAACGTGGCGCAGAGTCCGCCGGGCTCCCCTTGCGGTCGCTGCCCGCCCGCAGCGGCCTTCGCCTCGATCTGCTCGCCGAACGCCACCAGCGCGCCGACCTGCGCATGTTCGCATCCTGACCCGGCCGAGCTGATCCGCGCCGCACGCCCGCGCCCTGTTAGGTTGCCCGGATGCGCGCCCATGCGACAGTCCGGGTCGACCTGGGCGCACGAGGCGACGCCCAGGTCACCGAGCTGCGCTCGGACGTGCCACTCGTCCTTCGCCTGACCGGACGGGCACCCGCCGGGGACTCACCGGCCTCGGCGACGGTGCATCTGGTCAGCGCCGCCGCCGGGCCACTGGCAGGTGACGATCTGCGGCTGGACATTGTCGTCGGCGAGGGCGTGCGGCTGGTGCTGCGATCGGTGGCGGCGATGGTTGCCCTGCCCGGCCGGGGGGCCACCGGTCCGTCCCGGCTGGCAGTGACAGCGCAGGTGGGCGCGGGCGGCGAGCTGGACCTGCGGCCAGAGCCGACGGTGGTGGCGGCCGGCGCCAACCACGCCGCGGTGACCGAGGTGACTCTGGCGCCGACTGCCCGGCTGTGGCTGCGCGAGGAGATCCTGCTCGGCCGGTTCGGCGAGCCTGCCGGAGCCTTCCACGGCACGCTTCGCGTCGACATCTCCCGCGACACCACCTCCCGCGGCGCCGTGTCCCGCGGCGCCCCGCCGGGGGGCGGCCCGGGCGCCGGCACCATCCCGCTGCTACGCCAGGAGCTGGAGCTTGGACCGGACGTGCCGGGACTGCACGGCCCCGCGCAGCTCGGACCGGCGCGGGCGGTGGGCTCCCTGCTCGTCGCGGGTCCCGAGTGGGCGGAAACGGGGTCCGGATGGGCCGGGACAGGGCCCGAACGGGCGGGGACACGATCCGAACGGGCGGGGACACGATCCGAACGGGCGGGGACACGATCCGAACGGGCGGGG
>NZ_JALKFZ020000143.1 GCF_023243075.1 Frankia sp. AiPa1 | reverse complement strand
TGGCAGTTCACCACCGACGACGCCCGCACCAAACTCCGCCACCTATACCCCACACATTAGCAGCGACAGTCTACTAGGAGGGGCGATGCGGCCGGGAGCGGACAGCTGGGCGTTGATGCGCGGTGCCACCCGAGACCGATCGGTGTCCCGGGCCACGCTGCGGCCCGGGACGGTGCGCCGGATCGCTGCCTTCGCTCGGCCGTGGCGCCGGCAGCTCGCGTGCTTCCTCGTCCTCATCGCGGCCAGTGCGGGGCTTGGTGCCGTGGTTCCGCTGCTGCTCCGAGAGATCATCGACGGTGGGATCATGCGGCACCGGACCGGCTATGTCGAGGTGCTCGCGGGGGTCGCGGTCGCCCTGGCGTTCGTGGACGCGGGGCTGGCCCTGGGGCAGCGCTGGTACTCGTCCCGCATCGGCGAGGGCCTGATCTACGAGCTGCGCAGCCAGATCTTCCGCCACGTCCAGCGCCAGCCGCTGGCGTTCTTCACCCGCACCCAGACCGGCGCGCTGACCAGCCGGCTCAACAATGACGTTCTGGGCGCCCAGTCGGCGTTCACCAACACGCTGTCCTCCGTTACGTCAAATGTGCTTTCCGCGGCGTTCACCCTGACCGCGATGGCCGCGCTCTCGTGGCAGATCACGCTGGTTTCGCTGGTGTTGCTGCCGGTTCTGCTCGTGCCGGCACGCGCACTCGGCCCGCGCCTCGCCGAGCTCACCCGGGAACGCTATGAGGTGAACGCCGAGATGCACAGCACAATGGCCGAGCGCTTCAACGTCTCCGGCGCGATGTTGACCCAGCTGTACGGGGCGCCGGACCTCGAGGAGGCCAACTTTCGCGGCCGCGCGGCACGGGTACGTGACATCGGTGTTTCCCAGGCCATGTACGGCCGCATATTCTTCATCTCGCTGAGCCTTGTCGGTGCCCTCGCCGCCGCCGTGGTCTACGGCGTCGGCGGCCGGATGGCCATCGAGGGTGATCTCCAGGTCGGCACCCTGGTCGCGCTCACCGCGTACCTTGCCCGGCTTTACGGGCCGCTCAGCCAGCTCTCCAGCGTGCACGTCGACATCATGACGGCGCTGGTGTCCTTCGAACGCGTCCTGGAGGTGCTCGATCTCGAGCCCGCGATCGTCGACCGGCCCGCGGCCGGCTCGCTGCCGGCGGGGGCGCTCGCCGTCGAGTTCGACCAGGTCGGCTTTCGCTATCCCGCCGCGGACGAGGTGTCGCTGGCCTCGCTGGAGTCGGTGGCCGTGCTCGACACCCGGATTCCCCGGCCGGTGCTGCACGACGTCACCTTCCGCGCCGCACCCGGCGAGATGGTCGCGATCGTCGGGCCGTCCGGCGCCGGCAAGACCACGATCGGTCAGCTCGTCCCGCGGCTGTACGACGTCAGCTCCGGCGCGGTGCGTGTCGGCGGGCACGACGTACGGGACCTCACCCTCGCCTCGCTGCGGTCCGGGGTCGGCGTCGTCACGCAGGATGCACACCTGTTCCACGACACCGTCCGGGCGAACCTGCGCTTTGCCCGGACGCAGGCCACGGACGACGAGATGTGGGCGGCGCTGGCCTGCGCGCAGGTCGACGCCCTGATCCGTGCGCTGCCCGACGGGCTCGACACCGTCGTCGGCGACCGGGGCCACCGGCTGTCCGGCGGGGAGAAACAGCGCCTCGCGATCGCCCGCCTGCTGCTGCGCGCTCCCGGGGCGGTCATCCTCGACGAGGCGACCGCGCATCTGGACAGTGAGTCGGAGGCCGCCGTCCAGCGGGCCCTGGACGCGGCCCTGGCCGGGCGTACCTCCCTGGTGATCGCCCACCGGCTGTCGACCGTGCGCGACGCCGACCTGATCCTTGTCGTCGACGGCGGTCGGATCACCGAGCGCGGCACCCACGCCGAGCTGCTCGCCGCCGGCGGGTTGTACGCCGAGCTGTACCGCACACAGTTCCTGCCCGCGGCCGACCAGCCGGCGGCTGACGCATCAGCGGCCGAGGCGGCAACGGCCGACGCGCCGCGGGAGGTTCCGGCCTGAGGGTTGCCCACGGCACGGCGGTGCTGCTTGCTCGAACGGGGTGAGGAGGATCTCCACCGCCCCCTCCGCCCGGATTGACCGGCGCGGATGCTGGCCGGGAGGGTGACCGGCGTCTCGATCTGGTGGACGGTGAGCGCCAGCCCGGGCAGTGGTGTGGCACCGACCGCCGCGTCGCGCTCGGTGACCCTGCTGGATCTGTCGTTCTGCTCGCGGCTCGATGGTGACGACCCGCGGTACACAGCGTTCGCCGGGTGGCGGGCCTACCCGCCGCCGGTGCTGTCGGCCGTGCCGTGGCGCGCCGCATCGCCGTCCACGGCCGTGGCGCCGACGGGGCTCGCGCCGGACCGTCCCGGGTCGGACGGGCGACCGGGGCCGGAGGTGTCATCAACGCCGGAACCCGGGTTCGCGTCGGGCCCGGGATCGGCCAGGGCGATGTCGATGTCGCCGGAGGGGCGGTGGTGAATTGCGGGATTTCGATTCATGCTCGTCTCCCGGTACTCGGCGGCGACTCGATGGAGCGTGCCGTATGGTGCGTCACCGGACACGCGTCGCGCGGGCGACGATACGGACGGTACGCCACCCACCGGGCACGCGCAGCATGTACCTGATTGCCCTGATGTGACTACTGCTTGGTGCGCCACATGCCGCGTCAGGTGGCCCCCGTGCGCAATGACCGACGATCATTACTTAGGCTTTGTCTGTGCCACGTAGAGCCAAGATTGTCTGTACCCTCGGCCCGGCCACCAGCTCTCCGGAGAACGTCCGGGCCCTCGTCGACGCGGGAATGGATATTGCCCGCCTTAACTTCTCCCATGGAACACACGAACAGCACGCCGCCGCCTACGCCCGGGTGCGTGAGGCGGCGGAGGCTGCCGGGCGTAACGTCGGTATCCTCGCCGACCTGCAGGGCCCGAAGATCCGGTTGGGCACCTTCGCCGACGGCAAGGTCACGCTCACCCCTGGCCAGCGGTTCACCATCACCGTCCGGGACGTGCCGGGCGATGCGCAGCAGGTCGGTACCACCTACACCGACCTGCCCGCGGACGTCTCCGCAGGTGACCGCATCCTGATCGACGACGGCCGGCTCGCCCTGCAGATCGAGGGTGTCACCGAGACCGACGTCCACACCACCGTGATCATCGGTGGGCCGGTGAGCGACCACAAGGGCATGAACATCCCGGGTGCCGCCCTGACGGTGCCGGCGCTCAGCGACAAGGACGGCGAGGACCTGCGCTTCGCCCTGCAGCTCGGCGTTGACATGATCGCGCTGTCGTTCGTCCGCAGTGCCGCCGACGCCAAGTCGGTGCACGCGATCATGGACGAGGTCGGAATCCGGATCCCGGTCCATGCCAAGATCGAGAAACCGCAGGCCGTCGAAGCCTTGGACGGCATCATCGAGGCCTTCGACGGTCTGATGATCGCCCGTGGCGACCTCGGCGTGGAACTGCCGCTCGAGGACGTCCCACTGGTGCAGAAGCGGGCGGTCAGTCAGGCGCGGGAACGGGCGAAGCCGGTCATCGTCGCCACCCAGGTGCTCGAGTCCATGGTCAGCGCGCCCCGCCCGACCCGGGCCGAGGCCAGCGACTGCGCCAACGCGGTCCTCGACGGAGCCGATGCGATCATGCTGTCGGCCGAGACGAGCGTCGGGGCCTACCCGATCGAGTCCGTCGCCACGATGGCGCGGATCATCGAGACGGCCGAGGCCGATCTGGCAAGGATCCCACCGCTGCGGACCGAACCGCGCACCCTCGGCGGGGCGCTCGCCCAGGCCGCGGCGTCCGTCGGCCAGGCCGTCGGCGCGCGCTACCTGGTCGCGCACACCCTGTCCGGCGACACGGCCCGCCGGCTCGCCCGCTACCGCAGCGAGGTGCCAGTCCTTGCCTTCACCCCCATCCCCGCCGTCCGTAACCAGATGGCGCTGTTCTGGGGGGTGGAGACCTTCCTCGTGCCGTTCGCGGAGAACACCGACGAGATGGTCCGCCAGGTCGACACCGCCCTGCTGCGGATCGAACGGTGCCGCCCGGGTGAGCTCGTGGTGGTCGTCGCCGGCACCCCGCCGGGCGTCGCCGGGATGACCAACACGATGCGTGTCCACCGGATCGGCGAGGTGATCTGATCGGCACGGTGATCTGACCACGATCGCGCCGCGCCGGTCCGGCGGCCCTCCGATGGCCGTCCAGTGACGTTGCACCGCCATGCTCACCCGATACACCCGTCCCGTCCCCGAACACCTGGCTGTCATGATGTGGCCCGTCGCGTCCGCCCATGGTCGGTCTTCCGCCCATGGCGGAGCGCGCTCCGGCGGGGAGCGGTGGCGTCCTTCGCCGGGAGTCGGAGGGTGACGCCATACGCCAGGCGGACGTCAGGGAGTGGTCGGATGGTGGAGCAGGAGTCGACTCCGGACGATCAGCAGTCCGCGGACCGGTCGGCGCGGGACGCGGGCGCCGCTGGCCCGCGCTCCCCCCGCCCGAGCCAGGGCGCCCCGTCGGCCGAGTCGCGGGCCGTGCGGGCACGGGGCGTCGAGTCGCGGGGAATCGAGTCGCGGGTCTCCGAACGACGGGCGACTGATCCACGTCCCGCCGAGTCGCGGCCGGCGCAGGTCCCGTCGGCGCAGGTCCCGTCAGCGGACGGCCGGGCGGCTGAGGCTCGAGTGGCTGAGGCTCGAGTGGCGCAGGCCCGCGCGGCGCAGGCCCGAGCGGCGCAGGCACGGTCGGCTCAGGCCCGAGCTGCCCAGGCTCGATCGGCTGCGTCCCCGCAGTCATCCACCCCGGCCGGCTCCGGGCAGGTCCGTTCCGCACCGCCTCGGGCCGGCGGAGCGCATTCCGTCCCACCCGCCGCACCGCGTTCGCCCTCGGTACCCGCACCCGGGTCGGTACCAGCACCCGGATCAACGCCTGCGGCGGCATCGAACTCGGCGGCATCGAACTCGGCGGCGGAGTCTCCCCGGCCGGAACAGCCGGCGCGGCGGCGGCCGGAGCCGGCTGGCTCAGCCCGCCCGGAGGGGCGACGAGTGAACCCGGGCGCCTCCGGCGCGCCGGGCGGCTCGGGCGGCTCGGGCGGTGGACGTCCCGGTGACGCGGTGTCCAGCTCGCAGACCGCACAGGCGGCGTCGCCCGCTCCGGGCCAATCCAGTTCCGGTGCGGCGCGCCCGGCCGCTCCCGGGCAGGCAGGATCAATCGCGGGCCCGGCCCGGCGGGGTGGTCCGGGCACTGACCGCTTCGCGCCCGCAGTTCCGTCAGCCGCCGCCGGTTCATTCGCCCCTGACTCGCCCGCGGGCGGCGCGTCCGCTGCCGGTTCGGCGTCGGCCGGTTCCGCGTCGGCCGGTTCCGCTGGTGCGGCTTCGCCTTCGACTCCTGCGCCTTCGACTCCTGCGGGTTCGGCGGCGGTCGGTGCGGCATCGACGGCGGTTCGGGGGCCAGCGGGCATATCACAGCCGTCCGGGGAACAGTCGGACGGAGCCGGCCAGCCCGCCAGGGCCGGTGCATCGTCGACGCTTCGGTCGGGCGGGAGCGACTCCACGTCCGCCCGATTGCGCAGCGTGCCCATTCGCTCCCAGCCTGCCGGAGCCCCGGCTTCGACGGATGAGGGAGCCCCGTCCCTGCGCACGCGTCCGGCCGCGGCCCCGCCGTCGCCGGTAAAGTCGGCCGCTCCCGCGGCCTCAGCATCTCCCGCGGCCTCAGCATCTCCCGCGGCCTCAGCATCTCCCGCGGCCTCAGCATCTCCCGCGGCCTCAGGATCTCCCGCGGCCTCAGCATCTCCCGCGGCCTCAGGATCTCCCGCGGCCTCAGGATCTCCCGGAGTCCCAGCTCCGCCCGTCGCTCGGGCGGATCCGCCCAGTCCCGTAACCCCGGCCGCTGCCGCGAGCCCGGCTCCCGCCGTGGCCCCGATACTCCCTGCGGGTTCGGCCCCACCGGCGGGCGAGGCCGCAGGTTCGCCCGTCTCGGGCTCGGCCCTGGCGGGGAAGTCGGGCCGAAATCCTGTGTCGCCGCCGTCCTCGCGGGCGCCGAACGGCGCGCCACCGCGTCCCGGCACCGCCCGTGAGTCCGCGGCGGCGCAGGGCTCGGCCGCCCACGCATCGTCCGTGCGCCAGACGGCCACTCCAGGGGACCGGCCTGCCGGTCATGGTTCCGCGGAACCGGGCGCCCCCCGTTCGCCGCAGGCGAGGGCGATTCCCGAGGCCGCGCCGCTGCCTGTTCGGGCCCGGCCCGTCTGGTTCGATCACGATGTGCCGCTGCCCGCCAGCCCGGCGGCTGACGCCTCCCTCGGCTCCTGGTTCGACCCCGACCGCGGCGAACAGGTCGAACGACCGCAGGCATCCGGCAGCGAGACGATCAGCCCCGCACGGTCGGACAGCCCCGCACGGTCGGACAGCCCCGCACGGTCGGACAGCCCCGCACGGTCGGACGTGTCGACGATCGACCCGCCGACGCTGCGCGTCGGTCTACGCCGGGAGCCGAGCAGGGAGGCCCGAGCCACGGTCGCGTCTCGTCCTACCCCCGCCGACCTTTCCCCCTCCGCCGCTTCCCGGCGGGACACCCTCCGAGAGGTGGACCGGGAGCGGTCCCGCGCGGCCGATCGGGAGAGCAGGCGGGAGTCCGCTCGGGACATCATCCGGGAGGTCCGTTCGGAGGGCGTCGAGCCGAACGCCGGGGCTCGGCATGTCGTCGATGACCGGACCGCTCCGGTGGCCTCGCGCGACCGGGGCTTGGCCGAGCGCCACCCGCCGCAGGCCGCGACCACCGCGCCGCTGCGGGAGGTCGAACCGGGTGCCGAGACCAGCCCAGCCGCGGGTACCGGGTCGGCTGTCGCTACCCGGCCAGCCCCGCAGACCCGTCCGTCGGCCGACGCGGGGGCCGTGGAGCCAGCCTCGGATGCCGTCCCGACCGGACGGGCGGGGCGGGCGGGGCACTCCACCAGGACCGTGCGGGCGGCCGCGGCCGCGGCCGGGCCTGGCATGTCCGAGCGGCTCGAGCCGGTACCGGTTCGGCCGGCGGCTGCCTGGGCCATGCTGATCGGCGCGGTCGGTGTTGCCGCCGGCAGTGTGATGCCGTGGAGCACGATGTCCGACGGCGAGGAGTCCCGGCGCTTCAGCGGCATCGTGGTCGGTGACGGTCGTGTCGTCCTGGTGCTGGCCCTGGTGCTTGCGGGGGTCGCACTGACCCACCTGGCGCGTCGCCCGCTTGGTTCGGGTGGGGCCGATCTTCTGCTCGCCCGGCTGACCGCCGCCGCGATCATCATCCTGACCGGCCTGGACCGGATGTACGGTCCGCCGACCCTGTCCTCCTTCCGGGCGGTCTCGGCCGATGCGATCATCATCCATCCGGAGCACGGCCTGACCCTCGCTCTGGGATCGGGAGTGCTGGCGCTGCTGGGGGCAGCCACGCTGCGCGTGCGGCGTTCGGGAGGAGATCGCACCGACGCTGGGTGACTGAGTGACGGACCGGCCCAAGGGGGTGGGCGGTCGTGCGGTTGTCGGCTCGGCGTGGTACGACCCTCAGGGGTGGCCGCGAGGCCCGCTCGGCGTCGGACGGGTGGTGGGTGGTGGGTGGCCAGCAGGACAGCCCGTGGGCTCGGCCCGCGCGGGCTGGCCAGCCCGGCCAGCCCGAGCAGGCGCGGCCGGGCGCCGTTACCCCTGACACCGCTGCGGACGAGCGGTCGGCCCGGGTGGCGGACGAGGTACGACGATGGCGGGCCCGGGCCGTCGCGACCGCCGATCCGAGCTGGTCGCGTGAGGGGTCCGGGGATGTGACCGGGCCGGGGCCGGGCAGTGCCTGGTGGGGGCCGGTCATCGCCGCCCCCTGGGACCTGCCGTCCGTGCCTGGGCAGGCTGCTGGACCCGCCGGCCGCGAGGACGTCCAGGCCGCGGGTGCGGGCCGCCGTCGTGGGTTCCTTGCCGGGCCGCTGGCGATGGCCGGCGGGCTTGGCGTGATCGTCGCCTCGGGCATGCGCTGGGCGACAGTGCGGGCCTACGGTTTCATCGAATTCTCTCTGCGGGGCACCGATCCGGGGCAGTACGGACGACTGACCGTCGTACTCGGCGTTCTGGCCGTGCTCGCCGGATTGCTGCTCACTGGCCGCCGCTGGGTGTGGGGACGGACGCTGGCGGTCGCCGCCGGGATCCTGACCGCGGCGGCTGCGACCACGGACCTGGTGCACCTGCATCGGTCCGGCCCGTTTCAGGACACCGGCCTGGATGCGGACGTCACCGTCGGACCGGGGGTGTGGCTGGTGCTGGTGTGCGGGCTGGTCGTGCTCGGCGCCGGTCTGGTGCAGCCTCGTGCGCGGAGGGTGACCCCCATCGGGGGGACACCTGGTTAAGTGGATTCGGGGTCATGACGACAAGGCCGACAAGAGGCACGATGAACGAGGTCAAGGGCGCACGGGGGGAACGGTGCGGCGCGGTCGGGGGACACGCCAAGCTGTTCGGCCCTTGACCCCAACACGCGCCCTCACGCCACGCGGGGGGTGGCGTGAGGGCGCGTATCGAGCACGGGGACGCGGTATGCGCCCGGCGGTGGGCGCTGGCATGGGGGTGCCGGCGCCCGCCAGGTATTTGGGGCGGTGCCAGTCCCCGGCCGGTGTCAGTCGGTGCCCTCGTCCTCCTGGTCGAGGTGGCCGTCCTCGATCGCACGCTTGCGCAGGTCAATCTTGGTTCCGGCGTCGCGGCCGACCCGACGGTACTTCTGTCGGACCCGGTCGATGTACTGCTTGGCGGTCTCCGGGGAGACCTCCATCCGGCGCGCGACGGTCTTGAGCGGCATGCCCGTCGCGTACAGGCGCAGGGTCTCGACCTCCTTGGGGGACAGCGTCGGGCGGTCCGGCGAGTCGTCGGTGAGCAGCAGGAACGCAAGCTGTGGAGAGACCCAGCCACTGCCCGAGGCGGCCGCCCGGATCGCGGTGGCCAGGCCCTCGACGTCATCGGTCTTCGGCACGTAGCCGCAGGCTCCTGCCAGCATGGCACCACGGACGGTGGCCGCGGTGGCCGCGGCACTGAACACGACGACGGCGCGCTCGCCCGCCTGCAGCCGGCGGATATTGTCCGGCGGCTTCGTCCCGTCGCCCAGGTCGAGGTCGAGCAGGATCACCTGGGCCCGCGCGCCGGGGCCGCCGAGCAGGCCGTCGATCGAGGAGGCGGTGTCAATCAGGGTGAAGTCCGCGACGCTGTGCAGCAGATCCGCGAGTCCGCGCAACACGATCGGATGATCGTCCACCGCGGCAACGGTGATGGTGTCAGCAACTACCGTGCTGTCCTGAGCGCTCATGCTGGTCCAGTCGGTTCTCCCGGACGAGCGACCGGGACGGGTAGGCCCGCCACGGCCGTTCGGGCGTCTGTGCCCGCAGGGGGTGGGGAACGTGGGGGGCGCTCCCGCGACGCGTGGACGGTCGGGGCCCCACCCGCGCGACGACCACCATTTCAGCAGATCCCTGACGGGCCGCACGTGTCGGTTCCGATTCGCGCAACCAGTTTGAAACACGACCCGGCTCTTCCTGTTACCTGAGCTGCCCGGTCAGCTCTCCCGGGACCAGCCGACGCGCCCCGGGGGCGGTCACGGTCATCGAGGGAGGCGGGCGAGGGCGTCGGCGAGTCGGTCGAGGTCAGCCGGGTCGTTGTAGACGTGGGCGCTGGCCCGCAGCAGCGGTCCGAACAGATCGCGGGCGCGGGCCGCGGGGATGGCGCTGGTGAGGATCCGATGCTCGCGGTACAGATGGTCGCGGACGGCAAACGGGTCGACGCCCGGCGGCGGCTGCAGCGTGATGATGCCGCTCGGCGTGTCGACCGGCTCACGCACTCGGAAGCCCCCGGCGCCGTCCAGCACTCTGCGCCCGTGTGCGCCGAGCGCCGCGATCCGCGCGAACACCCGAGGCGACCCGGCCTCGACCAGCTCGCCCAGAGCCTGAGCGAGGCCGATGCGGGCGACGACCGAGGCCTCCCCGACGCTGACCCGGGCGGCGCCGGGCAGGGGCCTGGGCAGGCGCGGGAACTGGGCCTGCGGGGAAGGCTGGGCCTGCGCGGAGGGCTGGGTCCGAAGGGCCGCGGGCGGTGGGTCGTCATCGGCGCGGGCCGCGCTGTAAAGGCTGGGCACGCCGACGCCGAGCCGCTGCGCCACACCCTCCCGCAGCGCGAGGAAGGCGGCTCCGCGCGGCCCGCGCAGCCACTTGCGGGACGTCCCGACGTACGCGTCGGCCCCGATCCCGGCTGTGTCGACCTGCCCGGCCGACTGGGCGACGTCGACGATCAGCCCGACCCCGGCGTCCGCGCAACGCCGGCCGAGCTCCGCGGCCGGCTGGACGACGCCCCGCTGACTGGGAACGTGCGGGAAGACCAGGAGGTCGAGGCTTTCCAGCCCGCCGCCCGCGCCAGGGTCGGATCGGTGGGGGCCATGGTCGACCAGGCCCGCACGGTCCAGGCCGTCGAGGTCGACGAGGCCGTACTCGTCCACGGGCAGGTCGAGCAGCACGCACCCCATCCGGGCGGCCGACGACTCCAGGACCAGACGGTTGGCGCCGTATTCGCTTCGCACCACGCCGATGCGCGCGCCGGGCCGCAGCGGCCACGCGGCGAGCAGCGTGGCGAAGGCGCCGCTGGCGCTGTGGTGGAAGACCACGTCCTCGGTCCGCAGGCCCGGGCCGAGCAGATCGGCGAGGATGCCGCGGGCCGTGCGCAGGATCCCGGCGGCCTGCTGCTCGGCGGCGTATGCCCCGAGCACCGTCTCCGCCCGCAGGAACATGGCCTGCGCGTCCAACGTCGCCTGGCTGGACCGGGCCGCCCCGGCCGCATCGAGATGGATCACCCCACCGCTCGGCGGCCCACCCGGCGACACCTCTCGGGACGGCGCCTCTGGGGGCACAGCCGAGTCGGATGGTGGCGGGCTGGACGGAGCGGCGCCGAAGGGAACCGGAGTGGGAAGGTCGTCGCCGGGGGTGTTGGTCATCGCGGGGCGGCCGCTCAGTTCGCGTGGTCCGGGACGACCTTGGCGACGATGTGCTCGGCGATCGCCAGCGACGCGGTGGCACCGGGCGACGGGGCGTTGCGCACGTGGACGACCCGGCCGGTGTGGGCGAGGACGAAGTCGTCGACGAGACTGCCGTCGCGGGCCACCGCCTGGGCCCGCACCCCGGCCGGGCCGCGCACGACGTCGGTGGGGCGCAGCTCCGGGACGTACCGGCGAGCCTCGGCGACGAACGCCCGCTTGCTGACCGTGTGCATGATCTCTTTCGCGCCGGTCTTCCAGTGCGTGCGCGCCATCCTGTGGAATCCCGGCCAGGCCAGGGTCCGGCGCAGGTCGGTGGTGACCAGGGTGCCGACGGTGTAGCCCTCGCGGGCGGTGGCGAGCACCGCGTTCGGACCGACGAGCACCTCCCCATCGATGCGCTTCGTCAGATGGATGCCCAGGAACGGGTAGCGCGGGTCCGGCACTGGGTAGATCAGGCCGCGTACCAGGTCACGGCGCTCCGGGCGCAGCAGCCAGTAGTCGCCGCGAAACGGGACGATCTGCGGGGACGGATCCTCCCCGGTGAGGGTCGCGACCAGGTCGGACTGCAGGCCCGCGCAGGTGAGGAGCAGGTCGAACGGGCCGACCCGCTCGGTGACCTGTGACACCCGTCCGCCGTCGTGCCCAGCCGTCTGCCGGGTTCCGTTCGGCCGCGCCCGCGCCACGGCGCGCACGGTGATGGTGAGGTGCACGCCGTCGGGCCGCTCGTCCACACCGACGATCTCGGCGCCGGTGCGCACCGCGCCGCCCGCGGCCTCGATCTCGGTGCGCAGCGCCCGGGCGACTCCGACGTAGTCGACGATGGCGGTGGTGGGGGAGTGCAGCGCGGCGACGCCGCGCGCGTGCGGCTCGATCGCACGTAGCTCGGTGGCGTCCAGCATCCGGGTGTCCGGCACACCGTTGGCCTTCGCCCGCCGCTCGATCTCGGCGAGGCGTTCGAGCTCGCTGTCGTCGACGGCTACGACAACCTTGCCGCACTCGTCGTAGCGGATGTCGTGCGCGCGGGCGAACTCGCGCAGCAGGCCGACGCCGCGCCGGCACAGCGTCGCCTTCAGCGAGCCGGGGACGTAGTACAGCCCGGCGTGCACGACGCCGCTGTTGCGTCCGGTCTGATGGCGGGCGACGTCCGGCTCCTTCTCGAACACGGTGACCGTGGCGTCCGGCTCGACCTGCCCGAGCCGCCGGGCCACCGCCAGCCCGAGAATCCCGCCACCGATCACCGCGATGCGCCGTGCCACACCCGCCCCCTTTGACCCATCGTCGCGCCTGCCGCCGAACCCGGCCGCGCCGCCGCGCCGACGCTACCGGACGGTGAGCCGACGGCGGGCGGACGGTGGTCCCGGGCAGACGGTCGTCCCGGGCGGGGGCTGGTCCCGGGCGGAGGGTGGTCCCGGCGGAGTCTGGTCCCGGGCGGACGGTACGTCCGGACGCACGGGCGCCGACGTCCTGCCCGAGCGCTACGCGGCGCAGTCGGCCGCCGAGCAAGATCCGGCTACACAGGTCGTCGTGGGGGGCAAATCGGACACGAACCCGCCCACGGCGACCTGTTTGGATCTTGCCCCTCCCCGGCGCCGGTTTCGTCGTCACGCAAGGTGATTCCGGCCGTCACGTGGGGCGGGCCGGTCGCCGGGCGGGGTGGGCGGGGGGCCGCGCCGGCGGGGCGAGCCGACCCGCCCGGCGTGCCGTCAGCCGGTGAAGGCCGTCAGTCGGTGAGGGTGGTCAGCCGAAGAAGTGGCCGGGCGGGTGGGCGCGGTCGGTCCGCGAACGGGGTACGCCGCGCAGGGCGTCGGTGAGGGTGCGCGCGGTGTTGACCAGGGGCACGTGGCTGAACGCCTGCGGGAAGTTGCCCGTCATCCGGCCCAGGCGCGGGTCGTACTCCTCGGCGAGCAGCCCCACGTCGTTGCGCAGCGAGAGCAGCCGCTCGAACAGCTCCTGGGCCTCCTCCACCCGGCCGGACAGCGCGTAGTTGTCGGCCAGCCAGAAGGTACAGGCGAGGAACGCGCCCTCACCGGCGGGCAGGCCGTCGACCGCGCCGTCCTCGGCGGTCGGGTAGCGCAGGACGAACCCGTCCTCCATCAGCTCGCGCTCGATCGCGGCGACCGTGCCGACGACCCGCCGGTCGGTCGCCGGCAGGAAGCCGACCAGCGGCATGTAGAGCAGCGCCGCGTCCAGCTCGCGCGAGCCGTAGAACTGGGTGAACGTGCCGCGGTCGGCGTCGAAGCCACGGGCGCAGACCTCGGTGTGGATCTCGTCGCGCAGCGCCGACCAGCGGTCCACCGGGCCCGGGAGTCCCGACTCGACGATGCCGCGCACCGCCCGGTCGGCGGCGACCCACGCCATCACCTTGGAGTGCACGAAGTGCCGGCGCGGGCCGCGGACCTCCCAGATGCCCTCGTCGGTCTTGCGCCATCCGGTCTCGAGGAAGTCCATCAGCTTGGTCTGCAGCGGCCATGAGTCGTCGCCGTGGGCGGGGGAGCCGTGCACGCCGGCCAGATTCTGCCCGTCCGGCAGCACCAGCCCGCCGACCGACGGGCGCCGCCCGGCGACGGCGACCCGGGCGACGTGCAGCGCGTCGAGGACCTCGCCGTAGACGTCCAGCTGGAACTGGTCGACGGCGGCGTTGCCTACCCGCACCGGGGCGGACTGTTCGTAGCCGGGTAGCCAGGGCACCTCGTACTCCGGCAGTCGGCGTTCGCCGGCCACCCCGTACATGATCTGCACCCGGGACGGGTCGCCGGCGACCGCGCGCAGCAGCCACTCCCGCCAGGCGGTCGCCTCGCTGGTGAACCCGGCGTCGAGCAGGGCGAGCAGGGTGATGGTGGCATCGCGCAGCCAGCAGTAACGGTAGTCCCAGTTGCGCACCCCGCCGATGTGCTCGGGCAGCGAGGTGGTGACCGCGGCGACGATGCCGCCGGTGGGAGCGTAGGTCAGCGCCTTCAGGGTGATCAGCGAGCGGCGCACCGCCGGCTGCCATTGCCCGTCATAGGTGCAGCCGGCCATCCAGTCCGACCACCACGCCTCGGTCAGCGTGATCATCCGGCGGACGTCCTGGACCGGCGGGGTGCTCTGGTGCGACGGTGTCCAGGTCAGCGAGAACGGGACGGACTGGCCGGCGGCCACGCCGAACTCGGCGTAGGTCGCCATGTCGTGCCCCTCCATCGGGGCGGTGGTGCGCAGCGTGATGGCGTCGGGCCCGGCGACCGCGGCCATCGTGTGCTCGTCCACCCGGCGTACCCACGGGACGATCGAGCCGTAGTCGAAGCGGAAACGGGTCTCCGAACGCATCCGCACCGAGCCCTCGAGGCACTCCACCAGACGCAGCACCGTGTGGCTGCCGGCATGCGGGAACATCGCGTCGACGATGCGCACCGTGCCGGACGCGGTGGTCATGTCCGTCTCCAGTACCAGGGTGTCACCGCGGTAGCGGCGGCTCACCCCGAGCACCGGCTCGACCGGCGCGATCTGCCAGTGGCCGTGGTCGGGATCGCCGAGCAGCGCGGCGAAGCAGGACGGCGAGTCGAACCGGGGCAGGCAGAGCCAGTCGATCGAACCCGTCCGCGACACCAGCGCCGCGGAGTGGGTGTCGCCTATCAGCGCGTAGTCCTCGATCAGGGATGGCACGGCCGGTTCCTCGCTCCCGTGGGCATGGTCTCGATGTGGTGCGATGGTGATCGGTGATGGGTGCTGTGAGCGGCGGACCGGGTCACCGGCCGGGCGCCCGGATCCGGCGGTCGGCCGGGCGGAGCCTGTTGGTGGGGCCGTCGCGTGGGCGGTGCGCCACCGGTCAACGCGGGGACCGGGTCGTCGGGTCCCGCGTGGCGGAGGTCGCTGTGCCACACAAAGGCGTTCACCATACGGACTGCGTGGGACGACTACGTTGGGGGTCTGGATTTCGGGGTGGTCCACCCGTCACCCGGACCAGATTTCCTTCCCCCATGTGACAGGAATCACAACGTGGCAGTCTCGTCGCCCACCGCCATCTCCCGCGCGTGGCTGTACGTCTCCGACCCTCGGCGCCGCACCGTGGCGGTGGCCATCACCCTCGCCGCCATCGGCCTGGTCGTGTTCGGGGTGTACGCGTCGGTGAGCGGCCCGCCTCCGCTGCAGGAGGCGGTCGTGTACTTCAGGCCGGAGGCGACCCAGGCGCAGAAGGACGCCGCGCGCACCGCCTGCCCGACGGTCGGCAAGGCCATCCAGGAACCACCGGACCGCAACAACCTCGTGTCCAGCCGGGTCTATCCGCTGCGTTACAACGTCAGCGAGGCCTCGACCGAGGACCGTGCCGCCGTCTACGCGTGCATCTACCGTCAGCCCGGCGTCAACGGCATCAACCAGGAGACCCAGGGGCAGTGACGCGCCCCTCGTCCCCTTCTTCTTCCTTCTCCTGGGCTGGCCGGCCCCTTCCGGTGTGCCGCTCCTCGTCCTGGTCGCGGTCCCGTTCGCGGTGCTCAGCCTGCTCGCGGCGCTCGATCAGCTCGGCCGGGGTGGGCTGGCCGCGTCGGCGAGCCTGGCGGGCCTGCTCCATGCTGACGATCATCGTGCTGAGCACGACGAGGCCGCTGAAGATGATGCTGCCGCCGCTCCACGGCGACGACGCCGGCAGGGCGTCGTCGACGATCCACAGGATGCCCGCGGCGACCATCGCGACGCCGAAAAAGATCGTGAACATCGAATACAGGGGCCGGGCGGCGGCCTGATCGGCGAGGTCGGCGGCCTTCTGCCGGGCCCGTTCGAACCGCTCGCGGGCCCAGTCGTACTCCAGACTCAACACGAAGAATCCGAGCGCGACGACGAGGAACCCCGGTCCGGGCAGGACGAGCATCGCGATCCCGATGCCGAGGATGGCCACCCCCAGCACGGTCAGGACGATCCGGCGCAGCAGCCGAGCGCTTCCGGAAAACACCTCGTGCGGCTCCCCTGTCGGTTCGGATCGTGCCTGTCGGATCATGGCCGGTTGGCGGTCGGGCCCTGCCGATGGAGTACCGCGGGGCCCTGCCTACTGAGTACCAACGTCGCGCTGTGCGCAATCGTGGCACCGTCCTCGGTCTCGGCATCGTGACCTGGCCCGCTTCGCCGCCGCCGGGCTTGGCCGGCACCCGCGGCGGGCAGGGCTGCGGACAGGGCCGGGCCGAGTTCCGGGCCGGGCCGAGTTCCGGGCGGGCCGAGTTCCGGGCAGAGCGGGTCCTGGGAGTTGGCCGGATCCTCGTGGCGGCCACGGGCGACGCGTTGGGCGTGGGCGGCGCTGAAAGTCCGATTCGCGAACGAACCTCGTCCGTCACTCGTTGGCTAGGGTCACAACGGCGACAGCCGGGCGACGCCCGCGCTCACGTCGGGCCGCTGTTCGACGGGCACCTGTCCGTGTCGGCACCGGTCCGCGCTGGGTGGTGAGCGCGGATGTCGGTGAGCGCGGCCCGCGATTGGCGCGGGCGGCGGGTAGGGCTTCCCACGGCGGACGTGGGCGAGGATGTGCGGAGAGAGCGCAGTGGACATCGAGGAGACGCCGCTGCCCGGCATCGGGCTGCGTCACGACTTCCAGACCCGTGGCGGACGGCGCGTCGGAGTGGTGTCCCATCACCACGGCCGGCGTGAAATCGTCCTTTACGACGCGGAGGACAGCGACGCCGTAGGTGAGTGTGTCACCCTGACAGCAGAGGAGAGTGACGTCCTGTCCGAACTGCTCGGTGCTCCGCACTTCGTGGAGAAACTCGCGAACATCAGCAAGGTGTTCGCCGGGCTGGTCGGCGAACAGATCACGATCACCGCCGGCTCCCCGTACGCCGGCCGACCCCTCGGCGACACCCAGGCCCGCACCCGCACCGGCGCGTCGATCGTCGCGGTCGTGCGGGACCACGTGGTGCACGCCTCGCCCCGGCCTGACTTCCGGTTCGAGGCAGGGGACATCGTCGTGGTCGTCGGGACGCCGGAGAACACCGCCTCCGTCGCGACGTTGCTCCGAACCGGTTGACGACGGAAGGCCGCCGCGCGTGCATTCGACCACGACGACCTTCCTCGAACTCGGGAGCGTGCTGTTCTCCCTGGGCATCCTCGGGCATCTGGCCCTGCGGCTCGGCATCTCGCCGATCCCGCTCTACCTGCTCGGCGGGCTGGCCGTCGGCCACGGCGGACTGATCTCGCTCGGCGCGAGCCAGGAGTTCATCGAGATCGGCGCCGAGATCGGCGTCGTGCTCCTGTTGCTCACTCTCGGCCTGGAGTACACCGCCAGCGAACTGACGTCCGGGCTGCGCCAGGCCGCTCCCGCCGGAGTGCTGGATCTGGTTCTCAACGCCGCACCCGGTGTCATCGCCGGTCTTGTCCTCGGCTGGGGGCCGACCGCCGCCGTCGTGCTGGGCGGGGTCACCGCGATCTCGTCGTCGGGCATCATCGCGAAGGTCCTCGGTGACCTGGGCCGACTCGGTAACCGGGAGACCCCGGTCGTCCTGTCGGTGCTGGTGCTCGAGGACCTGGCGATGGCCGTCTACCTCCCGGTGCTCGCCGCGCTGCTGGCCCACCAGACGTTCGCCCGCGGCTCACTGACCGTCGCCATCGCCCTCGGTCTGCTCGCCGCTGTGCTCTACCTGGCGTTGCGGCACAGCGACAAGGTGACCCGCCTGGTGTTCGACCCGAAGGCCGACCGCAACGACGAGATCCTGCTGCTGCGGGTGCTGGGCCTCGCGCTGCTGGTCGCCGGACTCGCACAGAAGATGCAGGTCTCCACCGCGGTCGGGGCATTCCTCGTCGGCATCGCCCTGTCCGGCCCGGTCGCCGAGGGGGCGGCGGAGGTGCTCAGCCCGCTGCGCGACCTGTTCGCCGCGGTCTTCTTCGTCTTCTTCGGGATGCAGACCGAGCCCGCGCGGATCCCCTCGGCGCTGCTCGCCGGCTCGTTGCTGGCCATCGCCGGGATCGCGACAAAGATGATCACGGGCTGGTGGGCGGCGCGGCGCGCCGGCATCGGCACCATGGGCCGTTTCCGTGCCGGCGCCGCCCTCGTCGCCCGCGGCGAGTTCTCGATCGTGATCGCCGGCCTCGCGGTCGCCGCCGGTCTTGAGCCGAAACTCGGCCCGCTGGCCGCCTGCTATGTGCTGCTCATGGCCGTCTTCGGCCCGCTGGCCGCCCGGTTCGTCGAACCGGTCACCCGTGCCATCCGAAAACGCCTGCCCTCCCGGGCCTGACGATCCCGCGTCGACCCGGCCGCCCCCGCGGGGCAGTGCGGCTCACCCGCCATCCCTCCCCGTAATCGACGGGTTACGGCCGGGCTCACGCCGACCCCTTGCGGTTCCGTATCCGTAGGCCCCGGCGACGAACCTCCCGAGGTGGGGGCTGCCCGCAAGGCGGGCGATGTTTGGCAGGATGCGGCCCATGAGCGGACTTCTCGAAGGTAAACGCATCCTCGTCACCGGCGTCCTCACCGAGGCGTCGATCGCCTTCAGCGTCGCCCGCATCGCCCAGGAACAGGGCGCCCGGGTGGTTCTCTCCGGCTTCGGACGTGGCCTCTCCCTGACCCGACGTATCGCCCGCCGCCTGCCCGCCGAGGCCCCGGTGGTGGAGCTGGACGTCACCGACGAGGAACAGCTCGCCGGCCTCGCCGAGCGGGTGCTCGAGCATGTCGACGGCCTGGACGGCGTGCTGCACGCGATCGGCTTCGCCCCCGAGTCGGTGCTCGGCGGCAAGCCGTTCGTCGAGGCGCCCTGGTCCGAGGTCGGCACCGCGCTGCAGGTGTCGACCTGGTCGCTGGCCTCCCTGACCCGGGCGACGCTGCCGCTGTTCGGCGAGCGGGCCTCGGTCGTCGGCCTCGACTTCGACGCCTCGGTCGCCTGGCCGTCGTACGACTGGATGGGCGTCGCCAAGGCCGGACTGGCCTCCGCCGCCCGCTACCTGGCGCGCGATCTTGGGCCGCGGGGCGTCCGGGTGAACCTCGTCGCCGCGGGCCCGCTGCGCACCATGGCGGCCAAGAGCATCCCCGGGTTCAGCAAGTTCGAGGACGTCTGGGACAGCCGCGCACCCCTGGGTTGGCGGGTCGAGGACACGACTCCGGCCGCCCAGGCCTGCGTCGCCCTGCTCTCGGACTGGTTCCCAGCAACGACCGGCGAGACCATCCACGTCGACGGCGGCGTCCACGCGGTCGGCGTCTGACCACTGCTCGGTTCCCCGGCTCCCCGGCTCCCCGGTTCCCCGGCAGCCTCGGCCTCCCGCCGCCCCGGCCATGTGATGGGGGTGGTGCGTCAGCGACGGGGCCGCCGGCCGCAACCGTGGCTCAGGACCTGGTGGTCTCGTCGAGGAGGTCCAGGGCGGCACCGATGATCGTCTCGAGGGGGACGGGGGCGTCGCCGGGGCCGGGCGGGTCGGTGCCCGGCGCCGGCGCGGCGGAGCCGAGGGCGGAGATCGGGTCGCCATGGACACCGGCGAGGAAGGCGAGCGCCCGCGGGTCACCGTCGACGACGGTGACCATCGGCGTGCGGCGGTCGGCCGGGAAGATCTCGGCCAGGAGTGCGTCGGAGCCGTCCGCGAGGCCGCGCCGGGCCTGCAGGGCGGCGAACAGTGCGTTGGGTGATGTGAGGCAGACCACGCTGACATCCTGGCGCAGGCCCGCGCGCAGCCGTACCGCGGCCGCGAGAACCTCCGGCATGACCGGGCCGATGCCGACCAGAGTGAGCACCGCGCCCGGTCCGCCCTCGTGCAGTCGGTACCCGCCGGCGAGGGCCAGCAGACGGCGATGATGTTGGGCGGCCGGGTCCGCGGGGAGCGCGGCGAGGCGCTGGTCGACCAGCCGGGCCGAGAGGCGGATCAGACTTGAGCCACCGCCAGGTCGCGCCAGGGCGCCGAGTCCAGCAAGCAGGCACCAGACGAGATCCTGGGCGAACGCTGGCGTCCAGACCGCGGCCACGGCGGCGGGTACGCCCTCGCCGCCGCCATACGCCACCGCGCGCGACGCCGGGTCGATGCCGGTGTCGGCGACGGCGAGCATGCTTCGGGCGTCCCCGCTGGCGGCGGCGAGCCAGCTCGGCAGCACCTGCCCCGCGGCCACCTCGTCGGCGACTCCGACCGGCAGCAGCGGCAGGCCCTGACGGCTCCAGGCCACCCCGAGCGACGCGAGCACCCCGCCGAACGCCGAGGCGGAGAGCCCCCCGGCCACATGACGCCCGGCGGTCCACCGTTCGCCGCTGTCCTGTTCGCCGGAGCTCCGCGCGCCGCCGTCCCGCGCGCCTGCCGATGAAGGCGAGGAGGCGGCGGCCGCAGGGAGGCTACGGATGGTCGGATCGGCGGGTGGCTGTGGTGCGGCGGCGGTCAGCCAGCCGGCCAGCACCGGATCGGCCGACCGGGTGCTGATCGTGACAACGGCCGCGGCGACTCGCGGCGCGAGGTCGGGAAGATCGCGCAGGAGCTGCCCGAAGGCGTCCTGGGTGGAGGTCCACTCAGGCGGGGGGCGCAGGGGATGCGCGGGCACCGGTGCGGCCTCGCGGGGCTCGGTCGGCGCCCGGTCCAGATAGCTGCCGACATGCCTGGCGAGGCGCAGCGCCCCGGGTGTCCACGGGACCGGCGCCGGTGTGGGACCTGCGGTCCGACCGGCCGGCTCCACCGCTACGTCGATCTCGGGCACGTCGACCTCGGGCACGAGGTCGCGGTCGGAGCGCGTGGTGGACGCGTCGTCGTCCGGGGTGAGCTCGTCACCGGTGTAGGCGAACAGGACGGTGGGACGGTCGGCGGCCACCTCGTCGAAGGCGTCGATGAGCAGGGGGATGTCGTGGCCACCAAGGTCACGCAGGCAGGCGAGGATCTCCTCGTCCGTCAGGGTGTCGAGCAGGCGGCTGATGCCGGCTCCGGCCGCACCGGGGCCGGCCAGCTGACGGCGCAGCTCGGTGCCTCGGGCGCGCAGCAGCTCCCGATACCGCGCCGGGGTGAACTGGTCGAGCCGAGCCATCAGCGCCGCTCCGCCAGGTGCCCGCGACAGCGCGCTGAGCCGCCGACCGTGACGCACGGTGAGTACCTGCCAGCCGGCCGCCTCGAACATCCGCGCGGCTCGCCGTGGTCCGCCGATCCCCCCCGGCCCAGCGGCGCCGCCGAGACTCCCAGCATCACGGGGATCTTCAACACCGCCGGTGCCCGTCCATCCGCTGGTCGCGCCGGCGCCGCCGGGCCACCCATCCGCCAGACCGGAGCCGGAGACCAGGACCACCCAGAACAACTCGCCGAGATGAGCGATCCGCTCGTCAGCGATCGTCTCCCAGACGGCCGGATCCCGCAGCTCGGCGAAGTCGATCAGGCAGATCTGCCGACCCCGCGGAGTCAGGTCGAAGCGACTGCCGGCGAAGCGATGGGCAAGCGCAGCCCAGACCGTTCCACTGGGCCCGACATTGCCGGTGGCGAGCCGACGCGGCGGTCGCCCCTGACGATGGACGTCCGTCCGTGCCGGGTCGGCATCCCGCGTCGGTGACGGTGCCGGACGCCGGGATGCCGGCGCCCCCGCGGCTCCCGCGACATCCGCGGCTTCCGCGAGACCTGCGAGACCTGCGACACCTGCGGCGGTTCCTGCGGCTCCGGGCTCGACGAGGATCGCGGGTCCGTATTCGACTGGGTCCGCGGGTACGGCCGCATGCCCAGACTGGTGCGAATGTGACGGCGTTCGTCCCTCTCCCGTCGCACCGGTCAACTGCCCTGCCCTGCCCGGTGGCTCCTGTGCCTGTTCGAGCGCTTCGTGCACGGCGAACAGCAGCGGCGCCGTGTGCGGGGTGACGCTGACCCGATCCTCGGCACGCAGCGCGTCGAACCACAGCACGGTGGCGACGCTGGAGGCGGCCGCCGCCGCGGCCCGGTCACGATGGGCATCCGCCGCCGAGCGCCGGCCGGCGCGGACACCGGCTTCGATGAGGGTGGCGGCGCGATGACGCAGTCGCCCGTCCAGGGCGGCCAGCGCGGCCAGGTCGAGAATCCCGTCCGGCGGACCCGGAATGGGCGCCAGCACCGCGGGCCCGGCCCGGTCCGGCGCGGCCCGGCGCGGCGTGGCCTGGTCCGGCGTGGCCTGGTCATGCGTGTCCCGGTCCGGCGCGGCTTGGGGCAGCGTGTCCCGGTCCGGCGCGGGTTGGGACAGCGCGGCCTGGTCCGGCGCGGCGCGGTCCGGCGCGGCGTGATGGTGGGGCGTCCCGTTCGAGCTCGCCGGGCCGGCTCCGGGGGACTCGGAGGCAGCGTGGGTGAGGAAGGCATCCCGGGGAGTGGCCGCCGGTGTCACCATGCCGTTCTCCGCTGTGTTGTCGTCCTGGTCCGGGTGGTGGCGTTCTGTGCGCCGATGCGGCGCCCCGGTGGGAGCAGGACCGGTGGTGGGGTCGGGGTCCGGGGCGATGATCAGCTCTGGGCGCTGCGGGTGGGCCTGCGACGACTCGAACGCTCGGACCTCCGGTCTGCGCATGTTCGTCCTTCGTCCCACGGCGCCGCCCTTCCCATATCCGGACGTGCGAGGCGGTCCGGAGGTTGCTCCGCCGGCCGCGTCGGCGGGGTCCCGTCCCGCCCGTCCCACCACCACCGCGGCGACCTGGACATCCCTGGCGTCCTTGGCGTTCCGGGCGTCCTTGGCGTTCCGCTCCGCCGTCGTGAACCATCTGGGCCTGTCGGGAACCGACGGCAGCATCCGCTGTGGGGTGGTCCACACCATTTCAGCATCCGTGGAGTGGCGCCTCATCGCCGGCCGGACCTCGCCGCGCCCCGGGATGGCACACCGCTGCGGCCTTGGTGCTCCAAGTGATGGATCCTCGCGGAAAGCGTCCGCCCGGTCGCCTTCGGAGGCGCGGTCGTCTTCGGGGGTTCATGGGTGGGCGTGGATGGTCCGAGCACGGCCGGTTGGGCGGTTACCATCTCCGGTCATGGTCGAAAACGAGGGTCGCGTCGCTCTGGTAACGGGCGGTAACCGTGGGATCGGCGCAGCCTGCGCCGCCGCGCTCGCCGCCGCCGGTGAGCGGGTCGCCGTGGCCAGCCGGGGTGGTTCGGCGCCAGAGGGCATGCTTGGTGTCACGATGGACGTCGCGGACGCCGACAGTGTCGACAAGGCGTTCGGCAAGGTTGAGGCGGAGCTTGGCCCGGTGGAGATCGTGGTCTCGAACGCCGGCATCGTCCGCGACACGTTGCTCGCGACGATGAGCGAGGATGCCTTCCGTGACGTGGTCGACACGAATCTGATCGGCGCGTACCGGGTCTCCAAGCGCGCCGCGCGGCCGATGATGCGCCTGCGTCGTGGTCGGCTGATCTTCATCTCGTCTGTCGTCGCCTCGGTCGGCGGGCCGGGGCAGTCCAACTACGCGGCCTCCAAGGCCGGACTCATCGGTTTCGCGCGTTCGCTCGCCCGGGAGCTCGCCCCCCGCAACATCACCGCCAACGTCATCACGCCCGGGCCGATCCGCACCGACATGACCGACGCGCTTTCCGACGCCCAGCGCGAGGCGCTGACCGCGGCGGTTCCCGGTGGGCGGATGGGCGAACCGCAGGATGTCGCGGCGCTCGTCGCCTTCCTCGCCTCGCCCGGCGCCGCCTACATCAACGGCGCGGTGATCCCGGTGGACGGCGGCCTGAGCATGGGCCACTGACGGGCCGTACGACACCCGTCCGGGCCGTCGACATGCCCGGACGAGTGCCCTGCCGCCCGCATGCGGGCCGTCGACATCGCGTGGACGGGTGCGTTGTCGCGAGGACCGATATCGTGGATGCCGCAGGCCCGGCGCAGCCACGAGGAAGTGGGTCCGATGAGCGTGATTCGGGTGGAACCGCGCGGTGGCCGTGATTTCGACGTGACGGTCGCGGAGGAGACGTCGCCCGGGGTGGCGGGGCTGTCGTTCACCTACCAGGTACACGCCGACGACGCCGTGCTCGCGGCGACCGGCACCGCCGCGGACGACGAGCCGGCGCTGCTGGCGCTCGTCCGGGCCTCGTTCGAGTACCTGCTGGTCCGGGAGCCCGCAGGATCCATCCTGCCCTCGTTTGACCTGTCCACGATCGGCCGGTACTTCCCGACCTACCTGGCCGACATCGCCGATCGCGCGCCGCGATGACTCCGCGGGTGACCGGCGCGGACGGGCCGTCCTCAAGCGGCGGTTGCCCGACCGGCGCCGGGCGGCATGGTGGTGCCGGGCGGCCAGGTGGACGGGTGCTGGCCGGGCAGTTCGATGCTCTGCTGGTGGTCTCCTTCGGCGGTCCCGAGCGGCCGGCGGACGTCTGGCCGTTCCTGCGGAACGTGACCGCGGGTCGGGACGTGCCCGAGGCACGTCTGGCCGTCGTCGCCGACCAGTACCGGATGCTCGGCGGCCGCAGCCCGCTCAACGACCAGAACCGGGCCTTGGCCGCGGCGTTGCGCGAGCAGCTGCCGGGGCTGCCGGTCTACTGGGGAAACCGCAACTGGACGCCGTATCTCGCCGACACGGTCGCCGAGATGGCCGCTGCCGGGGTGCGCCGCGCCGCCTGCTTCGTGACCTCGGCGTTCCCGTCGTACTCAGGGTGTCGGCAGTACCGAGAGGATCTCGCCGGGGCGCTTGCGAGCCTGCCGGCGGGCGTGCGGGCACCGGAGCTCGTCCCCTTGCGGCTCTTCTTCGACCATCCGGGGTTCATCGAGCCGATGGTCGACCACAGCGTCGCCGCGATCGCGGCACTTCCGGCGAAGGCCGCCGCCGACGCGCATCTGCTGTTCACCGCCCACTCGTTGCCGCTGTCCCAGGCGCGTGCCAGTGGCCCGCATGGCCATGCCTACCCGCGTCAGCTGCGTGCGGTGGCCGAGCTCGTCGCCGCGGGGGTCGAGCGGCGTACCGGGGTGGGTCATCCGGTCGAGGTCGTCTACTGCAGCCGCAGTGGCCCGCCGTCGGTGCCCTGGCTCGAGCCGGACGTCGGCGACCGGCTCGAGGAGCTCGCCGGGCAGGGCGCGGCCGGCGCCGTGATGGTGCCGCTCGGATTTGTCAGCGACCACATGGAGGTCGTCCACGATCTGGATGTCGTTGCGACCGGACGGGCCCGCGAGCGGGGGCTCGCGGTCACAAGGGCGAGTACGGTGGGCACCGACCGGCGGTTCGTCGCCATGGTGGGCGAGCTGCTGGCGGAACGAAGCGACGTGCGCCTGCCGCAGCGCGCACTGAGCGCAGCCGGCCCGTGGCCGGATGTGTGCCCGGCGGGCTGCTGCCAGCCGCTGACCCGCTCCTCCTCGGCAATGGGCGGGGGTGAACTGGTTGGTCAGGTCCCGCAACGGGCGATACTTGTGGCTGACGATGCTATGAGTCCGGGTCGTCCGGCCAGCTCCACCCGGCCAGTGCGCACCGGGCGACGACAGGGACGACGGTAACGGAGCGATCGGAGATATGCAGCGCTACGTGTTCGAATCCCCGGATCGGTTCGTCGTCGGAACCGTGGGACAGCCCGGTGACCGCAATTTCTTTCTCCAGGCCGCCGGTCGAGGTCAGGTCGTCACGGTGGGCCTCGAGAAGACGGAGGTCACGGCGCTCGCCGAGGGGCTGAACACGCTGCTGGGCCAGGTCGGGCAGACCCAGGGCATCGCCCTGCCCGCGGCCGCCGACATCGAGATCGACCTCGCTCCGCTCGACGCGCCCTTCCAGGAGGACTTCCACCTCGGCCAGCTCACCGTCTCCTGGGACGGCCACCGCGTGTTCGTCGAGGCCGCGGGCCTGTCCCCAGGCGAAGCACGGCCGCCCGCGAGCGAGGATGAGCTCGACTCGCTGCGGGTCGGCCTGTCGATCCGCCAGGCCCGCGCCTTCATCGAACGGGCCCGCACGATCGTCGCCGCCGGCCGCCCACCCTGCGTCCTGTGCGGCCGCCCCGACGATCCCGGCGGCCACTTCTGCCCCCGCCTGAACTGACGCACTCCGCGTCGCCCGCGGTCCATGTCGCCTGCGGTCCATGTCGCCCGCGGTCCCCACGACGGCGCTCAGCGCGGCGGGCGCACCGCGGCGTAGGAGGGGTCGAAGGCCTCGTAGGCGGCCTCGTAGGCGCGGCGCACGGCGGCGGACAGGGAGCGCAGCGCGGCCGAGCGCCCAGAGATCTCACTGGCGGTGACGGCGGCTCCGTCGTCGCGGGCGGCCAGGTCGAGCAGCGAGGAGAGCCGTTCGGCGCGGGCGAGCAGCGCATGGGCGCCGGGGGGGTGGCCAGGGCCCAGGCCCGGTCCGGGCTCGACCTCGACGCGGTCGCGCAGCAGCGCGAGAACCTCGGGCCGCGCGCTGGCGATGTCCAGGTGCACCAGCGCCGCCGTCGTCGTGCGGATCGCGTCGCTCAGCTCGTGCTCCGCGGCACGTAGCCCGGCGCCCGGTGGTGGTGTCCGGGCGGCGGGCAGCACCCGCCAGTGCACCGACTCCAGCCGGCCCTCCAGGGCGGGGCCGTGCACCACCACGGAGGGGACGAGCGCCAGCGGCGGGTTCGATCCGATGACGAGGACCGCCTCGCCGGCGGTGATCGCATCCCGGTTCACCTCGGGCGGGCCGGGCAGGCCGGCGACGTCACCCGGCGCGGGCAGGACGAGCCGCAGCCGCTCGGCGCCGGCCGCACGCAGCGCGCCGAGGCCCAGGACGAGCGGCTCGTCGCCGACGGTGTGCGGGGCCGCCTGGCCGCCGAGCGCGCAGTGCACCTGGGTGATCACGTCGTCCAGCCCGACCAGCCCGGCGAGCCACGCGTTGCCCCATCCGGTGAGAACGCCGGACCGGGGCGAGGCTGACAGGGCGGGAAGCACAGGCACTACGGTAGGCAATCGATGGGCCTTCAGGCGCGCCGAGGGTCACTCCGCGCCAGAATTTCGCGCCGCATGACCGACCAAAGCGGTGTTTGCCGCCTTCTTGGCGTCTGTCTCCGTAGAAGTTTCAGCGCCTGCGCGACCGGGGCAGGCTCCTCCTCGGCTGGGGCGTGGAGTGGCGGTTCGTGCGGTGCCGGCGTGTGCGCTGGCGGCCGGTGCTCGGCGGGAAGGCAGCGGCCCACCAACCACGGCATCCCAACCCGCACAAGCCAATAGGCGTGCCGGACCGCACCCGGTGCGGTGATGTCGGCAGCCCCGGTGGTCCCGGCCTCCAGGGGGGCCAAGGCCGCGAACCGGCTCGGCCCTCCGGTCGCTCCGGTCGCCCGCGTCCCGCCGAGGAGTACCCCGGACTGGGCGAGCCGCTGGGCGAACGCCTGGGCGATGAGCTGGTGCCCATACGGGCCGGGGTGGACCCGGTCGACGTCGAAACTGGACCGTCGGCGCACTGCCGGGTGATGGCCAAGATCGACGACGAGCACGCCGGTGTCATGCCGGGCGGCGGCGTACACCGCCGCGTTGAGCTGCCCGACCCGGTCGGCGAGCAGCCGGGCCAGCGGTGCCGGCAGGCGCAGCAGCCGCCCCGGGTCGGGCATCGTCGCCGTCAGGACCGTCACACCCTCGACGCGCAGCCGGCTGACTGTCCAGATCAGGTCCTGGCGCAGCCGCAACGGGTCGAAGGCGGGCTTGAGGATGTCGTTCATGCCGGCGACGACGGTGGCCAGCTGCGGGCTGAGGGCGAGCGCGGCGGGAAGCTGGCGCAGCCGCACGTCCCGCGCGGTGGCTCCGGTGGTGGCGAGGTTCGTGTAGTCCACGGCGCCGGACGCGCCGAGCAGATCGGCGAACCGGGCGGCGAAGCCGCGGGTGGGAGCCGGGGCGGCACCCCGATGCTCCCGGCCCATCGTCACCCCGTCCCCGAGCCCGACGGTGATGCTGTCGCCCAGCGCGACAAACCGCGCCGCTGTCGTCCTGGGGGTCATCGGTCGCTCTCAGGCTGCCAGCGGTGGCGCTGGCGGGGCTGGCGGGGCTGGCGGCGCCGGCGGGACAGGTGGCGCGGTCGGCGTGGTTGATGTGGTTGACGTGGTCGGGGCAGGCGGTGGTGCGCCGGGAGCTCCGGCGTCGACGGTGGCGGCTCCGAGGCCGGTCTCGCCGTGGCAGGCCAGGAATCCGGCGACCGTCGCGGCCCAGGTGAACCGTTCCGCCCGTGCACGCGCCGCGTCCCGACGGGCCGCGCCGAAGGACACCCGGCCCGTGTCGACGGGCACGACCGCGCCGGTTCCCGCATCCAGGCGCACGCCGCTGGCGGCCCGCCGGCTGGCGGGCGGGCGCGGGTCCACGCCTGGATGCGGGCTGGCGGATGGGCGTGGCTCCACAGCGCGATGGTGGCAGGCAGGAGCGGCGCGCGGGTCGGTGGTGGCGAGCAGGGCGGTGACGGCGTCGGCGAAGGTGAAGCCGCTGCCGGCGGCGACCAGTCCCACACCGGGCGCCACCAGTTCCGCGACGGCGCTGGCATGGTGGGCCACGATCGGCGTGCCGCTGGCGAGAGCCTCGAGCGCGGCCAGCCCGAACGTCTCCACGGGGCCGGGCGCAAGAGCGACGTCGGCGCTGGCCAGCAGGCCGGCCAGCCGGGCGCGGTCGGCGACGAAGCCGAGGAAGGTCACCGGCAGGCCGGCGGCGCGGCGTTCCAGCCGGGTGCGGGCCGAGCCCTCCCCGGCGATGACCAGGCGTACCGGGACCCTGCGGCGTACCAGTTCGGCGACCGTGTCGAGGGCGAGGTCGACCCGCTTCTCCGGGGACAGCCGGCTCGCGACCACCAGCAGTGCCTCCTGGTCGCGGGCGAACGCCCGCCGTAGCGTCTGGTCGCGCCGGTCGGGATGAAAAGCGTCCAGCTCGACGCCGAGCGGGATGTGGCGCAGGTTCGGCGCGCCGATGCGGACGAACTCGGCCGCCGCCCACACCGTTGTCGTCACCACGGCGTCGAAACCCCCGGCGAGCGCCGCGTTCGCCCGGTCCGCCGCGCTCGCCGTCGGCAGGAGGCCGCGCAGCGAGCGTGGCGTCCAGGTGCCCAGGAGCCGGTCGAGCCGCTCGTGACTGACGACCAGCGAGGGCACCCCGTTGCGGCGCGCCCACCGGCCGAGCCCGGCCAGTGTCGTCCGGTCGTGCACCTCGAGGCGGTCGGGGGCCTGTGCGTCGAGCAGCGCCGCCACCCGCCATGGCTGGCTGATCACCCGGTAGCCGGTGGAACCCAGCCGTGGTGCCCGGACCCGAATCACCCGCGCGTGCGGATGCTCCTCGACGCCGTCCTCGTTCCCAGGCAGGATCTGCACGACCTCATGCCCGGCCGCGGTGTATCCCGCGGCGAGCTCACGCAGCGTCGTCCGGATGCCGCCGGATGCGGGCGAGACGAAGTTCGCTGCCTGCACGATCCGCACGCCGACCACCCCTTTCCCTCATCACGCCCGGCCCAGCCCGGACGGGTCCCGTCCGCCTGGCGCGGCCCACGTGCCTGCTCTGTCGACGCCTGTGCGGCGCCGTCCGTCGGTCGCTGGGCGCTCGCCCGCCGGCCCGCTCAGCGCAGGACGTCGCGGTAGTGGCCGAGCAGCTCGTCGCCGATCGCGCTCCACCCGCAGCCGGCGACCGACTCCCGGGCCGCGAGTGCCATCGCGGCCCGCCGCCCGGGATCCTGGGCGAGGGGCGCCCCCGGGCGGGGGGGCGCCCCCGGGTTGACCCGGGGGGTGTGGAGAACCGTGGGGGCGTTGTCGAACTACTACAACACGCCCCCCCCCCCGCGCGCCAC
>NZ_JALKFZ020000139.1 GCF_023243075.1 Frankia sp. AiPa1 | reverse complement strand
AGCGTTGCTCGGCCTGCGGGCAGGTAGCGCCCGGGAACCGCGAGAGCCAAGCGGTATTCCGGTGCGTCGCCTGCGGGTATACGGCCAACGCCGACATCAACGCGGCATTGAACATCGCGGCCGGACGGGCCGTGACCGCGCGGGAAGGCGCCGGGTTGCCGGTGCCCGTGAACCGCGAACCTCAACCTTCCCCACCTCCTCTGGTAGGTGTGTAGGAGTTGGAATCCCCCGCGTTCACGCAGGGGAGGACGTCAATGGTCCAGCCCTTCGGCGCGGATCGCGGCGAAGGCCTGGTCGGCGACGTCGAGGGTGAGGGCGATGTCGTCCTCGGTGAGGGCGGCGTTGATGAAGTGGTTGTGGTGGGAGGTGAGGAACACGCCGCGCCGTACGCAGGCGGCGATCCACCGCTGGTGCAGCATGAGCGAGTCGTCGCCGGCGAGCCGCAGGTAGAACAGCGCGGGTTCGCCGGAGACGACCAGCGTGTGGCCGTGGGACGCGGCGACGTCGACGAGTCCGTCGGTCAGCCGGGTGCCGAGCCGCCGGAACAGCGCGGGTGCGTCAAGCTCCCGCAGTTTGCGCAGGTTCGCGAGGCCGGCGGCGAACGGAACCGCGCTCATCCAGTAGCTGCCGGTGTAGGTGATGCTGCTGACCGCCTCCCGCAGGCTGTCCTTCCCGCACAGGGCGGAGACGTTGTAGCCGTTCGCGATCGCCTTGCAGAAGCAGATCAGGTCGGCGGAGAAGCCGTAGTGGTGGTCGCTGCCGGCCAGGTCGAGGCGGAACCCGGCGCGCACGTCGTCGACGATGAGCACCACCCCGTGCTCGTCGCAGAGCTTCCGGACGGCCGGCCAGTACCCCGGCGCCGGGAGTTCGTTGTCGACGAAGTTCCCGTGCTGGTAGGGCTGGGCGATGAGGGCAGCGATCTCGCCGCGGTGCCGGGTGAACACGCCGCGCAGCGCGTCGAGGTCGTTCCAGGGCACCTCGATGTTCCCGGCGACGTCCTGGTCGAGCACCCCGGGGTAGTCGAGTTTCTGGGTCCACGGGGCGACACCGTGGTAGTAGCCCTCGATGAGGACGATCCGGCGCCGGCCGGTGGCTGCCCGCGCGGTCATCATCGCCAGCGTCGTGACGTCGCCTCCGTTCTTGGCGAAGAACGCCCAGTCGGCGCTGGCCACGGTGTCGACGAGCCGCTCGGCGAAGTCGACCATCGTCGACGATGGGATCGACACGACGTCCTCGAGCCGCTCCTGAGCCTGGGCCGCCGCCGCGACGTCCGGATCGCCGTAGCCGAGGATGTTCGGCCCATAGCCGCACATGTAGTCGATGAACTCGTTGCCGTCGACGTCCCAGAACCGGGTGCCCGAGGCACGTTGGGAGAACAGCGGGAAGGCGGACCGTGGGATGAAGCAGCCGGTGCTGGGACCGAGGTGACCGTAGACGCCGGCGGGGATGACCCGCGCGGCGCGGGCGAACACGGCCTCGCTGCGCTCGTGACGGTAGGGGACGGAGGGCGGGGCGGTGCGGGTCGTCATTGCTGGTCAGCCTCCGAGGTAGGCGCCGACGCGGTCGAGGATGCGGTTGGTGTTGTCGACGAGGGGGATGTAGCCGCGCATCGCGACCCGGCCGTCGCAGACGCAGGCCAGCGCGCTCTCCCGGCCGCCGAGGATGCCGCTGACGACATCGAGGTCGGCGAACCGCAGGGCGGCCCGCGGCGGGCCGGCGGGGTCGGCGTCGACGCGCAGCCGATGGGCCCGCACCGCCAGGCGGTACCGCAGCTCGTCGCCGACCTCGAGGTCGAGGTCGCCGTCGGGCATGTGCGCGGCGGAGAACCGTCCACTGCGGTCCTGGTTGGCGACGATCGCGATCGCGCTGACGACGACGTGCAGCGTCAGCAGCGCGCTCGCGGTGGCGAAGGCGGGTTCGGCGAGCCGTCGCGGGGTGGGCCGCAGGTAGGTGGTGAGCACATCGCCGAGCGGGGTGAAGACCCGGGTGAGAAACCGCAGGCCGGCGGGTCCGGCGACGGGCACCGGCTGGGCGGTGCCGGCGATGACGGCGTTGAGGTGCCGGGGCGAGGCGAACAGCAGCCGCGCCCTCCGCCCGGCGGCCGTGCCACGGTGTGCCGTCTCCCCGCCGGCCGTCTCCCCGCCGGCCGTGCCGTCGGCAGCCGTGCCGTCGCCGGCCGGCTGGACGTCCGTGTGGGTGAACGTGTAGCTGGCGCGTGGCCCGCCGCGGGCGGCGAGGGTCAGGGTGGTCGGACGGGTCACCCGCGCCAGGATCGGAGCCGCGTCCGGCGCGAGCTGCGCGAGCCGGGGCAGCGCCCCGAGCACGGCGTGCGCGTTGATCTCCGCGAGCACCCGGTCGTCGAGCTCGGTCAGCATGCGGTGTCCTCCCTTCCGTGCCCCCCCGGATGCTCCGGCGGGGCTTGCGGGGCTTGCGGGGCCTGTGCGGCTGGTACGACGGGGACGGCCAGCGCGGCGAAGGAGCGGGCGATGAAGCGGATGTGCGCCCGTGCGGCCTCGCTGTCGCGATCGGTGAGCCAGGCGATGGTCAGGCCGTCGAGCGAGGCGGTGAGACTGCGCGCGAGCCGCTCGACCGGTTCGACCCAGCGGACTCCCGCGAGCTCGGCCGCGTGGTCGAGGCTGGCCAGGGCCGCACGGTGATAGGTCGCCCACTGGGCCCGCACCGCCGGCTGGTCGTGCCGTACGGCGTGCATCGCGACCTCCAGCAGCGCCTGTTCCCGCCCTGGATCGGTCTCCAGCAGCCGCAGGTAGGCGTCGAGGCCGGCGACGAGGATGTCGGTCAGGCTGGCCGGCTCGCCGATGAGGTTCGCCTCGAACCAGGCGGCGAGCCGTTCCTCGTCCGTGACCTGCTCGATGACCGCCGAGATGAGCTCCTCGCGGGAGGTGAACACGTAGTGGAAGGCGCCGAGGGGCATCCCCGCCTCCGCCGTGATCGCCCGGGTGCTGGCGGTGGCGAGGCCGTCGCGGGCGATCACCCGGATCGCCGCGTCGATCAGCTCCGCCCGGCGCTGTTCGAGCGACAGCCGGCGCATCATGCGCCGGCCCCGGTCCGTGCCGCCGGCGCGGCCGACTGCGACGCGTCCCGGCGCGCGGCCCGGCGCGCGGCCCGGCGGGTGGCGCGCTGCCCGATGGCGAGGGTGAGCCGCCGCGGCGCGGATCTGGCGCCGAGTGCCCGGATCCGGTTCGCGCCCCCGACGGTCAGCACCGGCCCGCCCCAACCGCGGCCGTCGAGGGCGCGCACCGTCGCGTCGAGCACCTCCTCGACGCTGGCCACCCGGCCCACCTGGAACTGGCGGGAGCCGGCCGCCTCGAAGAACTCCGTCTCGGTCGGCCCGGGGCACAGCGCGAGCACCCGCAGCCCGCTGCCCCTGGTCTCCTGCCAGATCGCGGCGGTCAACGAGGTGAGGTACGCCTTGCTCGCGGCGTACACGGCGAGGTTCGGCACCGGCTGGTGGGAGGCGTTGCTGGACACCATGAGCAGCACCCCCCGCGGCGCGGCGAGCAGGTCGGGCAGCAGCAGGCGGGTGAGCAGGGTCGGTGCGGTCACGTTGACGGCGATCTCCGCGGCGACCCGTTCGGGCACCTCGTGGACGAACGGGCCGGCCGTCCCGAAGCCCGCGCAGTTGACGAGCACCTCGGCGCGCAGGCCGGCGTCGCGCAGCGCGTCCGCGACAGCGCGCGGCGCGCCCGGCTCCGCCAGATCGGCGGGCAGCACGGTGACCTCGACGCCGGCGCGGGCGCGCAGCTCCTCGGCCAGCACCGTCAGCCGTGCCGTGCGCCGCGCGACCAGCGCGAGATCGTGGCCGCGGTCGGCGAGGCGGATCGCGAGACCGCGGCCGATCCCCGAGCTGGCGCCGGTGACGATCGCGACGGGGCGGTTACCGTCGGGCATGAGCCTTCTCCTGACGTTGACGTGGACGAAGGGACAGCGGGTGGTCCACCCCTCGGTAGCCGTCGTTCCTGGGCGGCCGCATGTGCCGGGCGGCTGCGGTTCCCGGCCGGTCGTAGTTCCCGGCAGCCGATTTGGACGATCGTCCAACATTCGGTAGTGAACCACGCAGTAGTCGGGGCAGGGAACGTCCGTCGTGTGTTCACATCGCGTGACCGTGCCTAGGCGCGGGCCGCCTCCCACATCCGCACGTACGCCTCGGCGCCGTTCATGAGCTGGCCGCGCAGCCGAGGCCCATCCGGGCCGGCCTGCTGGATCAGGTCGGCGTACCAGTCGGCGTACTCGCCGTATTCGGCGACACCGTCGGTGTTCAGGTCGTACGTTCGCTGCCCGTACTGGTGCCGGTCGAAGCGCACCCCGTTGGGGGCGGTGAAGGGATAGGCCAGCGGCGACGCGGCGGCGTTGAGGCGGGGCGGTGCCTGCGGCGCGAGCCCGTTCACGTCGGATCCGTAGCCGTAGCCGGTGATCGCGCCGCCGTGCGGCAGCGCGTTGTTCGCCCGCCACTCGTGCAGGAAGTCGGGCTCGCCGTTGCCGGCGTCCCCGGCGGCATAGCCGTAGGTCGCCACGAACCCGCCGTCCGCCAGCACCCGGTCGACGATCCCCCGGTCGGCCCAGCTGTGGGCGGACAGCACGCCGGGGTAGTGGGCGGCCTCGACGATGTTCAGCACATCCTCGGCGGTCTTCACGCCCATATGGTCGATATTTATGATCATGCCTCGGGTGATCGCCTGCCGTACCAGGTACGCGCCGAGCGCGGTCAGCCCGCGCACGTTGCACACCGATCCGCTGGGATAGACGGGCAGCGTGGTGCCGGCAGGCAGGGTGGCCGAGCCGCCGGCCTTCGCCAGCAGGGCCGCGATGGCGTCGCTGACCAGCGGTTGTTCGTTGTCACTCGGGCCGGTGCAGGGGGTCACCTGCCACCAGTGGCCGGTCGAGATGCGGTTCGCGACGTTGATCGCGACGCCGGTCGTGCCGGGGTCGAACCGCGTGCCGCCGAAGGCGTTGTCAAACTTGTGCACCGGGAAGATGTTGCTCACGCCGTAGGACTGCAGGGTGTTCAGGCCGGCGTCGATGTCGGCCTGGGTGCACTGCGGGACGTCGTTGATCTCGCGGCAGCCGAACAGCTCGGACGACTCGATCCCGATGGTCACCGCGAGCTTTCCGGCCGCGGCGATCTGGCGGACCTGCCGCGGCGTGGTGGCGATGCGGAACCAGCCCTTGCCCGCGCCGCCGCCCCGCGCGTCGATGTAGTCCTGCATGCGGTACAGGAAGGCGGCCTGGCGGCGGATCTGCTCCATCTCGTCGCAGCTCGTCCTGCTGCCCGGATAGAGCTCGCAGATCACCCGGTTGGCGACGAGCAGCGTGTTCATCACCCGCAGTCCGGCCCGCCAGGCGCGCTCGATGCCGGTGTAGTAGGCCTGTTCGTGCAGCTGCGAGTCCGGCTCCGGCCAGTCGGTGAAGGTCGGCCAGCCCTGGCCGGACGCCGTCGGGTCGGTCCCGCCGACGATCGCCTCGAGCAGGGCGCCAAGGGTGAGCGGGCCGTGCGACGGGCAGGGCGCGAGCGCCTCGACGACGCCCCCCTCGGCGAAGGGCCTGCCGCAGCGCAGCGAGCCGCCGAACGCCTCGGACGCGGTGATGTGCGCATGCGCGTCGATCAGGCCGACGAGGTCGCCCGCGGCGTTCGTGCCGGCCGGCCGGGTCGAGTCGAGTGCGTTCACCCCGATCTCCGGTACCTGGTAGCAGCCGGTGGCCGCGGTGAGCGTGACCGTCGCCTTCCCGGCGGCGAGCAGGCCGAGCCGGGAGCCGAGCTGCCCGCCGGTCGCGGTGTTGACGATCCGGTAGGCGTCACCGGCCCGCGCGAGGGTCCAGTCGGCCCGCGTGCCGTAGGAGCTGCCACCCAGGACGGTGTCGGTGACCGCCTGGTACAGCCGCTGGCCACGCGTTTCGTAGATCAGGTAGTGGCCGAGGGCCGTGGCCGCGAACATCAGCGGCTCGGCCTGCGCCGCGGTGCCGTCGGTGCGGTAGCCGATCGCCGCCTGGGTGACGTAGGTGGCCTGGCTGGCCGACGCACCATCACTGCGAACAGAGGCGATGAAGCACCGGCCGTCCAGGTCCTGGACGGCCGGTGGGGTATCAGCGGAGGCCGCCCGCGAAGCCAGCAGTGACCCGGCGAGCAGAAGGATGAGCAGCGCGCAACAAGATCGTTTCAAGAGTCTGCTTCCGGAGGTTGTCTGGTCGGTGGCGAGACCACGCCCGGTTCGGGGGACGCCTCGAGGCATATCAGTTGGACGATCGTCCAAGACTGTAGAGGTGCAGGTAGAGCACTTACAAGCGGGAATGGTCGAATTAACCGGGCGGAAAACGGCAGGCGTCGCGCCGTAACCCGCGGCCGATAGCGGATCACGGAGTCAATCGGCCAGCCGGCGGGACCGCTCGGGGAGTCGTCCCCGCCAGATGATCACAGCCGTGAACGCCCGAGGCCAGGGTTCGTGGAGGTACGACAGTCCCAGGCCGCCGGGCCATCGGCGGCCGATTCCGCCGCGCGGCTTGTGCGGGCGTTGCAGGACGGCGACGAGGCGGCCTTCGTGGGGCTCGTCGAGCGCTGGACGCCGACGATGCTCACAGTCGCGTATGGGTTCTCGTGCCCAGCCGGGCCGTGGCCGAGGACGTCGTGCAGGAAACCTGACTTTCCATGCTCCGACGAGGCCGATCCGACTCGAGCCGGGCAACCAGCGGGTGCTGCCGCACCGCGGGCGGGCCAGACTGCGGCAGGCGTTGGAGGAATACATGAACGAGGCACACACATGACCCGCGGCCTGGAGATCGACTGCAACGCGCTCGTCGAGATCGTCACCGCCTGCGCGGGCCATCTTAGACACCGGAAGTGAGCCGAGGGGCAACTTGAAGACAGCTACAAGCACCTCGGAATTTTTCGGAGGCTTTGGACCGCCGGCCGGCGACGCCCGCACGCGCGCCGATCGGCTACTTGAGCCACTGCCACAGGCAGCCGCCGGAGCCGACACCCTCCCGGGGTGACTGGCCCCCTTGGCCATCAGACGGCCCCTACAACAACCCGCCAACAGTCTCTTTGTTCACCATTCCAGCTTTTCGTGTCGGTAGAAGAGGTGGCCTGTCGGCCCGGAGGCAGGCAGGTCGGTGAGCCAGAGAAGGTCGCGTGCTGCTTGTGCAGGGGTGCGGTCGGCACTGGCCGGGCCGATGCGGGTCTGGACGCGGCCCGGGGAGGCTGCGTTCACGAGGATGCCGGTGCCGGCGAGCTCATCGGCAAGAATTCGGGTGAGTGCGTTGATCCCGGTTTTGGAGATGCGGTAGGAGGGACTACCGGATTTCACCTCGCGGAGGACGGCCATGTGGGTGGTGAGGTTGAGGATGCGTCCATAGCCAGCGGCGTGCATGTGCGGGATGACGGCAGCGCACATCCGCCAGGTACCGAACAGATTCGTTTCGATCGTGCGGTGCGCGACGTCGAAATCGGGGCTGGCTGCGGGCATGCGTGCGTCGATCGCCACGGCGGCGTTGTTGACGAGGATGTCGATCCGGCCGAAACGACCGGCTGCGGCGGTGACTGCCTGGGAGATGGAGTCCTGGTCGGTGAGGTCGATGGCTGCTGGGTGGACGTGGCTGCCGTGGGTTTGGAGTGCCAGGGCGGCCTCGTCGGCCGTTTGGCGGTTGCGGGAGGCAGCGACGACGTGAACACCGGATCCGGCGAGCTGCTTGGCGAGCTCAAAGCCGATGCCTCTGTTGGCGCCGGTGACGATCGCAACACGGTCCGGGCTCATGCGCAGGCCGCCAGCTGACGGTCGAGCTCTTCGATAGCCGGGTCGGTGCGATGGACGGCGAGCCGGGTCCGTACCTCGGCGATGCGGCTACCGTTGCGTGCCGAGGGCGCCTCTTCGAGGTGGGTCAGGGCGTCGTGGGCGAAGGCGGTGGCCTGATCGAGGTCGCCGAGGTCGGCTTGGACGGCGGCATGCCGGAGTAGGTAGGTCGCCCGATCGCGTCCGCGGGCCAGGCCGTTGTGTGGGTCGAGCGCGAGAGCGAAGTACCGGTCGGCAGGGGCCAGGGCGCCCAGTTCCGCAAACGTCATCGCGACCTGGGCGCAGTACTCGGCGTCGTCGAAGTACCTGACCCAGACCGGGTCGTTGTCCTGGGGGCCGGCCGCGTGGTGAGCTCCGGCCTCGGCGAGGGCGGCGGTGCACTCACGGTGCTCGCCGAGCGCCGCGTGTGCGCGAGCCTTGCGAACGGCGAGCATGGCGCGGGTGCGGGCGGTCCCGCCTTGTCCTGCGGCCAGGGCGGCGTCGGCGACCGACAGTGCGTCTGTGCGCCGACCGACGTCGAGGAGCTGCAGGGTCATGTTCTTCAGAACATTCGCGCCGAGGACAGGGTCGCCGGCGCTGTGGGCGGCATGCAGTGCGGCGCCCCAGTAGCGCTGGGCAGCCGCAGGGTAGCCGGCGTCGCAGGACGCCCAACCCGCCAGGCGGGCCAGTTCGCTCGCTGCCCCCGCGAGTCGCCGCCCCTGCGGGTCGGTGTAGGTGGCCTCGTTGAGCAGGTGGGTGACCAGTCGCAGTTCCGCGTCCACAAGGTGGCGGACGGTAGCGCCGCCGAGCTGGTCCTCCAGCGCGCGAAGCTGGGGCAGGCGGGCCTCGATCTGGGCGATGGTCTTCGCGCCGACACGACGGCCTGCGGTCTGTTCCAGTGCGGGACCGGGTGGTAACGCCTGCCATCCACCGGCGAGCACTGCGAGGACCGGTCCGGTCTGGGCGAAAAATGCACGGCGGTCCACCAGCGCGTCCTTCGTAACGTCGTTGAGTACGCTCCTCGTGCCCGCTGACGTCCAGGGAATAACCCGCCTGGCGTCCGCGAAGGCAATCGCGAGCAGGTCACCGCCGGCGCCCAACGCACGGTCAAGTGCCGCGGCGGTCTGCCGGCTGGGTAGCCGCTTCCCGAGCTCAAGGTCGCAGATGTGCGACTTGCTGCAGTGCGCACGCGCGGCAAGCGCGCGGATGGACGTCTGCCCGCGCCATCGGCGCAGCGACTCCCCGAACGTCTCCACGCGCTCATCATCGCGCTGCCGGGGCAGGTGTGACGAGCCACTGCCGGTCGCAACGTGTCCGCAATGGTGTCCGCGGTCGCGCGGACAGCGGACACCGTTGCGGACAGGCAGACCCTTCCGAGAACCCCTCGGAGACGGAACGATGCGACTTGAACGACATGCTTGATTACCAAAAGTTACCCCAGGAATGTCAACTTCAGCAGAGATTGGAACGGATGAGCACGCAGGGTGGGAACCATCTCGATGTTGGCGAGGCGACCGTGGAAGCCGGCGCTCTGCGGGCGGCCATGGTTGATGAGCTGCTGGAGCTGGGAGCGATCAGGTCCCCGACGGTCGCCCACTCCTTCCGAAGGGTGCCACGGCACCTGTTCGCGCCAGGCGCCACGCTGAGAGCGGCCTATACGGCGACGGGCACCGTCGTTCCGTTGCGGGACGAGCGCGACCGGCTGGTGAGCACGGTCTCGGCGCCGCATATCCAGGCGATGATGTTGGAGCAGGCCGGGGTGACGGCCGGGCTCCGGGTCCTTGAGATTGGCTCGGGTGGCTATAACGCGGCGTTGCTCGCGGAGCTGGTCGGCGAGACCGGTCTGGTCACCACCGTCGATATTGATCCCGAGGTTGTCGCCCGCACTCGCCGGTGCCTGGACGCGGCAGGCTACCAGCGCGTCGATGCCGTCCTGGCCGACGCTGACGATGGCGTGCCGGGGTCTGCACCGTATGACCTGGTGATCGTGACGGCTGCGGCGTGGACAATCCCGCAAGCGTGGACGAACCAGCTCGCGCCCGGTGGCCGTCTGGTCGTGCCGTTGCGGCTGCGTGGCCTGACGCGCTCGGTCGTCTTCGAAAGCGATGGGGGCCGGCTGGTCAGCCGGGACTATCAGACGTGCAGCTTCGTGCCGTTCCGCGGCGTCGGAGCCCCACCCGAGCAGGTGATCCTGCTGGGTGGCGAGGACGCGGTGATCCGGCTTGAGGAGCCGCCGTCCGGGGACGTCGAACAGATCCGCCAAGCGGCCACCTGGCCGCGGATCGCGGCCTGGTCGGGACTCAGCAGCGGCGAGGCGTTCGACGATCTGCAGCTCTGGCTGGCGCTCGGGCTGAACGACTTCGGTCTGCTCATGGCCCGTCAGGCTGCTGTCGACCGGGGCGTGGTGACCCATGCATGGCCGCTGGGCATCCCGACGGCGCTTGGCAAGGGCAGCTTCGCGTACCTCGCGCTGAGCCCGAAGACCGTGGAACAGGCCAGCCGGGAGTTCGGCGTCTACGCCCACGGCCCCGAGGCTGAAATTCTGGCCGCCGAGTTCGTCGCCCGGATCCGATCCTGGCGCGGCACGGGGCACCGAGCCCGGATCGAGGCGTTCCCCGCCGGCACCCCCAATGCGGTGCTGCCGGCCGGCGGTGTCGTACTCGACCGGCGCGACCGCCGTCTGGTCGTCTCCTGGCCAGACGACGTCAAGCTTCCCGGCTGACAAAGGCCGGGAATACCCATGCACCTTCCCAAGGAGGCTCCATGTCCCTGATGAGTAATCCGACGGCGCCCGCGGTCGATCCGGCCTTCGACCTCGACGTGAGCATCATCGAGTCTGGTCCGATGGTCAACGAGCTGCTGAGCCTGACCGACGACAACTGCGGCACGACCTGCGAAAGCGCCTGCACCACGACCTGCCCGTAGCCCGGAGCACTTCGGCAGTACGCGCGGCAGCCGATGACGCGGCGCGCGGCCCGGCCGGCTGCCCTGCCGGCGGCCGGGCCGTCGTATCAGACAGGGACTCAGATCATGCCGATCTTCTATGAACCGTCCCGTGCCGCCGCGCCGGGGACCGCCCACCAGCCGACGCCGGCCCGCATGATGGGGTCGGCCGCTGTCCTTGGAACCGTATCGGCGTCCGGGAACGGATCGGCTGCGGCGGGCGGTCGCTTCGGGGCCTATCAGGCGATCGATGCCGCGGTCGTACGCCTCGCGGAGCAGATGCCAGGTCTGACATCCATGCCCTGGCCTGATCTCGCCGAGGGGCCCGAGCAGGTCGAGTGGTGGCGTGGGTGGCTGCGGAAAATCTGGACCTGCGACCCGTTCGCGGCGGCGGTCGAGATCGCCAGCCCGGTTCTCGCGGCCCGCGTCGCGCGGGCATGCGCCGGCGAGGCGATGCCGGCGCGGCAGGTCCGCAGCGCAGTGCTCTCGGTTCTTCGCTACCGGCTGCGGGTGGCGAGCCGCGCCACCCCGTTCGGTCTGTTCGCCGGGATCGCTCCCGTCGAGCTCGGCACAGGGCTCGACGTACGCACAACCAACCCGCGCCTGCTGGCGGCCCGAGTCGACACGGCCTGGTTGGTGGGGCTGCCTACTCTGGCGGCGGACACCGGCGTGTTGGCGTTGCTGCCGGTCGTCGCCAGCGATCTCGCCTTCATCCGCGGCGACCGGCTGGTCCTTGCCTTCCAGCAACCAGAACCGCCGGCTGCCCGGGGCACCACTGTGGATATCTCGCTTCGGTACACCGCAGCCGTCGCCACGGCGATGCGCGCCGCGACCCTCCCCACCCCCATGGGCCGGCTGGCGGCGCGGCTACACGACGAATTCCCCACAACGCCACAGTCGATGATCGACCGCTTACTCGGCGAGCTACTCGCCCGCAGATTCCTGCTTTCGGCGGCGAACCCGCCGGCAACGGCGACCGACCCGCTCGGCCACACCCTCGCTGTGCTGCGCGCCGCCGGCATCGTGGAGACACCCGAGGCTGCAGGCATGCTCGGCGAGCTGGGGCAGCTTCACACCGATCTGTCGGCGCACACCGGTTTCCCCAACCACCGCCCGCTCTCCGCCTCGGCGACGGCGTCATCCACTGCGCCTGTGCTATCTGTGGACCTTCGTTCGCCGTACAGGCTGCATTTGCCACCTGTGGTGGTCCATGAGGCTGAGAAGACCGCTGATCTGCTGGTGCGCCTCGCGCCCGCCCCGGACGGGACCACCGCATGGCGGGACTATCACGCCCGCTTCATCGAACGGTTCGGCGTCGGCGGACTGGTGCCGCTCCTCGACCTGGTCAATCCCGGGATCGGCCTCGGCTTCCCGACCGGATACCGGGGCAGCCGCTTCGGCCCGGTCCGGCCGACAGGCATGTCCGCACGCGACGAGCTGCTGTTTGACCTCGCCCAGACCGCCGCCGCGACCCGCTGTCGCGAGGTTGAACTGGACGAGCCGCTCATCGCCGCCCTGACGACCGACACGACCGCGCAGTGGGTGGCGCAGCCACATGCCGAGATACGGTTCCGCCTCGACGCCTCGGACTCCGGCGCCGTCGAACGCGGCGAGTTCCATCTGGCCGTCGCCGGGGTGGCACGCGGCGCCGGCGCCACGGTTGGCAGGTTCCTCAACCTGTTCGACCGGGCCGATCAGGACCGGATGACCGCAGCCTACCGAACGCTGCCGACCGTCGGGCCAGGCGCTCTGCTCGTCCAGGTGTCGGGCGGTGCGCTGACAGCCGCCGGCGAGAACGTCTCGCGCGCACCGCGCCTCCTGGACCATCTGCTGGCGCTCGGGGAGTATCACCCACCCGGCTCGGACCTGGTATCGCTCACCGATCTGGCGGTCACCGGTGACGCTGACCGTCTCTGGCTGGTCTCGCTCTCCCAAGCCCGGCCGGTGGAACTAGTCGCCTTCCACGCCCTTGAGCTGTCCAGGTCGGCCCATCCGTTGTTGCGGTTCCTCTGCGAGATCGGCGCCGCCCGTGCCGCCGCGTGCACCCCGTTTTCCTGGGGAGCGGCCAGCCGGCTGCCGTTCCTTCCCCGTATTCGCCACGGCAGGGCGATTCTCACCCCCGCCCGCTGGATCCTGACCGCCGACAGCCTCCCCGACACGTCTGCAGACTTCGCCGGGTGGGCCGACGCCGTAGCGGTGTGGCGCGACCGCTTCCACGTGCCGAACGCGATGTTCCTCGGCGAAGATGACCGGCGTCTTGCCCTCGATCTGACCGAACCCTCCCACCTGCACCTGCTGCGCGCCGACCTTGCCCGCACCGGCCGCGTCATGCTGCGCGAAACCCCGCCACACGACGCGGCCGGCTGGATCGACGGCCGCGTTCACGAGATCGTCATCCCGCTCGCCAGGTCCCTGACAGCGACGAGCACACGGCCAGCACCGCGCGTATACCCCAACCGGCTCATCCGGCTGACAGACAGCCATCTGCCCGGCCACGGCGACTGGCTCTACGTCAAGCTCTACGCCGAGCCCGACCAGCAGCCCACCATCCTCACCAGCCACCTCGCCGACCTGTGGGAAGAATGGGACACCACGCCACTCTGGTGGCTACTGCGCTACCAGGACCCCGAGCAGCACGTGAGGTTACGGATACGCCTCACCGACCCCGACGAGTTCGGCGCCGCGGCCAGCAGGGTCGGCAGGTGGGCAGCCGGGTTACGCCGCGCCGGCCTGCTCCACCGGATCGTGTTCGACACCTACCAGCCAGAGACCGGGCGCTTCGGCACCGGCCCCGCGATGGCCGCCGCTGAGGCGGTATTCGCTGCCGACTCTGCCGCCGCCGTCGCACAGCTCACGACCAGCAGCACCCACCGCGCACATCTCTACCCGCTGGCCGCCGCGAGCCTGCTCGACCTCACAGCCAGCTGCCTGCCCGGCATCGATCCGGCAGTCTGGCTCGTCAACCGCCTCCCACGCGCCCACGGCCCAGGACTCGACCGGGACCTCCACCGTGAAACCCTCCGCCTCGCCGATCCCCACCACGACTGGGAGGCGATCCGAGGCCTACCGGGCGGTGAGCAGATCCTCGCGAGCTGGAGCCGCCGCCGTCAGGCACTCGCCGACTACCAGACCGCACTGACCGCGACAGACGGCACGTCGACCGCCGCCGTGCTGCCCGCTCTGCTGCACCTCCACCAGTTCCGCATGACCGGACCCTCCTCGGACACGGAACTTCTATGCGCCCGGCTAGCCCGCGCCGCCGCGCTGCGCCTCGTCCACCGCACCGGAAGGACGCCGTGACCAGCCTGCTGCCAGCCACGACACTCGACTCTCACGCATTGGCCGCCGCCACCGCACTCGCCGAACAGCTCGCCGACCCGGCGACCGTCCAGGCGCGTGGAACCCGGCGGCGGGGCCAGTCGCTCGCGGGCGGCGCCGCCGGTATCGCGCTCCTGCATGTGGAACGCGCCCGCACCGGCCACGGCGATCCCACGATCGCCCATGCCTGGCTTCGAGCGGCCACCCGCGAGCCGCTCAGCGCCGGCCCCAACGCGAGCCTCTACTTCGGCGCGCCCACCCTCGCTTTCGTCCTCCACGCCGCTGACCGGCCCCGCGACCTCACCGACGTACTTCCCAGACTCGACAGGGCAACCGTCGCGGTGACCCAGCGTCGGCTCGCAGCAGCCCACGCCCGGCTGAACAGCGGCCGGCGGCCGGCGCTCGCCGAGTTCGATCTCATCCGCGGCCTGGCCGGCCTCGGCCGCTACCACCTCCACCGCGGCCACCCGATCACCGCCGATATCCTGACCTACCTGATCCGCCTGACCGAACCTCGAGACGGCGACGAGCGGCCCGGCTGGTGGACCGACCTCGACCCGAGCGGCGCACCTTCCGACCGCTACCCCCACGGCCACGGCAACGCCGGTATGTCCCACGGCATCGCCGCCCCGCTCGCCCTCCTCGCCCAGGCCCGTCTGCACGACATCCAGGTCGACGGGCAACGCGACGCCATCGACCGGATCTGTACGTGGCTCGACTCCTGCCGGGGAGCCGGCCCTGCCTGGCCTGGCATCGTCACCCACCCCGTCGACGATCAGGAACCAGGAAGGCCCCGTGGACGGCAGCGGCCCTCCTGGTGTTACGGCACCCCGGGCATCGCCCGCGCCTACCAACTCGCCGCCCTCGCCACCAGCGACACCACCCGCCGCCGCACCGCTGAAACCGTGATGGTCGCCTGCCTCCACGACCCCGCCCAGCTCGACCAGCTCACCGACATCGGCCTCTGCCACGGCCTCGCCGGCCTCCTCCACACCGCGTACCGCATCGCTACAGACGCCACCACGCCCGACCTCGCGACCGCGTTACCTCCGATCGTCCAACGGCTCCTCGACCGACTCCCCGCCGCACACAGCGACCCCGAGCTCCTCGACGGCCTCGCCGGTGTCGCTCTCACCCTGCACACCGCCGCCACCCACACCACCCCCGTGACCAACTGGGACGCGGCCTTCCTGCTCGCCTGAAAGAGACCGATGACCAGCTTGCGAGGACCAACTCAGGCACCCACCAACGACGGCCCACCGCACGGCCCCTGCGACGACGCTGGAACAGCGTGGCGTCAGCTCAACCTGCGGCTCACCGACTACACCCAGCCCGACGCCGCAGGTCGCGCCCTCGGCAGCGCCCTCGCCCGCGCCCAAGACGAAGGCACCCTCGTCACATGGTGGTTCATCCGCAAGGCCCCCCACTGGCGGCTCCGACTCCTACCCGCCCCCACGACGGACAACACCGCGACAGACGCAATGATCGGGATCCTCGACCTGCTACGCGAACATGGTCACCTCACCGGTCACACCCAGGCGATCTACGAAGCCGAGACCCAGGCATTCGGCGGCCCCATCGCCATGGATGTCGCCCACCAGCTATTCCACGAGGACAGCCGCTATCTGCTCACCCACCAACCGGTCAGCGCTGCACGCACCCGCGCGCTTTCCGTCCTGGCCTGCACCACCCTCATGCGTGCCGCCGGCCAGGACTGGTACGAACAAGGCGACGTCTGGGCCCGCGTCGCCGCACACCGCGCCTTCCCCGACAACCTCTCCGACCAACGCCGCGCCCTCGAGCCTCATCTTCACCAGCTCCTCACCGCCGATACCGGCACCCGCTTCCCCCTCGCCAGCGACGACCAGCCGCTAGCTCACTGGCTCGACGCCTTCACCAAGACCGGACGCACACTCGGCACGATGGCCCAGGACGGCGCACTCGACCGCGGGCTGCGCGCGATCCTCGCCCACCACATCCTGTTCCACTGGAACCGATCCGGCCTACCATCACACACCCAGGCCCTACTCGCGCACACCGCCAAAGCCGCGATCTTCGCATGAGCGAGACCCCGGCCAGCCCCTCAAAGCTGCCGCCGTCCATCGCGGAGCGGTTTCCACTCGTGCCCCGACCTCGGCCTCCCGCAGGCGGCCTGCAGGAACGCCTCGCCGAAATCGACCGCCTCGCGCATACCCCTGCCCCCACCAGCCCGGCGATCCCCGCCGCAGAAGCACTCAACAAAGCCGCCCTACTCGCCAGCGACCTCGGCCACTCCCATCTGGCAACCCGACTCTGCTACCAGCAGTTCCACGCCTTCAACCACGCCGGACCGCTACCCCCATCCCTCGCGACCGCCGCCATGCAGCCACTGGTCAACCTCGGCCGGCTCGCCATTCGCGCCCGCGACACCACCCGCGCCTACACGATCTTCGAAGGCGTTTACAACGCCACCCGGACACGGACCGCCCTCATCCTGGACGGCATCGACATTGACACCGCCAAACTGTTCGACAGCGACGAGTCGGCGCGTACTGCCGGCCGGTTCCTGTGGACCGTGCTGATCGGTGACGGCACCCGCGCGCTCACCCGCGCAGGCCGCTGGGACGACGCGCTCACGCACCTGCACCGCCACCGCGGCATCGGGCAACGGCTACTCGACGGCCGTCAGACTCTCATCCTTGCCCGGCACCTCGCCGGCGACACCAAAGACGCCCTCGCCACGCTCACCCAAACCGACATCACGCAGCCTTGGGAGCGGGCCATAGCGGCGACGCTCCACGTCTTATGCCTTCACGCAGACGATATGGCGCCAGGCGACACTCTCGCCTCCGCGATCGACACCTACGAGGCTTTCGACTGCGACCCAGCCCACCGCCTATTCCGCACCCGCCTCGGCCTCGTCCTACTCGAACTTGCCCACCGCGAGGCCGACAGCGCACGCCTCGCCACCGGGCTGATCGACGATATTGCGAGTGGAAAAGACGGGCACACCGCCACCGAAGCACTCTCCCACCCGAAGCTCAAACCGCACCTCAACGAAACCAAGATCACCGCTCTGAGTCGAACCGCCGCGACTGCCGCGACCAGAAAACCGACGCTCTCTGTCGCAATCCTCGAAGAACTTTCGGCGACAGCCGACACTGCCACGAGAGCCCTTTCTGACTACATAGCTGAGATTATCGCTCGTCCTTGCCTGACCACCGTTCTTGATGGTCGATGATGGCACGAGGAAAGATGACTGAATAGTGTTGCAGCGGCCGCCAATTCCGATCGCCATCGGATCTCAGAAATGATCGAATTACAGTCTTTGAACGCGCGGCACTGTTGATGCGATTACGACGCCGGGCGACGCTTGACTTGGCGGCAGCATGGGGCGACAGCGACCTTCCCGCCCACTTGATCACCACCCTCACGCCCGACGGCGCGCTGATCGGTGTCCGGACTGCCCTGCTTCTTGCCGGGTTTGCCCGCGTGGCCCCCCGCCTCTGCGCCGCGATCGTCGACCGCCTCACCTTCGGCGGCACCATCCTCGAGACCGGCACCGGCTCCTACCGCCTCGCCCACACCCGGAACCGCACCGAGCACCAAGCCTGACCGCCGTCACCGCCACCACGCCGCCCCGGGACCGCATCCACATCTCATGAGCAAACGATCATGGTTGCGACGTCGGACGCATCCAGAACCGACGACCAACTACATCCAGCCGTGACGAACAGAGCCACCGGTGATCGAGGTTGAGGTCTCAGTCAGGCCGACGTTGGCGCGTCGGTCGGGAAGGCATGCCCGTGCTCACGGTAGTACCCGAGGACAATGGATCCGAGGACGGCCAGGCGGCCAGGCCGTCGCTGATCGATGAGATCGTCCGGGAGGGCGCGCGGCGGATGCTCGCGGCCGCGTTGGAAGCCGAGGTCGACGCCTACATCGCCGAACTCACCGGCGAGCGCGACGACCGGGGTCGCCGGCTGGTGGTCCGTGACGGCCATGCCCAACTGCGGCAGGTGATGACCGCCGCGGGCGCGGTCGAGGTCACCGCGCCCGCGGGTCAACGACCGCAGGGTCGACCCGCGGGGCGCGGCAGCGGTTCTCCTCGGCGATCCTGCCGCCGTGGTATCGCCACTCCCCGAAGATCGCCGAGGTGCTGCCACTGCTCTACCTGCACGGCCTGTCCTCGGGCGACTTCATGCCCGCGTTGGAGCAGTTCCTCGGTTCGGGTGCCGGCCTGTCCGCGTCCGGCCCGAGCGGCGACCGCGGGGTGGAGACGTTGACCGCCCAGAGATGGGCGGCGGACGGGGCCCCGGTTCTCGTCCGCGATCGCGGTCAGCCGCCGCCACGGCTGAAGCAGCCGCGCTATCCGGCGCATGGTCAGCGCCGGCGTCTTTCAGGTGACGCCTGACGGTCTACCGGGCCGACGACGTGTCGGCCCGGTAGACCGCTTCGGGCACTCAGACCGTTTACCTTGCCATCTCAGCAGGATCGGCTGAAGGGAACATTCGCGAAGCGATCGGCGAGGAAGCTCACGGCGTCACTCTGGGAGGTGAAGATGACGGTGGCGTGATCGCCGAGATAGTCCTTCCAGCGAATGGGTGAACCGGCCGCGCAGTACGTGTCCTTCAGCGCGACGCCCTGCGGCCGTGCGACCAGTTCGTCGATCGGCCAGGCGTGGTACATGAAGGTCGGAACCTTCGGCGCCACCGCGCCCAGCTTCTGCTCGTTGATACGGGCCTTCCAGGCCGCTGTAGTCAACGGGTTGATCGTCGTGTAGTCGCTGAGCTTCCTGAACGGATAAATGGTGAGAGACTCGACGCAGTCATCACTGAAGTCGGTGAAGAACTTCTTCCCAGACGCGTTGAGGTAGCTTTCCAGATCCAGTTCGGGGTAGGCGGAGTCCAGTCCCAGTGCGGCCATTGCCAGGACCGCGAATCCGAGTCCGCCGTCGAGCTGCTGGGAGACCGCGAGCAGATCGGCGGGAATACCGCCCGCCGAGATGGCCTTGAGGTTCAGCTCCGGCGCGTAGGTGGGCTGCAGCTCGCCGGCCCACGCGGCAGCGCCGCCACCCTGCGAGTAGCCCAGCAGGCCGACGGGATTCGCGGTGCTCAGGCCAGTCTCGGGCAGCCGCTGGGCGGCACGGACCACGTCGAGGACCGCGTGGCCCTCGGAGCGGCCTATCACGTAGGTGTGGACCCCGGGGGTGCCGAGCCCTTCGTAGTCGGTCATCGCCACGGCGAAGCCGCGCTGGAGCGCCTTGTCGATGAAACCCTGGTTCTGGGCCACGCTCACCAGGCTGTTCTTGGACGGGGCGCACTGGTCACCCAGACCGACCGTGCCTGAGCCGAGCGAGACGATCGGCATGCCGACCGGGCTCCTGCCCTTGGGCACGAGAATCGTGCCGGAAACCGCGTTTGGCTGCCCCAGGGCGTCACGCGAGTGATACAGGACGAGATACGAGCTCGCATTACCGGAATCGGCCTGCTTGCGATACCAGATCACATCACCCGGATTTCCGGCGGGCAATGGGGAGGGCGGTGTGTAGAAATCGTCACCAGCCGGCCCAGCGACAGCGGCCGCGGCCGCGGCAGGCGTCGCACTGACTACCGGAAGGACAGCGCCCAGCATCGAGAGGGCCAGCATCGCCACGAGTGAGCTGATTTTCGTTCGTGGCCACAGCCGCCGGCCGGGTAATCTCTGGAACATGTCGATCAACCTTCCTTCGTTGTCCTGGTAATGACCCGAAAATGACCTTGGTTGACCCGGGAGTCCGGTCGGACGGGCGGTCGAGGCGACAGCGGGTTGGCAGGTGGCCGATTCGCACCCAGGATTTAGGCACCCGTCGGGAAGGCCGACTCATCCGCTCGTTCTTTAACCGCTCTGAATAGGGCGCACTGAAGTTGTCGTGGGATTTCTCGGTGATGGAGGCGCATCTCGGTCTGGCAGCTTGCCGACCGGTATCGGGCTCATTCCACCCCGCGCCGCCGCGCGGGAGTCCACGAGTTTGACTAGTGCACTTCTCCTCGCAGACGCGTCTATCCGATCATGGTCCCCCGTGTCGAGCGCCGCCACCCCCCGAGTTACCGGCGAGTACTACTTGCGAGTAGGAACGGGACGCTAGCAACACGATCCTTCTTTGCCTAGATCGAGACCAACATCACATCCCGGAACCCCGCAGGTAGCAGCGATCTCGATCTTCGACTCCGGCGCCGCACGACCAGGAAACAGCCTTCCTGAACCTCGGTTCACGCACCGATTTATCAGGCCAGGATGGGGATGACGGCTTGCTACGCAAGTGGAGCACAGCCGGCGGTCGGCAAGATCGGGCAGGCATCAACGCAGGATCCGGCGAGATTTCGACGCGCGCACTGGATAGCACCAAAGTGCCCGTACACGGTGTCGGCGGTCACGAGATCCTGTCCAGTGACGGCCGTGTGGGTGCCCGCTGGTGGCCAGTAGAACTGGCTCTGGCGCGGATCTTGTGATCGGGCTGGGTCTGGGGCTCCGAGATGGACGGATGATCGCTTCTTGCGATCATGTCCGCGGTGCGACTTCCTTGATCTTGGAGTCTTGCTTCCGCACCTGGCGAGTGTCGTGGTGGAGTGGGTCGACCGTGCCGGTGATGTGGTCGAGCCGACCCGGCCGACCCGGCCGACCCGGCCGAGCCGGCACGCGCTGTCCCATGGTCGGCGGCCGGTGGAGGTCACCACGGACAAGGCGCCCGTCTACCCCCGGATCCTCGACGAGCTGCTCCCGAGGCCTGCCACATCGACGCCCCCAGGAGATCAACCGGAGGTGACCGTCGACCTCCGTCCGGAGAAGTCGTGATGGGCTTCTACTCGGCCAGCGGCGGCCCGTCCAGGCAACAGTGGACGGCCCCCGACCTGCGCGGCGGCCCGGTCGACCAGGCAGGTCGAGGTGGATTGCGGATGGTCGACGCGGCGATCGTCCCACCGATCGCACACACCCCGGCCGCGATGAGTACCGCGGTGTGAAACCCCTGGGAGAACGCCGCCGGGTCCAGATACGTGGCGCCGGTGATGCCACCGGCCGCCGGTAGGACGGCAACGGCGATCAGCGTGGCCGCACGGGCCACGTCGTTGTTCACCGCGGAGGCGATGCCCGCATGCCGCGCGGGCACCGCGCCCAGCGCCGTCGCCGTCAGCGGTGCCACCGTCGCGGCCAGACCCAGGCCGAACACGACCACGGCGGGGAACACCTCGGTCAGGTAGCCACCCGCCGCATCGATCCGGGCGAGCAGCGCCAGGCCGGCGCCGACCAGCAACGGTCCGAAACTCATCTGCGCCCGCGGTCCGATCCGGGCGGCAAGCGCCCCCGACCGGGAGGACAACGCCAGCATGAGCACCGTCACCGGCAGCAACGCCGCACCCGACTGCAGCGCGCTGTAGCCGCAGACCTGCTGCAGCTGCAGCGGCAGCAGGAACAGGGCGCCGCCGAGGGCCGCGTACACGGCGAAGGTGACCAGGTTCGTCGCGGCGAACTGACGGGCGGCGAACAGCTCCAGCGGCAGCATCGGCACCGTCACCCGCCGTTCCCAGGCGACGAAGGCGAGGAGCAGCAGCACCCCGGCGCCCAGAGCGCCGGCCACCACCGGTTCGGTCCAGCCGGCCCCCGGCCCCTCGATGAGCCCGTAGGTCAGCCCGACCAGGCCGAGCGTGACCAACGCACCGCCGACCACGTCGACCCGGCCGCTGACCTGCGGGTCACGGGACTCGGGCACATGACGCCAGGTCAGGATGATCACTACGGCGGCCAGCGGCAGGTTGATCAGGAAGATCAGTCGCCACGACCAGGCCTCGACCAGCCAGCCGCCCAGGAACGGCCCGGCGGCCGTGGCCACCCCGCTGAGCCCCGACCAGGCGCCGATCGCCCGGCTGCGATCCTGCGGGGCAAAGCTCGCCTCCAGAATCGCCAGGCTGCCCGGAGTAAGCAGGGCCGCCCCCACCCCCTGCAGCGCCCGGGCCCCGACGAGCACCGGACCGCTCGGCGCGAACGCGCACCCCATCGATGCGACGACGAACCACACGACGCCAGCCAGGAACATCCGTCGCCGGCCATACCGGTCGCCGAGGTCCCCGGCCACGAGCAGCAGCCCGGCCAGGGTCAGCGTGTAGGCGGTGACCACCCATTGCAGTGCGGACAGACCGGCGTCGAGATCCCGGCCGATCGCCGGCAGCGCGATGCCGACCACCGTCGCGTCGATCGAGGCGATCGCGGACCCGAGCACGGTCGCGGCGAGTACCCAGCGGCCCGCCGGGCTCGCGACTCGCAGGTTCTCCACCCGGCCTCCTGCCTACCGCGCCGATTCCGGTAGCCCGCCCCGCCGCGGTACTCCCGGCACACCCCCGGCGTGGCTCTGATGACGCACGCCTATGCCTCCAGCAGGGAAGCCGGCGCGCGGGCGGGATCGGCGCCGCTGGCGACGTTGCGTTCCGAGCCACCCTCCCATGCCAGTCCAGGCACGGCGCCGTTGCATCGCCATCCAACAGGGCATTACAGGCGTGTCACGCACGAGCCTGGTCACGTCCTGCACGAGTTCTCGCGGATGCAGGTGTACGGCAGCAAACTTGCCGGGCCGCTGACAGTCACCTCGCCACTCATTGCCAACCTACGCGGAAAGATCGTCATCTCTGAGTAGTTTCAGGTAGAACCAGAACTGGGGATTGTCGGCTACCAGCCGTCGCCCCCTGGCGTCATAATAAAGAATTGATGATATATCGGAATCGGCAGCAATCTGATCGACCACTTTTTCGACGAAGATTCGCTCTACAGAGCGGGCGCGCTGGGGATGACTTCGCTTGTAGTGGTCCAGCGAGAGAACTCCTCGTGGATTGTGCGCCAGGGCTTGCAGGAGCTCGACGCAGATCGACTCGTCCGCGCCATCGAGCGCAATGAAGTCCGCAACCGGCTCCTTGAAGACCTTCTGCAGGCCGTCGTGTACCCAGTAGGCAGCATGATCGATGTCGGTCTCGATCCTCCTGGTTCGGAGCACGGTTTCCTCTACGCCACTGAGGGTCGCCAGCCACCAGCACAGTTCCTGCGCGACGATGAGGCTGCCTGAGGCCATGTCGACGATCGCCTGGCGGTTGTCGAATTCGATGTTCAGTGCGCGCTCGCCGAGTTCAACGAGTGCGGCCAGTTCGAGCCGCGTGGCCGGCTTGGCCTCCATGACGTAGGTTCTCGGCGCAATGTCACGACTCATCCGTATGAGCGATCTCGCTGTCTCCGGAATTCCAGCGATGACAATCTTGGCCGGCCTCACACCTTTGCGCGGCGCCTTCGCCGCGCCCTGGTCGGCAAGCTTTTTCAGATAGTCGACCACACGCCCCTTGAGATCGTAGGGCAGCCGATGAAAATCATCGATGACCAGGAGCTCGTCGTGCCCCTCCTCCACGGCCTTCCAGATCAGGTCTATATCCTTCGGCTCGCGGGCGGTGCGCCAGTCCACCTTGGCGAAACCTGCCTGATCCTGCTCGATGGCATGCCGCAGCATCGTGGTCTTCCCGGAGCCGGCAGCCCCTTCGACGATGACGCTGAGTCCGGGCTGTCGCAGCTTCATCTTGAACGGGATGAAGAGTTCCTGCTGAACGAAGGTGACGTTCGGGATCTGCGAGGAGATGAAGACGTCGCCGAGATCGAAGATCGGCCGCCGCCCATGGTTGTCTTCCGTCGGAAAGTCGGGCCTGTGGTTGCCCCGCGGAGGGGGGGACAACACAACCCCGGCGATGTCGTCACCGCCGGCCGTACCAACCGGAAACCTGGGTTCCATACCACCGGGCGGGCCAACCGGAAAACTGGGTTCCTTTCTCGGCCTCGCGCGCCCCCGGAGCGCGAACGCGATCGAGTCAAGCAGCCTCGCTCGAGCCTCCTGCCGGTCCAGCCCGAAAAGGTCGACACTGACGATGCTTCCGAGGATGGGCGGCGCCGCGACGTCCTCGACTCGGATCGGAATAAGCCTGCGCGCTGCCCCCCGCGGGTCCGCACGGAAGGCCGCCTGCCATTCGGACTGACCGAAAACTGATCCCAGGTAGGAGGACGAGATGACCGCCAGCGTCCGACCGGCAAGCTGGATTCCGCGTTCCATTCCGACGAGCCAGTTGGATCCCGGCGCGAAATCCCAGGCCTGGAGCAGTACCCTGTATCCACCCTCCTCCAGGGTCCATGCGATCCATACCGCCCAGTCCTGATCGGCCGGGGTGTAGGAGACGAAGAAATCCCGTCGCCCCTCCTCCTCAGGCGCTGTCACGTCCTCGGGCTCCTCGTCCCGCGGCGTGCTCCCGGTAGCAGGCTTTCCGTCCGCACCAACCGCGAAGGCGAAGACAGCATTACCTGGATACTTCTCGTGCGCTGCACGGAGCAGTGCCAGGGCGCCACCGGCGATGACGCCATTGGCAAGCATCCGGGCAACCTCGTGCCAGAAGAGTTCGGCGTCAGCGGATGCCCACCCGGGTTGCCGGCCACGTGGGATGCCCACGTCGTCGAGCAGCGCACCTGCCTCAGCCCGCCGAGAGAACACCTCTGCAAGTGTTCTGACCTCCAGTGCCGATAGTTCCCGCTCCACCACGCCCCCGCAGCTGCCGTCAGCGGCCGTCCATCGCCCCACTGATCGTAGCGGCTGCACATGTAGTCGGGGATTTCGCCGTAACCAGGGTGGCGCGAAGGCGCGCGGCGCCTCTTCTGACGCGCAGCAGATTATCCGGAGGCATTCAGCGTCAGGTCTGGTCCGATCTCGCCCAACGCAGTCGGCGACCGGGGCGAGCCGTTCGGCCAGCGTACCGGCGTGTTCGGCCGGGCCCCAGTCGGCCACGGCGTGGGCGAGCAGGGTGATGCCATGGGGGCAGTCCGCGTCGGCTTCTCCGAACACAAAGGCGCTGGTTCAGGTGGTCGGGTTCCAGCGGGTGATGACATCGAGGGTGGGCGCGGTCGCGGTACCGCGTGGCTCGGCGACGAGGCCGGCGGACTCGGCGACCTCCGCGACGTCGTCGATGGTCTTCACCGGGCGTCCGGCGGCTTCGGCGAGCAGGAGTGCGCGGGTCAGCCTGCCTTTCGTCTGCTTCGCCTGGTAGCTGAGCGGACGGCGGGTCCAGCGCCCGTCGACGAGTTTCTCGGTCAGGGCGCGTACCGGCAGGGCGCTGGCGCGCATCGGTCCGGTAAAGGATGGCACGGTCGCGTAGTCCGATGAGCGGAGGTCCACGACGAGGTGCTCGCCGACGGCAGCCGGGACGGCGGCGAGCAGGCCGGGCAGGGCTGGCGCGAGCAGGTCGGGCAGGGCTGGCGCGAGCCGGGCGCGCCAGAAGGCCGCAAGCCCGGTCGGTGCGCTACGGCCGCGTAGGCCGGGGACCGCCGCCGCCATGGCGACCCGATGGTCGGGCACCGGCTCGGCCGCGCCGAGGAGACCGAAGGCCCCGTTTGAGATGAACAGGGTGTGGCCGGCCGCGGCTCGTGCGGCGGGTGGCAGCGTCGCCGGATCCAGTGCCTGGTAGAGCACGCCCACGAATCGGTCGAGCGCGGGCATTGTCGGTGCGTCCAGTATCGCGGTGTTGGCAGCCAGGTCGGCCTGCGCGCGCGAGGCCGGCAGCCGCAGCGCCACGATCGCCGCGTTCGGCTCGGCCCGGCAGAACGCGGTGACCGCCCGCGCGACCTCGGCGCGGGCTTGCGCGAGCGGGCCGTCACCGAACCCGGCCGTCCGCAGGGACGGCCCGTCGCCACCGGCGGTCTTCGCCTCGCTCGGCGGCAGCAGGACCCGCACCTGTCCGACATCCTCTCACGATCTCGGCATCCGGCGTTCTGTGGCTGCCAGGTTACGGTGGCATCGAGGACGATCAGCCCGGCATCCGCATCCATGCGATGCGATGCGGATGCGTCCCAAATATCAGGATCTCCTGCCGTGACCAGGGAGAACATGACGATGACCGCTGAGGGCGGGCCCGCCAGTATCACACGCGCTATCCGGGCGCGGCAGATCTGTAAATGGCGTCGTAGCGGATCAGGCGATCTGGCGCAGATCGTCGCCGTAGTCGAAGATGATCCGCAGGCGTGCGCCCAACGCGCGGGCATAGCGGCTCAGGGTTGCCACCTCGTTCACATCGAGATCGCCGTTCTCGATCTGGCTTACCCGGCCAGGCGAGACACCCATCAGGTCGGCGACCTGCCGCTGGGTCAGACCCAGCCGCCTGCGTTCCTCGGCCAGGTGGAAGGCGCTGGCCCACGCCTCGGTACGCGCCCGTTCACCAGCGAGCGCCGCATCATCGCCGTCATGCAGCTCGGCGCGGATGTCCTCCCAGTCATGAAACTCGGTCATGAGCCCTCCCGCCGTTTCCGCTCGACGGCCAGCCAGCCGTCGTACACAACTTCTGCCGCCGGAATGGCCGTCCTGTACCACCGCGACCAGAGCTGTCCGGATCCTCCCGGCGCAGCGAGCGCAGCCACTCCCGCGTCTCGGACGTGACCTTGATCGCCCATCGTGCCGGGGTCACGGACATGGATCAACTATAGCTCAGACTAAACATGGTGCCTGAGGTGCCCCTTTTCTTCCGGACAGTACCCCCTACTAAAATAGGGGCTGCGGGTAGCAGCCTCGCCGAGACAAGCGCCCCCGATTACGGAGCCTTTCGACATTTTCCGTTTCTTCGTCTTAAGAATAAAGCAGACGTCTTCGTCGGTTACCCGTACGCCGTAGCTGTTCAGCTCGGGTGAGAGGCTGTGTTTCTGTGTTTGCGGGGGCTGGAGCGGCCGTCGGCGGGGTTTCGGGTGTGCTGTCCGCGGGCGGCTTGGTGGGGCGGGGTCGTCAGCCGGGTTGGGCGGCGGGTGGGAGCCAGGGGCCGGTGGTGAACAGGTCGGCGAGGACGTCGAGGGTGCTGCGGGCCCCAGACGACCCGTCCAGTCAGCGGCACCGGCGCGGTCCCGGCGGTCGTCGCCGCGCAGCACGGGCAGGTCCGCGCCACGACCCGGTACTCGGTCACGTGCGGCCGGGGCGGGGCCGGTGGGGTGTCGAACACCTGGTGGCGCCTCGTGGCGAACACCGGCGCCCCGGCCAGCGAGGCGCCACAGCCCCCGCAGCACGGCCGGTCGATCGTCAGCGTCTCGTCCGGGTCGTCGACCATCATCCGGGTCTGCCCGGGCGCCCCGGGCTGCTTGCCTCGCGGCCGGCCCGACGACGTCCACGACGACCGCGACGGGGCCTTCGTGTACGGGTCCGTCCGACGACGGGGGCCGCGACGAGTTCTGGCTGTTCTTCCCCGCCTGGCGTTCCAGCTCGGCGACCCGCCCCACCAGCGCCTCGGCCTGCCCCACCAGCTGGGCGATCAGCGCCGCCTGCTCGGCGATCGTGCCCGCCTGAGCCGCGATCGTGGCGTCCCGGTCCGCGAGCAGGCGCACGAGATCCTCGTACGTCGGCCGGCCACCAGGCTCCGCACCCGCGACGCTAACGGATCATCACCCACCGCCACACGATCACAACACAAGATCCGGAAGACGCCCGCTCAACCGAGCTGAACAGCTACCCGTACGCCCGTGACGCGAAGGCCTCGATTCGGCGCCTCGCCGACGAGATCGCCGATGCGCGCAGGGGCGGACCGCTCTCTGCCGTCTCTGGATGTGAGCAGTCCTTGGCCGCCCGTCCCCATCGAAGTCCCCCCCACACTAGTCAGGTATCGTTACGACTGCAGTCGTACAGCAGCACCGAAGACAACGGCCACGGGTGCGAAGTCACTGAGGGTAGATGGCGCAGGCGGAACGCGGCGAGCGCAGCGGCGCGCACGCGCCGCCGCCTCGATCGGGTCGGCGGCGATATGGCTCGGCAGCGTTGACGTACGGTGCGAACCTCGTGGGATCAGGCAGGCGATGGAGCGAGAGCGGCATGGACGACGAGCAGCGGGTTGATCTGGGGCTGTCGTTGTTCATCCCGTACCGGTATACCGAGGACCGGATTTTCCGGGCCATCCAGGATGCCGGGTTCGACGACTGGACCCTCGCCCAGTGCCGGGTGTTTCAGCGCATCGCACCGGACGGTTCGCGCCTCACGGACCTCGCTGATCAGGCGCAAATGAGCAAGCAGAGTGCCGGCGTGCTGGTTGATCAGCTGGAACGCCTGGGTTATGTCCGACGGGTCCCCGACCCTACGGATGGCCGCGCCCGGTTGATCGTGATCGAGCAACGTGGCCGGCGGGCGGTCGAGGTAGCCACGGCGACACTCGACGAGATCTTCTCGGAGTGGAAGGCCTACCTGGGCACCCGCAACTTCACGTTGTTGCGCCAGATCCTGGATCAACTCCGCGAGATCACCGACCCCTACGCGCAGTAAACCCGGCCGCGCCGAGCCGTCCTCCCCGATTCCTGTGGCCCCGAGCCGCCGGGGGCAGCGGGCGCGAGCGGGCTTCGACTCCGCCTTGACTTAGTCAGTTCTACTGACTAAGTTAGTCAATGATCCTGACGATGTTCCCAGCGATGGATGGGTTTACCCCGAGCCACGGCACCCCCACGAGTCGGACCCGTCGCCACCCTCACTCGCCCCCGAAGGGAAACACCATGTCCACTGTCATCACCGGCGCATCAGGCCACCTCGGCCGGCTCGTCGTCGATCAACTCCTCGCCGCCGGAACGCCCCCGGCGCAGATCGTGGCCACCGGCCGAGACATCGACAAACTCACCGACCTCGCACGCGAAGGGGTCACCGTGCGCCGCGCGGACTTCACCGACCCGAACACCCTCGACGACGCATTCGCGGGCGCAGACGCGATGCTGCTGGTCTCGACGACGACAGTCGAGGAGCGGTTCGACAACGCCCGCAACGCCATCGACGCGGCGGCCCGAGCGGGTGTGTCCCAGATCGTGTACACCAGCATCGTCAACGCCTCGACCGCGCACATGACGCTCGCGCGCGAACATCGCCGCACCGAGGACTACCTGCGTGACAGCGGTTCGGCGTTCGTCATCCTGCGCAACGGATGGTACTTGGAGAACTACACCGACCAGCTCCCGATGATCATGAAGTACCACGCATTGTTGGGCAGCGCGCACGACGGTCTGGTCAGCGCGGCCAGCCGACGCGACTACGCGGCCGCCGCCGCCGCGGTGCTGATGCAGGACGGGCACCTCGGAGCGACCTACGAGCTCGGCGGAACGCCGTTCACCCTGACCGAACTCGCCGCCACGATCAGCGATGCGCTCGGCACCCCCATCGCCTACCAGGACATGTCGGTCGCTGACTACACCAGCGCCCTGACCGCGGTGGGGCTACCCCCAGAGATGGCCGCCGCCGTCGCCGACGCCGATGCCGGACTGGCCCGCGGAGAGCTGTTCACCGCGAGCGAGGACCTGGTGAAGCTCATCGGCCGGCCAGCAACCACGGCACACGAAGCCGTCCGAAACGCCGCGACCATCCAGGCGTCACGGTGAACACCTCTGCACCCGGCGTCGACACCCACGAGATGGTCCTGATCCACCGCGTCATCCGGCGCGAGTTCGGTCAGCTCCCCCGCCTGTTCCGCTCCGCAGCCAATAACCCTGCGCGATCCAAAATCATCGGCGCGCACGCCCGGGAGATGTTGCACTTCCTCCACACCCACCACACCGGCGAGGATGAGCTGCTCTTTCCCTTGCTCCGCGAGCGAGCCGCACTCGACCCAGAGCTGATGAACCGAATGGATACCCAACACGCGCAAGTCAACGACGCCGTCGCGGCCATCAGCACGGAATTGCCGATGTGGACAGCGAGCGCGGACGCCGCCGCCGGCAAGCAGATGGCGGCCCTCATCGACGCCACGATGCCGACACTGATCGATCACCTTGCCGAGGAGGAACAGAAACTGCTCCCGATCGTCTCGGCCACACTGACGCAAAGCGAATGGGACGCGCTCGGCAAGCACGGCATGAGCGCGATCCCGGTCACCCGGCGGCTGATCATCCTCGGCCACATCACCGAGGAAACCGACGAAGCGGAACGACAGAAGTTCCTGCAGGTCGTGCCCGCCCCAGCTCGTCTGGCCTACAAACTGGTCGGCCACCGCCAGTTCACCCGCGAAACCACCGCGATCCGCGGCTAACCCCAGGGCTGCGCGAAGGTAGCTTTCGGCTACGATCAACTACGTTGAGTAAACGCCAGGTGTGATGGCTCACGCGTC
>NZ_JALKFZ020000138.1 GCF_023243075.1 Frankia sp. AiPa1 | reverse complement strand
CCCCCCCCCCCCCCCCCCCCCCCCCCCCCCCCCCCCCCCCCCCCCCCCCCCCCCCCCCCCCCCCCCCCCCCCCCACCACTGGGATTCGACCAGGCCAGCGGCTCGGGCGGCAGGCCGCGAGACCGAGCATGGTCGACGGCCCGCCCGAGCGGACCAGGCCGGGTGTCGAGCGGCGGCGGCATGCCCGAACCGTACAGGAGCGATCCGATTTCCGACGGTGACCGACCGGTCTGCTCGGCGACGGAGGCCACGAGGGCCACCGGGTCCGGCTCGGGCGTCCCAGCCGGCCCAGTCCGTAACGGCAGTCCGATGCGCTCGGCCAGCCGGAGGCGGCCGCCGGCACGCAGCGCGTCGGCGGCCCGGTCACGGGCCCGTGCGGAGGCGTAGAGACGTCCGTGCCCCTCGACCGACTCGGCCGCCCGGACCAGGACCGGAAGTGGTTCGGGCACGGGGGGTCCCAGCCGCCGTCCGCGCCACAGCGCGAGCAGGATGAGTACCACCGCGATCTGGAGCACTGCCCACCGCACGCCGAGCGGCACCAGCGAGACGGCACCGCGGCGATCCACCCCGTCATGGCCGTCGGCCGCCGGGGTGAGCCAGATCAGGGTGGGATGGCGGGCCAGTAACCCGAGCGCCAGCGCCGCGCTGCCCTCGCGGTCCAGCCTGTGATTGGTGAGGAAGTCCGCCGAGCCGAGCAGCACCAGCCGACCGGCCGGCGCCGCCTGGGACGCATCGCCGCCCGGCGATCCGCTTCTCGGCGTTCCGCCGGTCACGGCACTGCGGCGATCGGGGGTGAGCACCGCCAGCCGCGCGGCCTGGGGAGAATCGCCGTAACAGAGGACGACCCGCATGTCGCCGCGTCCACTGTCCGGGCCGGGGGAACCGCCAGCGCTGCCGGTGGCCCTGGCCACGGGAGCGTAGGCCCGCGCTCCCTCGAACGGGACGGTTCCCGCAACAGTAGCCTCGGGCAGAGCGCAGCCGGGGTCAGCGTCACCGCCGGGGTCGTCGTCCGCCGGGTGGACCCCCACGTCAAGGGCGTCGAGCACCGCGCCATCGGCATCGACGAGCACCACGTCCGAGCCCTGCCAGACCTGGCCGAGCAGGCCAGTGAGCGTGTCGCGATCGAGTCGTCCGGGCTGGAGAACGACGATGGTGCTCGCTGCTTCGGTGGGCTGAACTCCCATCGACGGGCTCTGCGTGGCAATGATCGACACACCCCGTGCCCGTAGGATCTCGGCCAGTGCGCGAGCGCCCTGCGGCTTCGCCGACCGGATGTCGAGGGGTTCCCCGCCGGACGTCCCGGCCGTGAACACGGCCAGCAGGAGGAACACGAGCACCAGCGCCGCGACGACCGCGCTGACCGCCAGTCCGCGTCGCACCGCGGGCGGACGCGGCCCGGTACGCACAGCTGTGGGGCTGGTTCGCCCCCGGCCTGCGGTGCTCTCCCGGGCCAGGGTCTGGGCGGCGCCGGCCGTCATGCGGGCACCGCGGGCCTGGCCGGCGGGTCGCCGCGCTGCTGGTAGCCGCCGCGTAGCCGCGAGAGTGTCTCATCGGCGTCGACGAGTTCCTGGTATTCCGAGGCTGTGCCCGGGCGGCCGCCGTACCAGGTCTCGCTGAAGATCTCGGCCGCGGCGGTGAGCGCTGCCAGCGGATCCGTCCGCGTGCTGTCGAACCCGGTGGCAGCGGGTCGGCCACCGAGTGCGCGGGCGACCTCCGCGACCAGTTCGCCCGCGGTGCGCCCCGGGCGCGGGTCGAGAACGCCCCGGTCCTCCAGCATGCGCACGATCGCCCGCAGCCGGGAACGCACGGCCAGCGCGTACTGCCCGGCGGCAGCCTGCTGGTCGGCCTCGGCCCGCAGCCTGCTGGCGGTCAACGGGCTGGACAGATCGTCCGAAGCCGCCCTGCTGTGGCGGGCGGTGCGGCGTACCGGACCCAGCCACCACCGCAGCGCGACCATGATGATCAGGGCTGCGATCACCAGGAAGAGTGCGCCGAGCCCCGGCGCGCCGCTGTTCCCCGGGCCTCCATGCGGGAACAACCAGGACCACAGATCCACGACCCGGTCGCCGATCCAGCCGAGTATGCGGCTCCACCAGTGCGCGCCGTCACGGTGGTAGATCTCGCGGGACAGCTCCCGGTGCGCCTCTGCCCGTGCTCCGTCGCGAGTCACCGGGCCACCGAGGGACGCCGGGCTGGCAAGGGACACCGGGCTGGCAAGGGAGGCCGGGCTGCGCGGGGACATCGGACTGGCGAGGATCATCCGCGTGGCCCCGCCTGCCCGGCACGCTGGCGAGCCGCCTCGGCGAGCGTGACGTCCAGCCCCTCACGCCGGATACGAAGATCGACGTAGAGCAGTACGACGGCGCCGGCAATGATCGGCGTCGACACCGTCGTGGCCGCCAGGTTGCCAAAGCCCTCGACGATATGGCCGGCCGTGGTGAGGTCACCGTCGAGGACATCGCCGAACACACCCGGCGCCGCTGCCAGCACGATCGCGGTGGCGATGGCGAACACCGCGCTGAGCATCAGCGACACCAACGCCGCGAGCAGCAGGATGCCGAACGTCCGCCACCATGAGCCACGCACGATCGCCACCGATCTGCGTAGCGCGTGCCCCACCCCGCCGCCCTCGAGCACGTAGGCCGGGGTCGCGAGGCTCAGGTACACCCCCACCACGACCGCGCCGACGAGCAGCGCGACCAGCCCGAGCAACACCGCCAGGGTGACGGCCACCGTCAGGACGAACAGCCCGCCCAGACGGGGAGCGACCCGCCGTACGGCGTCGGCCGGCCCGATCCGGCTGCCCAGCGTCGCCTCGCTCACCACGATGCTGAGGATTCCGGACAGGAACAGGCGCAGTATGAACTCGAGTGCGAGGGATGCCGCGGTGCCGAGCAGCCCGGCCGTGGTCGAGGCGTCTTCGGTACCGATGGTGATCAGTGTTGAGATCGTCTCCACCACCGCGGCCGCGGCCAGCGTCACCCCGATCGTGGCACCCGGGTCCGCCCGGACGGCGGCGAAGGTACCGTCCAGGATCTCTCCGAGCGCCAGGGGGCGCAGAGGGATGATCCCCGGCTTGGGCGCCGCGGCACTCCACCGCCATGGCCCTGGTGGCCCTGGTGGCCCTGGCGGCATTCCTCCGGGCGGTATTGCCCCGGGCGGTGGAGCCGCGGGCGGCGGACCCCCTGGCCAGTGCGGCGGTGCCGGCTGGCCGGGTCCCCCGGACCAGCCGGGGGGCGGCTGCTGCCCCCACTGTGGACCGCCGGTGCCGGCCTCACCGGGTGGTGGCGCGCCGGGTGCGGCCCAGCCCGGTCCTTCTGCCATCGCTGTGTCTCCACTCGTCGTCTTCATCCTGGAGGTCGCCCGTCAGCCCGCACGGCTCGCCGGTCCCTCAGCCAGCCCCGTCCCTGCGCCAGCCGGACCCGTCGGTGGACCGCGCCGCCGGAGCCTGCCGGCCGGCGTCGTCCCTTCATCCCCGCACCGTCGCCCGGCCCGGCCCGGCCCGGCCCGGCCCGGCTCGGCCACCGGACCGCGGCCCCGGAGCCTGCGTCCCGGTCAGGATTCTCGGGTCCACCGCGGGCATACCGACGACGTCAGGCCTGCGGGGGCGCCCGGCCTGGCCGGTTCGGCCGCTCGATGGTGCTCCATGAGGTATCGGTCTACCGCCCTGGTGGACGCCGGATGATCCGTCTCGCATCGATCGTCCCAGATATGGGCGGCTCGCCGCAGCTCTGACGTGCCGGCTGTGGAGGGAAATCGGGGTAGGCCGGATGCTCTCCGCTCGGGAGTGTGCGGGACGTTCGTTTGTCCACAGGCGCCGGCCGGCCGCCGGTCGATATCCACAGATCGCAGGACGGGGTTGGCGATCGCCCGAGGGCAGGCTGATTCTTCTCGACGTGACCTGTCTGCTCCCGCCCACGCTGTCCCAAGGGCTTTCCATTCTTGCGGATCTTGTTCTGCCGCAGGCGTGCGCCGGCTGTGGTGACCGGGGTTACTCGGCCTGCCCGGCGTGTGTGGCGCAGTTGCATGGTCCCGTGATCCTCGCCGCCGCGGGCTCTCTGGCCACCCCGCGGCGGCGAGGGCTGCCGCCCTGTCTGGCGGCGGCCCGCTATGGCGGCCAGGTGCGGTCGCTGCTGTTGGCCTACAAGGAACGTCGGCGGGTGGGCCTCGCCGCTCCGCTGGGCGCCGCGCTGGCCCGGGTGATTGCTCGCGCCACCGCCCCGCCCGGGGGGTCGGCATGGGGGAGCGCGGCTTCGGTGCGATCGGCCTCGGCGGCTCGTGCGGGGCCGGTGCTCGTGCTCGTCCCGGTGCCCTCGGCCTCGGCAGCCCGTCGGCGGCGTGGGTTCGATCATGTCCGAGTGTTGTGTGTCGCGGCGGCCGTGGTGCTGCGTCGCAACGGCTACCGGGTGCGTCTGGCCCCGGTGCTGCGCCCGGTGCGCCGCACGGCCGACCAGGCAGGTCTGGGCGCGGCGGACCGGATGGCGAACCTCGCGGGTGCCTTCGCGCTGCGCGATCCGCGGGACGCGGCGGAGCTGACCGGGCCGGCGCACGCCCTGCGCGTGGTGGTCGTCGACGACGTGGTGACAACCGGCGCGACCGTCGGGGAGGCGGCGCGGGCGCTGCGCGCGGCCGCTGTGCGGCCCTGGGTGGCCGCGGTGGTGGCGGCCACGCAGGCGCCCGGCGGCCGGGTGGAGGCGACGCACGGCGGCCACACGGAGGCGACGCGCGGAAGAGTCGCTTTGCCCGGCCGGCAGGGACCGCCGGGGTGAGACTACCGTTACGCGCTTGTCCGGGCCCTCGGGTACGGGACGCTCAGGTCGGGCGGCGAGGGCCACCGTCGTGGGAGACCAGACCGCCGGCCAGCGTCAGTCCGCACATCCGTGGGTGCGAGCCCCGCGCCAGTCGTCCAGATGCTGGGCGCACGTTCGGAGTAGGGCAGGCGCAGCGGGGAAGGAGCCGAATGCGGGCAACCCGCCGAAGACCGGTATGACGGGAGGGTGCGGCAACCGTGAGCAGGGCGTCCGTCGATCGTTTCGGGCAGATGCGGGAGCAGGCCTGGAAGGACGGGCGGGAGCAGTGAGATCACCGGCGCGCGGCCGGGCTTACTCCGCCAGCCGCGTGGCCGGTCACACGAACGGGAGGTGGATCGCGTGGACATCGTGGTCAAGGGCAGGCACACGGCGGTTCCGGATCGGTTCCGCAAGCATGTCGAGGCCAAGCTCGCCAAGCTGGAGCGGTTGAACTCCCACATCATCCGGGTGGACGTCGAGCTGTCGAAGGAGCGCAACCCGCGCCTCGCCGACGTCTGCGACCGGGTGGAGCTCACCGTGTACTCGCGGGGCCCGGTGATCCGGGCCGAGGCCGCTGCCGATGACTGCTACGCCGCGCTTGACCTGGCTGCGAACAAGCTTGCGGAGCGGCTGCGCCGGGCTGCCGACCGGCGGGTCCGCCATCATGCCAACCACGCGGGCAGCAAGCCAGCCGGCATCAGCTCCGTGCCGTTGGAAAGCCTCATGCCGCTGGAGGGCGCGCTTCCCCCGGACACGCTCCACGCCGATGACGATCAGCGGCCGGGCGTGGATCGCTCGGCGAACGCGGTGGCGTCGGCTGGGACGGCGTCGCGGCCGGTGGTGGCGGCGTCCGTCGAGGAGGCGGTCGCGGTCCGTCAGCAGGCCGACCGGGCGGAGTCGCCCGAACAGGCCCCCCTGGTCGTGCGGGAGAAGACCCACGAGGCCGACCCGATGAGCCTGGAGGACGCCCTGTCGAACATGGAGCTCGTCGGGCATGACTTCTACCTGTTCCTCGACTCCGACTCTGGCCTGCCAAGCGTGGTCTACCGGAGGGTGGGCTATGACTACGGGGTTATCCGCCTGACCGGGCTGGGTGGGCTCGAGTCGGCCCTCGCGGATCCCGACGGACGGGCCGGGCAGGGGGCACGGGAACGGGGTGCCTACGCGGGCTCCGCCGCTCTTTAGACGATCTGCGGGTCACGTCGACTGGCTGACGTGGGACCATCTGCCTCGGGTGTCGAAGTGCACGACCGTGCCGCTACTCCGCTCTGCCACACGCGGCCGAGCGGGCAGCGGCACGGGTCGGGGTCAGGATGGTCCTAGGGAGGTCAGATGACGGTGGAGGAGCAGCGCTCCGAGGAGGTGCTGCCGACACCATCGGAGGCGAACCCCATCCGGGTGCTCATCGTCGACGACCACGCACTGTTTCGTCGTGGTCTCGAGATGGTGCTGGGCCAGGAGGTCGACATCGAGGTCGTCGGTGAGGCCGCCGACGGCAGTGAGGCCGTCACGATGGCCAAGGAGACTGCGCCGGACATCGTCCTCATGGATGTCCGGATGCCGCGCCGCGGTGGGATCGACGCGACAAGCGCCATCAAGGAGGCGGTGCCCAGCGCGAAGATCGTCATGTTGACGATCAGTGACGAGGAGGCGGACCTCTACGACGCGATCAAGGCTGGGGCCATGGGCTACCTGCTGAAAGAGATCTCGATCGACGAGGTGGCCGCCGACATCCGCGCGGTGTACGGCGGGCAGAGTCTGATCAGCCCGTCGATGGCCTCAAAACTGCTCAGCGAGTTCGCGGCAATGATCAAGAACAAGGATGATCGGCCGCAGCTTCCCACCCCGCGGCTCACGGAGCGGGAGATGGAGGTGCTGCGGCTCGTCGCCAAGGGGATGAACAACCGCGACATCGCCAAGCAGCTTTTCATCAGCGAGAACACGGTCAAAAACCACATTCGTAACATTCTGGAGAAGCTGCAGCTGCACTCCAGGATGGAGGCAGTGGTGTATGCGGTCCGGGAGAAGCTGCTCGAGATCACGTGATCTCGAGCGGTGTTCTCACCGTGGCTCGCGCGGCGGGAGGGCGGTCGGCGGCGGATCGGTCGGCAGACGTGAACCGATCCAGCAGTCGACCCGCCGCCCGTCGCCCAAGATCAGTGCTTGGCGCAGCGTCCCCTCCACCGTGAACCCGGTGCGCTGCGCCACCCGGAGGGAGGCGTCGTTGCCGACTGCGGCGCGCCATTCGATGCGTGCGAGGCCGAGCGCCCCGAAGCCCCACCTGGTGACAGTCGTCACTGCCTGGGAGATCACCCCCTGGCCGCGGGCCTGCGCCGCGCACCAGTAGCCGATCTCGGCCTCCCCGGAGACGGAGATGTCGATGAGCGCGATCGACGCGAGTAGCTGTTCCGTCGTCGCGTCGACCACCGCGAACGGTGTGCCGGTGCCCTCGGCCCAGGCTGCGGGGGCGGCGCGGAGCACGAAGGACTCGGCGTCGGCGCGCTGGTAGGGCTGCGGCAGGCGGTTCCACAGCGCGATCTGCGGATCCTGGCAGGCCAGGTGGACGGCGTCGACGTCGTAGGGCCGCCACGGGCGCAGGTGCAGGCGGCCGGCGGTGATCTCCGCGGGTTCGAGAGACGGCATGCCACAGTTCTACGGCGCGGCGCTGGTGGCTCCACGGCGCGGTGCCCCCAGCTTCGCGGCGCGTGGTGGCTGCCAGCCCTCGGAGTCGGCGGCGACCGGGAGACGGCAAGCGGGAGATGCCGCACCCGGGGGACTCCGCACCTGGGGGACTCCGCACCCGAGACTCCGCGCCCGAGACTCCGCGCCCGAGACTCTGGCGCCGGTATCGGCGCGGCGGGCACGCGAGGGCCCTCCCGATCGTTGAGGATGGCGAAGAAGCGAGTGGATCCGCCTCGGTTGCGGTCTGTGTGGCTACCGCCGAGGCCGCGCAGGCACGCGGTGACAGATGTGGCCGGTGAGGGCTCATCCCACGCTTCGTTCGTTGTCATGAACCGCCGCTGCGGGAACCACGTCCGAGGGTTGGATGTGGGTGCCGGTTCAGGGGCTAGCATCGTGTGGTCGGTGACGTCGCCGACATGCCTGCCGGAGGAGTTTCGCCCGTGGTTCTAGAGAAGATCTTGCGTGCCGGTGAGGGCCGGATTCTGCGCAAGCTCAAGGCGATCGCCGAGCAGGTGGATCTCATCGAGGACGACTTCACCGGGCTGTCCGACGGCGAGCTGCGCGGCATGACCGACGAGTTCCGCCAGCGCCTCACTGAGGGTGACGACACGCTGGATGACCTGCTGCCCGAGGCATTCGCCGCGGTCCGTGAGGCCGCCCGTCGCACGCTGGGCCAGCGGCACTTCGACGTGCAGATCATGGGTGGCGCGGCCCTTCATCTCGGCAACATCGCCGAGATGAAGACCGGTGAGGGCAAGACGCTCGTCTCCACGTTGCCGGCCTATCTGAACGCGCTGTCCGGCAAGGGCGTGCACATCATCACGGTCAACGACTACCTTGCGCAGCGCGACGCCGAGAACATGGGCCGGGTGCACCGCTTCCTCGGCCTCACCGTGGGGGTGATTCACCCGCAGATGCCGCCCCCGGTGCGGCGAGCTCAGTACGCGTGTGACATCACCTATGGCACGAACAACGAGTTCGGCTTCGACTATCTGCGCGACAACATGGCCTGGAGCGCCGATGAGCTCGTGCAGCGCGGCCACAACTTCGCCGTCGTCGACGAGGTCGACTCGATTCTCATCGACGAGGCCCGTACTCCGCTGATCATCAGTGGTCCGGCGGACCACCCGACCCGGTGGTACACGGAGTTCGCCCGTATTTCCCCCCTGCTCGAGCGGGACGTCGACTACGAGGTCGAGGAGGGCAAGCGGACGGTTGCCATCACCGAGTCCGGTGTCGAGAAGGTCGAGGACCAACTCGGCATTGAAAACCTTTACGAGTCGGTGAACACCCCGCTGGTCGGCTACCTGAACAACTCGCTCAAGGCCAAGGAACTCTACAAGCGGGACAAGGACTACATCGTCACCGACGGTGAGGTCCTGATCGTCGACGAGTTCACCGGACGAGTACTGCACGGGCGCCGCTACAGCGAGGGAATGCACCAGGCGATCGAGGCCAAGGAAAAGGTCGAGATCAAGCAGGAGAACCAGACTCTCGCCACGATTACCCTGCAGAACTACTTCCGGCTCTACGACAAGCTCTCCGGGATGACCGGTACCGCCATGACGGAGGCGGCCGAGTTCCATCAGATCTACACGCTCGGGGTGGTGCCGATCCCCACCAACAAACCGATGGTGCGGATCGACCAGCCGGACGTCGTCTACAAGACCGAGATCGCCAAGTTCGACGCTGTCGTCGAGGACATCGCCGAGCGGCACGAGAACGGCCAGCCGGTGCTCGTCGGCACCACCAGCGTCGAGAAGTCCGAGTACCTCTCCAAGCAGTTGGACAAGCGCGGCGTGCCGCACGAGGTCCTCAACGCCAAGCACCATGAGCGTGAGGCGTCCATCGTCGGCGAGGCCGGTCGCAGGGGCGCCGTCACCGTCGCGACGAACATGGCCGGCCGTGGCACGGACATCATGCTCGGCGGCAACCCGGAGTTCATCGCCCAGGCCGAGCTGCGCCAGCGTGGGCTCTCACCCATCGAGACGCCCGAGGACTACGAGGCGGCCTGGCTGGAGGCGCTGGAGAAGGCGCGCCAGTCGGTGAAGAACGAGCACGAGGCGGTGGTGTCCGCCGGCGGCCTGTACGTGCTCGGTACCGAGCGGCACGAGTCGCGCCGGATCGACAACCAGCTGCGCGGACGCGCCGGCCGGCAGGGCGACCACGGCGAGTCCAGGTTCTACCTCTCCCTCGGTGACGACCTGATGCGGCTGTTCAACGCGGCCGCCGTCGAGGGGATCATGGATCGCCTCAACATTCCCGAGGACGTCCCGATCGAGTCGAAGATCGTCACGCGGGCGATCCGTTCCGCTCAGACCCAGGTCGAGGGGCAGAACTTCGAGATCCGCAAGAACGTCCTCAAGTACGACGAGGTCATGAACAAGCAGCGCACCGTCATCTACGAGGAGCGCCGCAAGGTCCTCGAGGGCGCCGACCTGCACGAGCAGGTGCGCCACTTCGTCGACGACACCGTCGAGGGGTATGTCCGCGGCGCCACCGCGGACGGCTTCCCGGAGGAGTGGGACCTCGACACCCTCTGGACCGCGCTTGGGCAGCTCTATCCCGTCGGCGTGGAGGCACCCGACGTCGACGATCGGGACGGGCTCAGCACCGACCACCTGCTGGAGGACATCCAGGCCGACGCGCAGGAGGCCTACGACCGCCGCGAGCTCGAACTCGGTGACACGCCCGACGAGGAGCCGGTCATGCGGGAACTGGAGCGCCGCGTCGTGCTCGCCGTTCTCGACCGCAAGTGGCGCGAGCACCTGTACGAGATGGACTACCTGCAGGAGGGCATCGGCCTGCGGGCCATGGGGCAGCGCGATCCCCTGGTCGAGTACCAGCGCGAGGGCTTCGACATGTTCCAGACAATGATGGAAGGCATCAAGGAGGAATCCGTTCGCCTTCTGTTCAACGTCGAGGTGCAGGTCGCCGGGCAGGAAGGCGAGACGCCCGAGGCGCAGGAGCAGCCCGCCGGGCCCGCCTCGGTGGCCGCGGGTCCTGCCGGCGCCGCGGTCCTACCCACCCCTGTCCTGGCACCCGACGCGGAAGGCGGCCCCGCGGCCGCAGGCGGTTCCGGGGCTCTGGGGGATGGCCGCACCGCGCCCGCGGCCCCGGAGACGCCCGCGCAGGCGCCCCCGCCGCCGGTGTTCGTCAAGGGTCTCGAGCCGCGTCGTCCCACCGGCGGCCTCCGCTACACCGCCCCATCGGTCGACGGCGGCTCGAGCCAGGTCACCACCCTCGGCAACGGCGCTACCCCCCTCGGGTCTGCCGGCGGTGCGAACCGGGGTGCCGCAGGCTCCGCGTCTACCGGCGCGAGCGCCCGACCGGCCCGCAACGCACCCTGCCCGTGCGGGTCCGGCCGCAAGTACAAGCGCTGCCATGGCGACCCGGCGCGCCGCAACGCCGACGCCGCCGAGTAACGCCGGACCCCGCCTGGACAACTCGGCTGTGCCTTCTCTGCCAGGCCCACTGCCCCAGCTGACGTTGCAGCTGGGGCAGTGCACCCGGCGGTCGGACCGATCAGCCGATCTGAAGGGTGGTAATCCGCCAGCGTCCCTCGGTGGACTCCATGCGCAGGGCCAGTGCACCCGCCCGTGCCCCGCGGATGATGACCGCGGAGACCTCCGCCACGCCCGGGCGTGGCTCGCTCACCCGCACGCTGCGCACCCGGCCGCGGCTACGGTCGGTGAGCTGGGCGACGGTCCGTTCGAGATCGTGCTGCAGACGCGGGGTCGTCCAGCGCGCGAGGTGGGACACCGGCCGTGCTCCGGCGAGCGCCTCGATGATGGCCCGGACCACGATCACCGCCGTATCTCGTGGCGCGGTCAGGGGGCGCTGCTCGCCGGCGGCCCGGCCTGATCGGACATCGTGCTCAGGTCCGCGGCCCAGGGCGGGGCCGGCTGCTGAACGGGCCGAGGAACCGACCGGCGAGGGCGACAGCCGCCCCGACTCGGTGCACCCCAGGTCCGGCGCGGCCAACCGCCGGGGAGCGCGATCGACGGGCGCATCGGTGAGCTTCCCCGGCATGGGCAGGAGGGCGGTTGCGCTCGAGGCATCCTGGGGTGCCTCGAGCGTCTCTTCGGTGGTGGCGCAAACCGCAGAAGAGTCCGTGGTGCTGGTGCTGGTGCTGGTGCTGGTGCCCGCGGTATGCCGCGAGGAGCGGACCCGGCTGTGCGTAGCTCTGGCGGGGGCGTGGTGGGTGGGCCGTGGCTCGGCCTCGTCGTCGAAGGGCGGATCGGTCGGCGTGGCAGGGAGCAGCCGCAGGCCGGAGCCCGAGGTGGTTCGGCGCGGCAGGGGGAAGGGCAGGGCACAGACTGCGGTCACGGCTGGCTCCGGTGGGTGGCGGGCGGGGTCAGGGCCCGGTCGGCGGGGTGAGGCGTTGGCCAGGAAGAATCACGTTGGGGTCATGGCCGATGACGGCCGAGTTGGCGGCCCACCAGCGGGGCCACTCGGCGGCGATCTGATCCTTGGTGGCGTCTGGGCCGAGGTGACGGGCCGCGATCGTCCACAGGGTGTCGCCGCGCCGGACGACAACCTCCTGGTTTTGATCCCCTGCGCCGGCGGCACCGGTGGAGGGGCTGCCCGTGCCGCGGTGCGAGGAGGGAACAAGCGGATCCTGCGGGGGAGTCGCTCGCGCCGTCGTGGACGGGCGTCCGGAGGCGGGCGCGGGAGTGGGCTTGGCCGAGGCACCGCCGGCGGGGGCCGGGCCGGTCGGTGCCGTCGACGGAGCAGCCGCTCGCGGTGGCTCGGCGCTGGCCCGGCCGAGGTCGGGCCAGTTCGCCGAGATGCGAGCGGTGGTGAGTGGGACAGATGCGCCGGGGTCAGGGGCGGTGTGCACCGGAGCGCCGCCGTGGACGGCTTCCGGAGACTCGGAGGGAGTGGCCGTGGCCGGCGCCGACGCCGTCTCGTGCAGGTCGATGATGGGTACCGGCGCGTCCGTGCCGGGAACTGTCAGCGTGGGGCTGGCGCCCCCGCCGGCCGTGCCGCCGGATCTGGTGGCGGACGCGTCCACGCCGGCCGATGCGGCTGGAGGAGCCGGGCTGGTGGCGGGGGACTGGTTCTGCCGGTCAAGCGAGGGCAGGACCGCGATGGGGGCGCTCGCCATCCTGCCCGTCGCGGCGGCAGTGCTGCCCGCACCGGTCGGATCGGCCGTGTCCGCGGCCGGCAGGACGCCGCTGGAGGATGCCGTTTGCCGCCCGAGGTCGGGCCATGCCGCCGCGGTGACGCCGACACCCGCACCGGAGGTGGCTGCGGGGCTGGCCATGGCTGGCATGGCGGCCATCACCGGACCGACTCCGGCGACCAGGGTGATGCCGAGGCCGACCTCGACCAGGCGTCGCATGGCCCGGGGCAGGATGAGCCGCGCGAGCGCCGCCGAGAGCCGCCCGACACCGCCGGGGATGGCCGCCGCGACAGCGAGCAGGACGCCCAGGCACAGCCAGAGCAGGCACAGCCAGGCGATCGCCCCGACGGCGGTGGCGAGCCCCTGCTCGGGCGCGGCGCTGAACCAGTCCGGGACGGCGCTGACGCTCGAGGGCAGATCGGCTGCCCGGGGGCCGAAGACGATCAATAGCGTCGCCACGGCCACGGCGCCGGTTGCGCCGACGAGCCGCGCCAGCGCTCGCCGCACCCGTCCCGTGCCCATCGTCACTCCCCCTGCCCGTCGGATGCCCGTCTGCCCGACGCTCGGTCTGTCGGATGGCGTCGAAAGACTTCGTTTACCTATGTTTGGTTGTGTAACCCTCTTGAGGCCCGCTGTCAATCCCGGTTGCCTTCGGGATCGATGGTCAGGCGGGTGGCCTGCGGTGACCGACGGCGCGTGGGAACGCGTCGGAACGCGTGGAGACACGCTGGATGAGACGCGATGCGGAGGAGTTCCGATGCGCTGGGAGGACCTGTTCGCCGATCTCGAGCTGCAGTGGGAGGCGAACGAGGCGGCGGAGTTCGCCTCGGAGCTCGCCGACCGGAGCCGTCGAGAGGCCGGCTACCTGCGGATGATCGATCGGATGCGGCCCGTGGTGGGCTATCCGACCCGGGCGCGGGTGCTCGGTGGTCAGCACGCGGCGGAGACCTTGCACGGCACCCTGGCCGCCCTCGGGGCGGACTGGTTTCTGCTGGCCGAGCCGGGCGCGACGGAGGTACTGGTGCCGATGCGCGCACTGCTCGCGGTCGAGAACCTGCCGGTCGTGTCCGCCCAACCAGGGCACGAAGGGGTGCTCGGGGCAAAGCTTGACCTGCGGTACGTGCTGCGGGGGCTGGTCCGGGACCGTTCCGCCTGCACGCTGCGGTTTGTGGACGGCACGACGCTGCACGGGACACCGGTGCGGGTGGGAGCGGATTTTCTGGAGATCGCCGAGCACGCTGTGGGCGAATTCGCCCGCCGTGGGCAGATCCGCTCGGGCTGGACGCTGCCGTTGGACGCGCTCGCCTTCGTTCGCCGCATCCCGTGACGCGCACGGACCCCGATCGGACCCCGCCGGGCCCGATCCTGCCGGGCCGGTCCTGCCGGCTCGACCTTGCGGGCTCAGTCCTCCGGGATCACCTCGCCCCGAGTCATCGGATTCGCGGCGACGAACGCCCTCGTCTGCTCGTAGGCCCGCTGGATATACGCCTCCAGTTCACTGCGTTCGACCCGCCACTGACCGCGACCGCCGATCTTGATGGCAGGCAGCTCGCCCGAGCGGACCAGCGCGTAGGTCTGACTGGAGGAGATGTTGAGGATGTCCGCCACGTCGCTGAGTTGAAGGAATCGGTCATTCATCGGGTCCTCCTGGAGGCGGATGTCTCTCCTCTCGTGTGTATCAGAGATTCCACCGTTCATCGTCTGCAGGTGCTTCAGGTTGTGGATAACTACGCCCGTTCACGCCCGAAAGCTCACGCTCGCCGACGACCGCCTCAGCTGTGCCGTCGCTCTGCCGAGACCGGTGGCTGGACCCGCGCCCGGAACACGGTCGGGTCATGACCGCGTCGTGACCGCGTCGTGGCCACATTGGCTCGCGGAAACGCATCGACCGGGGCCAGATGCGCGTCCAACAGTGGGGCGCGAGGTCCACACACGTCAGGTTGCGGGGGGCATTTCTGACCTCATGCGATCCCGTACTGCTGTGAGTGATCGAATGGATGGGCTGCGGCGTCCGCCGCCGCCGGGCTCGTCGGTATGACTAGGTTCGAGCCGTTCGACCGCGTACGCTCTGCGACCGGAAGGTGCGTTCCCGCACCGGACGGCCCGCCAGGAGAAAGGGAGGTCTCCCGGTGACCGAGCTTGCCGCGGCGGTCCGGACTGAGGCGCCCCCGCCGCCCGGGTCGCCCCCGGCGCGACGGCTGACCCGCCGACGCTGGCGGGACTCCCGGCTGCTCGTCGGAGTGCTGCTCGTGTTGGTCTCGGTGGTGGTTGGTGCGCGGCTGTTCGCCTCGGCCGACTCGACCCAGCAGTGGGTGGTGGCCCGGGGGGACCTCCCGGCCGGGCATGTCGTCGTGACCGGGGATCTGGGCACTGTGTCCGCGCGCCTGAGCGGGAGCACGTCCGGGCGCTACTACCCCGGCGCCCGGCTCGGTGACCTGACCGGTGCGACGCTGGCGCGGCCGGTCAACGCCGGAGAGTTTGTCAGTGGCGGCGACTTCGCCGGAAAGGACCGCCCGGCCACCCGGCTGGTCCCGGTCATCGTCAAGGCGGGACGGCTGCCGGTGCTGGAACCGGGCGATCATGTGGATGTGTACGTCTTCCAGACCGGGGCGGCCGGCGCCGGCCAGACCGGTGGTGACACGGCCGGCAGCGGGGGCGACGCGGGCCGCTCGGGTGGCGGGACCACTCCCGCGGCGCCGGTCGCGGGCTCCGGTGCCGAGACGCTGGCGCTGCATGACGTCGAGTTCGTCGAGGTGGAGAAGCTGGCCAGCGGCGACCGCTCGATCACCCTGCGCGTCCCGATCGACGGCGCGATCCAGGCGGTGGCAGCGTCGCAGAGCGAGCGGGTCGACGTCGTGAAACTGGAGCGGGACGCGCGCGGCGGCGTCGGAGCGGCCGGTCCGACCACCGCCGCGGGGTTCGGGCGGTGAGCCTGCCGATCCTGACCGCGGTGACCGACTCCAACGTGGAGGCGGGGCTCGTCTCCGCGTTCGACCGGCGTGATCTCGGGGTCACGGTGGTCCGCCGCTGCGTCGACCTGCCGGATCTGCTCGCCGCGGCGACGACCGGTGCCGCGCGCGCCGCGCTGTTGTCGGCGGACCTGCGCCGCCTGGACCGCGACGCCCTGTCCCGGCTGGCCATGTCCGGAATCGCCGTCGTCGGCCTGATCGCCCCGGGCGACGAGGATGCCGACCGTCGCCTGCGCCAGCTGGGCGTCGCCGCCGTCATCCCCGCGGACGCGACCGCCGAGGTGGTCGCGGGTGCCGTCGTCGAGGCGTCGCGGGCGCTGGCGACCCACCCGGCCGCTCCCGCCGTTTCCGCGCCGGCCGGCGCCTGGCCGACGAGCTACAGCGAGGCGCTGCCGGGATTCGGACAACTCGCCCCGTTCGGCGCCGATGGTGACGTCGCGGAGCTCGCCGAGGCCGGCGGCGGTCGAGTGATCGCGGTGTGGGGGCCCGCGGGCGCGCCGGGCCGCACGACCCTGGCCCTGTGCCTGGCCGCGGAGATCGCCGGCCTCGGGGTTCCCACCCTGCTGGTCGACGCGGACTCCTACGGGGGCGCGATCGGCCAGCTCGTCGGCCTGTTGGAGGAGGCTCCAGGACTGGCCGCCGCGGCTCGCTCGGCCAACCAGGGGCTGCTGGACGTACCGCGCCTGGCCATGCTGTGCCGTGATCTCGGGGATGGGCTGCGGGTGCTGCCCGGGATCGCCCGGCCGTCGCGCTGGCCGGAGCTGCGTCCGGCGTCGATCGAGACCGTGCTGTCCCTGGCTCGGCGGCTGGCCGCGTTCGTCGTGGTGGACTGCGGCTTCTGTCTGGAAAGCGACGAGGAGCTCTCCTTCGACACCGCGGCCCCGCGGCGTAACGGCGCGACGCTGGCCGTGCTCGAGGCGGCGGACATCGTGCTCGCGGTCGCGTCGGCCGAGCCGGTGGGCCTGGTTCGCTTCGTCCGGGGGCTCGCGGACCTGCGCGAGAGCGTGCCGGCCGTGGATCCGCTGATCGTCGTGAATCGGCTGCGCCCCTCGGTGGTCGGGGGCGATCCGTCCCGCGAGGTGAGTCGGTCGATTATGCGCCACACCGGGAGCGAGCCGGTCGCGCTGATTCCCTACGATCTTGCCGGTCTGGACGCGGCCCAGGTCGCCGGCCAGCTGCTGCGCGACATCGCGTCGACGTCCCCGGCGCGCCTCGCGATCCGGGATCTGGCCGGGCGGCTGGTGGGCCGCCAGGCGGTTTCCCGCCGTCGTGGCATGTTCCGTCGCCACGCTCGCTAGTGGCCCGTTTCCGTCAGGTCATCCTGCGAGGGCCCGTGCGACGGCCCCGTGACGCCCCCCGTGACGGCCCTGCGACGGCCGTGCGACGGTGTGGTCCGCCGCGCCGCGATGATGCCGGTCTGTCCTGCGCAGATGCACCGCCTATTACCCTGCGGTGATGTCTGTCCGTGCGTCTGTGGTTTCGTTCTGTCCCTAGGTTCGCATCCGGCCGTGGGCGGTGACGCCGGGGTGCGGCCGGGAGGTTCGCCAGCCGACATATCCCGCGCCGTCCCGCGGTGACGTCGCCACGCCGCTTGCTTGGTCGCAGACGACTCACAGTTACGCCGACGGCATAACCGTGGCATAGTGTACCTGATTCATCATCTCCTGGTAATCGGGACGGTTACGCCGAGCGATTCACGGGCATCGCTGTGTGGAGCGGTTCCGGTTGGGACGTGAAAGGGATCTTACGTAAAGCGCTCAAGGCGTTATGATCGGGCCATATCTGTTGTCGACTGGACGCTTAAAGAAGCCAGAGCGCGGATCTTCGCGTCAGCTTATATCCAAGTGGTGACGATGCGTAAAATTGTGCGCAGGTCTCACTTTGGCGACGTTACGTTAGTGTGAGCATGCCGAGAAGGTGCCCTCCGGATCGTGGGCGCGCCGCGCCGACGACCTGTGCCGGCGTAGGGATGCTCGGGCGAGACGGCTGGGGGTGTGTCGGGTGAGCCGGGAGTATGCGAAGGCAGTGGGCGCCCGCCTACGGGCTATTCGGATCCAGCAGGGTCTGTCGCTGCAGGGGGTGGAGCAGAAGTCACGGGGCCGGTGGAAGACCGCCGCGGTCGGCTCCTACGAGCGCGGCGACCGCATGATCAGCGTGCACCAACTGTCCGAGCTGGCCGGGTTCTACGGGGTCCCGGTGTCAGCGCTCCTGCCGAGCGAGGATCAGCTGCCGCCGCGGGAACGCCGGCCACGCACGGTGCTCAACCTCGAGAAGCTCAGCGAGGCCCCGCCGGACACGTCTGCCCTCGTGCGACGCTGGGTGGCGCAGATCCAGCGCCAGCGGGACGACTACGCCGGGCGGGTGCTGTCCATCCGTGACGGTGACGTCCGGTCACTGGCCCTGCTGCATGACACCACGCCGCAGGAGTTCGCCGACCGGCTGCGCAACTGGGGTGTTCTGGAGACCAGCTTCCCGGAGGAGAGCGAGGAACCGCCGGAGTAGTCCGGTGGGCCTGACAGCAGGCCCTGCCGCGGCACGTCTGCGCGCGGGGCTGGCCTGACCAGGCCAGGCCAGGTGCGACCGGGCGGCCCGGACGGCGGCCGGCGGACCGGGGGCGGCAGGAGCCCCTCGCGGGGTATCCCACCCTCCTAGGTGCCGTGCCAGGAGGTGGACGATGAGTAGAAGGCGGACGGTGCGCCGAGGGCTGGTCCTTGGCGCAGGCGGGGTGCTTGGCTCCGCCTGGATGATCGGCGCGCTGCGCGCCGTGGAAGACGAAACCGGTCGCGATCTGGCCGCGAGTGATCTCGTGGTCGGCACGTCCGCCGGCTCCGTGGTGGCCACCTTGCTCGGGCTTGGGATCGGCGTCGAGGCGATGGCCAACTCCGAACGTGGGATCCACGATGCCGGCGATCCCGTCCTGGACTACCGCGACCTCGGAGCTTCCCTGCCGCCCCGGCCCCGGATGCGCATGGGATCCCCACGCCTGCTCACGGCAAGCGCCCTGCATCCCCGGCACGCCACCCCGATGGTCACCCTCGCCGCCATCCTTCCGCAGGGCCGGGGCAAGATCTCCGCGGTGGGGGACCTGGTGACGGCCGGAATGGAACGTGCCGGCGTCGACCCCGAGCACTGGCCGGCGCACCCCGCGCTGCGCATCGTGGCAATGAACTTCGACACCGGCGACCGGGTGCTGTTCGGCGCCGCCGACGCCCCGCGGATGTCCCTGCCCGACGCGGTCATGGCCTCCTGCGCCATCCCCGGCTGGTATGCCCCGATCGAGGTGGACGGTCAGCGTTTCGTCGACGGCGGGACCCGTTCACCGACATCGGTCGACCTGCTCGCCGACGCCGGGCTGGACGAGATCATCGTCGTCGCACCCGCCTGCTCGCTGGCCACTGATCGTCCGCGCGGTGCGGTGGCCCTGGTCGAACGCCAGGTGCGTCGGGCCGCCACCCGCCGGTTGCTGCGGGAGGTCGCGCTCGTCGAGGCGGCCGGAACCCGGGTGACCGTGATCTGCCCCGGACCGGACGATCTCGTGGTGATGGGCGGCAATCTGATGGACCTCACCCGCCGTGCGGAGGTCTTCGAGACCAGCCTGCGCACCACCACCGAACTTCTGCGGGCCACCGCCCGCACCCGCCCTCGCCACCGCGTCACGCCGCCGTCGCACCGAGCCCAGCCCGCGGCGAATCCGCCTGCCGCCGCAGGTGCCCAGCGAAGCTCGGGCGCACCGGCCGCCACGGCCGCACGAACGTCGGCTGACCAGAGTGCCGGGCAGGCCGACCGGGCCGACCGCGCGCCGGCGGGCCTCCCGGTCGACGGTCTGGCTCGAACCGAGCCGGACGGCGATCCACCGCTCGGCCTGGATCTCGCCGGCTGACCGGCGCGACCACCATGCCTGCCGCCATGCCGACCGGTACGCCTGCCGCGACCGGTACGTCTGCCACGACCGATACGTCCGCCATGGCGTCCGACCGGAACCCGGTGTCGCGCTACGGCGGTGCCAGTTGGCACACTGGAGCAGTGCGTGTCTACCTGCCCTCAACCCTCGCCGCCGCGCGCTCGGTGTGGGACTCCGGGCAGGTGCCTGCCGGCACCGGCTTTGCGGTGACCCCCGCCCTGCGCGAGTGGTACGCCCAGTCGGAGTCCGAAGAGGAACTCGAGTACGCCGTCCTGCATGATGCTGCCCGGGCCTGCCTGCGCCTGCTCGACGCCGACCCGGTCGCCCCGCGCCGCAGGCTGGTCTTCGTCGCCGAGCTCGCCGACGGCCAGGTCCGCGTCCGCGACGATCTGGAACGCGGCGCCGTCGAGATCGACTTTCCGGTGCCGTGGACGTCCGTTGAGGCGATCCATGTGGACGACGGCGACGACGCGGAGGCCCTCGCCGCCGTCCGCGCCGCCGCCGACCAGATCATCGAGGCCGACCTCGGCGGCGAGGACGCGGCCTTCGCCGTCGACAGCGCGGAGGGTTTCGAGCTCCTCTGGTTCGCCCCTCAGGAGCTCGCCGACCTGCTCTGACCTGCCTGGTGCCACCGGCCTGCTGGCGCGGTCGCCCGCAGCCCCGCGACGAGGCCCGCTCCTTGCGCATACCGGGGTGTTCGGTACGCATCGGCGCACTGTCTCGCGCCACAGGTATGGGTGCCAACGCTTGGGGCTCCCCGGGGCACGGTGGACGGCGACCGTTGCGAATAATGGGTCCAACGCCGAATGCCTCCGCTCGGGTCCAGGCCCGGGCGACGCTGACGGCGAGGTTCCCAACACAACAAGGTCCCCCGAGATGCCGTCTCCCGTCGTATGGGTGTGGATCTCGAACGACCCCACCGCGGTAGGGAGGCTGGCAGCCCATGCTGTACCTCGCCGGGCAGATCCTGGCGTACGTGCTGGTGGCGATGGTCATCGGTGCGGCGCTGGCATGGGTGTTCCTGATCGCTCCGCTGCGCCGGCAGATGCGCGATGGGCGTCAGGACCCGCGACCGGACGGCGCGGACACCTCGGCCGACATCGCGGAGTTCGCGGAGTCCGCGGGGTCCGCATCGGTGTCCGGCGACGCCAACGGCGCGCCGCTGGTCGCGGTCGGCAGGCTGTCGGGGGGGTCCTCGGACGATCCAATCGGGGAGCTCGCGGCGGCGCCGGTCGATGCGCGGGCGCAGACACCGGCCGGTACCCAGGCGGATGATCCCGGTGCCGACCCGATCGTTGGGACGGACGGGCCGCTCATCCCGCGGGAGGTGCCCGCCCCCGCTGGGACGGGCGAGCCGGTCGGGAGCGGGACGCCGCTCGCCCCGACGGCGCTCGCCCCGACGGCGGAGACCTCCAGGCCGGAGGGGACGGGGGCCGAGCTCGCCGTCACCGGCCCCATCCAGCTGCCGATCGGACTGACTCGGCCGGTCGAGCCGGTGGCCGAACTCGTCGATCTGCTGCGCCGTCAGCGGGACGACTCCGCGTTGGAGCGGGCCGATCTCACCGCCCGCCTCGCTGTGGCCGAGCAGCGCGCGGCCGAATCCGAGCAGCGGATTTTCGCGGCGGAGCGGCATGCCAGCACGGCGAGCGCCCGGGTTGAGGAGATCGAGTCCGCGCTGCGTGCCCGGGTGGAGGCGGCCGCCAGGCCGGCCTCGGCGGCGGCATCTCCTGCGACAGCCGCGCCCGGGACAGCATCCTCCGCGGAAGGATCATCCACAGCGGTATCGCCCGCCGTGGCACCGGTTTCCACGGCGTCGGAGCCGGCTCGGCAGGAGGTCTGGCCGGCGACCGGGTCGAGCGTAGCGGACCTGGTTCGTGAGGCCGAACAGCTTCGCCGACAGCTCGAGGATGCCGAGGGTCGGGCCGCGAAGTTCTCCTCCCGGTTGGCGATGGCCCGCACCGAGGCGGAGGACGCCCAACGCCAGGCGGCCACCCTGGGCAATCGGCTGGATCGGCACCAGGCCGAGTGGGCAGCCGAACGGCTCAGCCTGCTGGGCCGCATCGCCCGCTCGGAAGGAGCTCTGACCAGCGGATCCAGCGCCGCGCAGCCCTCGGACGACACGGGCCCGGTGGCGTCCGGCGCCGCGCCGACTGGGAGCGAACCGATCGCCGCATCCGCCGCGCGGCGGGGCGCCGGCGCCGGGTCGATCTTCGCTGTCGGGTCGGTCCCTGCCATCGAGTACAGCTCTGCCGCCGACTACGACCCTGCGATCGACGCGTCGGCCATCGGCTACAGCGCCGCCGTCGATTACGCCGAGATCGTCGGCACACCCCGTGCGCGCGCGGCAGCTCGGGCAGTTCGGGCTGCCCGGCAGGCGAACGCCACTGACCAGTCCGCCATCGGTGCGGAGCAGGTCCGAGCGGCAGATCAGAACAACATGGGTGCGGAGTCCGCGGTGACGGCCCCGACGAAGGTGACAACGGCAGAGGCAGAGGCAGAGGCAGAGGCAGAGGCGAAGGCGGTCGAGGCGGGCGTGGATGTCTCGACCGCGCGAGCGCGTCCGGTGGCAGTGGCGACCAAGGAGCGGACATCGGCGGTGGCTGGGACGCCCGTCCGGGGTGGCGCTGGCCCGGCGGTGCCGTCCGGCCAGCGGGGTGCCACCGGAGAACAGGCGTCCGGTGGTCGGGTGGTGATGGAGTCGTTGCCGAGGTGGAACGGCCTGCTCGACCCGGCAGTCGCCGAAGGGGACAACCTGAAGGAGATCGTCGGGGTCGGCCCGGTGATCGAGTCGAGGCTGCGGACGCTGGGGATCACCACCTTCGGCCAGCTGGCCGAGATGGGTGACACCGATGTCGATCGGCTGGCCCGGATGCTGGACGGTTTCGGTGACCGGATCATCTCCGACGACTGGGTCGGCCAGGCCCAGGACCTCCAGGTACGACACCACGGCGGTGTCTACTAGCGGCGTGCCTGCCCTGAAACCGCCCGGCGGGCGCGGCAGGTCGTCACGCCGTTCGTCCGGTCCGGACCTGCGACCTACAGGCCGGAAATGAGGCCCTCGATCTCGGCCTCAAGGATGCGGCGATCGGTCACGTCGCTGTAGAGCCACATGTGGCCGCGGTAGCCGTCGGCCGCGGTCAGGGTGATGTGGCTGCGCTCGAAGAACCGTCCGTCGGCGAACATCACCGGCTCGCGGCGCAGGGTCCGTCGTCGGCGCAGCAGGGTGTCCAACCGGCTGGCAAAGCCGGAGGGGTCGTCGACCAGCCCGGCGCGCGGTCGCAGATGCCGGCGGCAGTCGGTGCCGACCAGGTCGACGGGTGACTCGGCCAGATCGAACAGGTCGCAGTACAACTGGTTGACGGCGACGACCGCGCAGTCCCGGTCGGCGATGAGCACGGCGGTGGTGAGCTCGGCGAGCAGGGTGGTCAACCAGCGTTCGCGGTCCCGGCAGGCTTCCTCGATGCGGCGCATCTCGGCGAACACGCAGCCGCAGTCCTCGGCCCGGTGCTGGCCGGCCCTGGGAACGGTGTGGCCGGGATGTAGATCGGTCTCCTCGTCGCGGTGCAGGACGACCGCGGCGCGCCATTCGGCCCCGGGGGGCAGGGCGCCACGCGGGTACACCGCAGGGCGTTCCTCCACCGCACCCCATGGGGCAAGACGTCCCGGCGTGGGTTCGCCCGGGATGGGCCGGCGGGGAAGCGGGACGCTCCAGCGCTGTTCCGGACCCGTCGCCGCGCCCGAACCCTGGCCTTGGTCCTGCCCCGCCTCGCCGTTCTGCCTGCGCCCGGCGGCCGGGTCGGGGAGCCGCCGGCCGGCCGGGTGGTTGACCGGATAGTCGAGTGGGTGGCCGGTCGGGTCGTCCTGGGGGGACAGGTCGTCCTCGGGCTCATCCGGCGGGCCGAGAGCATGGGCGGTCGCGTCAAAGTCGACGCCCAGGGGGTCAAGGTCGGGGGGGTCGATGCCGAGGAGGTCGATGCTGGGGTCATCGATGTCGAGGGGGCCGATGTCGAGGGAGCTGAGGTCCAGGGGACCGGCCGGATCGACGTCGCGCGGGTCCTGGGGGAGGGCGCGGGGCGCGAAGCCGGCGCGGCGGGCCGGGGTGAGGGTGCCGACGAAGCGCCGCAGCCCGTCGCCGGCGGAGGATTCCACCGTCTGCAGGATCGCCGTGGGATCGGTCGACCCACGGATGCCGGTCAGGCGGACCCGAAGCGAAAAGCCGTCGCCGTGAGTTATGAGGCGCCGCCAGTGGTCGCTGACGGTGGCGACGTCAGCCGGCTGGATGATCTCGTCGAGGTGGAGCCCGAGGGCGCGGTGACGAGGAAGCCCGGTCAACGCCGACCAGGTGTCGTTGACGAAGACCAGTCGGCCCATGGCATCAGTCGCAAAGATTGCGACCGGACATTTTTCGACAATCCGCCAGAACATTGTCCAGGCAACCGTGTCGAATGTGTCCTCCGGCTCGTGCCCCTGCTTCTCATTCATCGCCCGGCGCCTTCAGGCGCGGGCGTCACTCTTCCGCGGACGAGATCCGGCCACACCGCTCTGGCGGGTGGACGAGCATCTCGCGGGCGGCGGAAGAGTCCTGGGGACGATGGCTGACCGGACACGGTAATGACCCCCGAGGCAGGTTTTGGCCACCTGTCGGATGAGATCGGCGGGGTGGGGGAAGCTCCACCGGTCGACCCAGCAGGCAGAATGCGGCACGACGGGTGTACGGGTTAGGGAACGCTGCGAGGGTATCGCCTCGGCGCTGATTCGAGGCCGAAATCCCGCAGGCGTTTCCGGGGCGCTCCGTGCGTCCTCGCGCGCATCCGACGTGTTCATGCAGCGACGATGACGCCCCGTTCTGTAACCGGATCGAGCCGGAAATCTGATGCGGAGAGTAGTCGTGGTGGTGGTCAAGGTCGGACGCTGTGCGCACCGTGAGCTCCTTGTGTCCTACCCGGCCCGATGGTCGGTGGGAGGTTGTGCGAACGTTGATGCGTCTGCCCCGAACTTCGGGGCTTGATTGGCAGTGACCTTCTTTCTACGCTTCGTAGCTATTGGCCAGGTGGCGGGCGGGGAGTGAGGCACGGCCGAAGGAGCAGCGGTTTTCGTGGCGGTGGCACGCAGCGGGTGGATGGACGCCACCTCCCACGTCGAGGATGAGGTGCGCGAACTCGTCCGCCGACGTTCCCTTGACCCGGTGCGCGATCCGGCGCAGGTGCGCAATCTCGTGCAGGAGGTCCTGGCCGACTACGAAGAACGTGTTCTGGTCAGTGACCTTCCTCCGGTCGCCGACCGGGATCTCACCGCTCGCCTGGTCTATGACGCGGTCGCGGGGTTCGGACCGTTGCAGCGCCATCTCGACGACCCGACCATCGAGGAGATCTGGATCAACGAGCCGGGTCGGGTTTTCATCGCCCGGCATGGCCGCAGTGAACTGACGACGACGATTCTCACTGCCGACCAGGTCCAGGACCTGGTCGAACGGATGCTGAAATCGTCCGGCCGTCGCGTGGACGTGTCGACCCCGTTCGTGGACGCCATGCTCCCGGACGGCTCTCGCCTGCACGTCGTCATCCCGGATGTGACCCGGGTGCACTGGTCGATCAACATTCGCAAGTTCGTGCTGAGCGCGTCCAGCCTCGACGAACTGGTCGGCCTCGGCACGATCACGGCCGCCGCCGCTGCGTTCCTCGAGGCCGCGGTGGTCGCCGGGCTCAACATCATCGTCGCGGGTGGCACCCAGGCCGGCAAGACGACGCTGCTCAGCTGCCTGGGCTCGGCGATTCCCGCCCGTGAGCGGGTGATCTCCTGCGAAGAGGTCTTCGAGCTCAAGCTGCGCGCCCCGGACTGGGTGGCGATGCAGACCCGGCAGTCCAACCTGGAGGGCAGCGGCGAGATCCGGCTGCGCCGCCTGGTCAAGGAGGCGCTGCGGATGCGCCCCGACCGTCTCCTCGTCGGCGAGGTCCGCCAGGAAGAGGCACTCGACCTGCTCATCGCGCTGAACTCGGGCCTGCCCGGCATGTGTAGCCTGCACGCCAACTCCGCCCGCGAGGCCGTCACGAAGCTGTGCACGCTGCCGCTGCTCGCCGGCGAGAACGTCAGCCACGCCTTCGTCGTGCCGACGGTCGCGGCCAGCGTCGACCTGGTCGTGCACCTGACCAAGGATGTGAACGGCCAGCGTCGGGTCACCGAGATCGTCGCGCTGCCCGGCCGGGCAGAGGGTGACATCGTGGAGATCGCCCAGATCTACCGCACCCACGCCGAGGGCCTGGTCCGCGCCGACGGCTACCCGCCGCACGCCGACCGGTTCGCCCGCGCCGGCTTCGACCTGCCGAGCCTGCTCGCCCACGGTGACCACGACCGTCACCCGCACCGTGAGCAGCTGCAACACCAGTACCAGCAGCAGTTTCAGCAGCCGCGGTTCCACCCGTCAGCGCCGCCGCCGCAGTCGCCGCCGCGTGCGGGGTACCTGGCGACGTCCGGCCTCCCCCCACTTCCGCCGTCTCCGCAACCTCCGCCGGCCCCGGCCCCGGCCCCGGCGCAGCCCGAGGCGCCGAGCTGGCCGACGTCGGCGCGGTACCGGCGGCCCGGTGACGACTGGTCCGAGATCGCGGTGGAGGGCTAGATGGGCATCTTCCTCGGTCTGCTGTGCGGTCTCGGCCTGTTCCTGATCGTCACCAGCGGCCGGCCGGCCGGCGGGCGCACCAGCGGGCCCGTGGGTCGGGCGATGGCCCGCTGGGAGCACACGACCGCCGAGCTGATCGCTCAGGCGGGTATCCGCGGCCTCGGGCCCCGTCAGTTCGTCGCGATCAGTGCCGGGGTCGGCCTCCTGGTCGGTCTGGTGGTGCTGGCGCTGACCGGCACCCTGTCGCTGGCCGGCGCGTTCGCGGTGTTCGCGAGCCTGGTCCCGCGGACCCTGGTGGTGCGCCGGCGCCACGCTCGGATGCACGACCTGCGCGAGCTCTGGCCAGATGTGGTGGACAACCTCGCCAGCGCCGTGCGGGCCGGGATGTCGCTGCCCGAGGGTCTTGCCGCCGTCGGCGTGCGCGGACCGGTGCAGTTGCGGCCGGCGTTCACCCGGTTCGGCGAGGACTACAGCGCCACCGGGTCGTTCTCGACCTGCCTGGACCGCCTCGCCGACGAGCTCGCCGATCCGATCGCCGACCGGATCATCGAGTCGCTGCGGATGGCCCGAGAGGTCGGCGGCACCGATCTCGGCCGGCTGTTGCGCACCCTGTCGACGTTCCTGCGTGAGGACGCCCGCACCCGGGCGGAGCTCGAGACCCGGCAGGGCTGGACGGTCAACGCGGCCCGGCTCGCGCTCGCCGCTCCCTGGATCGTGCTGCTGCTGCTCGCCAGCCGTGGCCAGAACGTGCAGGCCTACGACAGTCCGACCGGTGTCGCGGTGCTCGTCGGCGGCGGCGTGGTGTCCGGTTTCGCCTATCTGGTGATGCGCCGGATCGGCCGGCTGCCCGAGGAGGGCCGGGTGCTGCGGGGCGGCGCCGAAGCGGTGGCAGCGGCCGAGGCGCGGACGCAGGCCGCGCCGGTTCCCGCGACGGTCGGGTCGACGGCGATGGGTCCGCCGTTCGGCTCGGGCACGGGAAACGGCGGCGGTTGGCCGGGGGCTGACGAACCCGGGCTGGGCCCCGATGGATCGCCATCCGGACCGGACATGGGCCCGGACCAGGGAATGTGGGGATGAGCGTGCACGGTGATCACACACGCCGGCCGAGGCGGGAGCGTCACGGTGACCGGGGTTTCACGGCGACCGGGGTGTCACGGTGATCGGGGTCCTGCGGTGATTGGGGTGTCGCGGTGACCGGGGTCGCCGCCGGGGCGCTGCTCGGCCTGCTGGTCGGATTGGGCCTGGTCATCATCGTCTACCGGTCGCCGCGGGCTCGGCGCATCCAGCTGGCCGACCGGGTCGACCCGTACCTGCGGGACACCCCGCGCCCGTCACGGCTGCTGGCCGACCGGCCGCGCTCGTCCACCCGCCCGGGGATCGCAGCCATCGAGGCGTTGCTGCGCCCGCTGCTGTCGGACGCCGCCGGCCGGCTCGACCGGTTCCTCGGTGGCCGCGCCGCGCTGCAGCGACGGCTCACCCAGGCCGGCGGGCGTACCGGCATCGAGGAGTTCCGGGCCCAGCAGGTGGTCTGCGCGGCCTGTGGCGCGCTGTTCGGTGCGTTCCTGCTGGCGCTGCGCACGACCCTTGGCGTCGGCCCGCCGGCACTCGTCAGCGTGGCGCTCGTCGTGGCCGGCGCCGCCGGCGGGGTGGTCGGGCGGGACTACTGGCTGACCCGGGCCATCGCCGAGCGCGAGGACCGGATGCTGCTGGAGTTCCCCACGGTCGCCGAGCTGCTGGCCTTGGCCGTCACCGCGGGTGAGTCGGCGATCGGGGCGCTGGAACGGGTCGGCCGGCTCACCCACGGCGAACTGGGCCGTGAGCTGCGCCTGGCGCTCGCCGATGCCCGAGCCGGCGCCACCCTCGTCCAGGCCCTGGAGGGCATCGCCGCCCGCACCGCGCTCGCCCCGCTGACCCGTTTCGTCGACGGCATGGCGGTCGCCATCGAACGCGGCACACCGCTGGCCGACATCCTGCGCGCGCAGGCCATGGACGTCCGCGAGGCCGGCAAGCGGCAGCTGCTGGAGGCCGGCGGCCGCAAGGAGATCGCGATGATGATCCCCGTCGTCTTTCTCGTCCTGCCCACCACGGTGATCTTCGCGTTCTACCCCGCTCTGGTGAGCTTCACCGTGATCTCCCAGTGAGCGGCCAGTGAGCGCCCGCCGGAGCGCCGTCGAAGGGCTTGCCGCCATGCGGACCGGGCCGGTCGCGCAACGACACAGGACCCCCATGAGTCCCACTTGTCGTACCACCCGCCTGGCCGCCGGTCGCGCCCCTAGCGCGGCCGGCGGCACCGGCGGCGGGATCCGCAGCACTCGCAGTTCTGGCACGACTGGCATGGCCGGCGCGACCCACACGACTGGCATGGCCCTGACCGAAGGGTGAAGGAGAGATCATGGGACGGCGCATCGGACAGGTCGGACAGGCCCTGGCATCGAGATGGCTTGCGTGGAAGGCGAGCCTGGACGGCCCGGGCTCCGGCCCCGGCAGCGACGGCGATCCGGGCGGTGACAGTGCGAACGGCCGACGCGGTGCGGGCGGCCACGGCGGTGCCGGCGGTCGTGACCGCGGGGACGTCCCCGGCTGGGTAATGATCACGGTGATGACGGCGGCGCTGGTCGTGGCGATCGCGACGCTCGCGACCCCGGCGCTGCAGAACCTGTTCACCTCCGCGATCAACTCGGTGTCCGGGGTCGGTGGTGGCGGCGGCGGCAAGTAGGACGCTGACCACGACGACCAGACCGTCCACGACGGCCAGGCAAGCCATGGGGGACAGGCCAACCACGACGACCAGGCCATCCGTGGGGGACAGGCCGGTCGCGCTGGGAGGGCCGACCGGGACCGGCGGGCTGATCGAGACGGATGGGCCGGTCGGACTGGCCGGGCTGGGTGGGCCGGTGCCAGCGGCGGACGAGGGGTCGTCGGTCGTCGAGTTCATCCTGGTGGGGACGCTGCTGCTGTTTCTGTTCCTCGGGATTCTGCAGGTCGGCCTGGTTCTCTACGTCCGCAACACGCTCGCCGCCGACGCGGCCGAGGGCGCCCGGCACGCGGCCAACCTCGGTGTCGCGGCCGCTGACGGCGGCCCGTACGCCCAGGCGCTCATCGCCCGGACGATCCCCGGCCGTTCCGACACCACCTGCACCGGCACCGACGTCGACGGCCCGGACGCCACTCCTTTGGTCCAGGTGACCTGCCGAGTGGTCGTCCCGCTTGTCCTCGTCCCGCTCGGCGACGGAGTCACACTCACCGTGACCGGTCATGCCGTCAAGGAGGAGCCGTGACGACCGCCGCCAGCACGCGCCTGGCGGATGCCGAGGCGGGCGACGCCCAAGGCGTCGAACAGGGTGGAATCTCTGCCGGTCCCGATCCAGGTCGAGATCAGGGCCAGGGCGAGGGTCAGGGGCTCGGCCGAGATCGGTGTCAGGGCCGAGGTCGGAGCCGGAGCGGAGGCCGGGGCCGAGATCGGGGCCGGGGCTGGGGCGGTCAGGTCGTAGGACGGGTCGTGCGGATGGCACGGCGAGTCGGGCGAGGCCGCAAGCGGATGTGGGCCAGGGTCTGGGGAGCCCGGGACGGTGGGGGTCGGCGATCGGACGAGGGCTCGGCGATGATCGAGTTCGTCGGGCTGTCGATCGTGCTGCTCGTGCCGTTCGTCTACCTGTTTCTGTGTGTGTTCTCGGTGCAGCGCTCGGCGTTCGGCGTGACGCAGGCGGCCCGGGAGGCCGGTCGCGCGTTCGCCACCGCCGACAGCGAGACCGAGGGGGTAGACCGCGCCCGGCTCGCCGCCCAGCTTGCCCTGCGCGACCAGGGTGTCCCCGGCACGCCACAGATCCATTTCGCCGCGGCTGGCGCGGACTGCGGTGCCGGCGATCCCGGTGACGGCGCCGAGACGCTCGAACCCGGCGCGTCGTTCGTCATCTGTGTTCGGACAGTGGTCGCGCTCCCCGGCACCGGCGCCCTGTTCGCCGGCATCACCGACGTCACCGTCAACGGCCAGTTCACCGTCGTCATCGACCAGTTCCGCGCCAACCGCCAGAATCCCCAGCCCTACTGAGCTTTAATGCGTAGAGTCATGTTGACCGCAGCTCGTCCCAGGTCAGGCCGGTTTCGGCGA
>NZ_JALKFZ020000137.1 GCF_023243075.1 Frankia sp. AiPa1 | reverse complement strand
ACCCGCCGCCGCGCCGGCCGCGCCCCCCGCCGCACCGCCCGCGCCAGCGCCGCCGGCTCCGCCCAGCTTCTGCAGCATCATCGGATCGAGCGGATCATCGCCGCCCCCGGACGAGCCGCCGCCCATGTTCGAGGCCCGCGAGCCCAGGTTCCCCGCCGCCCCGAGCAGCAGCCCCAGCCCGCCGGACACCTGTCCGTCCACGTCGATCGCGAAGAATCGAGCGAGCGCCGGCCAGCACAACACCGCCGCCGCCAGCGTCATCAATCCCACGATCGTCGAGTCGATGCTGTCGGCTTGGTTTACTTCACTGAATCCTAACGCGAAACACAAGGTGATCGACGGGGGGACGAGTAGCAGTCGGAACGTCGCCATCGCCTGACGCTGCCACCAGATCGACGTCTGCTCCGACAGCAGTCCCGACGCGCCAATCGGCGAGGTCGCGACGAGTACCGCGATCGCCAGCTTCACCATGAGGATCTCCGCCCACAACACCATCACCGTCATGATGGCCGCCAGCGAGAAGACTAGCGTCAGCGCCGGAGTCGACTGGTTCGCCGCCACCAGTTTCACCTTATCGGTGAATGATTCCTGGTCCTTGCTGGTCTTGAAAACAATCCAGTCGCAGATATCCGCCGACGCGTTCGCGCCGGTCTGCACCACCGTCTCGGTGACCGCGATCGCCACCGTCGCCTTCGCCAGCCCCGCCAGCGCGGCCGACACATGGCCGCCGTCCGCCGACAGCTGCGTTCGCACGATCGACACCAGAAGCAGTATCACGGCGGCAAGCGCGCCCAACGCCGTGCAGATCGCATAGATGTCGTGCACGCCACCCTCGTCGTAGTTCACCCGGGCGATGCCCGGCCACTCTTGCATCAGCTTGTCGATCAGGCCCGTCGCCGCTTGGGAGAACTGCCCGACGATGACCCCCCACACCCCGCCAATAGCAGCCGCGACACCGTCCTTCGCCGCATTGGTAAACGGATCGGTAACCGCATGGCGAAGGTCGGAAAATGACGGAATGTCAGGCAAGCTGAAACGCCTCCCAGCCGGCTGCCAGATACTTGCTCGGATCGATGCTGGAGGAGATTTTCAGGGAGCCAGGAAGATCCTCGAGGTCATCCAAATGCCAATCATTATCCTGCCAGGCAAGATAGAACTCTCTTCCCCATGGGACTGCATTTGTGGTCCCAGCGGAGGTGCCTCCCTGTAGGGTTGTCAGCACGGCTACAGTTACCTTGTTGGCATCTTTCTTCGACAGGATACGTAGAGCCACGGGTGTCGCTGTGTACCATTCATCCACGGCGGGTGAATTGGTGCGATAATCCTCGTGTATTATGGCCGAGTCCCGACTGAATGCTTTCTTTGTGTCGATTGTTTTGAATACGTCGATCTGGTGATTCTCTCCTGAGGGGAGGATCAACGGTGCCCAGCGGACGGCGGCGGAGGCGGCGCCTTCTGGGGTGTGGGGGAATCCGAGGGGGACGCCGTTGGCGGCGGTGCGGGTGGGGTGGGGCAGGAGCATCGGATCGTTCGGGGAGGTGGTGGCTGGGCGGGCGGGTTGCGGTGAGGGGATGCCGAAGCGGGTGGGTGCGGAGGGTGGCGGTGTCGAGGCGCTGCTGTGCCCGTGGTCATCGTCGGCGACGGTGAGGGTGATGCCGACGGTGGCGGCGATCAGGACGACGGCCGCGAGGGCGGCGAACAGCAGCGTGCGCCCCCGGCGTCCCGGGGGGCGGCCGTAGGGGGTCATCTGCTGGGTCAGGGACATGGTCGAAGGTTCCCGCTCCGCTGGGGCTGCCGGGCCGGATCGCGTGGGTCAGATCGCGTGGGTCAGATCGCGAGGTTGTAGAAGGTGTTGACGAGCGGGATCGCGATTCCCACGAGGAAGCCGCAGCCGACGGCCCAGCCGAACGCGGTCAGGCCGCGGTCGAAGTGCTGGGGGCGGGCGGTCATCCGGGCCCAGCCGGCGAATCCCGCGGAGATGAGCGCGGCGATTCCGCAGGCGGTCACCGCCCCGTACATCGACCAGGCAAGGATCTTGTTCAGGGCCGAGCCGGCCTGGTCGGGAAGCCCGTCGGTGGTGGGGTTGACCGGCTTGAGCGGGTCGCGTTGGGTGGGCTCGCCGGCAGCGAGGAACAGGGTCGCGTGGGCTGCGAGTTTCTGGATCATGCCGCGTACTCCAGAGCGAGGCGTCGGACGAGGGCATCCGCGGCGCGTTCGGCGTCTCGGCCACCGTGGCCGGCCTCCAGCCTTCCCATGGCGCGCACCGACGGCAGATGGGGAACCCGGGTGATCGCGCCGACCTCGCCGTCGAGCATGACCATCCGGGCGCGTACGGGCCGGGGTAGCCGGCCTTCGCTGATGTCGACGACGGCGGCCACCAGGTCCTCGGGAGCCACTCCGGCCTGGCGCAGCGCCCGGGCCGCGGTGATCGCCTGCTGCAGGGGTCCGGTGGCCGAGGGGGTGACGAGCAGGACGCGGACCCCGGGCTCGGTCAGCAGCCGGAACCAGTGCTCGGCGTGCAGCAGGATGAGCACCGAGTCGTAGGAGTCGACGACCAGAGTGGTCCAGCCGGGGTCGGCGTTCGCCACGACGCTCGCCGTGTCCACCCGGGCAAGGGGGCCGTTCGGGGCGAGCACGTGGTATTCGCCGCCGTAGCCCGGCAGAAGGGCCAGCCCGTCCGGCCCCCGGACCAGGGTGCGGCGCAGGCTGAACAGCCCCGGCGCGTCGTCGATGAGCACCAGTGGCCCGGTGGCGCACAACCGGCGGGCGAGCAGGTCCGCCGTCGTCGAGCGGCCGACCCCACCACCTGCGGCGACGACGATGACCAGATCGCTGATCGGGGTGCTCGCCACGTCCGGCGGCTCGGGCGGGGGAGTCGAGGGGACGAGCCCGTCGCCCTGTGCCTGTGCCACGGGGGCGTACGCGCCGTACCGGTCGTACCGGTCGTGCGGCTCTCGCGGCAGCGCACCGAGGTCGCCGCCGTACGGAACCCACTCGCCTGTCGGCGTGGCCATCCCTGGCGTACCCCCTTGGAACTGGGCCGATGTGACCCAGAGAGAAGAGATTAATGCTGATTGCAGCGAGCCGGTTCGCTACGGTAGCGTCGCGAACACGTTCAATCAAGGTGATTGATTGCATAACGATCATTTAGGTACTTATTGCCCGAGCATGATCGGGCCCCGGCCGGGATGAGGTGGGCGTGGCCGCGCAGTCGCCGGCCGGGTCCGGTGTCGGCTCGGGCCAGGTGGTGGTCGTCGGGCTGATCGCCGTACTGGCCGTGGCCCTCGTGGCCGCCGCCGTGCTCGGCGGGCTCACCGGCGTCGGCGCGTTCGGATCGGACACGGACGACTCCGACACACCCGCGGTGACCGGTTCGGTGGCCGGAATTCCCGCCGAGGACGTCGGGCTGATCCTCAGTGCGGGTCGCACCTGCGCGGCGCTTACCCCGGGGCTGCTCGCCGCGCAGCTCAGCCAGGAGTCCGGCTTCCGCGCCGATGCCCGCTCCCCGGTCGGCGCGCTCGGCGTCGCGCAGTTCATGCCCGCGACCTGGACCGCCCATGGCGTCGACGGAAACAACGACGGACGGGCCGACCCGCTCGACCCGGCCGACGCCATCCCGGCGGCGGCCCGCTACGACTGTGCTCTTGCCGCCGCCGTCGCCCGCGTCACCGGCGACCCCGTCCGGCTGATGCTCGCCGCCTACAACGCCGGCCCAGGCGCTGTCCTCAAGGCGGGCGGCGTTCCGCCCTACGCCGAGACCCAGACCTATGTCGTGCGGATCATCGCCGGCGAGCCCGCGATGACCGCCGCGCTCGCCGCCGCCACCAGCCCGTCCGGCGCCGGCGCACGGACCCCGGCTGTCCGCACGGCCATCGCCTTCGCCCGGCAGCAGCTCGGCAAGCCCTATCGGCTCGGCGCGACCGGCCCCGACACCTGGGACTGCTCATCCCTCGTCCAGGCCGCCTACGCCGCCGCCGGCATCACGCTGCCCCGCACCACCTATGACCAGGCCGGACGCTCCGGACCGATCCTTGCCGTCACCGATGTCGCGGCCTGGCAGCCCGGCGACCTGCTGTTCGCCGCAGGCTCCGACGGCACCCCGGACAACCCCGGTCACGTCGGCATCTACCTCGGCAACCGCCAGGTGCTGCACGCTCCGAAGACCGGTGACGTCGTCAAGATCGTCACTCTCGACCATTTCGAGAAGGTCACCGGCGTCACCCGGCCCGCCGCTCTGACACGGTGACCTCGCTGCCGCCTGCGACAGCTCCCGGATATGCGCCCCGCCGACCCTCGGCGGGCCACTCCGCTGAGGGTCGGCGGGCCACTCCGCTGAGCTGGTCGGCCACCGGGCGTGCTCCCCGCGAGCTACTTCGCCGAGCTGGACGGCCCAGTCTGCCGAACCCGGCGAGCCACTCCGCCGAGCCGGACGGGCCACCGTGCGTGCTCCCGGCGAGCGGATGGAACGGGACAGGCGAGAGAATGCCCGGCGTGTCGGACAACACGGGCAACAGCGCAGATCACAGAGGGGCGGCACCTCGGGGCTGGCGCGATCGGATCCCTACATGATCACGATGGCGTTGTTCAACAACAAGGGCGGCGTCGGCAAGACCACGCTGGCCTACCATCTCGCGCACATGCTGCAGCGGATGGGCCACCGGGTGCTCGCCGTCGACCTCGACCCGCAGGCCAACCTGACCGCGCAGTTCCTCGACGAGGACGAGCTGACCATCCTGTGGGGCGAGTCGGACGACACCGCCACCTCGTCGTCGGCACCGAAGCCGTTCGACCTCGACGCGCGCACCCCCCGCACCAACCGCCACACCGGCACGATGGCCACCGCCATCGCCCCGATCATGGAAGGTGTCGGCGACGTCGACCTGATCACTCCGGTGACGATCGAGGACGGCCTGTGGCTGCTGCCCGGGGACGTCGAACTCAGCGTGTTCGAGGACCGGCTGTCCGCCGCCTGGCCGAACAGTTTCCTCGGCAAGGACATCGCCGCGGTGCGCACGACCACCGCGCTGCACCGTGCCATCGAGAACGGTGCCCGTGCCGTCGGCGCCGACATCGTGCTGATCGACGTCGGCCCGAACCTCGGCGCGATCAACCGGGCGTCGCTGCTGTCCGCCGACACCGTGCTCATGCCGATCGCCGCCGACCTCTTCTCCCTGCGCGGCCTGCGCAACCTCGGACCTACCTTGCGTGACTGGCGTTCGACCTGGCAGGGCACCGTGCTGCCGAAGGTCCCCGATCGGATCGCCGCGCCGCGCGGCCTGATGATGCCGATCGGCTACATCGTCATGCAGCCCCCGTCCCGCGCCGACCGCCCGGCGAAGTCCCACGACCGCTGGCTCGACCGCATCCCCGAGATCTTCCAGACCGCCGTGCTGGCGTCGAACAACCCCGACTCGTTCGACCGATCCTTCGAGATCGCCACGATGCGCAACTACGCGAACCTGGTGCCGCTCGCCCACGACGCCCGTAAGCCCATGTTCGAGCTGCGGGCCGGCGACGGCGCCCTCGGCGGCACCCAGACCGCCGTCCGCCGCTGCTACTCCGACTTCCGCGACCTCGCCCTCAAGGTCCGCGAACGCCTCGCCTACATCGACCCCACCCTGCGCCGCCTCTAACCCCCCCGCCCCGCCCCGCCCCGCCCCGCCCCCGCCGCCGCTGGCGCCCCGCGGCCCCGCCTCGCCGCCGCGTCTGGGTGGGTGGAGCTGGATGTCGCTTCTACAGTGAGAAAACGGGACATAACCACCTTCTCAACCCTGTAGAAGGAACATCTTGCTGGTGCGGCACCGCTGAGCGGTGTCCGCGGCGGCGTGCGGCGGCGGCGCGGCGGCGTGCGGCGGCGGCGCGGCGGCGCGGCGGCCTGGTGGTGGTGGTGGCGGCGGGCGGAGGTGGCGTGGGTGTCCACAGGCGGAGGAGTCGTCCACAGGTAGGCGGTGTTGGGGCGCGGGGCGGCCAGCGCGACGCAGACTCGGTTCATGCTTCACCCCCATGACCGGCTTGTCGCCCTCGGCCGCGCTCAGGACGACGTGGTCACCCGTGCCCAGGCTCGGGCGCTCGGCCTGTCCGACGACGCCATCCAGCAGCGGCGACGAGACGGCTGGCGGTCGCCGATCCGTGGGGCAATGGTCATCCCGCCAGTTAGGGACGAACTGCGTGCCCGCGCCCGTGCCGCGCTGCTCGTCGTCGGCGGGACGATCGTGCGGCTGACCGCCGCCCGGCTCCACGGCCTGCCCGGGCTCCCGCCCCGCGAGCCCAACGAGCCGATAGACCTTGCGGTGCCCGCCGGCGGTAGCCGACTGCGCGGCGGCTACCGCCGGCATCCACTGGAACTCGCCTCCTCGGAGATCGTGAACCTCAGCGGCCTGCGGACAAGTTCCGTAGCCCGCACGCTCGAAGATCTGGCCCTGCTACCCGAGCGAGACCTCTTCATCACCGTTGTCGACGCGATGCTTAACAGTCGCCGGCTCACCGCCGCCGGACTCGCCGATCTCGGCCGCCGCCTCGCGTGCCGCGGCGGCCGAGGCGTCACTCGCGCCCTGTCCTGGTGGCTGATGATCGACGGAAGGGCCGAGTCGCCGCTCGAGACCCGGCTACGCCTACTGCTCATCGACAACGGTCTGCGACCCGACGCGACCCAGTGGCCCGTAGACGACCCGGTGACCGGTCGTCGGATCGCCCGGCTCGACTTCGCCTGGCCCGCGGCTCGCCTGGCCATCGAGGCCGACGGCATCGGCCCCCACAGTCAGCCGCGCGCCCTGCTCTACGACCGGCGTCGACAGAACGAACTCGTCCGGCGCGGGTGGGAGGTCCTCCGTTTCACCTGGCACGACACGGTCCCAGGAACACTCGCCGCGCAACGGGCGGTAGCGATCGTCCGCGCAGCACTCGCCGACGCCCTCTCCCTCAGGGAGGGACGCGATCGCTCACGTTGACAGCCCCGATCCCGGCGTTCCCGGACGGCACCCCCATCACCTGGCAGGGTCCGGACCCGCGCCCTGCTCAACAACCCCAGCACCGGGCTACCGACCTGAGTCCGCGCCTCGGCCTCTCCAAGCGTGCGGTCGCGGCCTCTCCCCATCAGTTGGAAACGACGACCCGATCGACACGCACCGAACGCGTCAGCTACGCGAGGTGACCAGGCGGCAGGAGTGCGGCGGGACCGCCCGGAGGCTGACAGCCCCCCATCCGGACCCGCCGCCCATGCCGTAGTCTGAGATGGCGCTCCGCTTGGTGTGGTCGCCGGTCTGCCTCTGGCGGGACGGCAGCGGCTCGGGCGGTGCGGCTGAGGGGGCGTAGCTCAATTGGCAGAGCACTGCCTTTGCAAGGCAGGGGTTAGGGGTTCAAGTCCCCTCGTCTCCACGCGCTGGATTCCGCTGGTCTTCGCCCTTTGGGCGCCTTCCCGGCAGCCGCGATGCTGGCCAGGGGGACGACCCCCCGAGCCCCCGAATATGGCGTGGCGGCTCTTTAGGATCGCTATGTGGCCAGCTGTGTAGTCAACGGGTCACGCCCCATGGGTCAGGACCGAGCGTGGTCGCGCACGGTGCGTTACCCCGCCCACGACCGATCGGGATTCGTGTAGCCAAGCCGGCGGACCCGCGAGGACGAACACGGATGACCATGGAATCGATCAAGCCCTGACGTCGACACAGCGGACGCCCACGGATGCTGATGGACGAGCCAGACCGCCTTTGCAAGGCAGGGATTGGGGTTCGAGTTCCCTCGTCTCCACGCGCTGGATTCCGCTGGTCGTCGCCCTTCGGGCGCCTTCCCGGCAGCCGCGATGCTGACCGGGGGGCTCGGGCCCCCCGGTGTGGTGCCCGTCGAGCTCGCTGGTTTCGAGGGATTCGGCTGGGGGCGGGGGGCAGGGTTTGCTCTGCGGGGCCCTTGCCGGCCGTTCCGGAACGATGGATGGGCGGGCCGGCGTCGGCATTTGGCATTTGGTGTTTGCCGCGACGGAGAACAGCATGTGGCGTGATCTTCGGTTCGGCTGCCGGTAAAGGCGAGACAATTTTTGCTTGACGGATATCACCCCAGCCGGGACGATTTCTGCCGGAGACGCGACGGGGGGTCGCGTCCAGCGATGAGAGGTCCCGCCCATGCCCCAGCGACCACGTCGACATTGCCGGCTACGGGAGCGGTTGCTTTATCTACTCACGCTGACGCTACTGGGAAGCGGCGGTCTCGCCTTTATCGGCGAGATTCCCGCGAGCGCCGCAGCGACGCACATCGACGGCGGCTCGCAGCTGAATCCGGGCCAGCAGGTCGGCTCACCCAGCGGCGGATACTCGCTCTCCATGCAGGTGGACGGCAACGCCGTGCAGCGAGCACCAGGGAACCGGCCGGTCTGGGCCACCGGAACAGCCACCCGAAATTCGATTCTCCGCATGCAGGCCGACGGCAACCTCGTGGTTATCGCGCCCGGAAACCACGCGATCTGGAGCACGAACACCGGCGGTCATCCCGGTTCTGATCTCGAGCTTCAGGATGACGGAAATCTGGTTATATACGCACCCGGGCACAAGGCGATCTGGAGCGCCTTCGCGCACGGTTCCGCTCTCGCCCCCAAGCCTCCGGCTCCGGCTCCGGCTCCGGCATCGGCATCGGGCGGCGACTGTCTGGCCACGAACCAATGCGTCGCAACACCGCGCGTCACGGGCACGAGCGTGGCGACTCCTGGGGCGACGGCTCAGCAGATCTCGCGGTCCGATATTCTGGTCAACCCGGCGCTCGGCCGCTACCGAGTGGGCTTCTTCATCATGCAGAAGTCGTACGGAGTCCTGGGCATCACGGGAGCCGGTGATGATCGCGGGTTCGACCCACAGATGAGCGCCGCCCAGAACCGTGTCTACCTCGAGGTCGACTTCACCACCGGCAAGGCCTATATCATCGTGAATCCATCCTGCAATTCAGGCTGGACAGCGTGCACCAACCCGGTCCCGCTTACTGCCGATCGGGTCAGTATCTCTTTCTCCCGCTCACAGGTGGCCTCGTCCAATCCGGCGAACCCGATGACATCAACGACTTTCCACGTGAACATAGAGAACAGTCGCGAAACTGTACACGGATTCCCCCGGATCCGCGCCGAGATCACTTTCTCGACCAACCCGCAGGGCGGGCTGTCCGTGATCGGCCACACCTCGTCGTTTCCGTCGGTCGAGGTGTACCACGAGCTTGGCGGCGCAACGACGACGGTCTACCGGCACGAGCAGGCCAAAATCACTGGTGCCGCCGCGCTGGGGATTCCCGCCCTCGACCAGTCGTTCGGCATCAACGTGTTTTCGGACGGCACGGTGGACCGCGAGATCTGACGGCGCCGCTTAGCTGTCAAGACCTGCCTGTGCGGGCACGGCCTGGTCCATGAGCGCGAAGGACGCCTTGCGGGCGTCCAGGCAATCGGTGGACCAGGCCGTTCACATCGGCGCGGGTGGTGGCGAAAATGAGATAGGCCGCAAGCGCGGGGCCCGATCGGTGTTTCGCCGTCGGGTCTGTGGCGGGGTTCGGGTCCATGGGCCCGGGTCCGTACGTCCACATCCAGCGCGTCCCGTAGCCGAATGTGTACGGATGGCGGTCGCCGAGGGGTGGCGACTGCGGTCGGGTGGTGGCCGCAGTCGGGTGGTGTCTGTGGTCGAGTGGTGGCTGCGGACGGGTGGTGGGGAAGGCGTCAGGACGTGGTTGCGGCCAGGGCGAGCAGGACCAGGGCGGTGATGGCGGCGGCGGTGCGGATGGAGTTGAAGAAGTCCCAGCGGGCACGGTGGGACTGCCAGTCGCTCGGCGGGGCGTCCGGGGTCCAGACGGCCATCGCGTTGTTGATCGGGAGGTCGCCGCGGACGGTGACGATGATGTTGGTGAAGACGCACGCCGCGGCGACTGCGGCCAGGCTCGCGCAGGCAGCGGGGCGGGACACTGCGGCGGCCACCGTCAGAGCGACCGTCGAGAGCAGGCTCGCGATCTGCAGCGGCTTCATGAACTTCGGATAGCTGACATCGAATGCCTGCTTGACGAGCACGTATGTGGTCGCGGGCAGGGAATGCATCGCGGGTCGCACGGCGACCAGACCGATGGTCATCGTCCCCGCGACGAGACCGGTCAGAACGAGGGAGACTGCGACAAGTGCTGAGACCATGATTCTTCGGCTCTCCATTCACCAGATGCGGCTGAGTGGATGCAGTCGTACTGCGTTGGGCGGATCGCTGCGAGCTGTTGTCCTTTTCGTGCCAAGAGTGCCGGATGGCCGGCGCTGCCCGACAGCTGCTGTGCCGGCGGGGGATAACCGTGCTGCGCGCGGACGGGAGGCTTCGCTGGCAGCTTCATCGCGTAGGCAGCTTCGTCGACCGGGCTGCCCGGGCGCCTGGCGCGGATCGAACCGGCGAGTGCCGGACTGGTGGTGCAGTCGACGTCCGGCCACCGCGCCCTCGGCCCCTGGCGGGTCTCGGTGTCCTGGCGCTCTGGGCGGCCTGCGCGCTGCTGGCCGGCTGTGCTCTTCTGCGACGGCGGGATGCCTGACGTCTTGGAGGAGGCGGGGAGGCGGGAGGCGGGGGGGTCGCTCATCCGGGTAGGCGGTAGTAGCCGACGAGATCGGAGAGCAGGGGGTCGGTCCTGATGTCGGCCCCGGTCATCGGCGCGTTGATCATCTTGGCGTCGCCGATGTAGACGCCGACGTGGTGGGTGGTCGGGTACACGCCGCCGGTCCCGAAGAACGCCAGGTCTCCGGGCTGGGGGCGGGATACCTTGGCCAGCCGGCGAATCTGGTCGTTGCTGCTTCCGCCGCCGAGCGCGTCCCGGCCGACGGCCAGGGCGTAGACCCAGCGGACGAAGCCCGAGCAGTCGAGGCCGACCGTCTGGTTCGCCCGGCAGGGTGAGGGGCCGGTGTAGCCGTAGCAGCTACCCGCCGTCGGGCCGGGGTCGGTGCCGTGCCCGCCGGCCCAGGCGTAGGGGATGGTCTCGCCGTCCCAGCCGGAGACCGCCTTGCCGTTCATGATGTCCGTCGCAACCTGGACGATCTTGCTCTCCGTGGGGGGAGCCACGGGATCGCAGTTCGTCGTGGTGCTCACCGCGTTGCCGAGGAAACCGGCGCTGCCGAAAGCGAAGACGGCGCCGTCGCCCGCGGTCAGCCAGTACCCGTCGCCCGCTGGTGTCGAGGCGATGCCGGAGACCGGCATGGCAAGCCGCCTGCCCGACCTCGATCCGTAGGAGGGTGCGTTCGCGGACGGCAGCGCGTACACCTCGCCGTCGGCGGTGGTGAGCCACAGTCCGTTGGTGGTGCCGATCCGGGTCGCCCCGACGATCGTCGCACGCAGGCGCGTCGACGGCAGGGTGTTTCCGGCCGGGGCAGGCGTGTTTCCGTAGCCGAAGACGCTGCCGTCCGCCGCGACCAGCCAGTAGCCGTTGCCGGCCGGATTGCTGACGATGCTGACGACCGGCTCGTCCAGCCGCAGGTCTGTGGCCGAGCCCTGGAAAACGGCGCCGCCCAGCGCGTACACCTCGCCGTCGGCGGTGGTGAGCCACAGCCCGTTGGTGTCGCCCGCACGCGCGGCGCCGACCACCGGCGACGTGATCGTCGTCGAGGGCAGTGGATTGTGGGTCGGCGCGGGTGCGTTTCCGAAGGCGTGGACGTCGCCGTCCGCGGCGACCAGCCAGTAGCCCCGGCCGCCGACGGTCGGCACCAGGGCGACGATCGGCTTGTCGAGGCGCCGATGTGCCGCCGAGCCGAAGAACGGCGCGTCGCCGTAGGAGAAGACTCCGCCGTCGGAGCCGACGAGCCAGTAACCCTTCCCGCCCGGCAGCGCCGCCGTGGCGACGATCGGTCCGCGCAGACATCCGGCGACCGTGGCGCTGGACGCCGGGCGGGCGGACGCCGGGCGGGCGGAGGTGGCCACCAGCCCGGCGGCCAGGAGGAGCAGGGACAGCGCGGAGGCGCCTGAGCGTCTGGCGTGGTCACGGATGAGGATCCGGGACGTTCCCATCAAAGCGGTCACTCCTGGCGGGCGAGTCGGAGCCCGGCGTCGGCCCGGTCCGGTGCCGGCCGTTCCGGCGTGGGCCGGTTCGGCGCCGTCCGGCGCGGTCACGCCAGCGGGTGCCGCAGGCGTATCGGCTGCCAGCGACCAGACTGGATCAACCGGTCCGTCCGCGTGGGTCCACCCACGGCTACCCCCCGTAGCCAGTTACGCGATCAAAGGCCACGCCGGGCGGATGCATGGCTTAGTGTAGTTGATTATCAACTATGAGTAGCGATTGGGTGTCGGGTGTCCGCCTGGGCCACGGACTACCGGGCACGGCCGCGCGCCGACCGGGACCCCAGGCTTCGCGCGTCGACCGGGACCCCAGGCCAGGCTCCGCGTGCTGACGGAGCTCCGGGCGGTCCGCTCGGACTGACGGCCCACCTCACCTGCCGGGCGGAATCCGGCGCGGCGGCTTGCGGGCGGCGTAGCGGAAGTCGTATTCGCCGTGCTCGACGCGGATGTCGGTGAACCCGAGCTGGGCAAGCCGGGAGGGCAGAGCCTCCGCGTCGAGGGGGACGAAGACGTCGTCGATGTGCGCCTGTCTCGTCAGCTCGTTGTCATAGCCGTCCGAGCCGACGAGCGCGGCACCTGGCCGCAGGACGCGGAGGATCTCGCTGAAGATACGGTCCTGTTGTGCCGGGGACGGCACATGGTGGATCACCCCGAAGCAGGCTGCCCCGGTGAACCGGCTCTCGGCGAGGTCGAGCTGCTCCGCGCTGCGGGTGATCACCGTGACGTTGGTGCCGGCGAGGCGCGCGGCAAGTGCTGCGGCGAGACCCGGATCGATCTCCACCGCGGTCAGCCGTGCGGTGCGGGTGCGCAGGATGTCGGTGGTCAGCCCCGGCCCAGGCCCGATTTCCAGCACGTCGTCGCCCAGGTCGGCAATCGATTCGACCCAGGGCAGCAGGTTCTGACGCAGCATGGTGGCCCAGCCCGGGCTGGACAGAGTTTCCAGGTGTCGCTTGTTCATGTTCGCAGCATCTACGCTCGGGCAGTGGCAGTCTGCGCATCCGTGGCCAGGAAAGTGACGGTCCCGGCCAGGTCGGGATTCCGCGATGTGCGTGGTGGCGGCGCGGTGCCGGCCGGGACATATCCGTTCGACGTCGGCGACCAGCGCGTCACCGGGTGGCACCACCATGATCTGCATCAGCTGGAATACTGCTTCGAGGGCGTGGCACAGGTCGAGACGGCTGCCGCCCGTTATCTGCTGCCGCCGCACCAGGCAGTCTGGATACCCGCGGGCGTCGAGCACTGCACGTCGCTGACGCGGGTGCGGACCATGTCGGTCTTCTTCCACCCGAGTTTCGGAATCATGGCTGGTGACCGCCCGCGCGTCGTGCCGGTCGCGCCCATACTGCGGGAGATGGTTTTATATGCGGCGCGGTGGCCCATCGGCGATCCGGATCGGACGGCAGGCCCGACCGCCGCGGCGTTCTTCACCGCGATCGGCTCGCTGGTCGAGGAGTCGCTTCAGGACGAGCTGGCGCTGGTTCTTCCGCGTTCAGATCACCCGTTGGTGTCCGCCGCGATCGACTACACCATGGCGAACCTGGCGGACGTGACCGTCGAGGATCTCTGCCGCTCGATCGGGACATCCACCCGGACGCTGCGCCGGCTGTTCCGGGCCGAGACGGGCTTGACCTGGCAGCGCTACCTGCTGCGGGCACGAATCCTGCGCGCGATGGCGGCGCTCGCCGAACCAGGGCCGTCAGTGATCGCCACTGCCATGGCCTGCGGCTTCGGTTCGGTCAGCGGCTTCGTACGTGCCTTCCGGCAGATCACCGGTACGACTCCGCTCGCCTACCGGAAAGCGTGCACCCTGCGCGGTGGTGATGCCGGGAGTGGGGCTCTGCCCGATACCGGGGCCGTCCAACGGCCCGCCGGACGGTGAGCTTCGCCGGCCACCGGCCGCACAGGCCGGTCTCGGGCCCGCGGCAAAGGGAAGAGACGATGGTCAGGAAGAAGGTGAAGAGAGGATGGTCAGGACGTCGTCCGGCTGACGCGGACCAGGAGATGGTGGAAACCGGCGATGCCACCGAACAGGCCGCTGATCTCCTTCACCTCGACGCGGGTGAGGGTGTCGGGGTGGGTGGCCTCGGCCGGTGGCAGGTTGGCCAGGGCCTTCGCGAACGCGTCGTCGAAGCTGAGCCTGGGCGAGAGCCCGACGGCCTCGTCGGCCGTGTCGGCTGCGTCGGGTGCTGCGGCGGCAGCGCCACCAGCTGGCGTGCCGGTGGGTGAGCCACTCTCGTCTGTAGTGCTGCGGACGGCGGCTGCGTAGACCGCGAGTTCGGGTCCGACGGGCTCAATGTCGACGCGGTCCGCGCCGTCGGCATGCTCGACCGTGATGACCGGTTGGTCCACGGGGAAGCGGACCACCTCCAGATACCGGTACGGGGTCACATGCTGGGGAAAGATGCCTGGCTTCGCGAAGCGCCGGAGCTCGAACTGCGGTGGGAAGATACGGAGTGGGCTGGGGACGATGTCAACGTTGAATCCGGGGGTGGGCAACTCGCCCTCGGCAACCAGAAGCACATACGGGCCCTCGCGGAAGGCGCGAATACTCGTCCGGCTTGCCAGCACGCCACGACTCATGAGTTCCTCCTGTAGTTCGTGAAGCTGTTTACCCACATCGATGCCTGCTTTTCGTCAACACTGGTTCGACTGCGACCCGGTTGCCCGCTCCGCTGCGGCGTCCGGGAAACAGGAGCGGGAACGGCGGAGATGGCAACCGCGCGTCGGGCCGTCCGATGATGGCGTCGGATTCATCCTTCACCAGATCCCGCACGTGGGCAATGTCGGGCGCGGGACAGGCGTTGGCTCGTAGTGGCGGGACGGCCGCCGCGGGGATTACCACGGTCAGGCGCGGTCGGTCGCCGGGGTAACTGGTGCCGACCATTCATTTTTCGGGAATATCGGTGTCCTGGTGCCGTTCGATGCCGGCGACAAAACGGCACGTAAGACCCTCGGCATGGTCGAATCGCCGGCGGTGAGGCGGTGAGGCGGTTCGGGGTGGCGGCCCGTCCACCGTGGGCACCGGGGCTGTGCGGCAACCAACGTGGTCGTGGGCTTGCACCTGACGTCGCGGTAGGACCGATGCTGGCCGCATGGAGATCCAGCAGACGTGGAGGGTCGGGGCGCTGGCCAAGGCGAGCGGACTGACCGTGCGGACGCTGCACCACTGGGACCAGATCGGGTTGCTGAGCCCGTCGCGTCGCACGGCGTCCGGGCACCGCGAGTACGGCGAGCCGGATGTGGTGCGGCTTTACCAGGTCCTGGTGCTGCGCCGCCTGGGGCTCGGGCTGGACAGCATCGCGGTCTGCCTCGACGCGGGCGTCGACCCGGTGCGCCTCGTCGGTGACCATCTGGCGGGCATCGAGAGGTCCATCGCGGCGCTCGACGAGTTGCGGCAGCGACTTGTCCACATCCACCAGCACCTGCTGGCCGAGCGCGAGCCGGATATCTCAATGCTGATCGCCGTCCTGCGTTCGATGGGCGGGCCGGGTCTGGCCGGGACGAGCGAGGCCGTCCGGCAGCGGCTCGCGCCGGATCAGCTCGCGGCGCTGCGCGAGAACGCCGCCACGCTGGGCCCGGCCGCCCATTACCTCCTGGAGATCGAATGGCCGGAGTTGTACCGGCGGGCCGAGGCACTGCGTGTGTCCGGGATCGAACCCGGCACGCCCCAGGTGCAGAAGCTGGTGCGGCGGATGGACGAGCTAAGTGTGCTGTTCTCCGGTGGCGACACCAGGCTGTCTGGCTCAGTCCGAACGGCCTGGCGCGAGGAACTGGCGGACACCGCGCAGCGGGAAGAGGGCGACGTGGCCGCGACCGCCGGCGCCTGGCGAGACCTGGCCGACTACCTGGACCAGGCGCGCGCCGCTCCCTGATCATGCTCCTGCTGCTCCTGCTGCTCCTGCTGCTCCTGCTGCTCCTGCTGCTCCTGCTGCTCCTGCGCGTTCGCGCGCTGAAACCGCCGCGTCTGGTCGAGGAATCCAACCGAGAATGCTGGGGAGTTCATCATGAACGGTTCTGCACGCGCCAAGATCGCGGCCGGCGGGATCCTGCCGACTGTGATGGCGGAGTTGGTTCTCGTCGTGCTGGCAGCCTTCGGACTGGTTCCGTGGAGCGTCTGGCCCGCCCTGGTCATCGTCCCCGCCGTGCTGGCGGTTGTGACCTACATCCGGCTCGGCCGCCGTCGGCCCGTCGATGGGGACGGTTCCGGGAGCAACGACGTATTGGCGTGATGGGCTGGTCCGGACCCACGCCGCATGCGGGTGGTCATGAGCGAACTACTCTGACGGCATGGCCGCCTCCCGCGTTCTGATTGTCGGGCTGGATCCGCGCGCGGTGCCGGGAGTTGATGCCGAGGCCGTCGAACGTGGGTCTCGCCTACGGTCTCGAACGACTGGTGGCGGCCGGCTTCGTCGCCGAGCAGGTGCTGGTCGCGCTGGACGAGTCGGCGCTGGCGGCGGTGCGGCGCGCGGTGGGTGGCCAGCCGTGGGATGTGGTCGTCATCGGCGGGGGAATCCGTAAGCCCGAGCCGTTGGTGGAGTTCTTCGAGGCCGTAGTCAACGTCGTGCATACGGGCGCGCCGGCGGCACGGATCGCCTTCAACGCCGATGGTGGTGCGAGCCTCGAGGCCGTCCAGCGGGTGCTGTCCGCCTGAGGGCCGTTCGGCCTTTCATCAACCTGGACTGATAAGGTCAGGCTGCTCAGGGTGGGATGACTATCTGACGAGGGGGCTGCGATGGCCGACTCCCGAGCGGTTCTGCTGCTCATGGACTTCCAGCAGGGCATCGTCGAGCGCCTCGACGGCGGTGCGGGCGGTGCTGACGGGCCTGGTAGGGGTGGGGCTGGTGGGTCCGTGGTGGCGTCGGCGGCGCGGGCGGCCGACGCGGCGCGGGCTGTGGGCATCCCGTTGCTGTTCGTCCGGGTCGCCTTCCGGCCGGGGTTCCCCGAGGTCGCCGCGGCCAATGTCTCGTTCTCCGCCCTCACCGAGCGCTCCGGCGACGCGATCACGCAGGATCATCCGGCCACGCAGCTGCATCCCGCCCTCGGGCGTCGGGCGGACGAGCCGATCGTCCTCAAAAAGCGGATCAGCGCGTTCAGCGGCAGCGACCTCGACGTGCTGCTGCGCGGCGCCGGGGCGGACACGATCGTGCTCGGCGGGATCACCACCAGTGGGGTGGTTCTCTCCACGGTGCGTCAGGCCGCCGACCTCGACTATCGGCTCACCGTCCTCGCCGACGCCTGCGCCGACCAGGATGACGAGGTCCACCGCGTGCTCACCGAAAAGATCTTCCCGCGCCAGGCCTCGGTCATCACGACGCAGGAGTGGGTTGCCTCCCTTGGGTCGGGGGTCTGATCGCGCGATCTTTGCGTGATCGTGATCGGGCCGTCGGCGCCATTGGGGCACTGCCGGGCGCCGTCAAGGCTGCGTCGGATGAGCGTCACACTCGGACCGGGTGACGGCGGCGAGCCGCAAATACACTGGTCAAAGGCCTATCGTTCGAGTCTCGAGGGCTGTTGTGACCCTCTGCGAGGGTAGTCAGGAAACTGTCAGTCTGTGCCATTTGCCGGTTGTCGGCGTATGTTGAGAACCGACGCGAGAACCGCACGTTGGGGTTGACAGTGCTGTGCGGGCGGTCTGCAGTGCGGGGCCGTCGGCGAGAGGCTGGTCGGCCAAGGGGGGCAGGGGCTGCGGGCGAGGAGCCGCCGGAGGTGGAACGTCGCCCGAGCTGTGCCCGGGCCGCACAGGTGGGGGGAACAGTGTCGACAGGGCACGCGGAGGGGCTGCGGGAGCGCAAGAAGCGCCGCACCCGCCAGGCCATCATCGAGGTCGCGCACGAGCTGTTCGCCGAGAAGGGCTTCGAGGCGACCACCGTCGAAGAGATCGCCGCGGGGGCGGACGTCTCGGTGCGGACCCTTTTTCGTTACTTCACCAGCAAGGAAGCCATCGCCCTGGCTCCGCTCGAGGAGATGGGCGAGCTCACCGTCGCCGCGCTGCGTCGCCGACCCGCCGACGAACCTCCTCTGTCCGCCCTGCGCAACGCGGCCCTCAGAGCCTGGGGGCTGATGTCCCCGGACGGTCCCTCGTTGCGTCACTACGCCGATCATCTCCTTCCGGTCGGCGGTGCCTCGCCGCTCGCGGGTGCGGTCCTGCACCGGCTGATCGCCCTGGGCGACCGTCTGGCCGAGGAGCTGGGCGGCAGCGACGAGTACGGCGGGGCCGAATCCGCAGGCCTGGACGGCGCCGATGTCCCGGGCCTCGGCCCGAACGGCGTCCTGCCCGAGCTGGACGCGCGGCTGATCGTCGCGGTCTTCCTCGCGGCGATCCAGGTGGCGATCCGGTCCTGGTGCGCCGCCGGCAGCACGGATCTGCGGGTGCTGCTGACCACGGTCGAGACCTGCCTCGACCGCCTGGGCGGCACCGGGGTCGGGCCCCCGCCCGGATCCGACCGCGGCGGGACTGCTCCCGGACCTGATCCGGGCAGGCTCTCGGCTGGATCTGATCGAGGTGGATTCCTCCGCGAATCCGATCGGGTCGGGCCCTCGTCGGCAGCCGAATCCATCCGCGATGCACCGGCCACGGTCGTTCTGGCAGCGGGCGTCGCGTAACGCCCCGGCTGGTCCTCCGGTTGACCGTCTGGTACCGACCGGCACCGTCTGATCGCTGACGTGATCAGCTTCGCCGGTCCCCGCCTTCCGATTTGTTCTGGTCTGAACACTTCTGATCTACCGTTCCGGGCGGTCCGGGAATCCATCTCGTCCGCAGTACCGCCCGACAGATCGATCTCACCGCCGGCAGATCCCCCGTCCCATCCGCTCGCACAGGTACGAGGAAAACTCCATGGCAACCCCTGAGATCACCGGTGCCGCGGTCGCGCCCATCCCTGAGCAGGGTGGTCCACGCGCCACATCCACCGGCCCCCAGTCCGACGGCACCAGGACTGCCTCGCGTGACCATGCCGCCGCCTCCGGCCGAGGCCGGGTCGGGACGCACGTCCACGCCGACGAGCCCGGCCAGACCGACGCGCCCGGCCAGGCTGACGCGCCCGGCCAGGCTGACGCGCTCGGTCAGACGTTGCGCCGCGCCGTCGAGCACCTGCTGAACCGGCAGGACAAGGCCGGTTGGTGGAAGTTCGACCTCGAGAGCAACACCACCATGGACGCCGAGGACCTCCTGCTACGCGAGTTCCTCGGCATCGGCACCGAGTCGGCGAGCGAGGCGTCGGCCCGGTTCATCCGCTCGCGCCAGCGCACCGACGGCGCGTGGCCGCTGTTCTACGGTGGGCCCGGAGATCTCTCGGCGACCGTCGAGTCGTACATCGGTCTGCGGCTTGCCGGGGAGGACATCGACGCGGAGCACATGCGTCTCGCCGCAGGGTGGATCCGCGCACACGGCGGAATACCGGAAACCCGCGTTTTCACGCGCATCTGGCTCGCGCTGTTCGGCTGGTGGCGCTGGGAGGATCTCCCGGTCATCCCGCCGGAGATCATGTTCCTGCCGCCGAGCGCGCCGTTGAACATCTACTCGTTCTCGACCTGGGCGCGCCAGACCATCGTCCCGCTCACGATCGTCCTGGCGCTGCGTCCCGTGCACCCGGCCCCGTTCGACCTCGACGAACTGGACGCTCCCGCGGGCTGGACGAGCCCGGCCACCGGTACGTCCGGCACCGCGGACCCTGCCGGTTTCGCCGATCTCGCCGGTGCTGGCGAGGTCACCGCGGCGGCCGTGGCCGTGGCGGTGACCGACGAGGACCTGGTGAAGGGATCGGTGACCAACGCGGCCGGCACGCCCGTGACGGGACGGAACACAGCAGGCGCGGACGGTGGCTGGGCGGCGAAGCTGCGCTCGAAGATCGGCTGGCGGGAGGTGTTCGTCGGCGTCGACAAGGCGCTGCACCGCTACCACTCGATGCCGGTCCGGCCGCTGCGCACCCAGGCCATCCGCGCCGCGGAGCGTTGGATCGTCACCCGGCAGGAAGCTGACGGCTGCTTCGGCGGGATCCAGCCGCCGGCCGTCTATTCGATCATCGCCCTGCACCTGCTCGGCTACTCGCTCGACCATCCGGTGCTCACAGCCGCGTTGCAGGCGCTGGAGGATTACAGCGTCACGTTGCCGGACGGCGCGCGGATGGTCGAGGCATCGCAGTCGCCGATCTGGGACACCGCGCTGGCCATGATCGCCCTGGCCGACTCGGGCGAGACCGCCGGCATCGCGAATGACCACCCGGCGCTGCTGCGGACCGCCGACTACCTGCTCGGCCAGGAGGTCCGGCACAAGCGCGGCGACTGGGCGGTCAACCATCCAGACCTTGAGCCCAGTGGCTGGGCGTTCGAGTTCGAGAACGACACCTACCCTGACACCGACGACACCGCGGCGGTGCTGCTCGCGCTGCGCAAGGTGCGTCACCCGCGCACGAAGGAACTCGACGCCTCGGTCGACCGCGCCGTCACCTGGCTGCTCGGCATGCAGTCCAGCGACGGCGGCTGGGGCGCCTACGACTCGGACAACACCTCCACGCTCGTCTACGAGATCCCGTTCGGTGACTTCGGCGCACTCACCGACCCGCCGTCCGCCGACGTCACCGCGCATGTCGTCGAGCTGCTCGCCGAGGTCGGCCTGACCGACGACCCGCGCACCCAACGGGGCATCCAGTGGCTGCTCGAGCACCAGGAGGAAGACGGCTCCTGGTTCGGCCGCTGGGGCGTCAACTACGTGTACGGCACGGGAAACGTCATGCCGGCGCTGCGGGCGGCCGGCCTCGCGCCGACGCATCCGGCGATGCGTGCCGGTGCCGACTGGCTGCTCGCCCACCAGAACGCCGATGGCGGTTGGGGTGAGGACCTGCGTTCCTACGACGACCGTTCGTGGGCTGGTCGGGGCGAGACGACCCCGTCGCAGACGGCGTGGGCGATGCTCGCCCTGCTGGCCGCCGACCGCAGGCCCGAGGTCGTCGCGGCGCTGGACCGGGGCGCTCGGTGGCTGGCGGAGAACCAGCTGCCGGACGGCAACTGGGACGAGCCGTACTTCACCGGCACCGGATTCCCCGGCGACTTCTACCTCAACTACTACGGCTACCGGCTGCTCTGGCCGGTGATGGCCCTCGGGCGCTATCTGCGCGAGTTCGAGTAGAGCCCCGGCTCGGGAACATCAACCGCAGGCCGGCGGGCCGCCGTGATCAGCCCGCCGGCCTGCCGCGTGCGGCCACGCTGCCCAACTGGGGACGGTGCCCGCCGAGGGACGGTGTCCGTGCGGGGACGGTGCTCACCCAGGGACGGTGTCCGTGCGGGGACGGTGTCCGCCGAAGGGCTGCGTCCTGGTGGACGGTGCCCGCAGAGGGACAGGGCCTCGGCGGACGGTGTCCATGCAGGGACGGTGTTCATCCAGGGACGGTGCTCATCGAGGTCGCGTCCTGGCGGGCGGTGCCCTCGGAGGGGCAGGGCCTCGGCGGACGGTGTCCATGCAGGGACGGTGTCCGCCGAGGGACGGTGTCCGCCGAGGGACGGTGCTCATCCAGGGACGGCGATCATCTAGTGCGTTGTTCACGATCCTTTCGGCCCGCCGTGCTCACCCAAAGCGACAACGCTCGATCTTCGATGTGCCGATCTCCCTGCCGCAGAGGGCCGGCATGTCGCTTCTACTGGGTTTCGTGACCCCTTTTGCCCACTTTTATCCCTGTAGAAGCGACATGGAGCATCTATAGCTTGATCATCGACGCTGCGGGTGGACACTGAAGGTGACTCGGGTCGTCCTCGCGGCCCGTCACCACCGACCTTCGGGGCCGGCGCGCTGGGGACTCCACTTCCGCCGAGGGAGACGGTGCCCGTGTGGGGATGGTCTACATACAGGGACGGCGCTCGCCGAGGGATGGTGTCCGTCCAGGGACGGCGCTCGCTTTGGGGTGGTGTCCGTCGACACTGTCTTGGGGGACAGCAACTCTCCAGGGACGGCGCCAGTGTGGGGACACGGTGCTCACCCAAAGACGGTGCTCACCCAAAGACGGTGCTCACCCAAAGACGGTGCTCGTCCAGGGACGGGTGTGTGTCGACGAGTGGTGTGCATCGGTGGACCGAGCCGTACGGTGCCCGTGAACGGGACAGCCCGGCGGGCCGCGGCAGATGCGGCTGGCCGGGCTGTCCGGATTCCGAAATCTGGATTCCGGCAGGTCATCCCTGACGCTGGAGCGGGGCCGGAGATCAGCTCTGCTGATCGGCTTTCGGGAGTTGCAAGAAACCGAACGCCCGTTTCCGGCGATGGCGCCGCCGAGCTGCATGGGCGGTGCTCGGCAGGCCGCCGGCCACCCCGGACAGTGTGGGGCGTTGCCGACGATCGCCTCGGCCGAGGCGACGGCCACGAACGCGATCCCGATGCCCAGCGCCAGCGGCGACGGCCACAGGTGCAGGTAGGACGAGTCCGCGTCCAGCAGCGTCATCCCGAACAGCGCCGCCGAGGTGACGAGCAGCCCGATGCCGATCGGTACCCGCGGGCCGCGGGGTTGCGCGGAACCGGTCGGGCGCCTGGCCGCGTTGTCAGGTCGCTGACCGACCTCCGGCAGCGACCTGACCGCGTGACCGCTACCGTCCGCGGTGGGCGGCAGGGCAAGATCCGGCTATCCAGGTCGCCGCGGGGGGCAAATCGGACGCGTACACCCCCACGGCGACCTGTTTGGATCTTGGGCCGGTCTGGCTGCGGGATTGCCGTTGCGGAACGTGACTTTCGCCCGGGGGAGGGGATGACGGCGGGCTGACCGGAGTGAGTCGGCGGGGTCGCCCCCAAACTCGACGTGCGGCCGGCAAGGCATGATCGACTGGCTCCTGGAGGCTCAGCGGCCGGGGCCGGGGCCGGGGCCGGGGCCGGGGCCGGGGCCGGGATCAGGGCCGGGGCGGAGGCCGGGGCACCGGCGGTGGCGGTCGGCAACTGTCGGTAGCCTGAACTATGCCGAGCTTTTCGATCAAGGAAGCAGCCGCGCTGCTGGGTGTCAGCTATGACACGGTGCGTCGTTGGGCGGACGGCGGCCGGATTGCACTGATCACGGATCAGCCGGGGCGCTATGCGATCGACGGGGCCGTCCTTGCCGCGTTCGCGGAGGAGCTGGCTGCCGAGCAGCAGGCCGCGGGACTGCCGGTAATCGCGGAGTCCGCTCGTAACCGTTTTCCAGGCCTGGTCACGCGGGTGGTGCGGGGCCCGGTTATGGCGCAGGTCGAGGTGCAGGCCGGGCCACACCGGGTGGTGTCGCTGATGAGCCGGGAGGCGGCCGACGCGCTCGGGCTGGAACCGGGAGCGCTCGTGGTCAGCGCGGTGAAGTCGACCAGCGTCGTCGTCGAGCTGACGGAGGAACGCTGATCAGGCACGCCGGAACCGGTCGGGCCGGGCCGGATGCGTGGCGACGCATCCGGCTCCGGCCCGGCGCAACGGACGGGACAGGCCGGCCACAGAGACCTACCGCAACGGGCGGGCCCCTGCCCTGGCGCTACGGGCGAGCCCTGCTTGGGGCAAGCGGCGAGTCCTGCTCTGGCGCAACGGGCGAGCCGCTGGTCAGGGCAGGCAGCGGGCCCTGCTTAGGGCAACGGGCGAGCACAGTCCCGGCAGCGGTCGCTGAGGATGGACAGCAGTTCGACCGCCTTGAGTGAGGCGTCGCGCACCTTGGCGATGTCCTGCGAGGAGTTCAGCCGGACGAGCGCGGTCTCGGCGCCGTCCGAGGCGCCTTCGCGCAGCGCTTCGACGATCTCGGCCGCAGGGGTGCCGTACTGGAAGAGCAGGATCTCCTTCTCCTGATAGGCGGGTAGCTCCACGGGCAGATGCCCCAGACCGATCCCGGCGAGATTGCGGCTGAGGACCTGCCGGACGTTCGTGCCCAGCCGGCCGTAGCCACCGATCTCCCGCAGATGGCCCATGGTGGTGCGGAAAATCCCGTTGTTGCCCACCACGGCCGCCCGCAGATCCTCCCAGGTCCCGGGAGCGTCGGTCGGCACACCGATCATCTGCGCCTCCGACATCTCTACCATCCCAGCTGGCAACCGACGTACCCCGTGTCTACGTGCACCGACACACCCAGCTCCTTTCGCCTCCCGGGTGGGAAACCACTGCGCGGCGCCGTGCTGGCGTCCGCCGCGCGCCGGCGCGGCTGCCAGCACGAACGCCGGTGGAGATGACCACCGACATCGCTCTCGACGTCCCTACCGACGTGGCCGCCGAATCGGCCGGTCTTTTTTCTTATCCATAAGATATCCGAGGCCCCCGGGCGGGGACAACCTCGCCGATCGGTTCCGGGAGTTTCGATATCGTTAACCCTTGCTGCACAGGCCGACGGTGGCGTCGTTCGGCCGTGCCGACTATTTCGCGCCGACGCATCGGCGGACATGGGTCCGGACGATCGAAGGTCTTCCCGCGGTTCACTCGTCCGTAACATCATTCGACGCCGGTACCGGCTGTTCGGGCCGGGTCGGCGGGGGATTCGGGCGTCTGCACGCGCCAATGCCAGGCCGGGGATCACTATTTCGCCTTCGTGGCCGGTCGGCCCGCGGAAAGTCTCGGCCGCGGGCCCTCGCAGCTCCACTTCCGATCACCCCCGAGGTGGTGGTCAGAGCCCTGCCCGGTCGTGTCACCACGCTCGGCACTCCCTGCCGCGGGAAAAACTCAATCTTAGGTTTTTCTTTGCAGATATCCATGCCGACATCACTTCATAAAAGCTCTCGGTCATCCGCGAAGAATACCTGTTAACCGGGAAGTTACCCGCGCTTGCGGGCGCGAAATAATCGCCTCCTAGTCTGATTCATGTCGCCGCCGAACAAACGGTGAACCGCAGTTCGCGGCGCGGCCCATGGTCTTCTCATCCGGAGCGACGGCTGGTGATGACAGTGCGAGACGAACGTTTTCCCAGCTCATCCCCCACGGCGATGCCCGCGGACGCGGTGGTCAGATTCTGCGACACGACACTGCGCGATGGTGAACAGGCGCCCGGCGTCGCATTCACCGCGGCCGAGAAACTCGCCATCGCCGCCGCTCTGGATGCCATCGGCGTACACCAGATCGAGGCCGGTATCCCGGCGATGGGTGTCAGCGAGCGGGACGTGCTGCGAGAGATCCTCGCCACCGATCCGCAGGCGGAGATCGTGGGCTGGTGCCGGGCCGACCACCGCGATGTCGAGGCCGCGGCCGCGTGCGGCCTCGTGACCGCGCACCTGACCATCCCCGTCTCCGACCTGCACCTCAAGAGCAAGCTGGAGCGGGACCGGACCTGGGCGCGGCTGCGGGTGCGGGACTGCGTCAAGGACGCGACCGACCGGGGGATGCGGGTCAGCGTCGGCATGGAGGACGCCTCCCGCGCCGACGACTCGTTCGTCATCGACCTGGCCGGTGAACTGCGGGAGCTGGGCGTCACCCGGTTGCGCTGGGCCGACACCGTCGGCCTGCTCGATCCGGTGAGCGCGTACGACCGGCTCGGGCGACTGGTCAGGGCGGTCCCGGGGCCGTGGGAGATCCACGCCCACGATGACTTCGGCCTGGCGACGGCCAACACCATCGCCGCCGTCCAGGCGGGGTTCACCTGGGTCAGCACCACCGTGCTGGGGTTGGGTGAACGCGCCGGGAACGCTCCCATCGAGGAGGTCGCCATGGCGCTTCGGCATCTGCTGAAGCTCCCCGTCGACCTGGACACCACCTCGTTTCGCACTCTGGCCCGGCTGGTGTCGCGGGCGGCGGGCCGTCCGCTGCCGGCGGGCAAGGCGGTGGTCGGCGAGTCGGTGTTCGCGCACGAGTCGGGCATCCACGTGCACGGCATCCTGCGCCACCCGGCGACCTACGAGGCGTTCGACCCGGCCGAGGTCGGGGGCCGCCGCCGGCTCACCGTCGGCAAGCACAGCGGGCGTGCCGGCGTGCGGCACGCGCTGGAGCAGTGCGGCATCACCGCCGCCGAGGAGCAGCTCGAACCGCTCGTCGAACAGGTCCGGATCGCCGCGACCCAGTACAAGCGCGGCCTTGTCAGCCGCGACTTCCATGAGCTTCTCGGGCGGGTCGAGATGCCGGCCCCCCGAGCGGGGATTCCGACGCACGAGGAACCGGTCTGACCGACCGCGCACTCGCGCCGAGGAGATCCGCACGACTGGTCCGAGCCTCGGCAGCGCCCCGCGCAGCCGAGTACATGGGCTCGGGCCAGAAGCACCAACGGTAGTGCCGACGTCCCGGTCCACCCCGACCGGCGGCACGTCCGGCAGTCCGCGGACCCGCATTCCGTGGCCGGCCCGATCGGCCTGGCCACCCGCGGTGCTCCGCGCGCCGGACGACCGTTCTCCTAGGAGGAGCACACCACATGCGCCAGATCGCGTTCTACGGCAAGGGTGGTATCGGCAAGTCCACCACCCAGCAGAACACCATGGCGGCCATGGCCGAGGCGGGCCAGCGGGTCATGATCGTCGGCTGTGACCCCAAGGCCGACTCCACCCGGCTCATCCTGCACTCGAAGGCCCAGACCTCCGTCATCCAGCTCGCGGCGGAGAAGGGCTCGGTCGAGGACCTCGAGCTCGACGAGGTCCTGGTCGAGGGCGCGTGGGGCATCAAGTGCGTGGAGTCCGGCGGCCCGGAGCCGGGTGTGGGCTGCGCCGGCCGTGGCGTCATCACCTCCATCACCTACCTGGAGGAGGCCGGCGCGTACGAGGACCTCGACTTCGTCACCTACGACGTTCTTGGTGACGTCGTGTGCGGCGGGTTCGCGATGCCGATCCGCCAGGGCAAGGCGCAGGAGATCTACATCGTCACCTCCGGTGAGATGATGGCGATGTACGCGGCGAACAACATCGCCCGAGGCATCCTCAAGTACGCCCACACCGGCGGTGTCCGCCTCGGTGGCCTCATCTGCAACAGCCGCAAGACCGACCGCGAGGACGAGCTGATCATCGAGCTCGCGCGGCGCCTGAACACTCAGATGATCCACTTCATCCCGCGTAACAACGTCGTGCAGCACGCCGAGCTGCGCCGGATGACGGTCATCGAGTACGACAAGGACAACGAGCAGGCCAACGAGTACCGGACGCTGGCCAACAAGATCATCAACAACGAGATGAAGACCATCCCGACCCCGATCGAGATGGACGAGCTCGAGCAGCTGCTGATCGACTTCGGAATCATGGAGGTCGAGGACGAGAACATCATCGGCAAGGCCGCCGCGGTCGCCTGACGCTTCCCTTCGACTCTTTGCTTCCGCCCACCGTCGAGGATGAGGTCCCGATCATGACGACGACGCCGGTACCGACCCGGGCCGAGACCGAGGCGATGATCGCCGACGTCCTGGCCCAGTACCCGAAGAAGGCCGCGAAGTTCCGGGCCAAGCACATCAAGGCCAACGACCCCGAGGGGTCGAAGGAGTGCGAGGTCAAGTCCAACATCAAGTCCCGCCCCGGGGTCATGACGATCCGTGGCTGCTCCTACGCCGGCTCCAAGGGCGTGGTGTGGGGACCGGTGAAGGACATGGTCACCATCAGCCACGGTCCTGTCGGCTGCGGCCAGTACTCCTGGGCGACGCGGCGCAACTACGCTCACGGCCACCTCGGCGTGAACAACTGGACCGCGATGCAGGTCACGACCGACTTCCAGGAAAAGGACATCGTCTTCGGCGGCGACGCCAAGCTGGAGCTGGTCCTTGACGAGATCGTCGACCTGTTCCCGCTGGCCAAGGGAATCTCGATCCAGTCCGAGTGCCCGATCGGTCTGATCGGTGACGACATCGAGGCCGTGGCGAAGAAGTCCGCGAAGAAGCTCGACCTCCCGATCATCCCGGTCCGCTGCGAGGGCTTCCGTGGCGTGAGCCAGTCGCTCGGGCACCACATCGCGAACGACGCCGTCCGCGACCACGTGCTCGGCACCGGCAAGGGCACCTTCACCCAGACCGACTACGACGTCGCGCTGATCGGTGACTACAACATCGGCGGCGACGTCTGGGCCTCCCGGCGCATCCTCGAGGAAATGGGCCTGCGGGTCATCGCCCAGTGGTCCGGCGACGGCACGATCAACGAGATGGCCTCGACGCACCTGTCGAAGCTCAACCTGATCCACTGCTACCGCTCGATGAACTACATCTGCACCACCATGGAGGAGCGCTACAACACTCCCTGGACCGAGTTCAACTTCTTCGGCCCGTCGAAGATCATCTCCTCGATGCGTAAGATCGCCGAGTTCTTCGACGACGAGATCAAGGCGAAGACCGAGGCGGCGATCGCTCGCTACCAGGTGCGCTTTGACGAGATCATCAAGGCGTTCCGGCCGCGCCTGGAGGGCAAGCGCGTCATGCTCGCCATCGGCGGCCTGCGCCCCCGGCACACCATCGGTGCCTACGAGGACCTCGGCATGGAGGTCATCGGGACCGGCTACGAGTTCGCCCACAAGGACGACTACACCCGGACCTACGGCATGCTCAAGGAAGGTGTCGTCCTCTACGACGACCCGACCGCGTTCGAGGTCGAGGAGTTCGCCAAGCACCTCAAGCCCGACCTGATGGGCGCGGGGGTGAAGGAGAAGTACGTCTTCCACAAGATGGGCATCCCCTTCCGGCAGATGCACTCCTGGGACTACTCCGGGCCGTACCACGGCGTCGACGGCTTCGCGGTCTTCGCCCGGGACATGGACCAGGCCGTCAACAGCCCGACCTGGGACCTCCTCGAGGCGCCCTGGTCGAAGTCCGGCGACGTCGCCTAGTCCCCTGGGGCCAGTTCTACCGCCGCTCACGCGCGGTACCCCCGGGAGCACGGCGATCCAGCGATAGCCGTCAGCCCGGGGCAGCAGTAGTCAGCCAGGTCTGGCCGAGGGCAGCCGCCAGCGACCCGGTACCCCGCGACACAGATGATCCAGATGATCCACGTGAGACACCGATCCGATGATCCACGTGAAACCTGGACCGTCCGAGTGATCGGAGCGGGTGCTGGCGGCTGCCACGACCGGCATCACGCCCCGCCGGGGACGCGGATCCCCCCGGGGCCAGCCCCACAGGGGAGAGGAGGACGTCCGGTGACGACGACGCCCGAGCACACCAGCGCGATCCCACTGCAGGTCCTCGACCATAACGACGTCTTCCGGGACGAGGTCTACCAGCAGCAGTTCGAGAACAAGCGCGAGTTCGAGGACGGGGCCTCCAAGGAGGAGGTCGAGCGCGTCCTGCAGTGGACCCGCACCTGGGAGTACCGGGAGAAGAACTTCGCCCGGGAAGGCCTGACCGTCAACCCGGCCAAGGCCTGTCAGCCGCTCGGCGCGGTGCTCGCCGGGCTCGGGTTCGAGGGCACCCTGCCGCTGGTCCACGGCTCGCAGGGCTGCGTGTCCTACTTCCGCAGCCACTTCGCCCGGCACTTCAAGGAGCCGGTGCCCGCCGCCTCCACCTCGATGACCGAGGACGCCGCGGTGTTCGGCGGGATCAACAACCTCGTCGAGGCGATGGACAACATGTCCGCGCTCTACAAGCCGAAGCACATCGCGGTCAGCACCACCTGCATGGCCGAGGTCATCGGTGAGGACCTGTTCGCCTACATCGGCGCGGCGCGCGAGCAGGAGGCGATCAGCCAGGACTTCCCGGTCTCGTACGCCCACACCCCGAGCTTCGTGGGCTCGCACATCAACGGCTACGACGTGATGCTCAAGGGCATCCTCGATTCGCTGTCGAAGTCGCCCGACGCGGACGCGTCGAAGATCGAGAAGTCGGACAAGGTCCGCCTCAACATCATCCCCGGCTTCGACACCTACGTCGGCAACCACCGGGAGTACCGGCGGATGCTCGAGCTGATGGGCGTCGAGCCGGTCATCCTCGGCGACCACTCGGCGTCGCTCGACTCCCCGGCCAACGGTGAGTACGAGCTGTACCCGGGTGGCACCACCCTCGTCGAGGGCGCACAGGCGAAGTTCAGCCGGGCGAGCTTCAACCTGCAGGAGTCCACCCTGCGCCGCACGTCCGAGCTCATCCGGGACGTCTGGAAGCAGGAACTGATCACGCTCGAGACCCCGATCGGGGTCACCGGCACCGACGCCTTCGTGACCGCGGTCGCGAAGACCGCCGAGGTCAAGGTCCCCGAGGAGCTCAGCGTCGAGCGCGGCCGGCTGGTCGACGCGATCACCGACTCGAGCGCCTACGTGCACGGCAAGCGGGTGGCCATCGCCGGCGACCCGGACCTGGTCGTCGCACTGACCCGGTTCGTGCTGGAACTCGGCATGGTGCCGGTGCACATCGTGTCCACGAACGCCGACAGCACGTTCAAGGCGCGGATGGAGAAGGCGCTCTCCGCCAGCAAGTTCGGCGACGCGGCGACCGTGTGGCCGGAGAAGGACCTCTGGCACCTGCGCTCGCTGATCTTCACCGAGCCGGTCGACCTGCTCATCGGGTCGATGCAGCTCAAGTGGATGGCCCGCGAGTCGAACACGCCGCTGTTCCGGGTCGGGTTCCCGATCTTCGACCGGCACCATCTGCACCGGTTCCCAATCGTCGGCTACGCCGGCGGCCTGCACCTGCTCACCGGTCTCGTCAACACGATCCTCGACGAGCTCGACCGCAACGCCCCCGCGCACAGCTACGACGCGGTCCGCTGACCCGACGCCCGCTGGCGGCGACGGTCCGTCGATCGTGACGAAGCGTCCGCCGTCCAGCGGGCCGCCGAGCCGCGGTCCGCGCTAGCACCGCCGATCGCCACCGGACGACCACCGGCCCGCCGCCGAGGGTCGTCCCCGGGGCCAGACGTGGTCGGCCGGCCGCACCCACCGTGCTCCCAGCGGTCGGCCGACCACTTCCCGGCGGGTCGAGCCCGCGCGGCCGCACCCGTGCCGACTCCCCGCCCCCAGGCGGGGGGGGGGGGGGCCCCCCCCCCCGCCCCGCCCCCCCCCCCCCCCCCCCCCCCCCCCCCCCCCCCCCCCCCCCCCCCCCCCCCCCCCCCCCCCCCCCCCCCCCCCCC
>NZ_JALKFZ020000136.1 GCF_023243075.1 Frankia sp. AiPa1 | reverse complement strand
GCAAAAGAGGGGGTAAAACATATTTGGCACTGACAATCGGCACGCTGTTGAGTTCTCAAGGAGCAGACGCTTACCGGAGGGGCGCCAGTGAAGCGCCCTCATCCGTGCAGGTTTGTTCTGACTTGCCAAGTTTGTGATGCGATGCTTGTCAGCTCTCCCTAGAAGGGGCTGCCTCGCACTCGCCATCCCCAAACCTCCCGGAGGAGGTTCGCTGTCCGTGAGGGGCGGCCGGCCTGTTCGGCGTCCGCCGTGTCTCGCTGACAGGGAGAACATTACGGGCGGGTGACGGGCGCCGTCAAATCAATCCCTGCTTCAGATGTGTGACGTATATCACACCACCGTCGGGCTGCTTTGAAGTGATGTTCTGATATGCGAGGCTTGTAGGTCTGAGCCAAGGCCAGGACGATCCAGGTCGGGACCGCGCCGCCAAGGCCATGACCAGGGCAGACAGTGCAGGCTCGCGGCCCACCCAGCGATCCGGAGCCGCACGGCGCCCGTGCCAGGGGCCCGCGTTCAGAGGCCGTCTTGGCCACGCCTAGGTCCGCTCACGGTCGGATCGGCCGCCAGCCAGAACCGCCAGGGCCACTCGGTGGCGGCCCGGATGCCGATCCGCGGCCCGCTGCGGATCTCGGCGGATCGCGCCGTGACCGACGGCGCCGCCGCTGACTCAACGAGCAGGGGGCCGCCGCCGGTCACGGGTGTGCCGGTCAGGGCGGCGCTGGCGCCCAGGACCCGGCCAAGGCGCCCGGGTCCGCGGGCGAGGTCTCGGTGGGCGAGCGTCGGCCAGCGGCCGCGGATCATGTCGGCCCCCTCGACGACCTCGCCTGCCCGCAGCAGGACCGCAGTGGCCTGGCCCACCGATCCACACACGATGTTGACGCACCAGTGCACGCCGTAGCTCAGGTAGACGTAGGCCCGGCCGGGTGGACCGAACATGACGGCGGCCCGCGGAGTCGGGCCGCGAGCAGCATGGGAGGCCGGGTCGTCCACGCCGCCGTAGGCCTCGACCTCCGTGAGCCGAACGACGATCGGCCCGTACCGGACCGTCGCCCCCAGCAGCTGCGGGGCTACGGCCAGCACGGGCCGGTCATAGAAGGCGGCTGTGAGCGGCCGAGGCGACGGCGCGCCTAGCCCATCGCCCACCGACGGTCCTGGTCGAGAACGGGCCGCAGCGCCGCCATCTGCTCCCGTACGCGCTCGGGCGCGGTTCCGCCAGGGGCGGAGCGGGCCTGCAGGGCTCCGGCCACCGAGAGCACCCCACGCACGTCCGGCGTGAGCAGCGGGTTGATGACGGCGAGGTCGTCGTCACTGACCTCGTCCAGGTCGACGTCGTGCGCCACGCACCAGGAGACGAGCTGGCCGACCGCCTCGTGCGCCTGGCGGAACGCCACTCCGCGCCGCACCAGATACTCGGCGACGTCGGTGGCAAGCGCGAACCCATCGGGTGCGGCGGCGGCGAGCCGCTCCCGACGCACCCGCATCGTCGCCACCGTGCCGGTCAGGGCCGGCAACACGAGCAGCAGGGTGTCGACGGCGTCGAAGACCGGCTCCTTGTCCTCCTGCAGATCCCGGTCGTAGGCGAGTGGGAGGCCCTTGAGGGTGGCGAGGAAACCGGTGAGCCCGCCGATGAGCCGGCCGGACTTGCCCCGGGCGAGCTCTGCCACGTCGGGGTTCTTCTTCTGCGGCATGATCGAACTGCCGGTGGCGAAGGCATCGTCAAGCTCCACCCAGCCGAACTCGCGCGTCGTCCACAGGACGATCTCCTCACCCAGCCGGGACAGGTGCACCCCGATGAGCGCCGCCACGAACAGGAACTCCGCGGCGAAGTCCCGGTCCGACACGGCATCGAGCGAGTTCTCGAACGCCCGGTCGAACCCCAGTTCCGCGGCAACCCCTCGCGGGTCCAGCGGCAGAGAGGAACCGGCGAGGGCGCCCGCCCCCAGCGCGCTGACCGCGGCCCGGGCATCCCAGTCCCGCAGCCGGTCAGTGTCACGGACGAACGCCTGCACATGCGCCAGCAGCTGGTGGGCGAAGGAGATCGGTTGGGCGTGCTGAAGGTGGGTCATGCCCGGGGCCGGGGTCTCCACGTGCTGCTCGGCCAGGGTGACCAGGGCCTGCGACAGCTCCGTGAGCCGAGTGGCGACCTGGCGGGCGTGGTCGCGCAGGTACAGCCGCAGGTCGGTGGCGACCTGGTCGTTGCGGCTGCGGCCGGCGCGCAGCTTCCCGCCGAGCGTGCCAAGCCGTTCCAGCAGACCACGTTCCAGCGCGGTGTGGACGTCCTCGTCCTCGACGGTGGGCCGGAAGGCCCCGCTCGCGGCGGCCTGGGCGAGATCGTCGAGAGCAGCGAGCATCGCGGCGAACTCGCCGTCGTCGAGAAGGCCGGCCCGATGCAGCACGCCCGCGTGCGACTTCGAGGCAAGCAGGTCGTAGGGCGCCAGGCGCCAGTCGAACTGGACACTCACCGACAGGCGGGCGAGCGCCTCGGCCGGGCCACCGGCGAACCGGCCCCCCCACAGCCGCATCGGCGGGCCACCCACCGCGGGATCGGGCGTCCCCGTGTCAGGCGGGGTCGAAGCAGTCGGTCCGGACGCCGCCGGCGCCGGGGCGCCGGCGGCGGGATCCGTCGAGGTCACGGGTTCAACCGCTGCTCGCGAGCTGCCCAGACCTTGCTGGGCAGGCCCCAGAGTTCGATGAAGCCGCGTGCGTCGGTCTGGTCGAACTGGTCACCAGCGTCGTACGTGGCCAGGGCGTGGTCATAGAGGCTTGCCGGGCTGCGCCGGCCGACGACCTGCGCGACACCGCCGGCCAGGCGCAGCCGAACATCCCCCGAGACCCCGGCGCTCGCCGAGTCGACGAAGGCGTCGAGAGCGGCCTTGAGCGGCGAGTACCACAAGCCGTCATAGACGATCTCGCCCCAGCGCTGGTCGACGCCGCGCTTGAACCGGGCGACGTCCCGCTCGAGCGTCAGGTCCTCCAGGTCTCGATGCGCGGTGAGCAGGGTGATCGCTGCCGGGCACTCGTAGATCTCCCGGCTCTTGATCCCGACCAATCTATCCTCGATCAGGTCGATCCGGCCGACCCCGTGCGCACCGGCGCGGGTGTTGAGCTCGGCGACCAGCTCGGTCAGCGACAGTTCCCGCCCGTCCAGCCCGGTGGGGATGCCGTCGGTGAACGAGATCGTGACCTCGTCGGGGGTACGGGCGACCGTCGGGTCGGCCGAGTAGACGAAGACGTCCTCCGGCGGCTGCGCCCACGGGTCCTCGAGGATGCCGCACTCGGCGGTACGTCCCCACAGATTCTGATCGATGGAGTACGGGGACCGCTTCGACACGTCGATCGGCAGTCCCCTCTCCTCGGCGAAGGCGATCGCCTTGTCGCGGGTCATGCCCGAGTCGCGGACGGGCGCGAGCACCTTCAGCCCGGGAGCGAGCGCGGACACGCCGACCTCGAACCGCACCTGGTCGTTGCCTTTGCCGGTACAGCCGTGCGCGATCGCGTCGGCACCGTGCTCGCGAGCGGCCGCCACCAGATGACTGACGATGATCGGTCGCGACAGGGACGAGATCAACGGATAGCGATCCATATACAACGCATTGGCACGGATCGCCGGGGCGACAAAGGACTCGGCGAACTCGGACCGGGCATCGACCACGATCGACTCGACGGCGCCACAGGTGAGGGCGCGTTGCCGGATTGCCTCGAGGTCCTCGCCGCCCTGGCCGACGTCGACCGCGAGCGCCACGACCTCGGCACCGGTCTCGGCGCCGATCCAGCCGATCGCCACGGACGTGTCGAGGCCGCCCGAGTAGGCAAGCACGACGCGTTCGGTCACGGACTTACTCCTTCTATGGGGTGGGCCTGCTATGGGGTGGGACGGTTTCAGCCGGGCTCGGGGCCGGTCGTGCTGGGGACGGATGGCGGCACGGACCGCTCTCGTCCGTCGGCGAGCCAGAGCAGGTACGCCGCCAGCGCAGAGCCGCCCATTGGCATGACGCCACCCGGCGGCATGCGGCGCCGCTGGGCGCCAGCACTGGGCAGGTCACCCGCGGCCAGGCTGCTGCCGGGCGGGGCGCCGTCGTCTGCCGGGCGGGCGGCCCGGCAGACGACGAGCACCGTGTCGTCTCCGGCGATCGTGCCCATGATCGCCGGCATCGCCTCACGGTCGAGCGCGGAGGCAAACAGCTGCGCGGCGCCGGGCGGAGTGTGCAGCACGACGAGGTCGCCGTTTGCCTCGGCTGAGACGAGCAGCTCCTCGCACAGCCGGGTCAGCGGCAGGCGGATGGTCTCCGGCGGGGCGAGGTCCCGTTCGACGGCGTAGACGAGGCCACCATCGACGCCACGCACCTTCGTCGCACCGATCTCCTCCAGGTCACGGGACAAAGTGGCCTGGGTGACCTGCACGCCCTCGCCGGCGAGTATCCGGGCAAGCTCCGCCTGTGACCGCACCGAACGCTGGCCGATGACCGCAGCCAGCCGGGCCTGCCGGGCGTGTTTGGTCAGCGGCGCAGCCTGCCACGGGCCCGCGGCGGTGCCAGTTCCCGGGTCGGCCTCGACGGCGTTCATCGCGAGATGCCCACCGCGGCCGAGTCGGGCGCGAACAGGAACGAGAGCAGTGCCTTCTGCGCGTGCAGGCGGTTCTCGGCCTGGTCGAACACGACCGAGCGCGGGCCGTCGATCACAGAGCCTGCGATCTCCAGCTCGCGGTGTGCCGGCAGGCAGTGCATGACCAGGACGTCCGGCCGGGCAGCCTCAACCACTTTTTCGTCCAGCCGATAGGGCTGGAAAACCAGCGACCGGCTGTCGGTCTCGCCTTCCTGACCCATCGAGGCCCAGACGTCGGTGTAGAGCACGTCGGCGCCGGCAGCGGCCTCCAGCGCGTCGTGCATGACCAGGGCCTCCCCGCCGGTGGCAGCGCCGATCTCGTTCGCGTGCCGGACGACCTGCTCGAACGGCTCGTATCCGGGTGGGGAGGCGACGTGCACACGCATCCCGGCCAGGGTGCCGGCGAGCAGCAGTGAATGGGCCACGTTGTTGCCATCGCCCAGGTAGGTCAGGGTGAGACCGGCCAGGGTGCCCCGCTGTTCCCGGATGGTCTGCAGGTCGGCGAGCGCCTGGCAGGGATGGGCGTGGTCGGACAGGGCGTTGACGACGGGAACATACGCGGCGGCGGAGAGCCGCTCGAGCCGCTCCTGGGCAAAGGTCCGCACGACGATCGCATCGACATACCGGCTGAGTACCGCCGCGGTGTCCTCGATCGTCTCGCCACGGCCCAGCTGGGTGCTGACCGTGTCGATGACGACGGGGTGACCGCCGAGTTCGGCGACACCGACGTCGAAGGACAGCCGGGTGCGGGTGGAGGGCTTCTCGAACAGCAGCGCCACCGAGCGGCCGGCCAGCGGCCGGTCGGCCGGCCCCGGCGTACGCCGCCGGGCCTTGAACCCGTCGGCCAGGTCGAGTACGGCGGCCTGTTCCGCGGAGGTCAGGTCGGTGTCGAGCAGGAAGTGTCGGGCCGTCATGCGCTGACCTTAGATCCTTGACCGGGCAGGTCCGTCTCCTTGCCGGCCTGGCCGACGGTTCCCCGTGCCTGGGCGACGATGCCGGGCAACGCGGCGAGGAAGCCGTCGACCTCGGCATCGGTCAGGATGAGCGGAGGTGCCAGCCGCACCGCGGTCGGCACGGCCGCGTTGACCAGGTAGCCCGCCTGCCGGGCGGCGGACTCGACCGCCGGGGCGAACGGACTGTCGAGCTCGATCGCCCGCCACAGGCCCGGTCCCCGCACGCCGACGACGCCGGGCAACGCGGCATCCAGGATTCCGGCCGCCAGCCGGTCCCCGAGCGTGCGGGCATGCTCGAGCAGACCCTCAGCGGCGATCGTGTCCAGCACCGCCAGCGCCGCCGCGCAGACGATCGGCCCGCCGCCGAACGTGCTGCCGTGGTCGCCGGGGCGCAGCAGGTCGGCCGCGGCACCTATGCCGATGCAGGCGCCGATCGGCAGCCCACCGCCCAGTCCCTTCGCCAGCGTGACGACATCGGGACGCACACCCGCGATCTGGTGGGCGAACCACGCGCCGGTCCGGCCGATGCCGCTCTGGACCTCGTCGAAGACCAGGAGCGCGCCGGCGGCGTCGCAGACTGCCCGCGCCTGGGCCAGGTAGCCGGGTGGCGGCGGCACGACCCCTGCCTCGCCGAGAGTCGGCTCCAGAAACACGGCCGCGGTCTGCTGACCGACCGCGGCGCGCAGCGCCGCCGCGTCTCCGTAGGGGACGAAGCGCACACCGGGCAGCAGCGGCTCGAACGGGGCGCGCTTGGCAGGCTGGCCCGTGATCGACAGCGCGCCGAGCGTGCGGCCATGGAAGGCGTTTTCGGCGGCAATGATCTCCGGTCTCCCGGTACGCCGAGCGATCTTGATGGCAGCCTCGTTGGCCTCGGCACCCGAGTTGGCGAAGAAGACCTTCGCGCCGCCGGCGGGCAGGCCCGGTGACGGGGACTGCCCGCCGAGCAGTTCGACGAGGCGTTCCGCGAGCCGTACCTGCGGCTCGTTGGCGTAGAGGTTCGACACATGTCCGAGCGTGTCGAACTGCGCGACCACGGCGGCCCGAATGGCCGGATGGGCGTGGCCGAGCACGCTGACGGCTATGCCGCCGAGCAGGTCCAGATATTCACGGCCGGCGTCGTCCCAGACCCGCGTACCTCGTCCGCGCACCAGAGACAGCGCCGGGCGGCCATAGGTCGCCATCACCACAGCGTCCCGGCGGGTGAGCAGATCGGCGTTCATGGCCTGTCTCCGGTCTGGTGGGGGGCCGGCTCACCGGCGTCATCGACCTCTGGAGTGATCAACGTGCCGATACCGTCGTCGGTGAAGATCTCGAGCAGGATGGCGTGCGGGACCCGGCCGTCCAGGACGTGCGCCTGCGGGACACCGCCACGCACCGCCCGCCGGCAGGCCTCCATCTTGGGAATCATGCCGGACGCGAGGGTGGGCAGAAGTGCTTCAAGCTCGGTGATGGTCAGCTCGCTGAGCACCTCGTCGCTGGTCGGCCAGTCCGCGTACAGACCTTCGACGTCGGTGAGAACGACGAGTTTGGTCGCGCCGAGGGCGACTGCGAGTTCGGCGGCGGCGGTGTCGGCGTTGACGTTGTAGACGCCGCCGTCGATTCCGCGGGCTACGGACGCGACGACGGGCACCTTCCCGGAGTTGAGCAGCGCGTCGACGGTCTCGGCGCGGACCTCGACGATGTCACCGACGAGACCGACGTCGACCGGCACGCCGTCGACGAGCGCCGGGGAGCGCCGGGCGGTGAACAGGTTCGCGTCCTCGCCGGACAGGCCGACCGCGAACGGACCGTGGTCGTTGACGAGCCCCACGACGTCCCGGTTGACCTGGCCGAGCAGCACCATCCGCACGACCTCCATGGTTTCGGGGGTAGTCACCCGAAGGCCGCCCACGAAGGTCGATTCGACGCCGAGGCGGGAGAGGTGCGCGGTGATCTGCGGGCCACCTCCGTGCACGACGACGACCCGCAGCCCCGAATAGCGCAGGAACACGATGTCGGCGGCGAACGCGGCGCGCAACGCGGGCTCCGTCATCGCGTTGCCGCCGTACTTGACGACGATCGTCGCGCCCTGGAACCGCGACAGCCAGGGCAGTGCCTCGATGAGCACCTGCGTCTTGGCCAGCGCGGCGTGCCCACGGGCACTGGCCGAGGGACCCCGGTGCCCGGCCGGGGCACCGTCCACGGGCGGCGACGCGGAGGAAGCGATGTTGGTCATGTCGAATACGCCGAGTTCTCGTAGACGTAGCCGTCGGTCAGGTCGTTGGTCCACACGGTGAGCTCCTCGCTGCCCGCGTGCAGGTCCACGAGGATGTCGATCCGCCGATCGGACAGGTCGACGAGGTCGCGGTCCTCGCCGGGCGCGCCGGCGCGGCAGACCTGCACGCCGTTCATCGACACGTCCAGCGCGTCGGGTTCGAACGCCGCCTGGGTTGTTCCGACCGCGGCGAGCACTCGCCCCCAGTTCGGATCCTTGCCATACAACGCGCATTTGAGCAGGTTGTTACGCGCGACGGCCCGGCCGACCTCCAGGGCGTCGGCCTCGCTGGCGGCCCCGACAACGGTGATCGCGATGGTCTTCGTCGAGCCTTCGGCGTCGCCGAGCATCTGCTGGGCGAGGTCGGTACACGCATCGGCGACCAGAGCGGTCAGCTCAGCCGGGGGCAGCGTGACCCCGGAGGCCCCGGAGGCGAGCAGCAGCACGGTGTCGTTCGTGGACAGGCACCCGTCGGAGTCAACCCGCTCGAAGCTCACCCGCGACGCCTCGCGCACGACATGCGCCAGGGTGGTGGCATCGGCCACCGCGTCCGTGGTGATGACGACGAGCATGGTGGCCAGGGACGGGGCGAGCATCGCCGCGCCCTTGCCCATCGCCCCCACCGTCACGCCGGGGGTGGCCGTCGAGGTGCGTACTGCCATCTTCGGGACAGTGTCGGTAGTCCGGATCGCCTCGGCGGCCCGCGCGCCGCCCGCGTCCGCGTCAAGGCCGGCCACGGCGCTGGTGATGCCGCCGAGCAGCAGGTCCATGGGCAGCCGGACGCCGATCAGCCCGGTGGAGCAGACCGCGACGTCGCCCGCGCCGATGCCGAGTGCGCCGGCCAGGTGCTCGGCGGTGGCGTGGGTGTCGGCAAACCCACCCGGTCCGGTGCAGGCGTTGGCACCACCGGAATTGAGCACGACGGCACGCAGCCGCCCGTCGGCGAGGGCCTGCCGGGTCCAGAGCACGGGGGCGGCCTGCACCCGGTTGCGGGTGAACACTGCGGCGGCCGCGTCGACCGGACCGTCGTTGACGACAAGGGCGACATCCGGCTTCCCGGACGGTTTCAGCCCGGCCACCACGCCGGCGGCGCGGAAACCCCGTGGGGCGGTGACGCTCACAACTGCTCTCCCGCGCACGTGATGGAGGCGGACGGCTGGATCGGCAACAGCGTCATCACGGCGCGATCCCCTGGGCGGTAAGCCCTGCGCTCTCGGGCAGGCCGAGCATGAGGTTGGCGCACTGCAGCGCCTGGCCGGCCGCGCCCTTGCCGAGGTTGTCGATGGCGGACACGACGATCGCCCGCCCAGATTCGGCGTCGTACGTGCCCTGCAGGTGCACGGCGTTGCCACCGAGTGTCGCTGCCGCCCGTGGCCAGCGCCCGGGTGGCAGCACCCGCACGAACGGCTCCCCCGCATATGCCGCCCGCAACGCCTCATACACCGCGTCCGCGTCGGTGCCGGGGACGGCGCGTCCCGAGCAGGTCGCCAGGATGCCGCGGGGCAGCGGAGCGAGCACCGGCGTGAACGAGAGCGTGACCGGCTGCCCCGCAACGCCGGACAGCGCCTGGACGATCTCGGGGCGGTGCTGGTGGGTGCCGACCTTATAGGCGGTGAGGTCGCCCATCACCTCGCTGCCGAGCAGGTTGGCCTTGGCCGAGCGGCCCGCGCCCGACGTGCCGCTGGCAGCCACGACCGCGAGGTCCAGCGGCTCCACCAGACCGGCGGCCAGCAGGGGCGCGAGGGCGAGCGTGGAGGCGGTCGGGTAACAGCCGGGCGCCGCGACCCGGACGCTCGCCGCGATACGTGGGCGGGCACCGGGCAGCTCGGGCAGGCCGTACGTCCACGCGCCGGCATGCTCACCGCCATAGGCACGCGTCCAGGCCGCTGGATCGGTCAGCCGGTGGTCGGCGCCGAGGTCGACCACGCGAACACCCTGCGGAAGAGCCGCCGCGACCGCCCCGGACTGCCCATGCGGCAGTGCGAGGAAGACGATGTCCGCCTCGCTCTCGGCAAGGGCGGCCGTGTCGGCGAAGACTCGTTCCTCAAGGTCCGGCAGATTCAGGTGCACGTCCGTCACCGGCAGGCCGGCGGACGTGTTCGCCGCCAGCACGCCGATCTCGATCTCCGGATGACCGAGCAGCAGGCGCAGCAGCTCCCCGCCGCCGTAGCCACTCGCTCCCGCCACCGCCGCCGTCACTCCCATGCGAGAATTTATACACTCGACCGCATGATCATGCAATGACTTTTCAGCTTGGGCACACGGCCGCTCGGCGGGTCGGGAGGTGGCCGGACCCGCAGGCCGGAGATGGAAGGTGGCCAGGTCGCTTCTCGTGGATCTCCGGCTCGCGGCCGAGTTCACCCGGTGAATCTCGCTGTCCGTGATGACTTTCAGGGGTGACGGCGCTACTGAGGAGCGGGGATGTCGCTTCTACCGGGTTCTCCGTCCTATTTGTCCCTTCGTAACCCGGTAGAAGCGACACGAAGGTTTTCCGGGGCCGATCCGTCATCACGCACAGTGGCGAGGATGGCGGTAGCGGGTCGGCGGTGGCGAGAGGGCTCGCTGGTCGTGACGAAAGGAGCTGACGGTGACGGCATGGCGGGCACCGGCCACCGGCCACGCCGAACGCCGGCCACGCGGAACGCCGGCCACGCGATACGTCGGACGGTGCGCGTGCCGCCGAGGACGTGGTCGGAGCCGGGCCGGGCCGGGGATCGGGCGGAATCGGGCGGAACCGGCCGGGGATTCGAGCGGGAACCGGCCGGTCTACTGTGCTGGACCAGCATGATCCGCGAGAAGGACCCTAGGCCCGCAGGGAGGCGCCGAGGCGGTCGGCGGCGACGGCGACCGCGGCATCGCGGGCCGCGTTGGCCTCGGCGGCGGTCAGCGTCCGGTCGAAGGCCCGCAGCCGCAGCCCGAACGCCAGCGAGCGCTGTCCCGGCCCGACCTGCTCCCCTTCGAAGACATCGAACAGGGTCAGCGACTCCAGCAGCGCGCCGGCTCCCGCTCGCAACGCCGCGGTCACGTCGGCCACAGGCACCTGAACCGGGACGGCGAGTGCCACATCCCGGTCAGCCGGCGGATAGGTGGAGATCGTCGGCGCCGCGACCGGAGGGGCCGCTTCGGCCACCGCGAGCAGCGCGTCCAGGTCGAGTTCCATCGCCACCGTCCGCGCCGGCAGGCCAACGCCGCCATGCACCCGCGGGTGCAGCTCACCGGCGTATCCGACCAGGCGCCCGTCGAGCGAGAGAGCAGCGCACCGACCCGGATGCCACGGCATGGCCTCACCAGCGGCGACGGTCAGCGTGAGCCCGAGCGCCTCGGCGACGAGATGCGCGGCATCGACCGCGTCCGCCCAGTCGACCGCCCGGCCCGGTCCCGCCCAACCGGCCGGCTCGGACCGACCGGCAAGCAGGACGGCGAGATGACGCGGCTGCTCGGGCAGGGCGGCGTCCAGGGCAGTGATCTCGTCGGCGGAGGGCTTGCGGTCCACCGCGGGAGCGGTGACCGGCGCCGGGCCGCCGGGCCGCTCCCGGAAGACCAGGCCGGTCTCGAACAGCGCCAGATCCTGCTGACCGCGGCCCAGGTTGCGTCCGGCGGCGGCGATCAGCCCGGACAGCAGGGTGGTTCGCAGGTAGGCCGCGTCCTCGGCGATCGGGTTCGCGACCCGCACGACCGCGCGCCGCGGGTCGTCGGCAGCGAGGCCCAGCGCGTCGGGAGCGTCCTCGGGCACGAACGGGAGCGTCTGCACCTCGACATAGCCGGCACCGGCGAGTGCCCGGCCGACGGTGCGGCGCATCCGCTGCGCCGCGGTGAGCCCCCGACCGGCGGGAAGCCGGGGAAGCGTCACCGGGATCGTGTCGTAGCCCTCCAACCGGACGATCTCCTCGACGAGGTCCGCCGGACGGGTCAGGTCCGGACGCCACGACGGGGCCACGACCGCGAGGACCTCCTCACGGTCAACGGCGCCGTCCACGCTGTCCACGACTGCGCCAGCAGAGGTACGGCCGGCAGAGGTATGGCCAGCGGAGGAGCCGCCGGCAGAGGTATGGCCGGCGAGGGTGCAGCCGACGTCGGCCAGCCGGCGCAGCACCGTCTGCGGAGGATAGGGCCGCCCGGCAAGCCGTTCCGCCTCGCCGAGGGGCAACGACACGGTCGTGGCCGCCGGCCGATGGTCCAGGTCGGTGACGCCCGGCCCGGCTGTGGCCCCGGCCAGCTCCACGAGCAGGCCGACGGCGGCCGCGGCGGCCACCGGGGCAAGCGCCGGGTCGACGCCGCGTTCGAAGCGGCGCGAAGCCTCGGACGACAGGCGGTGCCGCCGGGCGGTGCGCGCGACACTGATCGGGTCGAAGTGGGCGGACTCCAGCACGATCTCGGTCGTCGTCGCCGAGATCTCGGTGCTGGCACCGCCCATCACCCCGGCGAGCGCGATCGGGCCGGAGTCATCCGCGATCACCAGGTCCTCGGGGTCCAGCGTCCGCAGGGCGTCGTCGAGAGTCCGCAGCGTCTCGCCGGGGGCGGCGCGGCGCACGACGATCGGGCCGCGCAGCTTCGCCCGGTCGAAGGCGTGCAGCGGCTGGCCAAGGCCGAGCAGCACCGCGTTCGTGACGTCCACCGGCACGGAGATCGACCGCATCCCGGCCAGAGCCAGCCTGCGCGCCCAGGTCATCGGAGTCGCCGCCGCGGGGTTGACGCCGGTGACCACGCGGGCGACATACCGATCGCAACCGGCAGTGTCCTCCACGAGCACGGGATACGCCGACGCCCCGCCAGACCCGCCAGACCCGCCCGGTCCACCGGAATCGGGCGTGACCGCCGGGGGCAGACCGGGGCTGTCGACCAGACCAGGCTCATCGACCAGACCGGGGTCACCGACCAGACCGGGATCATCGAAGGGCAGCGCGAAGGCGGTCGCCGCCTCCCGGGCGATGCCGCGCACGGACAGGGCATAGCCACGGTCGGGCGTGATGGCGATGTCTAGCACCTCGTCGGCCAGCTCGAGCAGTGAAGCGACATCCGCGCCCAGCGGGGTCGACGGGGGCAGCACGAGAATGCCGTCGTGGTCGTCGCCAAGGCCGAGCTCGCGCGCCGAGCAGATCATGCCCTCGCTGAGATGCCCGTACGTCTTGCGGGCGGTGATGGCGAAGCCGCCCGGCAGTACGGCACCTGGCAGCGCGACCGCGACCCGGTCCCCCACGGCGAAGTTGAGCGCTCCGCAGATGATCCCCCGGACCGCCGCGCCATCCCCGGTGCTCTCATCCCCGGTGGCCCCGTCACTGATGGCCCCGCCCCCGGCCACACGGACCTGGCACCAGCGCACGGTCTTCTTCTTCGTCTCGACCGGCTCGAAGCCGATGATCTCGCCGACGACCACGCCGGACACGTCCCCGCCGACGGCCCGCAGGCCCTCGACCTCGAAGCCGGCCCGGATGAGCGCGTCGGCGATCGCCCGCGACGGCGGCAGGCCGGGGACATACTCGCGCAACCAGGACATCACGATGAGCATGGCTTCAGTCCTCGATTCCGAACGGGAGGCCGAAACGGACGTCCCCGTCGACGAAGTCGCGGATCTCACGGACGCCGTACCGGATCATCGCGGCACGTTCCAGACCCATCCCGAAGGCGAAGCCGCTGTAACGGGCCGGGTCGACACCGGCCGCGCGCAGCACGTTCGGGTCGACCATGCCGCAGCCGAGAAGCTCGATCCACCCCTCGTCGGAGCAGACCCGGCAAGGCTGACGGGCCGCCTCGCCCCGGCAGTCGAAGCACTGCACGTCAAGCTCGGCGGACGGCTCGGTGAACGGGAAGTAGGACGGGCGCAGCCGGGTGGACAGCCCCGCACCGAACAGGGCCTCGGCGAAGGTCGCGAGCGTTCCACGCAGGTCGGCCATGGTGATGCCCTCGTCGACGGCAAGGCCCTCCAGCTGAGCGAACACCGGCGAGTGGGTCGCGTCGATCGCGTCGTTGCGGTAGGTCCGCCCCGGGGCGACCACGTAGACGGGCAGCGGTCGGGCGAGCAGCGAGCGGATCTGCACCGGGGACGTGTGGGTACGCAGCAGCCGGCCGGATCCGACGGGCTCGACGTAGAGCGTGTCGTGCTCGCTGCGGGCGGGATGGTCGGGGGCCATGTTCAGGGCCTCGAAGTTGAACCAGTCATGTTCGACCTCGGGTCCCTCGCCGACCTCGTAGCCCATGGCGACGAACACATCGACGAGGCGGTCGGACAGGGAGCTCAGCGGATGACGGGCGCCGCGGCGGCGCCGCGCGGGTGGCAGCGTCACATCGACGCGCTCCTCACGCAGCACGCGGGTGTCCCGCTCGGCGGTGAGCTCGGCCAGGCGGGCCTCGAACGCGGCCTGTACCTCGGCGCGGGCGGCGTTGTGCCGCCGGCCCGCGTCGGCGCGTTCCTCGCGCGGCAGGGCGCCGAGCTCCCGGCGGGCGCGGACCAGCGGGGCGGAGTCGCCCTGCACGTGGGCGGTGCGCACCACGGCCAACGCGGCCAGGTCGGCGGCGCCGGCGATGGACTTCTGCGCCGCCGCGACGGCCGCGGCGAGCTGATCGGGATCGAGGGCCTGGACCCGGGACGGGTCGACTGTCTCTCCAGGGGCGGACACGGTGCTCATCCTCGTATCGGTGTTCCGGGCGAAGCTCGCCTGGCCGGGTGATACACGGCACGGGCGAGGGGCCGCGGGTGCGGCGGATGGTGCCCGGGGCGCCCGCCGATGGACTTCGGCGATGCTCAGCTGTGCCGGACGCTCAGCCGAACACCGGTCCACCGGCGGGCACAAAAAATCGGAATTCGGCGCCACCGCCAGGAGCCCTGCCGACCGAGATCGTGCCACTGTGCGCCTCGATCAGCGCTTTGGCGATATAGAGACCGAGACCGGTGCCGTTACCACGGCTGGCGCCGCGCCAGAACTTGGTGAACACCCGGGTGGCGTTCGCCTCGGGGACACCCTCACCCTCGTCGGACACGCTCACCTCCGTGCCTGTCTCGTCGCCACGCAGAACCACGGTGACTGTACCCGCTCCGTGGCGCAGCGCGTTGTCGACCAGGTTGTGCAGCACCTGCTCCATCTTGTCCGGGTCGACCCACATTTCCGGCAGCTCGCCCTCCTCGCGCAGGACGAACCGGTCGGGCTCGGCCGCACCAGAAGCGATCTTGCCCTCGACGACGGCCCGCAGCCTCGCGGCCAGGTCGACGACCTGCTTGCGGACCTGAATGCGCCCGGAGTCGATCCGGGAGACGTCCAGCACCTCGGCGAGCAGACGGGTGACCCGGTCGGCATCGGTGTTGACCGTGTTCAGCATGAGCTTCTTCTGCTCGTCGGTGAACCGGTCCCACTTCGCCAGCAGGGTGGCGGTGAATCCCTTCACGCTGGTCAGCGGTGAACGCAGCTCATGGGCGACGGTCGCGACGAGGTCGGCCCGGTTGCGCTCGAGCCGCTCACGGCTGGAGGTATCCCGCAACGCCAGGCACACCCGGGCAAGACGGCCGGCGATCCGGGTGAACTGGACGGTGACGTGGAAGTCACGGTCCTGGTCGGGACCGGCGTAGGTGAGGCGCCGCTCGGGCTGACCGATGACCCGGGGCAGGTGACGGCTCGGTGCGGAGCACTCCCACCAATCGTTGCCGCGCTCGTCGAGCAACGGCAGCACCTCGGTGACATGCCGGCCGACGGTGCCGGGCGCGGCCAGGCCGATCAGTCGGGTCGCCGCACGGTTGAACACCTCGACCGTGCCGGACGCGTCGGTCACGACGACGGCGTCAGGCAGCAGGTCGAAGGCCGCCGCGGGAAGGGGCCCGTCCAGCGTGGCCGGACCGGCGGGTTCATCGTCAGCAGTCATGGCCTCGCCTGGTGCCGGATCGGCGGTGCTGGTCGGCCCCTGGGAGGCGGATGTCGACGCGATGGTGTTCACCACCGTCGACCACCTCCTCCGGTGCCGTCAGTACCGGCCGTTCTCTGTACCCGCCCTTGCGTCTGTGCCCGCCCCCGCGGTGTCCGGTCCTGCGCGTGGTGCTGGGCTCGTGCCAGCCGAGCAGACTCGACCGGCACGTTGACGCTCCCGCCGCTGTGCCCGCGCAGACGCGTACAGGCACAGGGCGGACGCAACCGCAAGATTCAGGGACTCGGCCTGACCGTACACCGGGACCCGCAGGGTCGCGTCCGCGGCGGCCAGACCCGCGGGGTCAAGCCCGTGCGCCTCGTTGCCGAACAGCCAGGCGGTCGGCCGGTCGAGGTCGCCGCTGGCCACGGCGGTGTCGATGTCACGCTCCGCGGCACCCGAAGTGGCGATGATCTGGCACCGATGGGCCCGCAGGCCGGCAATCGTCGTGGCGAGGTCGGCCTCGACGATCACCGGGAGGTGGAAATGGCTACCGGCGGACGAACGTACGGACTTTCCACCGAACGGGTCCACGCCACCGCCGGTGAACACGATCGCGTCCGCGCCGGCCGCGTCCCCGCTGCGGATCACCGTTCCCGCGTTACCGGGATCGTTCGGCCCCACGCACACCGCCACCAGCCTCGGCCTGGCCAGGTCCGCGAGTCGGTGCCCGGGCAGCATCGCGACACCGACCAGACCCTGCGGTGTCACCGTCTCCGACAGCGCCGCGGCCGCCGCATCGGTGACCACCCGGACGGGAACACCGGCGGACCGCAGCAACGCGTCGTGGCGGGCCGCCGCGGACACCCCGACGAACACCTCGACCAACGCCCCCGCGGCCACCGCGGCGCCGACTGCCTGCGCGCCCTCGACCAGGAATCGGCCCTGCTCGCGGCGCTCGGTGGGCCGACGCAGCCGTCGAGCCGCGCCCACCCGCGCCGACCGCGGCCCGAGAGCGGCGCCAGCGACCCCGCGTGCGGTCACTGCCTGGCCGTGTGACGAGCTCAGGCGGCGCTCGGCTCCGGCGCCGCGGCCAGGGCAGCCCGGGCCACCTCGACCAGCGCCGCGAACGCCGCCGCATCGTTGACGGCCAGATCGGCGAGGATCTTGCGGTCCACGTCGACCGCGGCCAGCTTCAGCCCCTGCACGAAGCGGTTGTACGTCATGCCGTTGGCGCGTGCCGCGGCGTTGATCCGAGTGATCCACAGCTGCCGGAAGTCGCCCTTGCGCGCGCGACGGTCCCGGTAGGAGTAGGTCATCGAGTGGAGCATCTGCTCCTTGGCCTTGCGGTACAGCCGGGAGCGCTGGCCCCGGTAACCACTGGCCTGTTCCAGGACGGTGCGGCGCTTCTTCTGGGCGTTGACCGCCCGCTTCACGCGTGCCATGAGGGCACCTGTCTCCTTCGTTCGGGTGCGTCCGGCCGCGGTGACCGGATCGGTCGGCGCAGCCGGAATCGTCAGGGGTGCGCGCTCAGCGAGCGAGAAGGCGCTTGATCCGACGCTCGTCGGCCCTGGTCAACGCGACCTCGCCGTCGAGGCGGCGGGTACGGCGGCTCGACTTGTGCTCGAGCAGGTGGTTGCGGTTGGCACGTCGCCGCATCACCTTGCCGGTTCCGGTGATCCAGAACCGCTTGTTCGCGCCGCTGTGAGACTTCTGTTTGGGCATGTCGACATCCTGACGGTGGACGTGGGTGGTCGAACGACCGGCACGCGTGCGCCGCGTGACGGGGATCCCCCGCCCGCGCGCAGATCCGGGTGGTGCTGGTCAGACGGGTGGTGCTGGTCAGAGGTGGCCAGCCGGCTCCGGAAGCCGCTGCGGCTTGGAACCCTTGTGCGGCGCCATCACCATTGTCATGTTCCGGCCGTCCTGCTTGGGCTGGGCCTCGACGTAGCCGAGTTCGGCGACGTCGGCGGACAGCCGCTGCAGCAGACGGATCCCCAGCTCCGGGCGGGACTGCTCCCGGCCACGGAACATGATGGTGATCTTGACCTTGTCGCCGGCCCGCAGGAACCGCACAACGTGACCCTTCTTGGTCTCGTAGTCGTGCGGGTCGATCTTCGGGCGCAGCTTCATTTCCTTGATGACGGTCTGGACCTGGTTCTTCCGAGCTTCCCGACGCTTCTGGTCGGACTCGTACTTGAACTTTCCGTAGTCCATCAGCTTGCAGACCGGCGGCCGCGCTGTCGGCGCGACCTCGACGAGGTCGAGGTCGGACTCCTGGGCCATCCGCATGGCCTCGCCGATCGCGACGATGCCGATCTGCTCGCCCTCCGCGCCGACGAGGCGCACCTCGGGAACGCGGATCCGGTCGTTGATGCGTGACTCTGTGCTGATGTGTTCCTCCGTTGCTCGACGCGCGGGCATGACCTCACCGCAGCGGAGCACCGAGCCTGGTGGCACCAGACTCCCGGCCGACAACCGTGGGCACGGCTCGGCCGACCGGCGACCCGGCCGCCGTGCCCGCGGCCTCTCACAAGGCCGGGCGGGACCCTGGCACCCCGCGCAGGCGGCGCCATCGGCAACATCGGGTGGAGGGCGAACCCCCGCTTGGTCCTGCCAGACAGGCTCCGCGCCTCCGCCGGGGCCGTCTGAACGACGGCACCGTCAGGCAGGTGGAACCCGACCGGCATTCGGTCTCCGTCAAGAGTAGCACCACGGCCGCTCATACGACGATCACGCGCTCCCCCGCCACGCCGCCGCGGGCTGTTCCCGCATTCTGATCAGACGCGCAGACCCCGGCCGAGTTGGCGGCGCACCGCGCGCACCTGGCCCGGTTCGATCAGGAGCACCGCGACACCGCGGCCCGCGCCCTTCGGACTCGCGCCTGCCGCGTCCGCGACGTCGGAACTCGCGCTCCGCAGGCCCACGGCATCGGCATCGGCATCGGTGCATCTGAGCAGCTCGGACAGTCGCCGCGCCGCAGCCTCGCCGTCCTGGCGCCGCCCGGCCCGTCCCCGCGGCGCCACGACCAGCACTGGCCGCGTGGCGCCCAGCAGAACGGGCCCGCGGGGCACGGCAGACGGATCCGGCGTACCCGGCCCGGCGGACGAGCCCGGCTCCGCAGACGTCTCGGGCCCGGTGAGCTGCGCTGGCCAGGCCACGACCGGTGCCGCGAGCGCGCGAAGGGCAGCCAGCACCCGTTGCGGTGCCAGCAGCCCGTCGGTTCCCGTCCATGGCCGCAGCGCGGTGAGCCACGCGTCGATGGGATCTTCCACGGGTCGCGGGTGCGGCTCCGAAGCCGCGGCGGGCGCCTGCTGGCCGGGCAACTCCACCGTGCTTGCCTGGCGCCATCCGCCGGCTGGCCGTCGAGCAGCGACTGACCCCGGGTAACCAGGAGGTCGCGAATCGTCCGCAGATCGCGAGTCGTCCGCCGATGGCCGACCGCCGGAGGGCGGTAGCTCCACACTGGCGGGGTGCGGACCGGCAACGTCGATTACCACGGCGCCAAGGCCTTGGCGCGTCGCCTCCGCCCAGGCGTCGGGCGCGGCCACCGGCACCGGTCGCGCCTCGGGCCGCCAGGCGGCGAGGCTCGCCACGCTGGAAAAGATCGGCAGGGCGCTCGCGCCGGCGGCCGTCCGCAGTGTGATCAGCGCCATCTCGCTGCTGCGGTCAGCACCGGTGGCCTCATCCACGGATGTCCGCTGTGCCTCGATACCGACGAACACCCGCGCCCCGCGTAGCGCCACCGCAAGCGCCGCCGGATCGATCCGACCCCCGTCACGGCCGGCCGCGAGCACCCGGGCCAAGCCCGCATCGGCCTCCCCAGTGTCCCCCTGCCCCGCCGGGCGCAGCAGCTCTCGCTTCATGCGCCGCAGCCTAGGTTGCCTCTCGTGGATCTCCGGCTCGCGGCCGGGTTCACCCGGCGAATCTCACTGTCCGTGATGGCTTTCCGGGGTGGTGGCGCTACTGATGGGCGGGGGTGTCGCTTCTACCGGGCAATCGGTCCGATTTACCCCTTCGTAACCCTGTAGAAGCGACACGAAGGTTTTCCGGGGCCGATCCGTCGTCACGCACGGCAGCGAGCAGGGCGGTAGCGGGTCGGCGGTGGGGAGAGGGCTCGCTCGTCGTGACGACCGGAGCTGACGGTGACGGCAGAGGCGCCGTGTACCACCGGCCACCGGCCATCGGCCATCGGGCTCGGGCATCGGGCATCGGGCATCGGGTACGCGGTACGCGGTACGCCAGACGGTGCGCGTGCCGCCGATGACGTCGGACGTGGTCCGGACCCCGGGGATCGCGCGGGTCCGGGCGGGGATCGGGCGGGAACCGACCGGTCTGCTGTGATGGACCATCATGATCCGCGAGAAGAACCCCAGTGCGCACCCGCGTCCGAGGTTCCGCGCGACTCTCTGGCCGCCTCAGCCGATGCCGGCGGAACGGTTGTCCGCGCCGGCGGCGGCCAGGGCGGGACGGGCCAGAGCCAGGGCCGGGCCGCTGCCGGGCATGGGCGCGGTGGCGACGGCGCCGGCCAGCCGCTGGAAGGCGAAGCGGGTGCGGCGACGCAGGCGCAGCCAGTTGATCGGGCGGCTGTCGGTGAGGGCGGGGTCGAACGGCACCGGCACGGTGATGTAGGCGCGGTCCTCAAGATGCTCCATGCGCAGGCGGGCGCCGCGGCTGAGCCGGGATGGGTAGGTCTCGACCACCGCGACGATCACCGTGGTCGCGAGGTCAGCACGCCCGCCGGCGACGAGGGCGGTCAGTGCGTCGTCCGCCCCGGCGATCTCGGCTTCACCGGCGCGGACGGTGAGCACCAGCTGGTCGGCGCGGGCAAGCAGGGTCGCCGGCACCGGCTGGCTCCACCCGGACGGCGCGTCCGCGACGATCACGGGATACCAGTGGCCGAGCAGGTCGAGTGACCAGGCGAGTTCCTCGGGAACCAGCCCCGGGCCGCCGAGATCCCGCATTCCGGCGAGGACATTCAGCCCGCTGGACCCTCCAGTGGCGAGGTATCGGCGCACGGCGTCCAGGGATGACACCGGCGGACGCGCGGCGGCGAGCTCGCGCAGCCCGACCCCCGGCGGGATCAGGCCCACCCGGTGGGCCAGCAGCCCGCACTGGTCGGGCGAGGCGTCGATGGCAACCACCCGATGGCCGTGGTGCGCGGCCATCGCCAGGCCAAGGCCCGCTGCCACCGTCGTCCGGCCGCCCCCGCCGCCGAAGCCGCCCACCATCACCCGTCGCCCGCCAGTCCGCACCCGCGGATACCCGGCACCGGTTGGATCCTGCTCGACGCGGCCGGTCAGCCCGGGGCCGGGCCGGTGCGCGGCCGCGGCATCCCGGGCCAGGATGGTGGCGTTACGCACCCGCTCGGGCAGCCCGCCGAACCGTCGTGACGAGGGTGGTGCCGGCGGAGTCAGCGGTGCGGGTGGAGTCGGCGATATCGGACGAGCCGGCGGTGTCGGGCGCACCACCGGCACGGGCATGGGGCTTGACGGCGTCGTCCAGGTTCCGACGTCTCCGGCGGGCGCCCCGGGCACGGGTGCACCTGGCCAGGGTGCAGGCGCACCGGACAGCGACGGATCAGGCGGAGGCACCGTGGGCGCAGGCATCGCGAGCTCGCCGGATGCGGATCTGACCCCGGCGAACGGCGCCACGGGTGGCGCGGGTGGCATGGGTGGCGCGGGTGGCATGGGTGGCGCGGGCGCGGGCGGGAACGGCGTCTGCGCAACAACGACGGCCTGACCCGCGAGCGGCGGCGAGCTCGGGAACAGCAACGGTGGCAGCTCGGGCTGGGCGGGACTGGCCTGCGTCGCCTGCGCCGCCGACCCGGCGAATCCCGAGACCCACGGTCCGAGCGGTGGGCGCGCGTGCACCGCCCGTTCGGCCTGGTCGGGCACGTCTGCTTCCGGGTGCGCGCTTCCCGATGGCGCCGGGGCCGGCACGCCTGACCCAGGAGGTACGTCCGGCGGCACCGGAGCACCGGCTGCCGGTACCAGCACCGTCATACTCCCCCAGCCCTCCCCGGGCGGAGGAATACTGGGCGGCGGGCTCGGCACCCGCCGGGCCGACCCGGCGAAGGACGGGCTGGCCTCGGGCCGACTGACCATCGGCGGATCGACCCTGGGCGCATCGACCAGCTCCGCACCGCCCGCCGCCGCGACGGCGCCGGAAGCCGGTGTGACAGTATCCGCAGCCGCGGTCGCAGGGGTCACCGTCCCGGCGCTCGGAGCGCCTGTCATCGGAGCGCCTGCGGTTGCAGTACCGCGAGGCACGATGTCCGACGCTCGCACCGGCGACGCGGACGGTGGCGATCCCAGCGGCGGCAGGGGCTGGTTCGCCGTGGGTGGAGGCGGCAGAGCGAACGACGGAGGGGCCAGTCGAGCGGCGAACGGAAAGGCCGGGCCCGGCGATCCAGGTGCCCCCGGGGACCCGGGTGGCCGGGGTGTTCCCGATATTCCCGGCAGATCGGGCGGGTTGGGCGCGGCGATAGGAGCGGACACGCCGGCCAGGTCAGGCGTCCAACCGGCGGCCGGTGGGCTGGTAGCCGGCCGCGCCGCCGAACCGGGTGGCCACGGCGAGTGCGCCGGGGCCACCCGAGCTCCAGGCTCGGTACCGGCCTCGGTACCAGCGTCGTTGCCGGAGTCGTCGGCAAAGGGCTCCTGCGCGCCTGGCCCATCGCCATCGGCGGAGTCGAACGCGACCGGAGCCGGTAGCGACGCGGCAGGTGGCACAGCGGGCGGCGGTACGGGCGGGGCGGGTAGCGGCGGCGGCGAGGCGGGTAGCGGCGGCGGCGAGGCGGAGCTCGGTGGCAGGGTCGGGCCGACACTGGGCGGGGTGGTCGTCGTGCCAGGGCGCGGGCGGGCGGACCGGCGGGTGACCAGGGCGTTGCGGGGAGTCTGGGTGTCGGTCAGGCGCAGCCCGAGCAGCGAGATCGGGCGCGCGTCACCGCCGCCGGGAGCAGCGGTGGACCGGCTGGGCGCGTCGCGCTGCGGGTCGCCGTCATTCTCGTCGCCGCCATGACCCGCCATCCGTGCCACCTCGCCCTCACCACCGGATCGACCCCGACGGACGACGCCGCAGCGCGAAGCCGCCGCTACGGCACGACATCACCGTCTCGCGACCATGTCGTCCCGACAAGCCCTTCACCAGGATCAGGACCGGCACAAACACGATCACGAGCAGCGAACCCACCGTCGGCACACCCGATCCACTCGGAATCGCCACGTGATGGCAACACCATACCGAGGCCATGTCACCAGGACGGATCGGGCTCGCACCGTCCGTGTGAATCCTGGGGGTGCCACCGCAGTGCGTGGCGCCGATGTCTCAGTCAGTCGGATCGAGCGCGCGCAGCACCGCGGCGGTCTCGAGAGCTGCGAGCGTCGCCTCGCGACCCTTGTCCTCCCGAGAGTCCGCCAGACCGGCCCGGTCCCGCGCCTGGTCGATCGTGTCGCAGGTCAGCACGCCGAAACCGATGGGCACCCTCGCGTCGAGGGTGACGCGCGCAATCCCGGCCGTGACGAACTGGCAGACGTAGTCGAAGTGCGGTGTCCCACCGCGGATGACCACGCCGAGGGCGACGACCGCATCGTGACGCGCGGCCAACGCCGCCACCACCACGGGCAGCTCGACCGCGCCGGCGACCCGCACCACTGTCGGCGCGGTCGCCAGCCCCACGTCCTTCGCCGCCCGCAGCGCCCCGGCGAGCAGCGCGTCGGTGATCTCCGCATGCCAGCGGGTCGCGACGATCGCCAGGCGCAGGCCGGTGGCCTGCGGGAGCACCTCCGCCGGTGCGCCGTGGCCGCTCACTGTTCGGCCCCCTCGTCGGCAGCCTCCCCGTCGTGGGCCCCCGCGCCACCACGGCCCGCGGCGCAGCCGGAGATCGCGGGCACCAGCGACGGGCCCGCGGGCCTGCGGGGAGCGGCCGGGGTGTCCTCGCCGACCGCCATGGGCAGGCCGGGAAGCAAGTGGCCCATCCGGTCTCGCTTGGTGGTCAGGTAGCGCAGGTTCTCCGGCGTGTGGCTGACCGGCATGGAGATCAGCTCGGCGATGCGCAGCCCGTATCCCTCCAGGCCCGCCCGCTTGGTCGGGTTGTTCGACAGCAGCCGGATACCCCGCACCCCGAGGTCGACGAGGATCTGCGCACCCGTGCCATAGTCGCGGGCGTCCGCCGGCAGGCCCAGGGCCAGGTTGGCGTCGACGGTGTCGTGCCCAGCGTCCTGCAGCTGGTAGGCACGCAGTTTGTGCATCAGGCCGATGCCACGGCCCTCATGACCACGCATGTACAGGACCACTCCCCGGCCCTCGGCCGCGACCAGCCGCAGGGCCGCGTCGAGCTGTGTGCCGCAGTCGCAGCGCCGGGAGCCGAACACATCGCCGGTGAGGCACTCGCTGTGGACCCGGGTCAGCACGTCCTCGCCGTCCCCGAGCTCGCCGCGGATCAGCGCGATGTGCTCGACGCCGTCGAGGATGCTGCGGAACCCGACGGCACGGAACGGGCCGTAGCGGGTGGGGATCGACGCCTCCGCGACCCGGACGACCTGCTTCTCGGTGCGCCGACGGTAGGCGATGAGATCCGCGATGGAGATCAGCAGCAGACCGTGCTCGCGGGCGAACGCGGCCAGCTGCGGCAGTCGCGCCATCGTTCCGTCGTCGTTGACGATCTCGCAGATCGCGCCGGCGGGGTGCAGGCCCGAGAGCCGGGCGAGGTCGACGGCCGCCTCGGTGTGCCCGGGGCGGCGCAGGACTCCACCGTCCTTGGCGCGCAACGGGAAGATGTGGCCGGGCCGGCTCAGGTCACCGGGGGTGGTGCCCGGGTCGGCGAGCAGCCGGATCGTGCGGGCCCGGTCAGCGGCGGAGATGCCGGTGGACACGCCGGTGCGGGCGTCCACGGAGATCGTGAACGCGGTGCCCATCCGCTCGGTGTTGTGCGGAACCATCTGGTCGAGCTCGAGCCGGTCGGTGTCGTCCGGGTCCATCGGCACGCAGATGACCCCCGAGGTGTAGCGGGTCATGAACGCGACGAGCTCCGGCGTCGCGGCCTCGGCGGCGAAAATGAGATCGCCCTCGTTCTCCCGATCCGCGTCGTCGACGACGACGAGTGGCCGCCCGGCCGCGAAATCGGCGAGCGCGGCCCCGATCTCGGCGAACTCGATGTCGGCGAACTCGATGTCGGCGGAGATCACGCGCTCGCCCGGATCGACATCCCTGGCACTGGTCATCGCTGGAATCCGTTCGGATCAGAGGTACCGGCCGGTACGGGCCCGCCGGGGGCCGGTTCGGAATGACCGGACGCGCCGGCCTGCAGCTTCTCGACGTATTTCGCCAGCACGTCGACCTCGACGTTGACCCGTGAACCGGGCGCACGATGGCCGAGAGTGGTGTGCTCGAGGGTGGTGGGGATCAGGCTGACGGTGAACGACGCCGGCGCGTCGTCGCGCGCGGGCGTGACCTCGACAACGGTGAGGCTCACCCCGTCGACCGTCACCGAGCCCTTCTCCACGAGGTAGCGGTCGAGACCCGCCGGCAACGCGACGCGCACGACCTCCCAGTGCTCGGCGACCTGCCGGTCCTGGACGACGCCGACGCCGTCGACGTGCCCCTGCACCAGGTGCCCGCCGAGCCGGTCGGACAGGCGCACCGGCCGTTCCAGGTTGACCCGGTCTCCGGGAGCGAGCCCACCCAGCGAGGAACGCGCGAGCGTCTCGTGCATCACGTCGGCGGTGAACGCACTGGCGCCGGTCAGCGTGCCTGCGGGGCCGGCCCGGCTCGCCGTCTCGTCTCGGGCCACGGCATCGCGGGACGCTCCGTCCAGCGCCGCGTCATCCAGCGCGGCCCCGTCCCATGCCGCGCTGGCCGCGGCGCCGCCAGCGAGAACAGCCTTGTCGCGCAGCAGGCTGGTCACGGTCAGGCAGACGCCGTTGACGGCGATGGAGGCGCCGTGGATCGCGTCCTCGAGAACGGTCTGACAGGTGATGGTGAGCGAAGCCGCATCCGCGCCCGCATCCACCGCGGTGACGATGCCGAGCTCTTCGACGATGCCGGTGAACATCCGACCCGTGCCCTTCGGTCCCGGGCACCGCTCCCCGGCCATGGGCAGGCATCCACGCGGACCAGCCGGCATGCTCACGCCGGCACGCGCCCGCTGGCGACAGCCGCATGAGCCACCGCTGCACAGGCACCACGGGCCCGCGCGCGTCCTCCCATCCGGACTTTCACCGTCGGTCCCGGAATTTCACCGGATCAACCACCCCAGAAATCTGGAGCGGGTCGCGGACTGTCACCGCCGGCTCGGAGTTTCACCGACCCCGGAGCGCGCGTGCTACTAGTTGTGCTGCCCTATTTTGGCATAGGAATCCGGTCCGCGCCTGCCCCACAAATGTGACCGAGACCATGTTCACTCAGGGTGACGGTTGGGTGAGGTTCGGGGCGACCCGCAGGGCTTGGGCCCGCAGCTTCTCCACGGCCTCGCCGGGATCCTCGGCGCCGAAGACGGCCGTGCCGGCAACGAAGACGTCCACCCCGGCGGCGGCCGCCGCCTCGATCGTCCGCTCGTTCACGCCGCCGTCGATCTGCAGCCAGAGGTCAAGGCCCCGGTCGTCCAGCAGCCGGCGGGCGGCCTCGATCTTGGGCAGGACCTCGGTCATGAACGTCTGGCCGCCGAAACCGGGCTCGATCGTCATAAGCAGCAGCAGGTCGAAGCGGTGCAGGTCCTCCACGTAGCGCTCGACCGGCGTGTTCGGCTTCACGGCAAGCCCGGTGCGGGCGCCGGCGGCGCGGATGGACGCGGTGGTCCGAGGCAGATTCGAGACAGCCTCGGCGTGGATCGTCACGTTCGCGGCGCCACGCTCGGCGTAACCGGCGGCCCAGCGATCCGGGTCGGCGATCATGAGATGACAGTCGAGCGGGGTCGCCGTCGTCGCGCGCAGCGCCGTCACGGTGTCCGGGGAGAACGCCAGGTTCGGGACGAAGTGGTAGTCCATGACGTCGACATGCAGCCAGTCCGCCCGTCCCTCGACGCTATGTGCCGCCTCGGCGATCCGGCCGAAGTCAGCGGCGAGCAGGCTGGGGTAGATCTGTGCGGTTGCCACCCCGCGAGACTATCGAGGACATCTGCCGTGCCGGCGCCCGTACGGTCCGTCACCCCACGCGAGCGGGCACGGGCCCGCCCCACTTGATCTGGCGCCTGGTCAGGCGTCGCTGCGGCGCAGGAGGGCGAGGAACATCGCGTCGGTGCCGTGGCGGTGCGGCCAGAGCTGGACGAAGGGGCCTGGACCGAGGTCGGGGACATTCGCCAGGACGCGGGTCGCGTCGAGCAGGGACGCCTCCGGGCGCTGCGCCGCGACGCGACGGACCACCTCGGTGGTCTCGGCCGGGTGCGGCGAACAGGTCGCGTAGGCCACCACACCGCCGGGGCGGACGAGGTCGAGGGCGGCGACGAGCAGCGCACTCTGCAACGGGACAAGAGCGGCGACATCCTGCACGGTCCGCCGCCACCGAGCCTCCGGTCGTCGGCGCAGGGCACCCAGGCCGGTACAGGGCACGTCGACCAGGACCCGGTCCGCGGATCCGGGTGGCAGCGGGCCCGCCCGGCCATCCGCGCGGGCCACCCAGGCGCCCGGGACACCATCAAGAGATCGGGCCACCAGAGCCGCGCGGGTCATCCGCGGTTCGAGCGCCAGCAGCCGCCCGCCGGTGAGCAGCCCGGCGAGCAGGGCCGCCTTGCCGCCAGGGCCCGCGCACAGATCGACGGTCAGGTCCAGGTCCCGGCCGACGGTCGGCGTCGTGGCCAGGGCGAGCGCGACAAGCTGGCTGCCCTCGTCCTGCACCGCGGCCGCGCCGGCCCGGACCGAGGCGAGTGCCCCCGGATCGCCGCCGTCGAGAATAGCGGCATAGGGCGAGTACGGCCCGGGCTGGGCGCTCAGGCCGGCCTGCTCGACCTCGGCGATCAGTGCGTCCCGCCCGATCCGGCCGGGACGGGCGACGAGGTGGGTGGCCGGGCGGACGTCGTCGGCGACGAGCGCTGCCCGGGTCTCGGTGAGATCGTCGCCCAACGCCTCCGCGACGGCCTCGACGATCCAGCGCGGATGGGCGCACACGACCGCGAGATGGCCGATCGGGTCGGTCTCGAACGCGGGCGCGCCGAGCATCAGGGCCAGATCACCGCCGGTCTCACTGACGCTCGCCGCGACCCGGCGCAGCACCGCGTTGGCGAAGCGGACCGGGCGTTCTCCGCTGGTGGCCCGGACCAGGTCGACCGTGGTCGCCACCGCCGCCCGCGCCGGAACCCGGGTGCGCAGCAGCTGGTAGGCGCCCAGCCGCAGTGCGTCGCGCACAGGCGGGTCGATGCCGTCCACGGGCCGGCTGGTCGCCGTGTCCAGCATTCCGTCGAGGGTGCCCTGGGCCCGCAGCGTGCCGTAGGCGAGCTCGGTGGCGAAGCCACGGTCGCGGACGGACATGCCGCTGCCGGCCAACAGCGCCGGCAGCAGCAGGTTCGCGTACGCCCCCCGCTCGTCAACGGCCCGCAGCACCTCCCAGGCCAGCCGCCGCGCCCGGTCGACCCGCGCCGGCGGGCGGGCCCCCCGGGTACCTCCGGGCGCCCCGGCGGCGCTCATGCGCTCCGCCCGGCCGGCGGCGAGGCGGCGGCCGAAGCCGGCTCCGTGGCTGGTGCCGGGGCTGGGGCCGGAGTGATCAAGCGCTCGTCCGCGCCCAGGCGGGCGCCCCGGGCCCAGTCCTGCGCAGCCATCGGGCCGCGGCCCTCCGGACGCACCTCGCCGAGCAGCACCGGGTCGGTGCCGGTACCCACGGCAACGGCCCCGTCGGCGAGCACGGCCAGCGCCCCGGGGGCGAGGCCCCTCGTGGTGGCGTCGGCGGGCAGCGGGCCCATCCGGACCGGGCCGAGCTTGAGGCGGCGATCCCGCAGCGTCGTCCAGGCACCTGGCGCCGGGGTGGCCGCCCGGACCAACCGGTCGACGGCGACCGCCGGGCGGCTCCAGTCGACGCCCACCTCCTCGACGGTGAGCTTCGGCGCGAACGAGATTCCCTCGTCCGGCTGCGGCACCGCCTGGACGCTGCCGTCGGCGAGACCGTCCATCACCGCGACGAGTAGCCGCGCGCCCGAGTCCGCGAGCCGGTCGAGCAGGTCGCCCGAGGTGTCCGTGGGGCGGACCAGCTCGGTGACCACTCCGAACACGGGGCCGGAGTCCATCGCCAGCTCGATCTGAAACACGGTGGCGCCGGTGAGGTCGTCGCCGCCGAGCAGGGTGCGCTGCACCGGGGCCGCGCCGCGGTAGGCCGGCAGGAGCGAGAAGTGCAGGTTGACCCAGCCGTGGCGGGGGATCTCCAGGGCCGGCGGCGGCAACAGCGCGCCGTAGGCGACGACCGGGCAGCAGTCCGGCGCGAGCTCGGTGAGCGCCGCGAGGAACTCCGGGTCTCCCGGACGGCGCGGGCTGAGCACCGGGATACCAGCCTCGTCCGCCAGCACGTGCACCGGCGGCGAGGTGACCTTCCGGCCGCGGCCGGCCGGTTTGTCGGGCCGAGTGACCACAGCGACCACGTCGTGCTGCGGGCTGTCGATCAGAGCCCGCAGGCTGGGCAGGGCAACCGCCGGCGTGCCGGCGAAGACAAGGCGCACACGAACACCGTTCCGCCACAAGGCGCGAGGACGCCGTGGCCGTCTCTGCGGGACATTCGAGCGGGACGATCCTGCGGGGCTTCTCCAGGATGACCGGCCGTGTCCCGCGGCCGGACGCCGCACGACCGTATCGCGGCCGACCTCCGCCAGCGTGCACGACCGGGCGCGGACCGCCGCTGTGACTCGCGGGCGGTCCCCGCCACTGTGACCCCGGGGCGGACCGTGACTCGACGCCATAGCCGCTCAGCCGATCACGAGCGGGTCCAGCTGGATACGCAGACCGCTCGTGCTGCGCCGGGTGCCGAGCACGCCGCGGGCGGCGTGCAGGGCCGCGGCGAGCTCGGCACCGCGAGCACGCGGCACTCGGACGAGGAGGCGCTCGAGCTCGCCTGCCTCCGGGCTGCCGCCGGGACGCGCCGGATCCGACGGCCGGGCGGGGCGCGTGGATCTGCCGGGGCCGGGGCCGCCGGCGGGGCTCGAAGGCCTAGCGGTGGGCAGCGGCACCGGGCCTAGCACGTCGGCATCGTCGGGCAGCCGCAGAACGTCCAACAGCTCGGCGAGGGCCGCGGCGGTGCCGTCGACCGCGGCCATCCGGCTCGCCGGCGGAAAGCCGAGCGCGGCGCGCTCGTCGGCCTCACGGGCGGTGAAGGTCGCCGGGTCCCAGCGGATGAGCGCCTGCACGGCCGGTAGCCCCGCGTCCGCAGCCACGATCACCCGGCCACCGTCAGCGGCCGGACGGGCCAGTGCCGCCGCCGCCGCCCAGCGCCGCAGCGCCGTCTCAGCGGCCCGCAGGTCAGGACGGCCGAGCAGGGCCCATCCGTCGAGCAGAACCACGGCGCCGAAGCCGCCGCCGTCCGCAACCGGTTCCGCCCCTGGAGTGGAGATGATCAGGGCCGCTTCGGCGGGCACGGTGGCCAGCACGCCATCGCGCCCGGAGGTGCGCAGCCGCACCCCCGGAAACACCCGGCCAAGCTCCTCGGCCGTGCGCCGGTCGCCGGTCACCGAGGCCCAGAACCGGGTATCCCCGCAGGACGGGCACTGCCAGGCCGCCTCGGGGCGTCCACACCATACGCAGGCCGCCAGGCCCGCGCCGGACGGACGGCCCAGCGGCCCCTGGCAGTGCCGGCAGCGGGTCGGACGGCGGCAGCCGGCGCAGGCCAGCGATGGCTGGTAGCCCCGCCGCGGGACCTGGATGAGCACCGGCGCACCCGCGTCGAGAGCCGCCCGGGCGGTCCGCACGACCAGCGACGGCAGCCGGGCGGCCCGGGCTGCCGGGTCCCGGGCGATCTCGTGGTCCGAGCCGGTCGCCTCGACCCGGGGGGCAAGCTCCCGCAGCTCGGCCCGCCCGGCCCGCAGCGGATGGGCCCAGCCCGCCCGCACCAGGGCCTCGGCCTCCACGGTCGGGCAGAACCCGCCGACGAGCAGCGCCGCGCGTTCCTGCCCGGCGCGCAGCACCGCGACATCCCGGGTGTGCGGATAGGGAGCAAGCGGCTCCGCATGCAGATCGTCGCCGTCATCCCAGATAACGAGCAGGCCAAGCCGGGTGACGGGCGCGAAGACCGCCGCACGGGTACCCACCACGACCCGCGCCTGCCCACGACTGGCCGCAAGGAACGCCCGGTACCGTGCGGCCGGCCCGAGATCGGCTCGCAGGGCGACCGTGGCTTCCCGCCCGACCGCCTCGACCAGCGCCGCCTCTACCCGGTCGACATCCCGGTGATCAGGCACCACGACGACCGCGCCACGTCCCGACCGCAGGGTCGCCGCCACCGCGGCGGCGACCATCGCCGGCCAGGCCGGCCCGGGCAGCGCCCACCACACGGCCCGTGGACTGCGCCCGTCCGCAAGCGCCGTCAGCATCGACGGCCCGTCCGGATACCGTGCCCAGCCCCTCGGCCCTCCAGCCGGCACCCCCCTCGCCCCCGACCGCGACCCAAGCTCTGAGAGCGGCCCCGGCCACGACCGCGAACCCGGCTCTGACCGCGAACCCGGCTCCGACTCCGACTCCGACTCCGACTCCGAACCCGGCTCTGACCGCGACTCCGACTCCGACTCCGACCGCGAACCCGGCTCTGACGGCGGCCCTGGGTCCGACGGCTGGGTTTGGGACAGCGGCTCGGTAGGTGAGTCCGGCGATGCTGACAGCGCTGGCTCGGTCCGCGGGGCCGCCATCTCGGCCAGTCCCGCTGCCTGCGCGACCTCGGCCGTCTCGGCACGGGCATGGCGCGGCGGAACAGCCAGGCGCAGGACGTCGGCGAGGGTGCCGGCATAGCGGTCCGCGACGGCGCGGGCGAGCCGGGCGATGGCCGGGGAGAGCACCGGTTCGGCGGAGACCGATCTGGCCAGTGGGGCGAGCCGCCCCACGTGATCGGAAGACTCCGCCCGCTCCAGGATGAAACCATCGGCCAAGCGGCCCGCGAAGCGCACCCGCACCCGCGATCCGGGAACAGCCGACGCAGCCAGACTGGCAGGCACCAGATAGTCGAAGAGACGATCCAGGTGGGTCAACGGAGTGTCGACCGCCACCCGGGCGACCGGCAGCACCTCGGCCGGCGGCGCGGGGGAGCCCGGCGCGCGCCGGCGCCCGCTTCCGCTTCCGCCTCCGCCTCCGCCTCCGGGCGACCGTCCGACCGATGAAGACCGACCGCCGCCCCTGGCCGAACCAACCTGCGACGTCCGCCCGGCGGACAGGGACCGATCGACTCTCCCGCCTGACCCGGCCGACGCCGGCCGGCGGCCGGCATCCTGCTCAGGCGCCGCCGCCGCGGCCTTCGAGCCCAGGCCGGGAATCGTGCCGGACGGTTCGGTCATGACGGCATTCCTACCAGGCGTCACCGACACTGTTTGCTGACGCCGACGACCAGCTGAGGCCGACGACCCGTCCAGTGCCAACGCGGCGCAGCGACGCTGAACGGCTGCGGCTACGGTCCGTGACGACGACCGTGAGCCAGCAAGGGCCCAAGATCTAAACAGGTCGCTGTGGGGCCATTCGTGTCCGATTTACCCCCCACGGCGACCTGTTTAGCAGGATCATGCTCGAAGGCCCGCTGCGGTACGTAGTGGGCGGGGTGTCCAGCCCATCCTCGCGCAGAGACGGCGACGACATCGGCCATACCCTACCTGAATCAACGGACATTTCGCCACAAAGCGAACACCGACGGCTGGGCCCGACGCCGCCGCCATGCTCGGCGGAGCCGGACCGAGGCGGAGCCGGACCGAGGCGGAGCCGGACCGAGGCGGAGCCGGACCGAGGCGGAGCCGGAC